>CAZSZO010000003.1:0-156272 GCA_964611125.1 uncultured Phycisphaeraceae bacterium | reverse complement strand
TGGCGATCATGATCACCAAGCTCGAGGAATACCTCGACATCTTCTACGAGCAGGATTTCTACGACGTCACCATTTCGGCCAAGAGCATGGACGCCGCGACGGTGATCGATGTCTACACCGAGATCTCGCGCCGCTTCGATCATCCGCTGCACCTGGGCGTCACCCACGCCGGGCCGCGTGAGACGGGCGCCATCCGTTCCGTGGTGGCCCTGGGGACGCTGCTGGCCGGCGGCATCGGCGACACGCTGCGGATCTCGTACGCCAGCGACTCGCGCTTCGAGGTTGAGGACGGCCTGGAGTTGCTCTACTCACTCGGCCTGCGCGATCGCACCAGCGCCGAGCTCATCGCCTGCCCCACCTGCGGCCGCATCCAGGTCGACCTGATCACGCTGGTGCAGGATGTGCGCAAAAAGCTCGACGGCCAGGTGCACCTGCCCATCAAGGTCGCCGTGATGGGCTGCATCGTCAACGGCCCCGGCGAAGCCGAGGGCGCCGACGTCGCCGTGTTCGCCGGCGACCGCCGCGGCATCATCTATGTGCAGGGCGAGAAGGTCTCCAACGTCCCCGAGGAGGAGATCCTCGACGCCCTGCTCAAGGAAACCCTCGCCTTCCAGGACCGCGTCACCCGGGGCGAGGCCAAGCTGGGTGAGAAGAAAGTCGACATTGTCCCCCCCGACCCCATCGGCGAGCTCGGAAGCGGCTGGGAGAAGTTGGCCCACGAACGCGCCGGCGACCGCGCCGGCGCGCAGGGGTCTGTCGGCCTCACCGTCGGCCAGAGCTGATCGCCTCCCCTGCGGGCGGGCGTCCCTGATATCTTGGTGCTCACCCCGCCCCCCGCCCCCGGAGGTTCGCCATGCGCCCGTTCTACGCCCTCGCGGCCGCGGCCGCCGCCGCGTTCGCCGCTCAGGTTGGCTCGCCTCGTTGTCTCGCCGGCGCCGCCGGCCTGGCCCCGGCCCCGACGCAGGCCCCGGCACAGGCTTCGCCGCCGGCCGCCCTGCCACCGCTGGTCCTGACGCCTGCCGCCAAGCTCGGCCCCGGGGCCAGCAAAGAGATCTCAGGAATCGTCAAGTCGCGCGCCCACCCGGGTGTGTACTGGACGCTCAACGACTCCGGCGATGAACCCCGGGTTTACCCCATCCGCGAGGATGGCTCAGTCGTCCCCTCGGTCCGCTACCCCGAGACGCCCGGGGTGCTGGTCGCCGGGGCGATCAACTCCGACTGGGAGGACATCGCCGTCGACGCCTCCGGCCGGCTGATCGTCGCCGATTTCGGCAACAACACCAACGCCCGGGCCGACCTCACGCTCTACCTGCTCGAGGAGCCCGAGGCCGATGAGGGCCGCGCCGGCTTCACGAGCAAGATCGTCTTCCGCTACCCCGATCAGCGGGCCCGCCCGGCGCCCAAGGCCGACTTCAACTTCGACGCCGAGGCCCTCTTCACCGTCGGCGACGACATCTTCATCCTCAGCAAGAACCGCTCCGACACCTTCACCAAGCTCTACCGCGTGGACGCCCGCGAGCCCGGCGTGGTGAACACGCTGACCTACCTCGACCGCTTCGACGTGCTCGGGCAGGCCACGGGGGCCGATTGCACGCCCGACGGGCTGCGCCTGGCGATCCTCACCTACGACCGCATCTGGCTTTTCGAGCGGGCCGACATCCGTACACCCTTCTTCAGCGGGCGGGTCCGCTGCCGGCCCTACCGCATGGTGCAGGGCGACAGCGACAGCGAGTCGATCTGTTTCGCCGACGACCAGACCCTGCTGGTGGCCGACGAGAGCCGGGCGGAGCTCTACCGGGTTCCCCTCGCGGAGATCCCCGAGGTCAGGCCCGCGGCGGTCGTCCTTCCCGGTCCCAGCGGCCCCGCCGAGGGCGACCTGCGCGTCATGTCGTTCAACCTCCGCTACGCCTCAGCCCGCGACGGCGAGAACGCCTGGCCGCTGCGTCGCGACCTGGTGGCCGGGGTGATCGCCTCCTGCGATCCCGACCTCCTGGGCGCCCAGGAAGTCGAGGCCCTTCAGGCCGACTGGCTCCGCGAGCGCTTCCCAACCCACGGCTTCCACGGCGTCGGCCGGCTCGACGGCGCCCGCGCCGGTGAATTCGCGCCCATTCTCTATCGCGCCGAGCGGTTCGTCCTCCTGGCCGGCGGCCACTTCTGGCTCAGCCCCACTCCGGAGGTCCCAGGCTCCCGCGGGTGGGACGCCGCGTGCGAACGCATGGCTTCGTGGGTGCGGCTGCACGACCGCCGCACCGGCGGCACGCTCCTGGTCCTCAATACCCATCTCGATCATGTCGGCGTACAGGCCCGGACCCGCTCGGCGGAGCTGATCCGCGCCCGCCTGGATCGCCTGGCCGCCGAGACCGCCTCAACCGACGGCGGGGCGACGCCCGCGGTGGTGGTGCTGGGAGATTTCAATGTCGACGCAGGAACACCGGTTCAGGTGGCCCTGCTGGGCGACTCCACCACTGGCCGGGCGGGCGGCGTCGCACTCCGCGACACCTACCGGCGCATCCGCCCCGCCCGCGACGCCTTCGAGGGCACGTTCAGCGGCTGGACGGCCGACCTCACCGGCGATCGAATCGACTGGATTCTGGCCTCCCAGGCTTACGAGACCGTGTCGGCGGGGATCGAGCGGCGGGTGCAGGGGCGCCGCACGGCGTCTGATCACTATCCCGTCACGGCCGTGCTCAGACCGCTGCAGCCCGGCCGGCCCTGATCGCTGCCCGAATCTTTGCTGAAAACGTGCAAATGGCCGCGGACCGCGTGGGCTAATGACATCCCGCCTGGGAGGCTGATCGCAGCTCAACCAGGCGTGTGCAAGTAGTTCTCAGGAGGGAAAAAGTGAACCATCCCCGGATTGGGCCCTTGCGGATGTGATCCATCAGGGTATTCTACGTTCTGATAGTTTGGGGGTTTGGCAAGCCGTCGGCATGGGCTGACGATGAGCCGAGCGCCGCTGAGTGAGAGAGGCTGAGTGAGAGAGTCGGAGCTGAGAGTTCGCACATCCAGTGTACTGGTGCGTCGCCGGTGGGGGGGAACCGAGGCGGCTGTTCATTTGGCGCCCGTGCTGCGGGTGGGCTGGGTGGGCGGTCGTGGGGTCAGAGGTTCCGGGCGAACCGCGTTGCCTCGACGGGCTGCACGGCCGCCTTCTTCCATAGGAGAGAGTCCCATGAAGTCCGCCGCGCTTTTCGCCTTGGCTGGTCTGTCGTGCAGCGCCGCATCCGCCCTCGCCGGCGATGCCACGCAGCTTCTGTTCCCCCTCGACGCGTCCTACTCCGTTGTGCCCTTCTCGGCCAACGGCGCCCAGGGCAGCGGTCCGGCTAACCCCGCCGATCCGCTCCAGCGGAACGACGACGACTTCGCCGGTCCCTTCAACCTCGGTTTCAACTTCAGCATCTACGGCCAGTCCTTCAACCAGGTCTTCATCAACAACAACGGCAACCTCACCTTCGGCAACGGCGACTCCGGCTTCACGCCCTTCGCCTTCCCCGCCGGCGGCGCTCCCCGGGTCGCCCCTTTCTTCGCCGATGTCGACACCCGCAACGCCAGCAGCGGCGTGGTCCGCTACCGCCAGGACGCCAACGCCCTCATCGTCACCTGGGACAACGTGGGCTACTTCAACGGCCAGGCCGACCGCACCAACACCTTCCAGGTCGTGATCTCCGACGGCAACGACGCCCGCATCGGCCTTGGCAACAACGTCTGCTTCTCCTATGACGATATGAACTGGACCACCGGCAGCGCTTCCGGCGGCACGGGCGGCTTCGGCGGCTCGGCCGCCACCGTCGGCGTCAACGCCGGCAACGGGACCGATTTCTTCGCCGTCGGCCGTTTCGATCGCGCCGGGAACGCTTACGACGGCCCGGCCGGCAGCGCCGATGGCATCGACTTCCTCGACAACCTCGACATCTGCTTCTCAGTCGGCGGCATCCAGAACCAGGCCCCCATCGCCGTCAACGTGCCGCCCGCCGCCACCTACATCATCGACGCCTCGATCGGCCAGATTCTGAACACCGACCTCCGCTTCATCGGCCCCGAGGCTGGCGACAACGTCACCATCACCAGCATCACCGACACCAACGGCGCCCAGCTCGCCGGCCTGCTCCTCACCAACGTCGTCAACCCCGGCAACCCCGCTGTCACGCTGCTCAACTGGGCCCCGGGCGTCGGCCTCATCGGCAACACCTACCAGCTCCGCTGGGACTTTGTCGACTCCTTCGGCGCCGCGAACTTCCAGGACATCACCATCCGCATCGTGCCCTCCCCCAGCGCTTTCGCGCTGGCCGGCATGGGCGGCCTGATGGCCATCCGTCGCCGCCGCGCTTGATTCGGCTCGGATTTCGCGCGTTCTAAGTGCTCCTCCAAGGGGCCGCCCGGTCGGGCGGCCCCTTGTTTTTCCAGGGCGGCCCGGCTCGCTCCCCTACCGTCGGCCCATGCCCTCTCCCGCGCCCGCCCACTCCGCCCGCGTCGCGATGCGCCGCAGCTTCGCTGACGGCTGCGGCTTCGCCGTCATGTTCGGAATCGGCGAGCTCTACCTCCCGGCGTTTGTGCTCGCCCTCTCCGCAGGCGACATCGCTTCGGGTCTGGTCGCCACCGTCCCCCCCGCCATGGGCGCCCTGCTGCAGCTCCTCGCGCCGATGGCCATCCGCCGGCTCGGCTCGCACAAGCGCTGGGTCGTCGCCTGCTCGACGGTCCAGGCGATCTCCTTTGTCCCGCTGATCATCGCGGCGCTGGTCGGGCGGGTGCCCACCTGGGCCCTCTTCTTCGCTGCCTGCCTGTACTTCACCTCCGGCATGAGCGGCGGCGCCGCGTGGTCGACGTGGATCTCCACGTTTGTGCCCCGCCGCATCCAGGCCCGCTGGTTCGGGCTTCGGCAGCGGGCCCTGCAGATCGGCATGCTCGCTGGCTTCGCCACCGGAGGCCTGATCCTCACCGCCGTCACCGGCGGGGAGCCGCCCGAGCGCTCCGCCAACCGCTCGGCGGTCGTCCTGGCTTTCGCCGGGCTCTTTGTCATCGCCGCCGTGGCCCGCGGATACTCCGCCTACATGCTGGCCCGGCAGCCCGAGCCCACGCCCCTCCCTCAGGGCGGGGCGCGCCACGGCCCGCTGGGGTTCCTGCGGCGGGCCATCGCGGGCGATGATGGCGTCGGGCGGGGCCTCCGCCTGCTGTTCTATATGTTCGCGGCCCGCTTTGCGGAGAACATCGCGGCGCCGTACGTGAACCCCTACATCCTCAGCGACCTCAAGGGGTCCTATTTCCAGTACACCACGCTCATCGGCGCCACCATGCTGGGCAAGATCGCCGTGCTCGGCGGCCTGGGCTGGGTCGCTCACCGGCACGGCCCGAACCTCGTCCTCGTCGTCGCCGGGGTCGCCATCACGCCCCTCGGGTGGCTCTGGCTGATCTCAACCGACTATTCATGGCTCCTGGTGGTGCAGGTGCTCTCCGGCGCGGCGTGGGGGGCCTACGAACTGTCCACCTGGCTGCTCATCCTGCGGCATATTCGCGAGGAGGACCGCACCGGGCTGATGTCGTTCCAGTTCGCCGGTCATTGGGGGTCGTGCGTGCTGGGCTCCCTGATCGGGGGCTGGGTCCTGCAGTCGCTCGGCCAGTCGCACGAAGCCTACCGCTGGCTGTTCACTCTCTCGAGCGCCGTCCGCTTGCTGACCCTCATCCCGCTGGCCCTGGTGGTGCTCTCCAGCCGGCGCGAGGACGCCCGCCCCGCGGCGCCCGGCGAGCTGACCGGGGCGACCCTCGACCCGGAGTCGCAGGGGACCGCCGGCCCCGTGAACGAATGACCGCTGACCGTTTTCCGCCCCGGCGTTGTCCCGCCGGCCGGCCGCCGGTGGCTGGTGGTGGCGGGTCGTGGCGTGTGGCGGCTGCTGGCGGACGACGCGGCGCCGCCCTTGTGCTACCCTGACCGTTCAATGCCCAAGCCTGAATTCATCACGGCGCAGCTCCTGGTGTCGGTCGCGGTGATCCTCGTGGTCATCCACCTGATTCTGGTCGGCGTCGCGTACTGCATTTTCTTCGAGCGCAAGATCTCCGCCTGGATGCAGGACCGCATCGGTCCCAACCGGGCGGGGTTCGACTTCAATATGCCCTTCCTGAGCTTCCTCAAGGGCATGGGCGGCTGGGGTCAGCCCCTGGCCGACGGGCTGAAGTTCATCTTCAAGGAGGACTACCAGCCCCCCTTCGTTGACAAGGTGCTCTTCACCCTCGCTCCCGCGACCATCGTCGTCCCCGCCCTCATCGGCTTCGCGATCATTCCGTGGGGCGGGTATGTCGATGTCGCCGCGTTCACCATCCCGATCCTGGACTGGACCATTGACGCGCAGCGCTGCACCGTCGCCGGGGCCGATCTGTCCATCGGGCTGATCTACATCCTCGCCACCGCTTCGCTGGGGATCTACGGCGTCGCCCTTGGCGGGTGGGCCAGCAACAACAAGTACTCGATGCTGGGCGGCCTGCGGGCCTCCTCCCAGATGCTCGCCTACGAGATCCCCCTCGGCCTGTCGATACTCGCCATCCTGCTCGCCACCGGCACGCTGCTGCCCACGCGGATCATTCAGCACCAGCACGACCACGGGTGGCTCATCTTCAGCCAGCCGCTGGTCGCGGCGATCTTCTACATGTGCTCGCTGGCCGAGTGCAACCGCGCGCCCTTCGACAATGCCGAGTGCGAGCAGGAGCTTGTCGGCGGCTACCACACCGAATACTCGTCGATGCGGTTCGCCCTGTTCTTCCTGGCCGAGTACGCCCACATGATCACGGGCTCGGCGATCTTCGCGGTGCTGTTCCTGGGCGGGTACGGGCTCTCGCCCATCCCGGGCTTCGAATTCCCGCTGCTGAGCCCCACCGATGTCGCCTGGTATGCGATGCTGGCCAAGTTCTTCGTCCTCTTCGGCAAGACCTGCCTGCTCATCGCCTTCATGATGGTCGTCCGCTGGACGCTTCCCCGCCTCCGCTTCGATCAGGTCATGTCCGGCGCCTGGCAGGCGATCATCCCGGTCTCGATGGCGATGGTGCTGGTCAACGCGACGCTGGTGTACGCCGGGGCCGTGAACTTCTTCTCGACGCTCCTGGCCAACGCCGCCGTCGCGGGCTTCGTGCTGGCCATCCAGCCGCTGCTCCGCCGCCCGGTGAACCGAAAGATCCCGCTGGCGGGCTCGCGGTTCTCACCCCTGGCGGGGGAGCAGGTCCGCACCGCGCCTTCGGGCGCCGCGCGTGAAGATGACCCGGTCCGGACCGCTGTTTCGCTCGGGGCTCACTGAGCCGGAGCGGCCCGACTGGCCCCGACTGTCCCCGCCTGGCCCGACGGTCCCCGGCTGGTCTTGGGCGGGGCGGTCCGACCCCCTGTTTTTGGTCCTCGCGCCCGGACCCGCCGACCCGCCTATACTCCCATGTGATCTCTGTCTGGTCCCGGCCCCGTCGGTCGAGTCCTCTCTGGTCTCCCGACGCTTTTTCCACCCGAGTCCAAGCAGCGGCCGCATAATTCAGTTTCAGTTCGGGCAGGAGTAAAGCACATGAAGCTTT
Organism: uncultured Phycisphaeraceae bacterium; assembly: GCA_964611125.1. GTDB lineage: Bacteria > Planctomycetota > Phycisphaerae > Phycisphaerales > UBA1924 > JAEUIX01. The sequence goes on along the minus strand of CAZSZO010000003.1, from coordinate 148,736 downwards.
ACGTAGGTAATCTCTCGTTCAACACCACCGAGTCCCAGCTTCGCGACATGTTCGCGGCCCACGGCGAAGTCGCCTCCGCCGCGCTGGTCATGGACCGCGAAACCGGCCGCCCCCGCGGCTTCGGTTTCGTCGAGTTCCGCAATGACGAGCACGCTCGCGCCGCCATGACGGCCCTCAGCGGCAAGAACGTCGATGGTCGCGACCTCACCGTCAACGAAGCCAAGCCCCGCGAGGCCGGCGGTGGCGGCGGCGGTCGCGGCGGTCGCGGCAGCTGGTAAATCCTCCGGTTGGCGCGGGCGAACCGCCGGCGCCTTCTGAACGGATCGCAACAGATGGGCCGGAGCCGCAATGGCTCCGGCCCTTTTTTCGTGGCGCCGGGCTCCGCAATGGCCGATCCGCATGGCCGTTATTCCTGGATCAGGAGAGCCCTATGCACGTTCTCGCCCCCGCTCGCCGCCGCGACTTTTTCCTGGCGGCCTCCACGCTCGCACTGCTGGCCCTGGCGCCCGGCGTGGCGCCCGCCGCCCAGCCAGCGACGCCCACGTCGGAGTCGGCCCGGTCGGTCGAACGATTTGTCGTCGCCAAGGGTCCGCTGGGCTGCACGACAACCGACGTCACCATCCGCGATGAGGTCCGAGGCAAGGATCTGGAGCTGCGCGTCCGCATTCCCACTGGTGATGGAAAGCCGGCCGCCGCCCCGCTCGAAGGCTGGCCGCTGATCGTGTTCAGTCATGGCGCCGGCGGGTCACGTGACGCCTTCCCGGACCTGCTGGAGTTCTGCGCCTCGCATGGCTACGCCTCGATCGCCATGACCCACTCCGACTCGATCAAGCTCAAACGCCGCGAGGCCGCTGGTGGGGGAGGTGGTGGTGGGGGTGGGGGCGGGCTCCGTGAGCTGGCCACCCCTGAGGCACGAGAGCAGCTCCGCAACAGTGTCAACCTGGGCGAGCGCGTCGGTGACTGCAAACTGGTGGTCGACCGCCTTTCCGATATCTCCGCGGCGGTCGCCAAGGTTGGCGGCCCGGCGTTCGCGATCGACCTCCACCGATTGGCGATCGCCGGGCACTCCGCCGGGGCGTTCACGACCCAGCTGGTTGCGGGCGTGAAGGCCCGCGGGCGCGGGATCGGCGAGCGCGGCCTGGGCCTCACCTCGATCGGCGACGACCGCTTCAGGGCCGCCATCATCATCTCCGGCCAGGGCACGACCAGCCGCGTGCTGTCGACAGATTCCTGGTCCGACATCAAGATCCCGATCTTGGTCATCGGCGGCTCGCTCGACAGTTCGCCCGCGAACATGGGGCGCGAGACCCCCGAGTCGCGCCGCCATTCCTTCGAGTTCTCGCGCGGGGTCGCCAAGGGCGGTCCGCCCGCTTATCTGATCTACATCGAGGGCGCCACCCACTCGGCCTATGCAGGCAAGGCGACCGCCGCCCTTCTGGGCGAGAACGGCGTCACCGATGTCCGTCAGATTCAGGATGCCGTGGCGTCCGCGAGCATGCTCTTTCTTGACGCCCACCTCCGCGCCTCCGCCGCAGCGCTCGACGCCCTCGCCGCCGACCGCCTGCGCGACGCAATCCCCGGCAAGGTCACCTTCGGCCGGAAGTGATGGCGGCCAGCGCGGGCGCCATCCTGAGCCGGCGCCACGCGAACAATCCCGGTCATGAAGCTCAGCGCCCTTCTCGACGCTCTTGAAGCCCTCGCCCCCATCTCCGTCGCGGAGCCGTGGGATAACGTCGGCCTCCTCCTGGGTTCGCCCGATGATGACCTCGAGGGGCCCGTGCTGCTGGCCATCGACCTGACCGACGCGGTCCTGGATGAGGCCGCGCAGGCGGGCGCCGGGGCGATCGTCTGCTACCACCCGCCGATCTTCGAGCCGCTCAAGCGGCTGACTTCGGCCAGCCGCGCCGGGGCCCTGATGCTGCGGGCCGCCCGGATGGGCCTGTCGATCTACAGCCCCCACACCGCCCTCGACGCGGCCCCCGCCGGGATGACCGACTGGCTCGCCGATGGGCTGGTTGGTGGTTCGGGCGAGCGCTCGCGCCGCGCCCTCGTTCCGCACTCCGCCCGCCGCGCTGGCGAGGAGGTGAAGCTCGTCACCTTCGTTCCTGAAGGCCGCACCGAGCAGGTCCGGGCGGGCCTCGCTCACGCGGGCGCCGGCGTGATCGGTGACTACACCCTGTGCTCGTTCGCTTCGATGGGCGCGGGCACCTTCCGGGGCGGGGCGTTGACCAATCCCGCAATCGGCGCGGCCGGAAAGCTCGAGTACGTCGCCGAGCTGCGGCTTGAGATGGTCTGCTCGCGATCAAGCCTGCCCGCGGCCCTGGCGGCCCTCCGGCGGGCCCACCCCTACGAAGAACCGGCGATCGACGTCTACGACCTCGCGCCGCAGCCCTCGGCGGCCACCGGCGCCGGGCGGGTGCTGGAGCTGGAGCGGCCGGCCCAGGCGGCTGAGCTCGCAGCCCGTCTGCGATCGCACCTTGGCTTGCCTGAGGGACAGGTGCAGGTCGCTGAGGGCGCGCGGCCCGGTCAGGCCGTGCGAACGCTGGTTGTGTGCCCCGGGGCGGGGGCGTCGCTGCTTCAGGCGGCCCGCTCGGCCGGGTGCGAGGCGCTGATCACGGGCGAAATGAAGCACCACGAGGTGCTGGCGGCCCTGGGGATGGGCGTGGGCGTGCTGCTGGCGGGTCACACTCAAACCGAGCGTGGGTACCTGCCCGTCCTGGCCGAGCGGTTGCGCGAGAGGCTCGGTGCTGCTGCCGGACCTGGGCCTGGCCAGGCCCCGCAGGTGCTGGTCAGCGGGGCCGACCGCGCGCCGCTGAGCCCGATGTGACGCCATGCGTCAGGCATGAGTGGTAGGCATGCGTGGCCTTCAGCTCAGGGACCGAAGTCGAGCGTGCCCCGCGCCTCGAACGGCGCCGAGGGCTGGCTCACCTCTGAATCAAAGAGCAGCTCGGCGATCTTCCCCGGTTCAAGATACGTCAGCCGGCCGGCCAGAACGTACTGATGCACGCCCACCGGCGGCGCCCCGCCCGGATCCAGCCGGATGACCGCCGGCACGCGCACCAGTTGCGAGCCATTGGGCCGCAATGTCGCCTCCGGCGAACGGACGCCGGAGAAGACCTGCCGGCCATCAATCGCCAGGGTGTAATCGATCTTCTTCAGCGGAAGCGGCTCGGCGTTCTCGTTGCGGGCTGACAAGGTGAAGACCACCACCAGGCCCTCGTCGGTCCGCTCGCCGACCTTCACCTCGGCGACCTCAAGCTCGGGTAACTGCGATGTCGAGCACCCGGCCAGGAAGGAGAACAGCACCGCACACGCACAGGCGATGAGCGGCCGCGACAGCAGCGGGGGGGATTTCATCGACTGAGCGTACCCGCGCCAACCCGGCGGGACCGCCTCTCACTGGCTGCTGCTGGAGAACTGCACCCAGTCGGGGGCATGCCCGTTGGCGAGCTGGTGGATCTCCGGAGTCAGCGCGGGCGCCTTGTCGGCGTATTGCGTCCACTGGCCGGCCAGCCACAGCATGACGCCGCAGCAGACCCACGCTGCGACCTCCGCCGAGCGCGAGTGCCGGGTGACGTACAGGATCGAGCAGGTGACGCCCAGCAGCATGAGCTTCCAGCCCGCGAGCAGCCACGAGCAGTTGTAGCTCATGATCCACCGCGCCAGGGGATTGGCCTCATGCATGCCCGCCCCGTGCAGATAGGTGAGGGTTAGGTAAAGGTCCGCGAGGCTGACGATGGCGACGGCGAGCACGAGGGCGATCACCCGCACGCTCCGCTGCCTCATCCCTTGCTCAGCGGCGCCCCGCAAGGCGCCTGCAAGACCGACTGGTGATTCAATCCGGAGTGCCGACATTGAAGCCTCCCAACTGACAACCCGATGTCGGCTAAACCAAGCCTTGACAAAAGAACCGGGCGCTGAAACTGCCCGTACACTCCGATAAGGGCGCACGGTGGAACCCGCGGGCGCTGCAGCCGTCAGATCCTTCCGGGCCCAGCCGGGTCGCCGGGGTCCCGGTCCGAAGCTGGAGCCAGCCTTGCCTCGCCAGTCGACGTTCATCATCCTGGCCGCGCTGATGGGGGTCTTCACAGGGGGCGGGGGGGCCCTGCTCGCGCAAAACCTGGCGCCCGAGAACCCGGTTTTCGTAAACGACTCTCCCGCCGCCGCCGAGGCGTTGCTCTCGGTGCAGGAGAACCTCGGGCGGGGGAATGTCGACCAGGCCATCCGCCTGCTGCAAAGGCTGCTCGATGACCAGCCCCTGGCCGCGGTGCAATCGAAGGACGACCCGGCCCTCTATCTGAGCGTGCGCACCCTGGTGCACGAGCTGCTGCTGCGCGACAAGGAGCTGCTCGCGCGCTACCGGCAGTTGCAGGGTCCGTTCGCGGCGGACCGCCTGGCCGAGGGGGATTTCGCCCAGGTCGAGCTGCAGCGGTTCCTCACCCCGTCGGGCCTCACCGCCGCCCTGCGGCTGGCGGTGGAGCACATCGAGGCGGCCCGGTTTGACGCCGCCCTGCTCGTACTCGGGCAGGTGGACCGCCACCCCGACCTCTCCGCTACGGGCAACCTCCGCGCCGCCGGCGAGTGCGCCGCCCTGCTGGCCGCCTACAAGCCCGCGGCCCTTGCGCTGGCGGAGCGATGGCGGGCCGCGGCGGGCCTCCCGCCGGCGCCCCAGGCGGTCATCACGCCGCCGCTCCGTCTGGAGCCGATCAGCTCGCTCTCGCCGGCTCAGCGGCCCGACCTCACCGGGCTGGTGGCCCAGCCGCTCGCCTCGGCGCCCTACGGCCCCGTCGACCCAGAGGCCGCGGGTCGCGCCTCGGGCCTCACCGGCGCCGCCGCCGAGGACCTCCCGCTGTACGGGCGCGAGCTGCGGAGCGTGCCGCTGCTGGTGGGCGACACCGTCTTCATCGCTTCCGGCAAGCAGATCGCCGCGTTCGATCGGTTCACGCTCACCGTCCGCTGGTCCCGCGCGCTCGACCAGCTCCCAGGCATCGAGAGCGAGCCCCGCAACCGCGATGAGGACCGGCCTTTCCCCCGGCGCGGCGGCGCCGCCCCGCCCGACGACGTCCGCCTCCTCTCCGCCAGCGCCTCGATGGTGCTGGTGGCCGCCGCGGCCGACCCCAGCGGCGCCAGCGACCCCCGCGAGGTCATCGCGGCGTTCGAGCCCGCGACCGGCAAACTCCTGTGGAGCACGCTGCTGTCGGACCTTGACGGCCAGATCGAGGGCGGCCACGTCCGCGGCCCGATCATGCTCGATCCCGGCGGATCGGTCGCCGTCGCGGTGGTCCGCAAGGACCGGCGCGAACGCCGCTTCCGGGCGGTGTACCTCGTCGGGGTCAACACTGTCGACGGCACGCCCGCCTGGAGCGCCCTCGTGGGCAGCGCGGGCTCGCTCCCGTTCTGGCAGCCGGGCTCCCTCTCTGAAGGGGCGGTCCTGGTCGACGGCGTCGTCTACAGCGTCGATCGTGTCGGCGTGGCCAGCGCGCACGAGGCCGCCTCCGGCCGGCCGCTCTGGATCCGCCGCCTTGAGGGCGAGTCCTACGACAACTCCGTCCGCTCCGCGGCGTGGCAGATGAACGCCCCGGTCATCCGCTCGGGCCGGATGCTGATGCTCTCGCCCGACCGCAAGCACATCGTCACCCTCGACGCCGCGAGCGGGCGCCGGCTCGCCTCGGCTGAAACCAGCAAGCTGCGCTCCCCGCTGGCCTACCTGCTGGCGGCCCCCGACCAGCTCGTGGGCGTCAGCGAGAGCGCCATCGCGTTCCTGGCCTATGACAACCTCGCCGGCGGCGCCGTGAGCGAGGTCCGCATCAAGGAGCCGGGCATCCGCGGGCGGGTGGTGCTCGCCGGCCAGCAACTGCTGGTTCCCGAGCGCGACGGCATCGCCATCGTCGAGTCCGGCAAGCCCGAGCCCGTCGCGACCATCCCCCTCGACGAGATGGGCAACTTCGTCGTCTCCGACAGCCAGGTGATCGTCGCCGACGACTCCCGCCTGCACAGCTACTTCTCCTGGACCGCCGCCGATCGTCTGCTGTCAGCCCGCATCGGCGAGCAGCCGGGCGACCCCGCCCCGGGGATCGCCCTCGCCGAACTCGCCTACCGCGCCGGGCGCGACGACCGCATCGTTCCGGGCATCGACGCCGCGCGGGCCGCCCTTGATCGTCCCGCCCTCGACCGTCCGGCCGACGCCTCCGCCGGTCAGGAGCAGCGCGAGCGGCTCATCGCCTCGCTGCGGACGATGATCGACGGCGCCCAGCTCGCCGCCGCCCCGCAGGGCCGCGGGCCACTCGAACTGGCGCTGGTCGGCCAGCTCGTCGAGCGCCTGGGTCAGGTTGTTCGCGCCCCCGCCGACCGCGCCGCCCACCTCCTGGTCGAGGGCCGTCACGCCGAGAACCTGGGTGACCCCGCCGCAGCCGCCCGCAGCTACCAGCGCATCCTCGACGATCTCGCGCTGGGCCAGGCCCTCTGGCAGGGCGCCCGCCTCGGCGTCGCCGCCGAGACCGAGGCCACCCACCGCCTCGAGCAGCTCGTGGGCAAGCACGGCGGCGGCGTGTACGAGCCCTTCGAGCGGGCCGCCGATGACGCCCTCGCCACCCTCCCCGCCGACGCCCCGATCCCCGAGATGGAGCGCCTGGCCCGCCGCTTCCCCGTCGCCGTCGCCTCCGCCCGCCTCTGGGACCGCATCGCCCAGGCCCACGAGTCGGAGAAACGCTCCCGCTCCGCGGCCCGGGCCCTGGAGATCGGCCTGCAGACGGCCGAGCGCATCCCCGCCGCCCCCCCCGCGGTCGTCGGTGAGCTGGGCGGCCGCCTGGTCACCAACCTGCTCGATCGCGGCCTGATCTTCGCCGCCGAGGAGAGCCTCCGGCACTTCCGCTCGACGTTCGGTCAAGTCGCCCTCACGGTGGGCGGCCAGCCGCTTGACGAAGGCGCCCTGGGCCAGCGCATCGGCGGGGAACGCGCCCAGAACCAGCGATGGCCCTCGGTGGGCCTCCCGGTCGCCGACGGCCCCCAGGTGCTCGCCCAGTGGGCCCTGATGGAGCCGCTGGTCCGCGAGCCCACCCCCGCGGCGCCCACCTATTTTGTCATGCGCCACCAGGATGGTCGCGTCGCCGTCTTCTCCCGCGCCGCCGCCAACGCCGACGGCTTCTCCCCAGTCTGGACCTTCCAGAGCGAGCAGCACCAGGCCGAGCTGCTCCGCCAGGATCGCGCCTCGGCGTACTTCTACACCGCCGTCGGGCGGCAGGGTGGTTCGATCACGCGGGTCGATCCCGTCTCCGGCAAGCAGGTCTGGGCCACCGAGCCGCTGAGCTCGCACTTCCCCGAGGGCGCCGGCGTCGGCCCCGCCCCACTCACCGGTCCGCGGGCCTTGCGCCAGCCGGTCGACCGCATCGCGACCCCGCTGGAGGGCCTGCGCCCGGCCAGCGAGGTCCTTTTCGCCTCTGACGAGCGGACGCTCGCGCTGGTCGATCGGTCCGGGCGGGGCGTCGCGTTTGACGCAGATTCTGGCCAGCGGCTCTGGGCCGCGAGCATTGCCCTCCCGGGCGTGTACGACTGCGCGGTCTTCCGCAACATCCTGGCCGTCGCCGGCGAGGGCGATCGCGCGGCCGTCCTCGCCGCGGCCACCGGCGGTATCCGCCCCAAGGCCTCCTCCATCGTGCTCATGGACGTCCGCACCGGTGAGTTGCTCCGCACCGTCGCGCTCGAGCCCGGCCCCATCCGCTGGATCCGTTTCACCCCCCGCGGCGACCTCATCGTCGGCGTCACCGGGGCGGTCGCCGCCATCGACTGCGAGGCCGGGGCCGTCACCTGGCGCAACACCCAGGCCCCCTGCATTTCAACTCAGAACGCCTGGGTCGCCGGCGAAAACGTGCTCATCGAGGCCGAGGGACGCACCCTCTGGCTGCTCAGCGCCTCCAGCGGCCTCCTCCGCTCGGCCCCGGTCGATGTTCGCGACCGCGCCGGCTCCTCCACCGCCGTTTCGCGGGCGAGCTTCACCGCCGATGGCAATCTGGCCCTCTCTTCACCCCTGGGTCTGGCGGTGATCGGGATCGATGGCTCGGTGATCGGGCTCGACGCCGTCGGCCGGGGAGAGAACCTCCTGCCCCCCCAGCCCGTGGTGGGCGGTTTCGCCACGATCGAGACCGACGCCGCCATCCGCGAGCGGGGTGTGAAAACCGCCTTTGACCTGCACCTGCTCGACCCCAAATCAGCCATGTTGCTGCGCTCAGCCCGGCTTGAACTCGCTGACGCCCCCTCACGCATGGCCGCCATCGACGGCCGGATCGCCATCACCGCCGGGGGCATCACCGTCATTTACGCCGCCCCGGTTGACGGCCGCTAAGCCCGGCCCCACCTCCCCGCGGCGCGCCCGATTTCCCGGTAACATCGGGCATGAGCCTTCACATCGACTCCGGGCGCCAGTCGCCCCCGCAGCAGGCCGCCGCCAGCGCCAAGCTCGACCTGCTGCTGGCCCTCACCCAGGCGCCCACCGCCGCGGGACGGGAGCATCGCGTCATCGACTGGGTGACCCACTGGGTCGCCCGCCGCCCGGAGCTGTCGCTCTCGGCCGACGGTGTGGGCAACCTCGTCATTTCGTTCCGGTCAGCCAAGTCCCCCCGAGCCGCCCGCGCCACCAGCCGGACCCGGCCCAGGTCCGGCCCCGCGCCGCTCTTCATCACCGCCCACCTCGATCACCCCGCTTTCGTCGTCGAGAGGGTCGATGCCGCCTTGGGTCGGCTGGAGCTCTCCTTCCGGGGCGGTGTGCAGGATGTCTTCTTCGAGCACGCCCCCATCACCCTGCACCTCGGCCATCCCGCACCCCCCGCACCCGCCGGCCCTCCCGCACTCACCGGCCCTACCTCGTCCACCACCCTCGCCGCGACGCTCGTGGGCCCCGCCGACCCGCCTGAATCGCCGGCCGGGAAGCACTATGTCGCCGAGCTTGACGACGCCGGACCCGAGGCCTTGGCCCAGGTTCGTCCGGGTGACATCGCCGTCTGGACGCTGCCACCAGCGGAGATCGACGCCCGGGGGATTGTGCACACTCCGGTCTGCGACGACCTGGCCGCCGCCGCCGCGGCCCTCGCCGCGCTCGATGATCTGCTCATCCTCCGCCGCGCGGGCCAGCCGATCAGCGACGTGCGCGTGCTCCTGACCCGCAGCGAGGAGATCGGTTTCATCGGGGCCATCGCCGCGTGCCGCCTGGGCACCATCCCCCGCGGCTCCCGCGTGCTGGCCCTCGAGAACTCCCGCGCCTTTCCGGACTCCCCGGTCGGCGGCGGGCCGATCGTCCGCGTCGGCGATCGCCTGAGCATTTTCACACCCTGGCTCACCACCGCCTGCGCCCAGCGGGCTGAGGAGGTCTTTTCCGGACCCGCCGGGCCGTCGGCGGTCCAGACGCGGGCCGACGCCGCGGCCCGCCCGTGGCAGCGGAAGCTGATGGCCGGCGGGGCCTGCGAGGCGAGCGTTTTCTGCCACGCCGGCTACGACGCCACGTGCCTCTGCCTGCCGCTGGGCAACTACCACAACATGCCCCATCTCGACCTGCTGCAGGCCGGGACCTATGACGCCACCACCCTCGGCCCCCCCCGCTGCGAGCGCGAGTTCATTCACACCGAGGACTACCTGGGGTTGATCGACCTGCTGGTGGCCTTGGCGATCAGGCCTCCCGAGCCGGCCTCCGCCGGCCTGCCGGGCGCCAGCGGTTCGCTGGGCGAGCGCCTCGACAAGATGTACCGCGAGCGGTCGTACGTCTTGGGCGTGCCCGCCGCCAAGCCAGGCAAGCCCAAGGCGAGGGCCAAGCCCGCCAAGACCCGGACCCAGAACAAGACCACACCCAAGCCCAAGACGAAGGCGGGCGCCAAGGCGAAGGCCGGCCCCAAGCCAGCCGCGCGCCGCAGGGCCGCCGGGGCCAAGCCCGGCAGGCGGCCGCGCCGCTGACGATCGCGTGAGTCCGCCTGATCCAAAATGAAACAGGGCGGCATCGCTTTCGCGTCGCCGCCCGGAGAGAGAGAGAGTCTGGTGAAGCCGCCGGGCTCGCGCCCCGCGGTTACTGGGTCAGCAGCCGCTCGACATCCTTCACGGCCTCAGGCAGGCCGGCCCGGATGATCTCAAGCTGCTCCCGCGAGAGCTTGATCTGATCGAGCGCATCATCGCTGATCTCCGCGAATGGGCAATCCAGCTTGAAGCCGATCCCCGCCCCGGCGGAAAGGTGATCGGCGATGTAGACCATCGTCGGCAGCGTCCGCTGGTCGTAGGGCAGCTCCAGCGGCCGGTGATGCCACCCGGTGACGAACGCGAAGGGACGGGGGAACTTCCACCGCTCGCTCAGCGCCGCGCCGAAGTCCTGGTGGTTGGCGTTGTACACCGCCTCCTCAGCCGCCATCATCTGGGGATCGACGCCCTCGCCCGCCGCCTCGCAGCGGTTGAGCACCTCGACGAGTTTGTTGCGGTCGTACTGCATCTCGACCATGATCCCCACATCGTGCAGCAGCCCCGCCAGGAACGCCTCGTCGGTCAGGCCCAGCTTCATCGTCGTCGCGATCATCCGCGTCGCGGTCCCCACCGCCACCGAGTGCGTCCACAGGTCGCGGGGCGAGAACTTCGCCGTCAGCTGACCGCCCTTGAACAGCTTGGTCAGGCTCGCCGCGATGGCGATGTTCTTCACCGCGTTCAGCCCAAGCAGCACGATGGCCCGGTTGATCGAGCCGATCTGCCCCGGAAGCCCGTAGAAGGCCGAGTTCACCACCTTCAGGATGCGCGTGCACAACGCCGGATCCTTCGAGATCACGTTGTGCAGGTCCTGCGCGGTCGACTTGGGATCCTCCACGAGCTGGATGATCTTCAGCGTGATCTCGGGCAGCGTCGCGATGTGGGAAATCTCGCGGATCGCAGCGGCGACGGCTTGCTCACGCGTGGCGGTATCTACGCTCATGAAAGGCTCCCGGTCCACGCGCGGGGGAAGAATCGCGCGGACAGGATCCGTATCGGCCCGAGCGCAGCGCGACTTTGACCGCGTCCGCCCATCGGGCCTCGCCAGCCCCCGCCTTAGGGCCTCCTCAGGGCCCTGACCGCGGGGGCGATGGTTATCCGGCGGCCAATCTTCGCCGGAGGTCCCCGCTCGGTCCCCGCAGAACCTGCTCAGGCCCCCGCGCGCCAGCCGTAGGTCACATACGTGTGCTCGTGGCCGCCGTCTTCATACAGGTCGAAGACGCCAAAGCCCTCGTCGCACCGGTCCTTCTTCCCGTCCCACCACGCCCCGCTCACGGCGCCATCGCAGACATACGTCACGCCCGCGTACTCCACCCGGTCAAGCTGGTGCGTGTGCCCGCTGAGCGCCAGTTTCACATTGTGGGCCGCCATCAAGGCGTGCACACGGGCGCTGTCCCGGTGCATGACCGAATAACCGATCGTCGTGGGCTTGTCGCCGCCGCCGCCGTTGAGGATGGACGTCGCTGAGAAGATCGGGATGTGCGACACCACCAGCGTCGGGCGGCCCTTGGGGACCGCCTTGAGGTCCTTCTGCAGCCAGTCCCACTGCGCATCGTCCAGATAACCGAGGTAGCCGTCGCCTTCGGGCTGAACACTGTCGAGCACGACAAAGTGCCACCCGCCCCTGTCGAACGAGCGATACGCCCCGCTCAGGCCCAGCGTCTGGATCGCCCGCTGCTTGCCCCACAGCGGCTCCTGACCCGTGGTCTTGCTGCCCGACTTGTTCCACCCCCAGATGTCGTGGTTGCCCAGCGTGTGCTCCACCGGGCACGGGGCGTGGTCGCGCAGCGTCTTGGTCAGGAGCTCCCACTGGAGCCTGGTGCGAGCGTCGTCGGCCGCGAAGCTGTCCATGATCAGGTCGCCCCCGGTCAGGATCAGATCCGGCCGGGGATCGAGCTTGGCCAGGAAGCCCAGGCACGCCGCGACGCCCTCGCCGGCCCGCTTCTCAGGCTGAATATGCAAATCCGTCAGGTGGGCGACGCGCAAGACCCGCTTGCGGCCTGCGGCCCCCCCCGCTGAGCCCGCCCCGGGCTGCCCGGCGCCCATCCCGCCCAGCAGCGTCGCCGGCCCAAATCCCAGCCAGCCCGCCGCCGCCGCCAGACCGGAGACCTTGATCACCTCGCGCCGTGTCATCACGCCCATGGTCCGCACTCCTTACCACTCCGCGCCCAAGGGCGGAGGTTGCGGCATGGTACCACCGCCGTTTCCCGACGTACCCTCGACCAGATCATGCGCGTGCGAATCTTGCATAACGACCTCTCGGGCTACGGCGCCGCCGCGGCCCTCGCCGGCGAATTCCGCGAGGCGCTCGTCGCAGCCGATCACCAGGTCGACTCCCGCACTACGGGGAACCCCGCGCCCCTGGCTGACCTCCGCGGGACCGATCTGCTCCTCATCGTCGGCGGCGACGGAACCGTTCATCACGCCCTCCCCGCGGCGATCGCCGCCGGCGTGCCCATCTACCAGGCGCCCACCGGCACTGAGAACCTCTTCGCCCGCGAGTGGGGGATGGACCGGAGCTTCGCCACCCTTGAGCGCCGCCTCCGCGACCCGCTCATCGCCTCCTGCGACGCGGGGCTGTGCATGGGCCGCCCGTTCGCCATCATGTGCAGCGTCGGCTTTGACGCCTCGATCATCCATCGCCGCTCGGCCCGCCGCAAGCCTGGCGAGGGGCACCGTGCGTATGTCGAACCGCTGCTGAGCGAACTCGTCAATCCCACCTTTCCCCGCCTGCGGATCGAGATCGACGGCCGACTGGTGGTCGACGATGGGCAGGGGGTCGCCATCGTCGCCAACTCGCGCCAGTACGCCGCGCGCCTCGACCCGGCCTGCCGGGCCCGCATGGATGACGGGCTGCTGGACCTGGTCTTCCTGCCCTGCACATCGCGGGTCGAGGCCCTTTCACTGGGCGTGCTCTCGCTCATGGGCGGGCACGTTGGGGAGCCGGAAGTCGTCTATCGCCAGGGACGGAGCATCAGCGTCGAGGTCCTGGGTGAGGGCGGTCCCTGGCAGGTCGATGGCGAGCCGCTCGGCAGCGGCGACGGGCGGGCGGGGCCCGGCGCATCCTCCCTGCCGGGGCGTCTCGAATTCGGCATCGCCCCCGGGGCCATCCGCGTCCTGGCGGAGCGTCAAGCGATCGTCACCGATCCCGAATGACCTGACCCGACCCCGACCCTGACCTCGACCCCCCCACCGCAGCCCGGCCCCCACCCAGCCCACATCGAGGCACGCCATGCTCTCCTTCGCCCTGCTCCTCTCCGCGTTCAGTCTGGTGGCGGCGGCGGTCCAGCCCCCGGCGGCCCCGGCGAATCCGCCAATCCCGCCGGCCCGCGTGCAGCCCGCCGCCCCGCGGGCGATCCTGCCGAGCGAAGCCCTCCTGTTCCGATTCGGTCAGGGCAACCAGCCGCGCGGGCTCGTTGGCTGGCGGGCCGGGGCCTCGGCCGGCAGCCCGCTGGGCGTCTGGGAGGTTGGGGCCTTCCCCGATGCGCCCAGTCCGCCCGATGCCTTGGTGCTCCGCGAGCCGGCCGGCCCGGGCGAGCATTTCAACCTCTGTGTTTTTCAGGGCCTGATCGCGGGCGATGTCGCGGTCTCGGCGTGGGTCAAACCGGTCTCCGGGCGGTCGGATCGCGGCGGTGGGGTCGCCTGGCGCGTCCAGCCCATGTCCGGCGGCAAGGCGGAGGACTACTACCTCGCCCGCTGGAACCCCCTGGAAAGCAACTTCACCGTCTCCGTCGTGGTTGCGGGCGCGCGTCGCCAGCTCGCCTCCATCGATGTCAAAGGTGATCCGGACGTGTGGCACTCGGTGGCCGTTGCGCACGTGGGCGCGAAGATCGAGGCGACCTTTGACGGCGGCGCCCGCCTGACGGTCGAGGATGCGACGTTTCCCGGCCCCGGGCTCGCCGGCGTCTGGACCAAGGCCGACGCCGCGACGGCGTTCGACGATGTCTCGATCGCCGACGCCACGCCCCTGCCCAGAACACCGCTGCAGGTGATCAGGCGCGACGCCCGGGCCCTGGCGCCGCTGGTCACGAGCGAACTGGCCCGTCGGTTCCTCAGCGCCGCGGCCGACCTGCCATCCGCTGAGCCGCGCACCGTGTACTTCGATCGGCAGGCCCGCAAGGCCTACACCACCGAGGAGGCCGCGCGCCTGCCCGATGACGTCCGCGAGGCCCTGCGCGAGATCAACGGCGACGAGGCGTTCTACTACAACACCCGGTACGGTTCGCCCCTGGCCTATGCCCGGGCGCTCGATCTCGCGGCGGCCCACGGCTTCACCGGAGGGGGTGGAGGAGGAGGGGGGCAGGGGCCGGGCGCGCTCTCAGGCCGGGCGATCGCCGATTTTGGCTACGGCGGAATCGGGCAGCTGCGGCTGCTGGCTTCGCTGGGCGCCGTGGCGGTGGGGATCGATGTCGATCCCGTGCTCGCGGCGATCTATGACCGCCCGGGCGACACTGGCGCGATCCCGCTCTCCCGCGCCGCGGTCGGGGGTGTCGAGGGGGTCGTGGGGGTCCGGGGCGTGGAGGGGGCCGGCGGGCGGATTGCCCTGGCCACGGGTCAATGGCCGGGCGATGAGAGCGTGCGGCGGGTGGTGGACGGCGCCGGCCCGCTCGACCTTTTCATCTCGAAGAACACCCTCAAGAACGGGTACATCCACCCCGAGCGACCGGTGGATGAGCGGATGCTCGTGAAGCTGGGCGTTGCTGATGATGAGTTCGTCAGGCAGGTGCGGGCGTCGCTGAAGCCGGGCGGCCTGCTGGTCATCTACAACCTCTGCCCCGCGCCGAGCGGCCCGGCCGAGCCGTACAAGCCTTGGGCCGACGGCCGCTCGCCGTTCCCGCGCGCGATGCTCGAGGCGGCAGGTCTCGAGGTGCTCGACTTTGACCGTAACGATGACGAGGCCGCCCGAGCCCTTGGCCGGGCGATGGGCTGGGATCGCGGCGAGCAGCCGATGGATCTGGAAAATGACCTGTTTGCGTGGGTGACGATCGCCAGGAGGCCCAACAAGTAGTGGGTCGTAATGAGCGCATACAAGCCGTGGGATTGAGCGGCTGGCGACTCGGCGGGACCGACGCTGAGACTGCTTCCGCCTGAGCTGCGGGCGGGTTAGGATTGGGTTGTCCGTCGAGCAGCCCATGGAAGAAGCGTCCCGTTCAGCATCGCCCGCCACTCGGGGGCGGCCAGCTTGCGCCACTGAGTCGTGCGTGGTCGACCTGACCGACCCGGGGGCTCGCCTTGCGCCGGGCCCGGCCGCGTGGCTTGCGGGGCACCTGCGGTCGGCGGCGGCCTATCTCGGGGCCTCGGGTGAAGTCCGGATCCGCATCGTGGCTGATGACGAGATGGCGGAAGCGCACGTTCGGTATTCGGGCGTGCCGGGCACCACTGATGTGCTGACCTTCGACCTGCGCGAGCACGCGGAAGGACCGCTGGACACCGACCTCCTGATCTGCATCGATGAGGCCGTCCGCCAGTGCCGTCAGCGCGGCCATCCCGTGGAGCGTGAGCTGCTGCTCTACGCCCTGCACGGCGTGCTGCACTGCCTGGGCGAAGACGACCTGAGCGAGGAAGCCTCCCGGCGCATGCACGCCCGCGAAGACGGCGTGCTGGAAGCGATCGGCGTTGGCGCAACCTTCTCGACCGGCCCGGCCGGCGACGGCGCGGGCCCTGGCGCCCACGGTCGAGCGGCGCAGTCGGGGGAGGGCGCGGAATGAACTGGGCGGCACCACTCCTGGCAGCGCTGGGCGCGATCACCGGGTCGATCCTGGCTTCACTGCGCACCGCGCTGCTGACGGTTGCACGGGGCGAGGTGGAGCAGGCCCGGATCGACGGCGGCGGCGCCGCGGGCGGCGGCGGTCCGCGGTCCGGCTGGACCGCCGGGCAGGAAGCCACCGAAGCCCGCGTCCGGCTGATCATGGCCGACCGGCCCGGGCACGCCCGCTCGGTGGGCGTCTTCATGCTCCTGTGCGACATGGTGGTGGTCGGGGCGCTTATCTTCTGGGTTGCCCAGATCCGCTCGGGCCAGGGCGACCCGCTGCCCGGCGTGATCGACGTCATGGTGGGCGCGGCGGTGGCGCTGGTGGTCCTGTGGCTGACCGGCGTCGCGCTGCCCATGTCGGTCGCTGAGCACGCCGGCGCGGGGCTGATCCGGGCCCGATCGGGGATGGTGCGGGCGATGCACCTGGTCATGAGCCCGCTGGAGCCGGTGGGGCGGTTCATTGACGAGCTGGTGCGGCGCCTGGTGGGGGCGCCGATCACGCCGCCCGAGCAGCAGATGCAGGCGGAGCTGATGTCGGTGGTCGAGGAGGGCCAGAGCATCGGCGCGCTGGATGACAAGTCCCGGATCATGATCGAGGCGATCATGAAGTTCCCCACCCGCACGGTGGAGGAGATTATGACTCCCAGGACCGAGGTGCAGGCCCTGGAGTACACCAACAACCTCGGCGCGATCATCCAAACCATCAAGCGGATCGGCCACTCGCGCATCCCTGTCTACGAGGACAACCTCGACCACATCACCGGGATCTTCTACGTCAAGGACCTCATGAAGTGGCTGGCCGGTGAGGGCACGCACGGCGGCGGCAAGCCCTTTGAGCTCAAGAGCATCCTGCGGGCCCCCGTGGTGGTTCCGTGGTCCAAGACCGTGCGCGAGCTTCTCGACGAGATGATCGGCAAGAAGGTGCACATCGCCCTCGTCGCTGACGAGTACGGCGGCACGGCCGGGCTGGTCACCATCGAGGATGTGTTCGAGGAGATCGTCGGCGACATCAAGGACGAGTACGAGCCCGGGCCCGCCGAGACGCCCGAGGTGGTGCTGCGCGAGGATGAACGGCGGGCCCAGATCGACGCCTCGGCCCGCATCGATGCGGTGAACGATGCCCTTGCGCCGCTGGGGGTTGAGATCCCCGAGAGCGAGGAATACGACACCGTCGGCGGCTTCGTCATCACCACCCTCGGGCGCATCCCCGCCAAGGGCGACACGTTTGCGCACGGGCGCATGGCGTTCACGATTCTCGAGGCCCGCCCCACCAAGGTGGTGAGCGTGAGGCTCGAAGTGAGGCCGCCTGAGGAGCACGGGGCCGAGGGCGATGGCGAGGGCGGCGCGGGGGAAGACGGTCTGGGGGGTGGCGGCGAGGGCGATCCCCACCCGGAGAGGGCGCCGGCGAGTCGGTCGCAGGAGTGACCGGAACGGTCCCCCGCCGGTTCACGGACGCGGAAAGTGCACGGGTTGGAGCCTGATCGCCGAAAAACCACATCGCCGGGGCGAAGCCCGGTGAACTTGGTTGGACGACGAAGAAGGAGCCTGCCATGGCCGACACCCGCGATCAGATGACTGTCATCGGACCCGACACGCACATCAAGGGCGAGATGGTCTTCGAGAATTCCGCCTGCATCCTGGGCCGCTTTGAGGGGCGCATCGCCTCCAAGGGCGAGCTGGCCATCGGCGACTCGGCCGTGTGCAAGGCCGGCATCGACGCCGCCCGCATCGTGGTTGACGGCGTGGTGGAGGGCGACATCGTCGCCCGCGAGCGGCTTGAGCTGAACACTGGGGCGACGATCAACGGCGATATCGTCGCCGCGAAGCTGATCGTGGCCGAAGGGGCGACGTTCATCGGGCACTGCCGGGTCGGCGAGGCCGCGGTGAAGTCGGCCAAGGAGCCGGGCGGGGCGATCCCCATCGAGCAGGGCCGCACGGGCGGGTCGGGCAAGGGCGCCGGCAAGGTCGTGACCACCCCCGCTGCGACCGGCGATATTGAGAGCACCCTCGCGGGCTTCGAGGCCAAGCTGGCTGAGTTCAGCCGCGGCAAGACCGCCTGAGCGGGCGGCCTGCGACCCCTGGAGGCGAGGCGACGGATTTTGGCTTCCTTGACTGTCCAGGCTGGCCGGAAGGTCGGGCTGGACGTTTTCCTTTGAGCGACGTGGTGCTCGATAGAACCAGCCTCGCGGGCCGGTTGTGGCGGTAGTCTTCGTTGGCCCGCGTCTTGCTGACTTCCCGGCGTGTTCATCACCGCCGTCAAGCCGCCACAGCATCGCTCGGTCCGCTGCTACCACTGCCTGCACTGGCTGGATGTGCCGGCCAAGGCGGTGCAGCTGAGTTGCCCGCTCTGCTATAAGCCCATCAAGGTTGATGATGTGGTCATTGATCGCGTGCAGACGACCGGCCAGGTGCGGACCTGCGGGGTGGTGGTGATCGGGGCCAAAGGCAACCTGTCGGCGAGCCTGGTGGAATCGGGTCAGGGCGTGCAGGTGCTGGGCAAGCTGGTAGGGCGGGTGCGGTGTGCCGGGCCGGTGGTGCTGGGCCCCAAGGCGATCTGGAACGGGGACTGTCAGGCCGCGTCGATTGTCATTCAGCCGGGGGCCACCATCCTGGGGGGGCGGTTTTCGATCTCGCCGCAGGTGGCGACGCCGGCGTAGGGCGCATTTCTCGACCGTCAGGATCGCGCGGTCCGATGCAACCCTTGCGCATCAGAGCCTTTTCCGCACGGAGTGCGACATGTCCGAGCCCAAGCGTTCAGCCCGGCCGTATTCCACCGCCGTCGGCGAGCCCCCTCTTTCGGGCTTGCCCGGCGACCCGGCCTTGCGCGAGATCTTCCTCTCGCCCCGCGTGGTCGATCGCGAGGCGTTCAACGACTTCTCCGGGTCCCTGAAGAAGCTCATTGAGCAGGCCAGCGGGCACAACGACGTGCTGCGCCAGGCGACGACGGAGGCGAACTCGGCCCACCAGCAGCTGCGCGATCTGGCGAGCAAGCACACCGCCAAGTTCGAGCTGGCCGCGCGGGCCCTGCAGAGCCTCGACGAGCGCTCGGCCAAGGCGGAGCAAATGCTGCTGGCGGTGCAGGAGGCGGCCCTGTCGCTGGACACCTTCAAGGGTGAGGCCCAGCGGATCGTGCAGGAGAGCGTGAGGCTGTTCGACCAGCACGTGAGCCAGGCCCTCGCGAAGGCCGGTGAGCTGACCGAGCACGCCGCCCGCGGGGCGTGGGCGGTCATCGAGGCTGACGCGGCCGCGCTGCTGGCGCGGGTGCAGGGGAGCGCCAAGGCGCTTGATGACCGCGCGGCGCTGGCCGAGAGCCGCCTGGAGGCCGCCCGCAGCGCGATGGCCGAGTACGAGGCCCGGGCCCTGGCCCGGATCGAAGCCCGGGCGGAGGAGCTGCGCAAGGGCGGCGACGACGCGGCCCGGCGGGTGGAGCTGCTCATCGAGACCGTCGAGCACCGGGCGGCGCAGGCGCGAAGGTTGGTCGAGGAGCTGGAGCGGCAGGCCCTGGGCCGGGTCGAGGCGCGCGCGGATGAGGCGCACCTCCGTATGGATCAGGCTCTGGCGCAGTCGGCGCTGCTCGCGGAGCAGACGCAGGCCCGGGCCGAGCAGGCATGCAAGGCGGTGGGTGAACTCGAAGCCCAGGCCGTGAGGAGGGTGGAGGCCGCGGGGACCGCTGGCGAAGCGCGAGTAAACCAACTGGTGCAGGCCGTGACGGAGCTGGAGGCCCAGGCGCTGGGCAAGCTCGGCGCCCGCTTGAGCGAGGCCGAGCAGCGGCTGGAGGCCGCAGCGGCATCGGGCGAGGCGCGGGCGAAGCTGGCCATCCAGACCGTTGGCGAGCTTGAGGGGCAGACCGTGAACCGGCTCGAGACGCTGGCGGATGCGGCCCGTCGGGAGGTTGACTTGGCGGTTGCCGGAGCGGGGGCCGCCGCGGCCCGGGCGGTTGAATCGGTGGAGCAGCTCAAGGCCGGGGTCGTGGGGGCGGTCGACGCCCGCGCGGCGGAGGCCCAGCGCAGGCTTGACGACGCGGTCACGATGGCGGAATCGCGGTCGGCGCAGGCCCGCCAGGCGATCGACGAGACGTGGGCCCAGGCGGCGGCGAATCTGGAATCCCGCCGGGTGGAGTCGCTGCAGACGGCTGAGGCGTCGACGCGGCGCATTGAGGCCGCGGTCCAGGCCCATGATGGCCGGCTGGCTGAGGCTCGCCAGACGATCAGCGGGCTGGAGGCGCGGGCGGTGGAGAGCATCGACGAGGCGGCGGCCAACGCGCGGCGCTCGTTCGACGGCGTCTGCGAGGCCCTTGCCGGTCAGGCGGAGGAGCTGCGGCTGTCGCTCGCGGCGGGGGCCGAAATTCACCGTGAACGGCTCGACCAGCACGCCGACGCCGCGGCGGCTCGCCTGGGTGTGGAGACTCAGGGCGCCGAGCTGAGGGCCCATCGTGTGCTCAACGAGGCCATCGACAAGCTTGATCGGGCCCGCGACAGCGTCAGCGGCGAAGGGGAGGCGTCGATCCGGGCGATCGTGCAGGCCCGTGAGGCGGGCGTGCGCGAACTGAAGCAGGTGGGGCAGGGCGTCGCCCGCGAGGCCGACAGCGCGGCGTCGAAGATCGCCCTGGCGGCGAGCGACGCGGCGGCCCGGGCTGAAGATCACCACCGGCGCTTGGCCGACCTGCAGGTGCGGCTCGAGGAGGCGGCGGGCGAGGCCGAGGCCCTGGTGGGCCTCTCGGCGGCGCTCCCGGATGAATCCGAAGACGAGGCCAACGGCGCGGCGGAGTCGTCGGCCCTGCCCGGCTCGCTGGGCGATCTGGTGTTGAAGGCCCGGCGCGTCCGCCGGCAGGCTGAGTTCGCCCTGCGGCAGCTCGAAGCGACACGCACCCAGGCCCAGGAGGCCCGGTCGATCCTGGGGCAGGATCTGCTCGACTCGGCGGAGAAGATCGACGCCCTCTCGGCCCGGGCCGAGGAGCTCAGGTCGACGCTCTCAGAGAGCCTCGGGGCGTGCCAGGAGGCGGGCGAAGCGCTCACCGAGCGGCGGCTGGCCCTGGAGCAGGCCGCGGCGGCGCCGATGGCCGACCTGCAGGCCCGCAGCGACGAGCTCCGGACCCAGATCGAGGCGATGGCCGGGCAGACGGAGCGAGCCCGCGAGGTGACCCGCTCGGTGGTGGAGCAGACGACCAAGGTGCTGCGCGGGATGTCGGACCTGCTGACGGAGCTGCGGCCCTGGCAGCCGCTGCTGCTCGAACACGACGAGGAGGCCCCGCTTCCCGAGCCGCTCCGCCGCCTGGTGGAGCAGGTCCGCGGCGAGATCGCCGGGGACCTCGGGAAGATCGCGACGGGGCTGCAGCAGATGGCCTTCAAGGCGCAGCGCGTCAGCGACACGGTGCACGGCGGCGCCCCGGCGTGATTCAGTAATCGATCCGCACGACGTTGATCGTGATCCCGGAGATGCTCACCTCGATGGGCGTGCCGCGGATTCCCTCGCTCGCGCGGCCGGGCTGGCCCGGAGGGATGAGGTCATAGGCCTCCTTGGACATGAAGATCTCACCCGGCCCGGCGACATCCTCGCCCAGCTTGTGGGCCCGGTTCACGGCGTTGCCGAAGAAGTCGGGCCCGTCGAACATGATGACCTCGCCCTCGTCGATGCCGATGGAGACATGGATGTCCTGCTCGTCAGTGGTGAGCACGTTCATCGAGGCGAAAGCGACGTTGAGCTCGATGGCCGCCCGCACGGCCTGGAGCGGCGTGGGGAAGCAGGAGAAGCAATTGTCGGCCTCGAATTTGACCACCACGCCGCCGTGGTTCTCGACGATGGGCTGGCTGACGAGTTTCATGCGGTGGACCATGCTGAGGTAGTGGACGATGCCGTGGCGCTGCGTGAGGAGAGAGAACCCTGACATGTCGAGGACCAGGATGGAGCGGCGGGTGCCGAACTGGGCCCAGACCTTGCGATCGATGGCGACGCGGGCGTCGGCGCTCTCGGCCTGGGCGTAGCTCAGCAGCAGGTTGTCGATTGATCGGTGCATGGGGTGGCGGCCTCAGCGCGGGCGGCTGCTGAGGATACCCGCGCGGGCCGGGGCGCTTTCGCGATCGGCCGGGGGTGGGGGCGGTGCGGGGTGGGGGTGAGAGTGATGGCTGGGGATCGGTGGGCGCAAGGAAAAGGCCCCGGGAGCGGCTCCCGGGGCCTTGGCTGCGACTGGCGGACGTGGGTGGCGAACGTGGCTGGCGAACGGATTGGCCTGAACTTACGGGCAGGAGCCGGGGGTGAAGAAGTCGGAGATGTAGCTCGAGAGGTCGTCAGGATCCTCGAAGCCGGAGTTGTCGTAGTCGAAGGCGCAGGCCGAGTCGAAGAAGCAGGAGATCACGTCGGAGAGGTCATCGGGGTCGACCGAGCCGTCGCCGTTGTAGTCAACCGGGCAGGCGCCGCAGGGGTTGGCCTGGCTGGCGGAGTTGCGTGGGTTGGGGGCGGTGACGATGAAGTCGGCGATGTTCTGGTTGAAGTCCTGGCAGCCGTCGCCGACGCGGATCGCGGCGGTGGTGTTGGAGAGGCCGCCGGCGCGGGCGAGGCCCTCGGAGCAGGTCGTGCCCGAGCCGTAGGCGACCAGGTCGAGGATGGTGGTGGCCGTGGCGCAGTTGACGCCCAGGTTCACCGCGTCCTGCACCAGGGCCACGGCGCCGTTGGTGGCGCTGAGGGAGAGCGTGGGCCCCGTGCCGAAGTCAAGGTCGGGCGTGGGCAGGGGGGTTGTGCCCCCGGCGCCCTGCGCGAGCTGGACGAGGAAGTACTTGCGGGCCTCGATGATGCCCGAGAGGTTCACGCGGTTCGAGAAGCCGGTGGCGCCGGTGGCGGAAGAGTACTGCAGCGACAGGCCGGAGAGGTCGACGGCGCTGGCGGAGCGGTTGTAGAGCTCGACGAAGTCGTTGGTGAGGGTCGCGCCGTTGTTGCCGCCGCCGCCGTAGACCTGGCTGATCACGACGGTCGAGGCGGCCTCGACGCAGGGAACGACGACCAGGGTGAACTGGGTCAGGGCGGCGCGGGCCTGGGTGTCGAAGATCGTGGCGCCGACGTTGTAGCTGGACGAGGGCGTGCCGGCCGGGACCGCGGCGCGATAGGAGAAGATGTTGTCGCCGGCGAGGACGTCGCCGTTGGAGCCGTCGTCAAAGAGGGCCTGCCCGCTGTCGCCGCCGATGCCGGAGAGGTCGGCGATGACGGTGAGGCCCGTGCTGGGGGGGTTGATGCCCGGGGTGACGGAGACCGTCAGCAGCGAGCTGCCGCCATCGCAGATGCCGGCGGGGGCCGCCGAGCCGAAGCCGGTGGGGTCGCAGTTGCGGACGGTGACGCCGACCGACGAGGCGCCGGAGCGGCCCTGGGCGTCGACGATGGCGACGGGAACAGACCAGTTGGCGAAGATGATCGAGGCGCCGACGGTGACCTGGGCGGTATAGGCGCCGTCGCCGGCGACGGCGTCGGGGGCGACTCCGTCATCGAGGAACGTCAGGGCCGAGGGGCCGCCGATGGTCGTGGCGTCGCCGGTGACGCTGGTGATCGCCGCGGCGGGGTTGGTCCCGGGCGTGACGGCGACGGTCAGGACGACGTCCTGGTTGCGGCAGGCCAGCGAGGGGTTGGCCGCGCCGACGCCGCTGGGGGGCGTGGAGGGGCCGCAGGGGGCGAGCGGGGAGGCGGAGTTGCGCGGGTTCGGGGCGAGGACGGAGAAGTCGGTGCTGTTGCTGTTGCTGTCGGTGCAGCCGCCGTTGTTGCGGATCGCAGCGGTGCTGTTGGCGAGGGCCGCGACGGCGGCGGCGCCCTCGAAGCAGTTGGCCGTACCAAAGCCGACGAAGTCGACCACGCCGGTGGGGCAGGAGCCGGTCAGGGCCGTCGTGCTGGCGACCAGGGCCACCTTCCCGTTGTTGGCGCTCATGGCGATGGTGCCGGTGGCGTCGGGCGTGGGGAGCGCGGGCTGGCCCGTCCCGGCGCCAGCGGCCTGCTGGACGAGGTAGTAGCCGCCGGGCTGGATCGAGCCGGTCAACGGGGTGACAGCCCAGGTGGTGCCGGCGGTCGAGGCGTACTGCACGGAGTAGCTGCTGAGGTCAACCGCCTCGGCGCCGCGGTTGAAGAGCTCGATGAAGTCGTTGCGGAAGAGCCCGCCGGTGTTGCCGCCGCCGCCATAGACCTGGCTGATGACGACCTGGCCGCCGGCGGCCGAGGCAAGGAGCCCGGCCGACAGTGCGGCGAGCGTACAGAGGGACAAGAGAGAACGGCGGGTGCGCATGACGAGGATCTCCTGAAAATGGCGGCTGCCTGGTGTTTGGTGGACGATCGCGGCCGGGATAGGCCGGTACGCGCGAGATGATGATCGGGGACCGCCAGCAGGGATTGGCGGCGACGGTCGGGCGGTGCTACCTGAAGGTGTGCGATGCCCGTCCTGGGCGAATCTCTCAAAGCCCCTGCAGGCCAAAAGCGTAGGGACGATCAACGCGCGCAGCCATCGCCGCGCTGTTCAGATCGGCCCTGTTTTTTGTGGCAAAACGGGGGATATCGGACGGGCTTTGGGAAGGGCGTTTCCCCGCTTCGCGGGTGGCGCCGCTCTCAGAGCGCCACCACGCTTACGGGCAGCCCTGGAAGAACCCCGTGATGAAGTCGGACAGATCATCAGGGTCGGCGTTGCCGTCGCCATTGAAGTCGGCGGCGGAGCAGGGCGGGACTTCGAAGAAGCAGGTGATGTAGTCAGAGAGGTCGTCGGGATCGATGTTGCCGTCGCCGTTGAAATCGACATTGCAGGCCGGCCCGGGGCAGACACTGGCGGCATCGCTGGTGTTGCGGGGCAGGATGATGGGCGTCACGGCGAAGTCGTCGCGGTTGACGCCGGTGTCGGCGCACCCGGATTCGCGGCGCACCGCGGCGGTCAGGTTGCTCAGCGTGGGGGTGGCCAAGCCGCCTTCGGCGCAGTTGGCGCCGCCGTAGCCGAGGAAGTCGACGAACGACTCGGGTGACGGACAGGCGCCGGTGAGGGCCGTGGAGTTTTCCACGAGCGCGACCTTTCCGTTCACCTGCGAGAGGCCGATGGTCCCGACCAGGTCCGGGGTCGGCAGGGGCTCGCCGTTCACCCCAGCGGGGCCCTCAGCGATCAGGTAGTACTGTCCGGGGGCGAGCACGACATCCGCCGGGATGGTGGTGAGTTGCCAGGTCGTGCCGATCGCCGAGGCGTACTGGACAGACCAGCCGCCGATGTTGGCGGGCGACCGCCCGGCGTTGAAGATCTCGATGAAGTCGCGATTGAGCGGGGCGCTGGCGCCGCCGCCGCCGCCAAAGACCTGGCTGATCACGACGCGGGGCTGGGCCGCCGCCGGGTTGCTAAGGGCCAGCAGGCCTCCAGCGACGAGGGCGCACGACATTGCAGAGCGCAGCGACACAAGTTTCAGTACGAGACTCGGCATGAGGTCCCCTCCATCGGGCGGGGGGTGGGCTTCCCCGCACTCTTTAAAGAGTACCTCAGAAACACCGCGATGGCGGCGCCGCGTCCGAGGAATCGCGGAAATGGGGGAGTTACGGGGCCGCTACGGCCGGCGTTAACGGACGCTTGACGATCGAGCGTCGGGGGTTATGGGCACGATGCGAAGAACGTGGAGATGAAGTCGCTCAGGTCGTCGGGGTCGATGATCGTGTCGGCGTTGAGGTCCGCCTCCGGGCACGGCGGCGCCGAGAAATAGCACGCGATGTAGTCGCTCAGGTCGTCGGGGTCGACGCGCCCGTCGCGGTTGAAGTCGGCCTCGCAGCGGCGCCCCTCGACTGTGAACTCGACGCTGAAGCCGCCGCCTGGGAAGCCGTCGCCGGAGGGGAGCCCCGACGAGGCTTCGCCATCAAGCGCCAGCCCGGTCTGCACCGAAACCGGCCCGGAAGCGACGGCGAGCGTGTACCGGCCCGGCGGGAGCGGCGCGGCGAGGCCCAGGGTGACCCGCTGCGGACCCGTCTGGTAGATGGTCGGCACGTTCCCTCCGCCCGCGCTGCTCAGCGAGAACTGCCCGGCGGACGTCGCCATGGCTTCGCTGAAGTGGATCGTGATGGACGCTTGGGCCTCCGCCGCAGGGAGCACGGCGCCCGGGGCGGGGCTGGTCTCAACCACCACCGGCGGCCCGGGTAGGTACGTCTCCGGCCTCTTGCCCGTGGTCAGGATCCAGTCGTCGGGGTCGAGGGTGATGCTCGCGATCGGGGCCGGGGCGGGCAGCACCGCGTGCGTCAGCAGGGCGGCGCTTCGCACCACGAGCGTTACCGGCGGGCCCTGCCCGGCGGGGCTCAGGCGCACGTCGATGGGCATGTCATAGAGGCCGCCGATCCCGAAGGCTGGGTCCTGAGTCTGGCGGATGTGCAGCTTGACATAGCTGCGGCCGTTCACGGTGATGGGCGACCAGCCGTAGGCGTAGGCGGGGGCGCCGGGGGCGTAGATCCACTGGTTGAAGAACACGGCCAGGTCCAGCCCGCTGACGGAGGACGCCGCGGCCTGGAAGTCGGCGGTTGCGGCGGCGCCGCCCTGATGGGCCTGCCGGTACGTCTGGAGCGTCGCGAAGAATGCCTGATCCCCGACCACGCGCCGCAGCATGTGGAGCACCCAGCCGCCCTTGCGGTAGGACGTGTCGCCATTGAAGATGGGGCCGGCGCTTGAGATGTCGGCGGCGTAGACGGTTCCGGAGAACGACTGTGGTCGGCGGGCGTTCATCGCGGCCTGGAGGGCGGGCAGGCCGCCGCCGCCGGGCTTGCGCTCCTCCCAGAGCGCCTCGCTATACGTGGCGAAGCCTTCGTTGAGCCAGATGTCGCCCCAGGTGCGGCAGGTGACGTCGTCGCCCCACCACTGGTGGGCGAGCTCGTGCACCGTGACATACTCGGCGAAGGTTCCCTGGCCGGTCATGGTCTGGTGCTCCATGCCGCCGCCGAAGGGAAACTGGTAGATCCCGTACTTCTCCTGGGCGAACGGGTAGGGCCCCAACAGGTCGCCGAAGACCGTGAGGGCCGGGAGGCACACCTCCCACGCGGCGCGGTTGGCGGGGGTGTCGCTGTCGGGATAGATGAAGAACTGCACCGGCATGGTGGCGCCGGAGCCGGGGAACGTGTAGGTGCGGGTCCAGGCGTTGTAATTGGTGGTTGAGAAGCAGGCGAGGTAGACGGCTTGGGGGTAGGCGGTGGCCCAGCGGTGGCGCTTGCGGGCGCCGGGGAGGACGTCAACGCCCTGGAGCAGGCCGTTGGAGACGCTTACGAGGGTGTCCGGGGCGGTGATGGCGAGCTGGAAGGTCGCCTTGTCGGCGTTGTCGCCCGGGGCGCCAACATCGCCGTCCTTGGCGGGCCACCAGGTGTAGGCGTAGAACGGTTCGCTCAGCGTGCTCACCAGGGGCTGCCCGCCCTGAGACCGAAACTCGATGGATCCGAAGCCGCGCGACGCGGCGGCCCCGCTATAGGCGACTGTGAGGGTGAAGGTCTCACCCGGCTGGTAGGCGCGATCGAGCGTGGCCACGCGGGTGGTGGTCGAGATGGTGGCCACGGAGGCGGGGGCGACGCCGTTGATCATCGCGCTCGAAATGGCGAACTGGCTGCGCAAGCGGAAGGTGAACTGCGTGAGGTTCGCCGTCAGGCTCCGCACGGTGAGCGTGCAGACGCCCGAGAGCGAGGCCGTGGCGGGGAAGACCTCGAGATCAAGGTTCACGTTCAGCAGGTCGGTGTCGCCGGCGGCCTCGGCGGGGTTCTCCAGAGCCTCGTCAGTCAGCGGCCGGCCCTGGGCCTGACGCCACGCCCACGCCGCGGCCTTCGCGCAGCCGGTGCACGGGAGCGTCGGGCCGGGGCCTGATGGGTCCGGGCAGGCGGGCTGCGCGAGGGCGGCGCCGGGGCGCGCAAGCAGGGCGCCCGCCAAGCAGGCGATAAACAGCCGACGACACAGCGATGGCGTCATGAAGGGTCCTCAGCAGGGGGCGATCGGTGTGGGCCGCCGATCGCTCCGCCACCAGGAATGTACCACGCGATCGGGGGCGCGGCCGCAGTCAGCGGAAAGACCGGTGCAAAACGACAAGACCCGGTCCGCGAGGACCGGGTCTTGGTTGGGTGTAGGGCGGTGAGGGATGTGCGGGTGGAGGGGGCGGACTCAGGCGGCGACCACGGTGACCGACACAGCGGAGCTGAAGGCCCCGCTGTTATCCATGGCCCGGGCGAAGAAGGTGTGGCTGCCGGCGGAGAGGGCCGACCCGGCGAGGGTCAGGCGCCACACGCCGCCGGTGAAGGCGCCGATCCCCAGGAGCAGGTCGGCCCCCGACTCGAACGTGCCGAGCACGCTGCGATCGAGGTAGAACTCGACGCGGGTGATCGTGCCGTTGGAATCGGCGGGGTTCACGGCGGTGAGGGTGTAGTTGGCCGCGCGGGAGATGGGGTCGGGGTTGGCGGTCACGCCGGCGATGGTGGGCGCCGCGTTGACGGTGACGGTGGTGGAGACAACCGAGCTGGCGCCTGAGTCGTTGTCGATGACGCGGGCGTAGACGCGGTTGACGCCGGCGGAGAAGGCGGTGGTCGCGGTGGTGATGAGGTAGCCGCCGGTGGCGCTGGCGTCGGAGCCCAGGAGCGTGTCGGTGGCGGCGTCGAAGGTGTTGTCGCCGTTGTCGAGGTAGAACTGGGCCGAGGCGATCGTGCCGTCGAGGTCGGCGAAGCCCAGGGCCTGCAGGTTGATGTTCGACCCGGGGATGGCCACGGTGGTCACCGAGCTCACGACGCTGCCGATGGTGGGGGCGAGGTTGGTGATCGTCGCCTGCACCGAGACCGTGGCGCTGACGGCCCCGTTGTTGTCGGTGGTGCGGGCGAAGAAGGTGTTGGTTCCCGCGGCGAAGCCGGTGGTGTTCACCAGGAAGGTGTAGCCGCCGGTGGCGAGCGTGTCGGAGCCCAGCAGGGTGTCGGAGGTCTCGTAGGTCCCGTTGCCGTTGGCGTCGCGGAAGAAGCTGACCGACGCGATCGTGCCGTCGGAGTCGGCGGGGGTGTTGGCGGTGAGGGTGAAGGTGGAGCGGCGGGCGACCGAGCCGGCCGAGGCGGTGACCGAGGCGATGGTGGGCGCGGCGTTGACCACCACGGTGGTGGTGGCGGTGGCGCCGACGCCGCCGTCGCTGTCGATGGCCCGGACGAAGAGGCGGTTGGTCCCGACGGTGAAGCCGCTGGTGGACGTCACGAGCAGGTAGCCGCCGGTGGCGCTGGCGTCGGAGCCCAGCAGCGTGTCGGTGGAGGCGTTGAAGGTGTTGTCGCCGTCATCGCGGTAGAACTGGACCGTAGAGATGGCCGAGTCGAGATCGGCGACGGTCACGGCGGTGATCGTGAGGTTGTCGCCCAGGTTCGTGACGCGGGTCGGGGCGGCGGTGACGCTGGCGACGGTCGGGGCGAGATTGCTGACGTTCACCTGCACCGACACGGCGGCGCTGAGGGCCCCGTTGTTGTCGGTGGTGCGGGCGAAGAAGGTGTTGGTTCCCGCGGCGAAGCCGGTGGTGTTCACCAGGAAGGTGTAGCCGCCGGTGGCGAGCGTGTCGGAGCCCAGCAGGGTGTCGGAGGTCTCGTAGGTCCCGTTGCCGTTGGCGTCGCGGAAGAAGCTGACCGACGCGATCGTGCCGTCGGAGTCGGCGGGGGTGTTGGCGGTGAGGGTGAAGGTGGAGCGGCGGGCGACCGAGCCGGCCGAGGCGGTGACCGAGGCGATGGTGGGCGCGGCGTTGACCACCACGGTGGTGGTGGCGGTGGCGCCGACGCCGCCGTCGCTGTCGATGGCCCGGACGAAGATGCGGTTGGTCCCGACAGTGAAGCCGCTGGTCGAGGTCGTGAGCAGGTAGCCGCCGGTGGCGCTGGCGTCAGAGCCCAGCAGCGTGTCGAGGGCGGCGTCGAAGGCGTTGTCGCCGTCGGCGTCGCGGTAGAACTGCACGGTCGAGATCGTGGAATCGAGGTCGGCGACCGTCACTGCCGTGATCGTCAGGCTGGCGCCCAGGCTGGCGATGCGGGTCGGGGCGACGGTGACGCTGCCGACAGTCGGGGCGAGGTTCGTGACGGTGACCTGCACCGACACGGCGGCGCTGACGGCCCCGTTGTTGTCGGTGGTGCGTGCGAAGAAGGTGTTGGCGCCCGCGGCGAAACCGGTGGTGTTCACCAGGAACGTGTAGCCGCCGGCGGCGAGGGTGTCGGAGCCCAGCAGGGTGTCGGAGGTCTCGTAGGTCCCGTTGCCGTTGGCGTCGCGGAAGAAGCTGACCGACGCGATCGTGCCGTCGGAGTCGGCGGGGGTGTTGGCGGTGAGGGTGAAGGTTGAGCGGCGGGCGACCGAGCCCGCCGAGCTGGTGACCGACGCGACGGTCGGCGCCGCGTTGATGACGAAGGTGGTGGTGGCGACGGAGCTGACGCCGCCGTCGCTGTCGATGGCCCGGGCGAAGACGCGGTTGGTCCCGACGGTGAACCCGCTGGTCGAGGTCACGAGCAGGAAGCCGCCGGTAACGCTCGAGTCGGAGCCCAGCAGCGTGTCGAGGGTGGCGTCGAAGGCGTTGTCGCCATCGGCGTCGCGGTAGAACTGGACCGTGGAGATGGTGGAGTCGAGGTCGGTGACGCTCGTCGCCGTCAGGGTGACGCTGTCGCCCAGGTTGGCGACGCGGGCGGGCGTGGCGGTCACCGTCGCGACCACCGGGGCCAGGTTGGTGATGGCGACCTGGGTCGTCCCGGCGGCGCTCATGGCCCCGTTGTTGTCGCGGACGCGGGCGAAGAAGGTGTTGTTCCCCAGCGAGAAGCTGGCGGTGTTGACGGCCAGCGAGAAGGCCCCGCCCGAGGCGGTCACGGCCGAGCCCAGGAGCGTGTCGGAGACGTCAAAGGTTCCGTTGCCGTTGGCGTCGCGGTAGAAACTGACCGACGCGATCGTGCCGTCGGAGTCGGCCACGCCGGTGGCCGAGAGCGTGACCGTCGAGCGGCGGGCGACGCTGCCGCTTGACGGGGCGAGGGTGGCGATGGTGGGCGCCGCGTTCACCCGGCCGGTGATCGTGACGGCGGCGCTGGCGGCGCCGTCGTTGTCGATGGTGCGGGCGAAGTAGCGGTTGGTCCCCACGTCGAAGCCGCTGGTGGAGGTGGTCAGGGTGTACCCGCCGGCGGCGCTGGTGTCCTGGCCCAGGAGCTCGTCGACGCCGGCGTCGAAGGCGTTGTCGCCGTCGGCGTCGCGGTAGAACTCGACGCGGGCGACGGTCCCGTCGCTGTCGGCGGCCCCCGCGGCGGTGAAGGTGATGCTGTCGCCGAGGTTCACCACCGGGTCGATCGAGCGGGCCAGAGACGTAATGGTGGGGGCGGCGTTGGTGATCGTCACGGTGGTGGAGACCGCGGCGCCGGCCAGACCGAGGCTGTCATTAGCCTTGGCGAAGAAGGTGTTGGTTCCTGTCGCGAAGCCCACGGTGCTCACGACGCGCGAGGCTGAGCCGGCGGTCACCAGCACGTTGCCCAGCAGCGTGTCGACGCCGATGTCGAGCGAGCCGTTGCCGTTGGCGTCGCGGTAGAAGTCCACCGAGCGGGCCGTGTTGTCCGCGTCGGCGACGCCGGTGGCCGTCAGCGTGAAGCTGGTGAGGCGGTTGGCGGTGGAGGGGCCGCTCAGGGCCGTCACCGTGGGGGCGTTGTTCACCGAAGTCGAGATCACCGTGGTGACGCTGTTGAGCTGGGGCGTCCCGACGCCGTCCTCGGCGGTGATGGTGAAGGTGGTCGTCTCGGTCAGGCCGATGGCGACGCGGTTGTCGGTGGGGTCGTAGACCAGGGCGCGGATCGCCTCGGTCGCGGCCTCGGCCGAGCCGGTGAAGGTATAGACGCCGCCGCTTCCGTCGAAGCCGCTGGTGGTGAGCGACTCGGCGGTGAACACGCCCTTGGCCGCCAGGTCGATCGCCACCGTGATCGTCAAGGTCTGGTCCATATCGGCGTCGAAGATCGTCAGCCCGGAGAACGGCGAGACCGTCTGGTTCTCGTTGATGGTCTGGCCCGACACGCCGCCGGCGATGAGCGTCGCATCGTTGATCGAGGTCGACACGGCGGTGGTCGTGTTGTTGGTCACCGCCGCGGCGAACGCGTCGTTCACCGAGATGGTGAACGTGCTTGTCTCGGTCTGGCCCACCGGCGTGCGGTTGTTGGCGGGGTCGAAGTTCAGGGCCCGGATGGCGGTGGTCGCCGCGGCGGCCGTGCCCGTGAAGGTGTAGGCGCCCGCGCCCGCGCTCACGAAGCCCGAGGTCGTGAGCGACGCGCCGGTGAAGACGCCCTTGGCCGAGTCGTCGACCGTCACCGTCACCGTGAGGCTCTGGGCGGCGTCGGCGTCTGCGATGGTGACGCCGGTGAAGAGCTGGCGGGTCGAGTTGTCGTTGACGGCCTGGGCGGCGACGGCCCCCGCGATGGTCGGGGCGTCGTTGACCGAGGTCGAGACGACCGTGTTGGTGTTGGTGGTGGAGCTGGCTACGCCGTCGTTCACCAGCACGACGAAGGTCGTGGTCTCGGTCTGGCCGGGGTTCACGCGGTTGGCCGTGGGCTGGAAGACCAGCTGCCGGATCGCGGTGGTGGCCGCCGAGGCCGTCCCCGAGAAGGCGTAGACGCCCGAGCCCTGGCTCGTGAAGCCCGAGGCCGTCAGCGAGGCCGAGGTGAACGAGCCCTTGGCGGCGGTGTCGAGAATCACCTGGGTGGTCAGCGTCTGGGCCGGGGCGTCGGGGTCGGCGATGGTGAACGCGCTGAACGGCGAGAGCGTGGCGTTGTCGTTCACGGCCTGGCCGGCCGCGGCGCCGCTGAAGCTCGGGAGGTCGTTCACCGACGTGCTGATGATGGTCGTGGTGCTGTTGGTCGCGGCGGCCGCGATGGCGTCGTCGACCGAGATGGTGAAGGTCGAGGTCTCCGTCGAGCCCACCGCGACGCGGTCGTTGGCGGGGTCGAAGACCAGGGCGCGGATCGCGGTCGTCGCCGCGGCCGCCGTGCCCGTGAAGGTGTAGGCCCCGCCCCCGGCGCTGGCGAAGCCGCTGGCGTTCAGCGAGGCGGTGGTGAAGGCGCCCTTGGCCGCGGCGTCGATGGTCACGGTGACGATCAGGCTCTGGCTGGCGTCGGCGTCGGCGATCGTGACGCCGCTGAAGGCGGTGCGAGTGGCGTTGTCGTTCACCGTCTGGCCCGCGACGGCGCCCGCGATGGTCGGGGCGTCGTTGACCGAAGTCGAGACGACCGTGGTCGCGTTGCTCGTCACGGCGGAGGCGAAGCCGTCGTTGACGCTCACATCCAGGGTGGTGGTCTCGGTCAGCGTGGGATTCACGCGGTTGGCGGTGGGCTGGAAGACCAGCTGCCGGATCGCGGTGGTCGCCGCGCTGCCCGTCCCGCTGAACGCGTAGACCCCGCCGCCGGAGCTCGTGAAGCCCGAGGCTGTGAGGGACGCCGTGGTGAAGACGCCCTTGGCGGCGGCGTCGAGCGTGACGGTCACAGTGAGCGGCTGGTTGGTGTCGGCGTCGGCGATGGTCACGCCCGAGAAGGGCGAGATGGTCGCGTTGTCGTTGACGGCCTGGCCCGCCGCGGTCCCGGTGATGGTCGGTGCATCGTTCACCGGCGTGCTGACGACGGTGGTGGTGTTGCTCGAGGCCGTGGTGAAGGTGTCGTTGGCCTGCACCGTGAAGGTCGTGGTCTCGGTTTGGCCCGGGTTCACGCGGTTGTTGGAGGGCTGGAAGACCAGCTGCCGGATGGCGGTGGTGGCCGCCGCGGCTGTCCCGTTGAAGGTGTACACGCCGCCGCCGCCGGTGCCGAAGCCCGAGGCCGTCAGCGAGGCGCTGGTGAAGACGCCCTTGGCCGCAGTATCGAGGGTGACGGTCACCGTGAGGGCCTGCGCCGGCGAGTCGACGTCGTCGATCGTCACCCCGGTGAAGGGTGAGACGACGCTGGCGTCGGTCACGCTCTGGGCCGCGACGGCGCCCGTGATGGTCGGGGCGTCGTTCACCGACGTGGAGACGACGGTGGTCGCCCCGTTGGTCGCGGGCGCGGCGATCGCATCATCGACGCTGATGGTGAATGTCGAGGTTTCCGTCGCCGCCACCGTCACGCGGTCGTTGGCGGGGTCGAAGCTGAGGGCCCGGATCGCCGCGGTCGCCTGGGCGGCCGTGCCGCTGAAGAGGTAGACGCCGGCGCCCTGGTTGGTGAAGCCCGACGCCGTCAGCGACGCCGGCGTGAAAACGCCCTTGGCGGCGGTGTCGAGGGTCACCGTCACGCTCAGCGTCTGGGCCGCGTCGGCGTCGGCGATGCTCACGCCCGAGAAGGGCGAGACGAAGCCCGTGTCGTTCACGGCCTGTCCAGCGACGGCGCCGGAGATCGTCGGAGCGTCGTTGATCGATGTCGAGACGACCGTGGTGGCGTTGCTGGTGACCGCCGCCGCGATGCCGTCGTTCACCGACACCGTGAAGGTCGTCGTCTCCGTCAGCGTGGGGTTCACGCGATTGGCCGTGGGCTGGAAGACCAGCTGCCGGATGGCCGTGGTGGCCGCCGCGGCGTTGCCCGTGAAGGAGTAGACCCCCGCGCTGGGGTTCGAGAAGCCCGAGGCCGTCAGCGAGGCCGAGGTGAACACGCCCTTGGCCGAGGCGTCGAGCGTCACCGTCACCGTCTGATTCTGGCCCGGGTCAACATCGCCCAGCGTCACCCCGGCGAAGGGCGAGACCGTGGAGTTGTCGTTGACCGCCTGACTGGCCACCGCGCCCGAGATCGTCGGGGCGTCGTTGACGCCGCTGGTCACGGCCGTGGTGGTGTTGTTGCTGCTGGGCGCCGTGGCGCCATCATCGACCGCCACGGTGAAGACCGTGGTCTCGGTGAAGCCCTGGGCGACGCGGTTGGCCGTGGGCTGGAAGACCAGCTGCCGGATCGCCGTGGTCGCCAGCGCCGCGGTGCCATTGAAGGTGTACACGCCGCCGCCGGAGTTGCTGAAGCCCGAGGCCGTCAGCGAGCCCGCGGTGAACGTGCCCTTGGCCGCGTTGTCGAGGGTCACCGTGACCGTCTGGCTCTGGCCGGGGTCGACATCGGCGATGGTCAAGGCCGAGAACGGGATGATCGTGCTGGTGTCGCTGAGGGCCTGGGCCGAGACGGCGCCCGTGATCGTCGACGCGTCGTTGATGCTCGTGCTCACCACCGTGGTGGTGTTGTTGGTCGTCGCCGCCGCCACGCCGTCGTTCACCGACACGGTGAAGGTCGTCGTCTCCGTCGAGCCCACCGCCACGCGGTCGTTGGAGGGGTCGAAGACCAGGGCGCGGATCGCCGTCGTCGCCGCCGCCGCCGAGCCTGAGAACGTGTACACGCCGCCTCCGGCGTTGGCGAAGCCCGAGCTCGTCAGCGACGCGGCGGTGAAGACGCCCTTGGCCGCGGCGTCCAGGGTCACGCTGACCGTCTGCGTCTGCCCGGGGTCGAGGTCGGCGATCGTCACGCCGCTGAAGGGCGAGACGACCGCGTTGTCAGTCACGGCCTGCCCGCCCGAGACGCCGGTGATGGTCGGGGCGTCGTTGACGCCGCTCGAGACCACCGTCGTCGTGTTGTTGCTCACCGCCGAAGCCACGCCGTCGTTCACCGACACGGTGAACGTCGTCGTTTCCGTCGCGCCCTGGGCGACACGGTCGTTGGTGGGGTCGTAGACCAGCTGCTGGATCGCGGTGGTCGTCGCCGCCGCCGTGCCCGTGAACGTGTAGACGCCGCCGCCGGCGCTCGTGAAGCCGGAGGCCGCCAGCGAGGCGCCGGTGAACACGCCCTTGGCCGCAGCGTCGAGCGTGACGGTCACCGTCTGGTTCTGGCCGGGGTCGACATCGGCGATGGTCAGCCCGGAGAAGGGGAGCAGCGTGGCGTTGTCGTTGACGGCCTGCGCGCCGACAGCGCCGGTGATCGTCGGGGCGT
Organism: uncultured Phycisphaeraceae bacterium; assembly: GCA_964611125.1. Classification (GTDB taxonomy): domain Bacteria; phylum Planctomycetota; class Phycisphaerae; order Phycisphaerales; family UBA1924; genus JAEUIX01. Next base: position 113,125 of record CAZSZO010000003.1, on the reverse strand, counting down.
CGTTCACGCTCGTGCTGACGACCGTGGTCGTGTTGTTGGTCACCGCCGAGGCCACGCCGTCGTTCACCGAAACGGTGAACGTCGTGGTCTCCGTCGACGCCACGGCCACGCGGTTGTCGCTGGGGTTGTAGCTCAGCTGGCGGATCGCCGCGGTCGCGGCGCTGGCCGAACCGCTGAAGGTGTACACGCCGCCGCCGGCGCTCGAGAAGCCCGAGGCCGTCAGCGACTCGGGCGTGAAGACGCCCTTGGCGGCGGTGTCGAGCGTGACGGTGATCGTCAGGCCCTGGCCGGGATCGGTGTCGGCGATGGTGAGGGCCGCAAACGGCGAGACAAAGCCCGTGTCGTTGACCGCCTGCGACGCCGCGGCGCCCGAGACCGTCGGCGCGTCGTTGATGCTCGTGCTGACGACGGTCGTCGAGTTGTTGGTGACCGCCGAGGCCACGCCGTCGTTGACCGACACGGTGAACGTCGTGGTCTCCGTCGAGCCCACGCTGACGCGGTCGTTGGTGGGGTCGAAGACCAGCTGCTGGATGGCGGTGGTCGCCGCCGCCGCCGTGCCCGTGAAGCTGTACTCGCCGCCGCCGGAGTTGGTGAAGCCCGAGGCGGTCAACGAGGCGCTGGTGAAGACGCCCTTGGCGGCGGTGTCGAGCGTGATGGTCACCGTCTGGTTCTGACCGGGATCCACGTCGGCGATCGTCAGGCCTGAGAAGGGCGAGAGCGTCGCGTTGTCGCTCACCGGCTGGCCCGCCGAGGCGCCGGCGATCGTCGGCGCGTCGTTCACCGAGGTCGAGACGACGGTCGTCGTGCTGCTCGTCGCCGGCGCGGCGATCGAGTCATCCACGCTCAGGGCGAATGTCGTGGTCTCCGTCGCGCCCACGGCCGTGCGGTTGTTGGTCGCGTCGAAGACCAGGGCGCGGATCGCCGTGGTCGCCTGGGCCGCCGTGCCGGTGAAGGAGTACACCCCGCCGGTGAGGTCAGTGAAGCCCGAGGCGGTCAGCGACGCGGACGTGAACACGCCCTTGGCGGCGGTGTCGAGCGTGACGGTCACCGTCAGGCTCTGGGCCGAGTCGGCGTCGCCGATCGTGACGGCCGAGAAGGGCGAGAGGTTGGCCGTGTCGTTGACGGCCTGCCCGGCGACGGCCCCGGTGATCGTCGGCGCGTCGTTGACGCTCGTGCTCACCACCGTCGTGGTGTTGTTGGTCGCCGCCGCCGCGATGGCGTCGTTGACCGACACGGTGAACGTCGTCGTCTCCGTCAGCGTCGGGTTGACGCGGTTGGCTGTGGGCTGGAAGATGAGCTGGCGGATGGCGATGGTCGCCGCCGCCGCCGAGCCCGTGAAGCTGTACACGCCGCTTGACGGGTTGGTGAAGCCCGAGGCCGTGAGCGAGGCGCTCGAGAAGGCGCCCTTGGCCGCCGCATCGAGGGTCACCGTCACCGTCTGGCTCTGGCCCGGGTCGACATCGGCGATGGTCAGCCCCGAGAAGGGGGCGATGGTCGCGTTGTCATTCACCGGCTGGCCCGAAGAGGCGCCCGAGATCGTCGGCGCATCGTTGACGCCGCTGGTTACAGCCGTGGTGGTGTTATCGGTCACCGCCGCCGCGACGCCGTCGTTCACGGCGACCGTCAGCGTGGTGGTCTCGGTGAAGCCCTGGGCCACGCGGTTGGCGGTGGGCTGGAACACAAGCTGCCGGATGGCCGTGGTGGCCGCCGCCGCCGTGCCCGTGAAGGTGTACGCCCCGCCGCCGGCGCTCGCGAAGCCCGAGGCCGTCAGCGAGGCGCTCGTGAACGAGCCCTTGGCCGCCGCGTCGAGCGTGACGGTCACCGTCTGGCTCTGGCCGGGATCGACATCGGCGATCGTCAGGCCCGAGAAGGGCGTGATGGTCGCGGTGTCGTTGAGCGTCTGCGCCGCCACGGCGCCCGTGATCGTCGGCGCATCGTTCACGCTCGTGCTCACCGCCGTCGTCGTGTTGTTCGTCACCGCCGAGGCCACCCCGTCGTTGACCGACACGGTGAAGGTCGTCGTCTCCGTCCCGCCCACCGCGACGCGGTCGTTGGTCGGGTCGAACGACAGGGCCCGGATGGCCGTGGTCGCCGCCGCCGCCGTGCCCGTGAAGGTGTACACCCCGCCGCCGCCGCTGACGAACCCGCTGGTGGTCAGCGAGGAAGGCGTGAAGACGCCCTTGGCCGCGGCGTCGAGCGTGACGGTGATCGACAGGCTCTGGCCGGGATCGGTGTCGGCGATGGTCAGCGCGGCGAAGGGCGAGATGGTCGCCGTGTCGTTCACGGCCTGTCCCGCGACCGCCCCGGTGATGGTCGGCGCGTCGTTGACGCTCGTGCTCACGACCGTCGTCGAGTTGTTCGTCACCGCCGAGGCCACGCCGTCGTTCACCGCAATGGTGAAGGTCGTCGTCTCGGTCGAGCCCACCGCGATGCGGTCGTTGGTCGGATCGAAGACCAGCGCCCGGATCGCCGTCGTGGCGGCCGCGGCGGTGCCCGTGAAGGTGTACACCCCGCCGCCCGAGCTCACAAAGCCGCTGGTGGTCAGCGAGGCGCTCGTGAACACGCCCTTGGAAGCGTTGTCGAGCGTGACCGTCACCGTCTGGTTCTGCCCGGGATCGACGTCGGCGATCGTCACGCCCGCGAAGGGCGACAGCGTCGCGGTGTCGTCCACCGGCTGGCCGGCGGAGGCGCCGGAGATCGTCGGGGCGTCGTTGACCGATGTCGAGATGACCGTGGTCGCGCTGCTGGTCGTGGGCGCCGCGACGGCGTCGTCGACGCTGATGGTGAATGTCGAAGTCTCTGTCGAGCCCACCGCCACGCGGTCGTTGGCCGGGTCGAAGACCAGCGCCCGGATCGCCGTCGTCGCCTGGGCCGCCGTGCCCGTGAAGCTGTACACCCCGCCGGTCATGTCGGTGAAGCCCGATGACGTCAGCGACGAAGGCGTGAAGACGCCCTTGGCCGCCGTGTCGAGGGTCACCGTCACCGTCAGGCTCTGGGCCGAGTCGGCATCGCCGATGGTCACCCCGGAGAACGGCGGAATGGTCGCGTTGTCGTTGGCCGACTGGCCCGCGACAGCCCCGGTGATGGTCGGGGCGTCGTTCACGCTCGTGCTCACCACCGTCGTCGCGTTGTCAGTCGCAGCCGCCGCGATGCCGTCGTTCACCGACACCGTGAAGGTCGTCGTCTCCGTCAGCGCGGGGTTCACGCGGTTGGCGGTGGGCTGGAAGACCAGGGCCCGGATCGCCGTGGTCGCCTGGGCCGCCGTGCCCGTGAAGGTGTACGTGCCGCCGCCGGCATTGGAGAACCCGCTGGCCGTCAGCGAGGCGCTGGTGAAAGAGCCCTTGGCCGCCGCGTCCAGGCTCACCGTGATGCTCTGGCTCTGCCCGGGGTCGACGTCGGCGATGGTGAGCCCCGAGAAGGGGTTCAGCGTCGCGTTGTCGTTGACCGCCTGACCGGTGGAGGCCCCGCTGATCGTCGGCGCGTCGTTGACGCCGCTGGTCACCGCGGTCGTGGCGTTGTTGGTCACCGCCGCCGCCACGCCGTCATTGGCCGCGATGGTGAAGGTCGTGGTCTCCGTCGAGCCCTGCGCCACGCGATCGGCTGTGGGCTGGAAGACCAGCTGCTGGATCGCCGTGGTGGCCTGGGCCGCCGTGCCCGTGAAGGTGTACACCCCGCCGCCCGAGCTCACGAAGCCCGAGGCCGTCAGCGAGGCCCCGGTGAACGAGCCCTTGGCCGCCGTGTCCAGCGTCACCGTCACCGTCTGCCCCTGGCCCGGGTCCACGTCGGCGATCGTCACGCCCGCGAACGGCGTGATCGTGCCGGTGTCGGCCAGCGTCTGCCCGGCCACGGCGCCCGAGATCGTCGGCGCATCGTTCACACTCGTGCTCACCGCCGTGGTCGTCGAGTTGGTCGCCGCCGCCGCGATCGAGTCGTCGACCGAAACGGTGAACGTCGTGGTCTCCGTCGAGGCGACCGCCACGCGGTTGTTGGTGGGGTCGAAGACCAGCGCCCGGATCGCCGTCGTCGCCTGGGCCGCCGTCCCGGTGAAGCTGTATACCCCACCCGTCATGTCTGTGAAACCCGAGGTCGAAAGCGAGCCGGCCGTGAAGACGCCCTTGGCCGCCGTGTCCAGCGTGACGGTGACCGTCAGGCTCTGGGCCGAGTCGGCGTCGCCGATCGTCAGGCCGCTGAAGGGGAGGATCGTCGCCGTGTCGTTGACCGCCTGCCCGGCCGAGGCGCCGGTGATGGTGGGCGCGTCGTTCACGCTGGTGCTGACCACCGTGGTCGTGTTGCTCGTCGCCGCCGCCGCCACGCCGTCATTGGCCGAGACCGTGAACGTCGTCGTCTCGGTCAGCGTGGGGTTCACGCGGTTCGCCGCGGGCTGGAAGACCAGCTGCCGGATCGCGATCGTCGCCTGGGCCGCCGTGCCGGTGAATGTGTACTGCCCGCCGCCCGCCAGGATGAACCCCGAGCTGGCCAGCGAGCCGCTCGTGAAGACGCCCTTGGCCGCCGTGTCGAGCGTGACCGACACCGCCAGCTGCTGCGTGGGGTCGGGGTCGGTGAAGGTGAAGGCCGAGAAGGGCTGCAGCGTCGCGTTGTCGTTGACCGCCTGCCCGGCCGAGGCGCCGCCCAGCGTCGGCGCGTTGTTCTGCGAGGTCGAGACCACGGTCGTCCCGGTGTTGCTCACCCCGGGGGCCGTCGCGTCGCTCACGGTGATCGAGAACGTCGTGGTCTCCGTCGAGCCCACCGCGACGCGGTTGGCCGTGGGCTGGAAGACCAGCTGGCGGATCGCCGTCGTGGCCGCCGCCGCCGTGCCTGAGAAGGCGTACACCCCGTTGCCCGAGCTCGTGAAGCCGCTGGCCGTCAGCGAGGCGCCGGTGAAGGCGCCCTTGCCCGCGATGTCGAGGGCGACCTGCACGTCGATTGTCTGCGCCGGCGCATCGGCGTCGCCGATGGTCACCCCGCTAAACGGCGAGACCGTCGCGTTATCGGCGACGGCCTGGCCCGTGCTCACGCCCGAGATGGTCGGCGCGTCGTTGACGTTCGTCGAGTCCACGGTGGTCGTGCTGTCCGTCGTCGCCGGGTCGACCCCGTTGCTGGCGCTGATCGTGAAGGTCGTCGTCTCCGTCGCGCCCAGGTTCACGCGGTTGTCCGATGGGTCGAAGGCCAGGCGCGACAGCGCCGCCGTCGCCTGCGCGGCCGTCCCCGTGAAGGTGTACACACCGCCGCCGGCGCTCGTGAAGCCCGACGCCGCAAGCGACGCCGCCGTGAAGGCCCCCTTGGCCGCCGAGTCCAGCGTCACCGAGATGCTCAGCGACGCCGCCGGCGCATCGGCCCCCACCACCACGCCGTCGAACGGCCGCACCGTGTCGGTGTCGTTCACCGTCTGGCCGGCGCTCGCGCCGCTGATCACCGGCGACGCCAGCGTGTACGCGTAGTTGATCGGGACTGTGAACGAGCGGATCGACTCGATCGCCCCCGTCTTCACCTCCAGCATCCAGTCGCCGCCGCCCCGCCAAGCGCCCGTCCGATTCGTCGAGGCGCCCACGTCGGCGCCGGTCAGCCGCGACATCTCGCTCACAAACGCCCGGCCCCGCGCCCCCTGCCCCACATCGCATCCCCACAGCAGCAGGTCGCCGTCTTCAGCCAGCGCCTTGCCCCAGGCCTGCACCGACCCGGCGTTGCGGGCCAGCGACGCCGCGTCCAGGCCCTGACCGCCGCCCAGATCCACCCGCCCCGAGCTCCCGTGCGTGATGAACTGGATCGACGCCAGGTTCCGCCGGCCCGCCAGGGCCGAGTCGATCTGCCCGAAGATGTCGCGGTGCGAATCGAGGCGGACCACCTCTGCGCCACGTGTCGTGCGCGCCAGCGCGTCGGCATCCGAGACGTTGTCGCTGATGAACACCACGCTGGCGCCAAAGAGGTCGGCGGCGAGCAGCGAGCGGTTCTCAAGGGCTTCCAGTCCCCCCGGAGCAACAGCAGACTTGCGAGCAGACGCGCCGAGACGAGTGTGGCGGTGGAGCGTGGTCATGGAGTATTCCCCAGCGTTCTTCAACTGACCTTGACGGCCGAAGGGCTCACGCAACAACGCGAGCGCCCTAACCGCTGTCGAATCGGTCAGCGCCGGTGGGGGCTTGATCGCGAACACAAGGAGATTCCCCAACTTCAAGACCGGGCGGAATCTGCGCGTCGCGGCGCGCTCGCGCGCAAGCGCGGCTTCTGCGCGATTTTGCTTCTCAGTGCGCCCACGGGCGCCCGCAGCCCCCCTTCACGGGCTGGCGCGCCTCGTACGCCCGCCACAGCGCTCGGCGCCCCGCCCCCTTCGCTTGACCCGCCGGCCCCCCCAGCCATAATCATGCTCCATGCCTTTCGCCGCCGCTCATCATCACGCCCATCACCACCACGCCGAGACGTGGGTCGGTTGACGTGACGGGCGGTTAGACCATCCACCCATCCACGCGACGCCGGCCCCAAGCCGGCGTCTTCGCTTTTGCAGCGAGCCGCCGGCTTCGGGCCTCAACCCCCGGAGACCGACATGGCCCCCAGCACCACCAACGAAGTCCTCCGCCTGGCCGTCCCCAAGGGGCGGATGCAGCATGGCGTCGTGGATCTCCTCGCCGCCGCCGGCATCCGCCTCTCCGCCGGGGCCCGCGAATACCGCCCGCAGGTCTCCCTGCCAGGCGTTGATTGCAAGATTCTCAAGCCGCAGAACGTCGTCAGCATGCTCGCCGTCGGCGCCCGCGACCTCGGCTTCGCCGGCGCCGACTGGGTCGGTGAGACCGGCGCCGAACTCGTCGAGCTGCTCGACACCGGGCTCGACGGCGTGCGCATCGTCGCCGCGGCGCCCGAGTCGATTCTCCGCGATGGCCGCCTCCCCGACCGCCCCCTCGTCGTCGCCAGCGAGTACCGCCGCCTCACTCAGGACTGGATCGCCCGCAAGGGCCTCACCGCCACGCTCCTCCACACCTATGGCGCCACCGAAGTGTTCCCCCCCGAGGACGCCGACTGCATCGTCGACAACACCGCCACCGGCGCCACGCTGGTCGCCAACGGCCTGCGCATCATCGACGAGGTCATGCGCTCCTCCACGCGCCTCTACGCCTCGACCGCGGCGATGCGCGACCCTGGCAAGCGCGCCCGCATCGAGACCATCGCCATGCTCTGCCGCTCCGTCCTCGACGCCCGCCAGCGCGTGATGATCGATCTCAACGTCCCCGCCGGCCTGCTTGAGCAGGTCATCGCCGTCCTCCCGTGCATGCGCGAGCCGACCGTCTCCACCCTGCATGCCGGGGCCGGCTTCGCCATCCGCGTCGCCGCGCCGCGGGCCAGCCTCGCCGAAGTCATCCCCCGCATCCGCGCCGCCGGCGGCTCCGACATCGTCGTTTCCAACCCGGGGCAGATCATCCCATGAGCCCTGCCAATCCTCCCCCACCACCGCTTCCCCCATCCCGCGCCCCCGCGCAGCGGCTCCGGCCGCTTCTGCCGCCCCTCCCCCCGGGCGCCGGGGCGTATGCGCCGGCCCGAGCCATCCAGCCCACCGACCTCAGCCTCGACGCGAACGAGGGCCCCAGATCGCCCGTGATCACCGCCGAGGCCCTGGCCCGCGTCACCTGCGAAGATCTCCGCCGCTACCCCTCCGCCGCGGCCCTCGAGCGGCTCCTGGCCCAGCGCCTTGAAGTTGACCCGGCCTGCGTGCTGGTGACCGCCGGGGGCGACGACGCCATCGACCGCGTCTGCCGGGCCGCCCTCCGGCCGGGCGATGTCGGCCTCGTCCACGCGCCAACCTTTGAGATGATCCCGCGCGCCATCAACATGGCCGGTGCGACCGTCCGGTCGGTCGAATGGACCACCGGTGATTTCCCGATTCAGGCCTTCCTCGATCAGCTCCGCTCCAGCGAGGTGCGCCTCGCGGCCATTGTCACCCCCAACAACCCCACCGGCCTCGCCGTCCGCCTCCCCGACCTCCAGGCCGCGGCACTCGTCAGCGAGCGGGCCGGTGTGCTCCTCATGGTCGATCTGGCCTATATCGAGTTCGCCGACGGCGACCCTACCCGACTGATCGCCGCCATCCCCAACGTCGTCGTCATCCGCACCCTCTCCAAGGCCTGGGGCCTCGCCGGGCTGCGCGTCGGCTACGCCGTCGGTCCCGCGGCGATCATCGACCGCCTGCGCGCCCAGGGCGGCCCCTACGCGGTCGCCACCCCCTCCCTCGCCGCCGCCTACCACCGCCTGAAGACCCCAGGCGAGGACTTCGCCGCCGGAGTCGTCCAGGTGCGGGCCGAGCGGATCGAGCTCGAATCGCTGCTGACCACCCTCGGGGCGCCAGCCGGGGATTCGCAGGGCAACTTCGCCTTCGCCCGCGCGGGCAACCCGGAACGGTCCATCTGGCTCCGCGACGCCCTGGCCGGCCTCGGGATCGCTGTCCGCATCTTCCCGGGCCGCCCACTCTTGGAGGACGCCGTCCGGATCACCTGCCCGGCCGACGCCGGCGACATGGCCCGCCTGACCGCGGCTCTCCGGTCAACCCTCGCGCCGCGCGCCCTGGTCATCGACCTCGATTCCCTCCCGGGGTTCGCATCGCCCGCCGCTCTGACGGCGCAGGACGCCGCCGCGGCGGCCCGTCTTGGCCTGCCGCCCGCCACCATGGAGGTCAAGGTGCTCTCCCGCCGGCCCGCCGCGGAGCTTGCCGGAGTCCTCCAAGTCCTCGCGCCCGGGCGCCCAGCCCGCGCCATCAGCCCCGAGGAGTTCAGTCGCGAGCCGGGCGGGGCTGGCTGGCTGATCGGCGCCCGCCCCGAATCGCGCCGCCTCGCCCGATCGGCCAACTTCGTCCCCATCGCCCTCGCGCCCGCCGGCGACGGCCTCTCCCGCGAGCTCCTGCGGTCCGGGTTCGCGCGCGTCATCGATCGCCTCGAAGCCTTGCAGAGCGTGCTCCCATGAACACCCCAACCACCATCTCCTCCGCCCCCACGCCCAACACCCCCGCCGCGGCATCGCTCGGCCCGCGCACCGCCCGCTTGGAGCGCCGCACCCGTGAAACCCACATCACTGTCGAGGTGAGTCTCGATGGCGCCGGGCAGACCACCCTCGCCACCGGCCTGCCGTTCCTCGATCACCTGCTCGACGCCCTCGCCCGTCACGCCCGGCTTGATCTCAAGCTCTCAGCGCAGGGCGACCTGCACATCGACGACCACCACACCGTCGAAGACTGCGGCATCGCCCTCGGGCAGGCCCTCGATCAAGCCCTGGCCGACCGCCGCGGCGTCGCCCGCTTCGGCTCCGCCTACGCCCCTCTCGACGAGGCCCTCGCCCGCGCCGTCATCGACCTCTCCGGCCGCCCGGGCGCCTGGATCGACCTCGGCCTCACCCGCGAGATGCTCGGGACTGTCGCGTGCGAGAACATCGCGCACTTCTTCAGTTCCCTCGCCACCGCCCTGCGGGCCACTCTGCACATCGATGTGCTCCGCGGTTCCAACGACCACCATCGCGCCGAGGCGGCGTCCAAGGCCCTGGCCCTCGCCCTCCGCCGGGCCATCGCCCGCGACGGCCGCGCCGACGTTCCCAGCACCAAGGGGGTCCTGTGACCCCGCGACCGCCTGACCAGGCCGAGGTCGCGATCATCGCCACCGGCGTCGCCAACACCGCCTCGGTGTGCGCCGCCTTCGAGCGCCTGGGCCGCGCCCCGCGCCTCACCGCCGACCCGCGCGACATCGCCCGCGCCCCGGTGCTCGTGTTGCCGGGGGTCGGGGCCTTCGGTCCGGGCATGGATGCGCTCACCCGCGCCGGGCTCGTTGAGCCGCTCATCGAACGCCTCCGTGCCGGCCGCCCCCTGCTGGCCATCTGCCTCGGGCTCCAGCTCCTTGCCGCCGCCAGCCAGGAGAGCCCCGGCGTCGCTGGCCTCGCGGTGCTCCCCGGCGCGGTCACCCGCCTGGGCGGCCCCCGTTCCCCGCAAATGGGCTGGAACGCCGTCGAGCCTCCGCCCGGCGCCAGCCTCATCCGTCCCGGCTTCGCGTACTTCGCCAACACCTTCGCCCTGCCGCTGGCGCCTCAGCCCGGCAGGCAAGGTCCGCCCGGCTGGCTCGCCGCGACGGCCCACTACGGCGGCCCCTTCATCGCCGCCCTCGAGCGCGGCCCCCAGCTGGCCTGCCAGTTCCACCCCGAGCTTTCTGGCGCCTGGGGCGCCGCGCTGCTCGGGCGCTGGCTCGCCGTGGCGGAGGCGCCCGCATGCTGACCCGCCGCGTCATCCCGTGCCTCGATGTCCGCGACGGGCGTGTCGTCAAGGGCGTGCAGTTCGCCAACCTGCGCGACGCCGGCGACCCCGCCGAGCTCGCCCACGCCTACGCCCGTCAGGGCGCCGATGAGCTGGTCATCCTCGATGTCACCGCCACGCTCGAAGGCCGCCTCGCCATGCTGGCGACCATCCGGGCCGTCCGGCGCGTGCTCGATGTTCCCCTCACGGTGGGCGGGGGCATCCGCTCGGTCGATGACGCCCGCGCCGCCCTCCAGGCCGGGGCCGACAAGGTCAGCGTCAACACCGCCGCCGTGGAGGATCCGGGCCTCATCGCCCGCCTCTCGGGCGAGTTCGGTCGCCAGTGCACCGTCCTGGCCATCGACGCCGCATCCGCGGGCGAGGGCGCCTGGGTCGTCGTCACGCACGCCGGCCGCCGCCGGCGCGACCTGAGCGTCACCGCCTGGGCCCGCCAGGCGGAGGCCCTGGGCATCGGCGAGGTGCTCCTCACAAGCTTTGATCGCGACGGCGCCCGGTCGGGCTACGACCTGCCGCTGCTCAGCGCCGTCAGCTCCGCCGTGGGCGTGCCCGTCATCGCCTCCGGCGGGGCCGATTCCGCCGCGCACATGGCTCAGGCCTTCGCCGCCGGCGCCGACGCGGCCCTCGCCGCGTCCATCTTCCACGACGCCGACACCACCGTCGACGCCGTCAAGCGCGAGTTGCTCGCCCTCGGCGTCCCGGTCCGTCCACCCCAGGAGTTCATCGCGTGATCATCCCCTCGATCGACCTCATGGGCGGCCGCACCGTGCAGCTCGTCGGCGGCGAGCGGCTCGAGATCGACGCCGGCGACCCCTTCCCGCTGCTCGAGCGATTCAGCGTCGTCGGCGAGGTCGCCGTGATCGACCTCGACGCGGCCAAAGGCGAAGGCGATAACCAGGCCCTCATCCGGCAACTTGTCCGCGCGGCGCCCTGCCGGGTCGGCGGCGGCATCCGCGATTATGAAACCGCCGTGCGTTGGCTCGACGCCGGCGCCGCCCGCATCATCCTCGGCACCGCCGCCCGGCCCGACCTGCTGGCCCGCCTGCCGCGCGAGCGCGTCATCGCCGCCATCGACGCCCGCGACGGCGAGGTCGTCGTCGCAGGCTGGCGCCACGCCACCGGCCGGCGCGTCGAGGACGTCATCCCGCAACTCCGCCCCCACGTCGGCGGCTTCCTGGTGACCCTGGTCGAGCGCGAGGGCCGGATGACGGGCCTCCCCGCCGAACGGATCGCCGCCCTCGCGGCCCTCGCCGGCGATGCCCGCCTCACCATCGCCGGGGGCGTCGCCACCGATGCCGACGTCGCCCTCGCCGACCGCCTGGGGGCCGATGCCCAGGTCGGCATGGCCCTGTACCGGGGCGTTGTGACCCTGGCTGGCTGCACCGCCGCGTGCCTCCGGACCGACCGTCCGGACGGTCTGTTCCCAACCGTGGTCTGCGACGAAGGCGGCGCCGCCCTTGGGCTCGCCTACTCTTCGTCCGTCTCCCTGGCCGAGGCCATCTCGACCCGCAAGGGCGTCTACTGGTCGCGCTCGCGCGGCCGGCTGTGGCGCAAGGGCGAATCCTCCGGCGCCGAGCAGCAACTCCTGCGGGTCGACCTCGATTGCGATCGCGACACGCTGCGCTTCACCGTCCGCCAGTCCGGCCCCGGATTCTGCCACACCGGCGCCCGCACCTGCTTCGGCCCCGCCCGCGGCCTGGCCGCCCTGGAGCAGACGCTGCGCCAGCGGGCCGCCGACCCGACCCCCGGTTCCTACGCCGCGCGCCTCCTGGCCGATCCCGCGCTGCTCACCGCCAAGCTGGTTGAGGAGGCCGGCGAGCTCGCCCACGCTGGCGCCCCCGACGAAGCAGCCCGCGAGGCGGCGGATGTGCTGTTTTTCACCCTCACCAAGCTCATCGCCGCCGGGGCCTCGCTCGCCGCCGTCGAGGCCGAACTCGACCGGCGGGCCCTTCGGCTCACGCGCCGCCCGGGCGACGCCAAGCCCGCCGCCATCCCGTCTCTCCCGCCACCCATCCAGCCCGGAGCCCCGTCGTGACCCCTCGCCTGCTCCCACTGGTCTCCGCCGCCGTCGCCGCGCGCCCACCCGCGTTCACGCCAGATGACGAAGCCCTCGCCGCGGCCGCCGCGATCATCAAGCAGGTCCAGGACGGCGGCCTCCCGGCGCTCCTCGACCTGCGCGCTCAGTTCGACGGCCGCCCGCGGACCCAGCCCCTGCTGCTCGAGCCCCCGGCGCTCCGGGCCGCCCACGAATCGCTTCCCCAGGCCGACCGAGCCGCCCTCGAGCGGGCCGCCCAGCGCATCGGCGACTTCGCCCGGGCCCAGCGGGCGTCCCTCTCCGACCTCGACATGCCCGCATTCGCCGCCCCCGGCGCCCCGCCCACCGGCGTGCGCGTTGGCCACACCGTTATCCCCGTCGACAGCGTCGGCTGCTACGCCCCGGGCGGCCGCTTTCCTCTGCCGTCGTCGGTGTTCATGACCGTCATTCCCGCCCGGGTCGCGGGCTGTCGGCGGGTGATCGTGGCGACTCCTGCAGACCACCCGGCGCTGCTGGCGGCCGCGTCGATCGCCGGGGCCGACGCCCTGCTCCTGTGCGGCGGCGCGCACGCGCTCGCCGCGCTCGCTTTGGGAATTGGGGGGGTGGGTGAGGGGAGTGGGAGGGGCGCGGGGGGTGCGGGGGGTGGGGGGGGTGGCGGGTTGGGCCTGGCCCCCGTCGATCTGCTCGCCGGCCCGGGAAATCGCTATGTCACCGCCGCCAAGCGGCTCCTCTTCGGGCGTGTGGGGGTCGACCTCATCGCCGGCCCGTCGGAGCTGCTGATCCTCGCCGACGACTCAGGCGACCCCGAACTCATCGCTGCCGACCTGCTTGCTCAGGCCGAGCACGACACCGACGCCCGCCCCATGTTCGCAACCACCGACCCCACCCTCCCCGACCGGGTCGAGGCCCGCCTCGCAGCCCGGCTGGCCGACCTGCCGACTGCCGCCATTGCCCGCCGCTCGCTCGCGGGGGGCTTCGCCGCGATCGTGGCCGATGAGCCCGGCCTCATCGCGCTGGCTGACGCCGTCGCCCCCGAGCACCTGCAGATCCTGACGCGCGACCCCGAAGGCCTGGCCCGCCACATCAGCAGCGCGGGCGGCGTGTTCCTGGGCGCCCAGGCCGCGGAGGTCCTGGGCGACTACGGCATCGGCCCCAACCACACGCTGCCCACGGGGCGCGCGGCCCGATTCTCCGCCGGGCTCTCGGTTTTCAGCTTCTGCCGGGTGCGCACCTTCGTCGCCCACGCGGCGGGGCCCGTCGCCGCCAGCGTGCTGCGCGACACCGCCGCGCTGGCCCGCCTGGAAGGGCTCGAGGCCCACGCCCGGGCGGCCGAGGCCCGGCTGCCCCGCTGACCGCCCTTGGCTGGCCCCGCGCTGTTCGCCTCTGCCCCCACGGGCGAGCCGTCTACTACCATCAACGCGATGCCCGAATCCGCCTCACCGCCGTCGCCCGCACCGCTCTCCCCGCCCGCGCCGCCCCTCACGCCTCCCCAGACGCCTGAACAGGTGCTCCAGGCCGCCGAGGCATTCCGGCGCGACTTCCGCGCCGTGCGCGAGCAACTGGCCCGCGCCGTCGTCGGCCACGCCGAGGTGGTCGATGGCGTGCTCACGGCGCTCTTTTGCAACGGTCACGCCCTGCTCGAAGGCGTCCCGGGGATCGGCAAGACCCTGCTCATCCGTTCGCTGGCCCGCTCGGTCGACCTTGCCTTCTCGCGCATCCAGTTCACCCCCGACCTCATGCCCGCCGACATCACCGGCACCACCGTGGTCATGGAGACCAAGCGCGAAGACGGTCAGACCGCTCGCCAGTTCGTCTTCCAGCCCGGCCCGATCTTCGCCCAGATGGTGCTCGCCGATGAGATCAACCGGGCCACGCCCAAGACCCAGTCGGCCCTGCTCGAAGCCATGCAGGAGCGCTCCGTCACCGTCGGCTCCACCACCCACCGCCTGGCCCGTCCGTTCTTTGTCATGGCCACCCAGAACCCCATCGAGCAGGAGGGCACCTATCCGCTGCCCGAGGCCCAGCTCGACCGGTTCTTCTTCAAGCTCAGCGTCGGCTACTCCGGGCGGGCCGACTTGTCGGAGATCCTCAACCGCACCACCGCCGGGCACGAGCCGCAGCTTGAGAAGGTCATGGGCGCCGAGACCCTCCTGGCCCATCAGGCCTTGGTCACGCGCGTCGCGATCGCGCCCCACGTACAGGATTTCGCCGTGCGGCTGGTCTTGTCGACCCACCCCAAGACCGATGGCCTGGGCGGCGGTGAGTTCGCCACCCCGATGGTCAACAAGTACGTCCGCGTCGGCGCCTCGCCCCGCGCGGCTCAGGCGATTGTCCTGGGCGGCAAGTGCCGGGCCCTGCTCGACGGCCGGGCCGCGGTGGCTACCGACGATCTGCGGGCTGTCGCCCTGCCCGCCCTGCGCCACCGCATCATCATGAACTTTGAGAGCCAGGCCGAAGGCGTCTCCGCCGACGCCGTCGTGCGCAACATCCTCGACACCCTGCCGCTCGGGGGGTGAACGTCGGGTGATGGGCCATCGACAACCGCCCGGCTCACGCCGCGACTTCGGCGACCTCGCGGCTTTCGCTGACCGCAGGCTCAGCGACGCACAGCCGGCTCGTCCAGCCGCCATAGCCGTTGAGCTTCACCCCGTGCGCGGCGTAATCCGCCAGCCAGATCGACCCATCCACCAGGTAGCAGAACTGGTGGTCGCCCTGCCCCACCGGGATCAAGGCCTCCCACCAACCCGGGTGCACCCGCGTCATGGCAATGCGGCCCTCGCGCCAATCCGTAAACGTGCCGAGCAACTCCACCTTCGCGGCGTGCGGAAGATAGACGCGGAATCGGCAGTTTCCGTCGGGCAGCAGAGTGACCATGCGAGACTCCATGCCCGGTGATCGGGTCCGCCGGGCTCGGCGGGCGATCCGGGTCTCTACGCTTTATCGGTTTTTGTCATGACCTTCTTCTTTCTGAGCCTCCAACACGGGCGCCGCCGCCAAGCTCGCCGATTCTCGGGCGTGGCCGCGCAGATCGTGCGCCCGCTGCTCGCCGTTGTGGTCGCGTTCTCGGGTTTCGCGCTCCCCGCCTGCGATTCAGCCAGCCCATCCCCTGCCCAGAGGTCTGTCTCGGCTGAAGCCCTCTCGCCCGCCGCCCCGCCTGGCCTCGCCGACGATCAGTTCCAAGGCCGCCCCTTTCGCACCATCGAGCCGCGGGTCTACGCCCTCCAGCCGCCTGTGGGCGGTGATGCACGCTCGCTCATCATCCCGATCCTGCTCGCCCCGGGCGTCGGCCCGGGTGATGGCGTTGCGGTTGATCTTGAGGACGGCAGGCCGCTCGAGGCCCGCCTGGCTCGACTTGGGCTCCTGGCTGTGCCGGTCTCGCGCGAGGAGGCGCGCATTGGCGCGTGGTCGAGCGACGCCCCGGCCGGGGAGTGGATCTTCGAGGTCTACCCCACGCCCGTTGGCCAGCCGCCCCGCCTGACCGGGGGGGGCTGGCTGGTCGAGGTGCGGCTGCCGCCGCGCGAGAAGCCGCGCGTGATCCGCATTGATCGCACGCCCGTGCCGCTCATCTGGCTCACGGGCGATGGTGAGCAGGGTGGTGATGAGGGCGCGCGACTGCTCCGGGCCGCCGCCGCCCGCCAGTGGCCCGCCGCCAGCCTGCCGGCCAGCCGACGCTGGCTTGAGGTCCCGGCGCTCTCGCCGCTCTCAGGCTGGCGGGCCCAGCTTGCTCTGGGCGAGCTCGCCGCCGCCGACCCCGATGACCTCGCCGAGGCCCTCCGCAGGCAGATGTTCAGCCGCTGGTCCGCTGCCGTGGCGCGGCTGGCCGCCGTTGACGCCCCGGCGGCCCGCGAACTTGCCGAGCGGCTGCTGGCCGGCCTGCGCGTGGCGCCCGGGTTCATCGTGCCCGCCTGGGCGCCCGACGGTCCGGAGCTTGACCGCCTGCTCGACGCCCTGCTTGATCCCTCGCTCACGCCCGATGAGGTGCAGGTCCGGGCCCGGGCGTGGCTGGGCTCGCAGCCGCGCTGCGTCGCCTGGGTGATGGATGACGCCGGCCAGTCGGACGCGATTTCCGGCGATGCGATCGCAACGCTCGGCGTGGCCAATCTGGGCCCCGAACCGGCGTTGTCATGGGCCCGGGCGGGCGATGCCCCGACCGGCCGCATGGCTGAGGAACTTCGCCCCGCCCCGCCCTGGGGCTTCGCCCCGCTAGCCGCGGTCTGCCCGGTGATTCCCGGCGAACCCGCCACCCTCGCCCTCCCGGTGACCGTGCGTGTGGGCGGGTCGCAGTTGACCATCCCGATCCTCGCGGCGCCGGCCCCGGTGCACCCTCCGGGGCTGGCCATCGGCCCCTTCGCCGCGGATTGGACCATGCCCCGCTGGCTTGCGGGCGGGACCCTTCCCGAAGGTCCGCGCCAGGCCCTCGCCGCGGCACCCACGGCGGCGCTGCTCTTTCGCACCGGGACGGGGGCGGGGGCAGGGGGCGGGGGAGGGGGAGGGGACGGCGGCGGAGGCGACGACGCCCAGTGGCAAATCTATTTGGAGTGCGGTGAGCCGCCCGCAACGGCCTTCACGGCCGGGGGGCCGGGTGAATCGCGGAACACGCCCAGTGCGCCGCGCGGGCTGGTCCGCGTGTGGATTGGCCCGTACGGCCGGCCCGCGGCGGTCTACCTGATCTCGAGCGAAGGCGCGCTGTTCGATCAGACGCTCGAGAGCCGCTCGGGCCCGGTTGGCGATCTGCCTGCCGGCCGCGCGGCCCGAACCGTCCAGGTGCTGAGAGAGAAGGATCGCTGGCGCTGCTGGGTGCCGATCCCCGCGGGGTGCATCGGCCCCGACGGGCTGATCAGACTGGGCATCGAGCGGATCGACAGCGCCGGCCGGCGCTCCGCCTGGCCCCGGGCCATGACGCCCTGGCAGAGCGAGCCCGGGCGGGCCAGCCTGGACACCCGCCTGTGGGGCGCCATCGACAGCCGCACGCCCTGAGCCGGTCCGAGCCCAGCGCGGCGGTGTGGCGGTACGTCTTCGACTGAGCGACCTCTACGCCCCGCAGGGGCGCCGGGCTGTAGCCACGGGTGGAGCGCAGCGAAACCCGTGGAACTTCGGCACGAAATACACCCGCCCCGGCAAGGGCGGGGGAAGTTGTGAGGACACTCCGGGAATGACGCACGGGGGAGCCTCCTCTGCCCCTCCGGGGCAGATCCGGGAAACGACACACCCTCCCACGCCCGCGAGGCGCGGGCTGCACCCGTGGCTACACGCCTGCGCCCCGTTGGGGCGAAGACCGCGGCGAATCGGACTGACTGTTCCCGCTCAGCTGTGGCTTACGCCGCCGCCGTCGCCCCTGACGTGACCCGACCCCGCCCCCTTGCCTAGAAGCGGAACTCGACGGCGAGCCCGATGTAGGGCGCCGGCTTGGTTCGCACCTCTGAGATCTCGTTGCCGTTCCGGTCGTCGATCTGGTACTCCTGCCAGACCGAGGCGCCGCCCCGCAGCGTGCACTCAAGCCAGCCCGCCGGCCTGTAGCGCACCCCCACGCCGATCGGCACGCGCTGGTCGCGGGCCACACCTTCGGGCTGCGGGCTGTCATCCGCCAGGCGGTACTCGCGCGTCTCGTAGCTGGCCTCCAGGAAGAACGACCACTCATCGTCGAGCTTGGCCGTCAGGTTGCCGCCGAGGCCGCGCGTCTCGAACTTCACCTCCGGCGTGATCTGCCACTCGATCCCGATCAGCGGCACCGCGAAGACATCATCCTCCAGGCGTGAGATCGCGGCGATACCCAGCGCGAGCGAAAAGTCCTCGCTGAACGCGTACCGCACCAGGGCGAAGCCGCCCCCAGTGATTGAGTCGCTGACGTCCGCCGAGCCCTCCCCGGCGATCTCGAACAGCCCGGCGCCCACGACCGACCACTCGCCGTCGATGAAGTACGCAACCGACGGCGAGACCCGGACGGAGTACATGTCGTTGAACGGCTTGCTGGTCCCGGCGATGAGCCCCGTCGCGTTGCTGAAGTCGTACGAAGACGATTCCGACTCCACCCGCAGGTTGAGCCGGATCTGCTCGTTCAGGGCCGTGGAGAGGCCCAGGTTGACGCCGCCCCGGTAGACGGAGACCGACCCGCCGCCGCGCTTCAGGTCGCCGCTGAAGGTGATTTCACCAACCGGCTCGAGCGTGAAGCTGATGCCGCCGGCCTCGCCTTCCATCCTGCGGCCGGCCCCCTGGGTTGGCCGTCCAAGGCGCTCCTCTGACCCTCGGGCCCCGCCGCCCGACTGAGCCTGCGCTTCGTTGGCGGCCGTCGCCGCCATGCCCAGCGCTGCGGCCGCGAACCACCGCGGGAGGGCCCTGCGCGCGGCATCAGTGCTGGTGCAGGACAGGGCTCGGCGCTCAAAGTCAGGCATGGGTTCTCCGAGGCGAGAAAATTCGTTCAAGTCAACCGTCCGATCCGGGTCCGGAGCCTAGCGGTGGTTAGCCGTTCGCGGCCACCCGTTCGCTCCACATCTCCTCCAGGGCGGTTTCGACGGCGCGGGTGTAGCCCGGAGCGTCGCACAGCGCAGACGCCCGCATGCCTCTTCGCAGGCCGGCTCTGATCGATTCAAGCCGGGGCCCATCCGCGGCCAGATCGGTGCTGATGCGGACATAGTCGTCTTCGTCCCGGGCGATCAGTTCAGGCAGGCCGACGGCCGTGAGCAGGCTCACCCCCACGCGACCCACGTGCGGCCCGCCGGCGAGCGTCACCACGGGGGCGCCCATCCAGAGCGCTTCGCAGGTGGTGGTGGTGCCGTTGTACGGCAGCGAATCGAGCGCGATATCCACCCGCCCATACTCAGCCAGGTGCTGCTCGGCGTTCTGCCGCCAGCCGATCAGCTCGATCCGCCCCGGATCGATCCCCGCCTTGGTGAGTTGCCCGAGGACCTCCTCCTGGCGTTTCGGGCTTGAGAGGGCCCGGTTCTTGAGCAGGAGGCGCGAGCCGGGCGTTCCGGCCAGGACCCGCCCCCACAGGCGGAGGGTCTCGTCATTGATCTTGGGCGCCGCGTTGAAGGAGGCGAACGTCACCCACCCCTGCCGGCGGAATGGACTCGGGCCAACGTCCTCCGGGCCCTCGCTCGTGGGGGCGTAGCACAGGAAGCAGCGGCCCAGGCGCCAGAGCTTCTCGGTGGCGAAATCGCCGCCCGGCAGGCCGGGCGGATCGGTCAGGGCGTCGACCAGGCGGAAATCGACCCCTGGGACGCCGGTGGTGTCGGGGTAGCCGATGAACGTCGCCTGCGCCCGGGCCACGCGCCGCGTCATGATCGCGATTCGCGAGCCGTCGGTGTGCCCGTTGAGGTCTACGAGCACATCGATCCGGTCCTCGCGGATCCGCTGTTCGAGGGTGCGGTCGTCCATCGACGCGGCCCACCGCCACTGGTCGAAGTGCGGCTCGAGCTCCGCCGTAGTCTGGTCGCGCATGCCGACGTGGTACGCCGTAAAGTGAATGCGGGTCCGATCGCGATGAACCAGCAGCGGGCGCAGAAACGTGGCGACCACGTGCGCGCGCAGATCAGAGGACAGGTAGCCCACGCGCAGCGGGCGGCTCCTGTCGCGGTTGGGGAGCGCCCGATCGCCCTGGGCGGCCGCGCCGGCCGCCCGCGCGAACCGGGCCCCGAGGCGGCGGTGCTCGCTGAGCAGGTGCTCCGCGGTGCATCCCCAGCGGTAGTGCATCGACATCAAGTAATTGGTGATGAGCTTGATGTTCCCGGGTTCGATCTCCAGGCCCCGCTCCACCACCGCCATCGATTCATCGACGTAGCCCATCGCCACCAGGGCGCTCCCCAGGTTGAGCCGCGCTGAGCAGTCGAGCGGCGCGATCTCAACAGCCCGGCGGGCGGCGGCGATGGCGCCCTCGCCATCACCCAATTGGTGAAGCACCGGGGCCAGGCCCACGTGGGCCTCGCAGAAAGACGGATCAAGCCGCACCGCTTCCTCGAGCTGGGCGCGGGCCTCAGGCAGCCGGCCAGCCAGCAGCAGCATGTTGCCGTAGTTGGTTCGCAAGGCCGGCGAGTGGGCCCGCCCCAGCAGGGCGCGCTTGTAGTAGTGCTCCGCCTGATCCAGCCGCCCTTGCAGCGAGAGCACCATCGCCATCAGGCTCGCCAGTTGCGGATCGCCGCCCGGGCCCGCAAGGGCGCGGCGCAGCACCCCTTCGGCCAGGTCAAGGCGCCCGGCCTGGTAGTGCTCAACGGATTTCTCGAACGGGGTCGCCATGCGAGGGGGCAAGGGTACCCGACGGCGCGGGTGGTCCGGCGGGTTCTATGCTCCGGCGTGCCCGATACACCAGTCACGCTCACGCTCGCCCACTCCGCCGATGCCGATGACGTGTTCATGTGGTGGCCGATCTGCGGAAAGATCGACCCCGCCGAGCCTTCGCGGCTGCTCGCGCCGCCCGCGCTGGATACCGGTCGGTTCCGGTTCGTGGCCGTGCCGGAAGACATTCAGGCGCTCAACGCCCGCGCGGTGGCGACGGGTGACCTCGATATTACGGCTGTGTCTATTCATGCCTACCCGACCATCGCCCGGCGCTATGCACTGACGGCCTGCGGCTGGTCATTTGGGGACGGCTTCGGGCCCAAGCTGGTTGTGCCCTTCGCCAGCGGGTGGACGGTTGACTCGCTCAAGGCGCCGGGCGCCCGGCGGGCCCGCATTGCGGTGCCTGGGCTTCAGACCACGGCGTTTTTGGTGCTCTCGATGCTGCTGGGGCCTGGGTTTGAGCCGGCGCCGATGCGGTTTGACCAGATTATCCCGGCGCTGCTGCGGGGCGAAGTGGATGCGGGTGTGCTCATCCATGAATCGCAGATTGACTTTGAACGTTCCGGGCTGCGGGCGCTGATCGATCTTGGGGCATGGTGGAAACAGACGCGCGAGCTCCCGCTTCCGCTGGGGGGCAACGTGGTGCGCCGCGACCTGGATGAGCGGTTTGGGCGCGGGACGCTGGCCGCGGTGGCGGGGATGGGCCCGGTCGGCGGGGTCGGGGGGGGTGGGGTGGTCGGGGGGGTCGGGCCCGACTCGGGCGGCCTGCTGGTGAAGTCGATTCGCTACGCCCTCGCGCATCGCGCCGAGTCGCTGGCGTATGCCCGGACCTTTTCGCCGCCAATCTCCGACGCCGATCTTGACCGGTATGTGGCGATGTATGTGAGCGATTTGACCGTGGATGCGCGGCCGCTGGGCAAGCGGGCGGCGGAGACCCTGTTCCAGCAGGCGGCGAAGCTTGGTTTGGGCCCTGATCCGGGGCTGATCGATTTCGCCGGTTGACGCGCGTGTGGAAGGGCGCGGCAAAATGGGTAACGAACTCGCCCACTTTCGAGCCCGCTCGAAATCAGGGGGTATACTGACGTTGACGCAGTAAGGCCCCGAGAATCGCCGCACTCGCCCATGAAATGATCTGAGAATCGCTCGCGTTTCGTCCAAGCGAACGCTGGGCGGTTGACTCGGCGCAGTGTTCGGGCAGACTTCATTGCAACCAGTTGGGCCGCGATCCGAAAAGAACACAACCAGGCCCAGCCGGACAGTTCTCGTTATCGGGTGGGCCGATTGGGTACGGAGAAGTGGGGCATGTCCATGATGCGCACGGAGGGGGCTGAGGGCGGTTCTTTGGCTGCGCCCGCGGGCCGGGCTCGTTCCGGGTCGGGTGTGCGCTGGCGCGCCGGCGGCGCGGCGCTGTGGGCGTGCGGCGTGTTGCTGGGCCTGGGCGGCCTGGGGATCGGTCTGGGCATCGCGATCGCGACGCCCAACCCCGTGCCCACAACGCTGAACGACTATTACCTGAAGGGCACGCAGCCGACGGCGCCGTTTGACGAGAACGGCGACCCCAATCCGGCCCTGCGCGAGCTTCTCGACCCTCAGTACTGCGCTGCGTGCCATGGCGACTACGCCCCCGCTGAGGAGCCTTACGCCCGCTGGCAGCACTCGATGATGGGCCAGTCGTTCCGCGACCCGGTCTTCCGGGCGGGGCTCTCGATCGCCCTGCAGGATGCGCCGTTCTCCGGCGACACCTGTCTTCGCTGCCATGCCCCCTCGGGGTGGACGCAGGCCCGCAACACGCCCAGCAACGGCTCGGGGCTCACGGCTGAGGACAAGGAGGGCGTCACCTGCCATCACTGCCACCGGCAGGTTGACCCGGTCTATCGCCCGGGCGTGAGCCCCTTTCAGGACGCGGGGATCCTCGCGAGCCTGGTGGGCGACGCCCCTGACGGGTACAACTCCAACGGCTACGTGATCGACCCCAAGGACCGGCGGCGCGGGCCCTATGACATCAGCCCGCAGAACCCGCACCCGTGGCTGGAGTCGGCGTTCCACCGCTCCGCGGCCATGTGCGCTTCGTGCCATGACAACTCGAACCCCGCCTTCGCGCGCCAGGCGGACGGCACGTACGCGCTGACCCCCGTGGACCAGCAGCACCCGACCGGGAACAAGTACGACATGTTCCCCGAGCAGCGGACGTTCTCGGAGTGGACGGCGAGCGAATTTGCGCTTGGGCCGGTGGACCTGGGATCGAACCGGTATGGCGGTCAGCAGGTGGTGGGGGGCCAGGTGGTGCCGCGGACGGAGTACAGCAGTTGCCAGGATTGCCATATGCCCTCGACGTCCGGGCAGGGGTGCAACCCCTTCCTGGGCGCCCCGGTGCGGAACGATTTGGCGCAGCACAACTTCAACGGGGCCAACACCTGGGTGCTGCGGGCGGTGCAGGCGCTGTACCCGCAGAGCGAATCGCATCTTGTGCCGGAGCAGGTGGACGAGGCGCTCACCCGCGTCGGAGCGATGCTGCAGCAGGCGAGCGACCTGGAGCTTTCGCAGGCGGGCGGCGAGCTGGTGGCCCGGGTAATCAACCAGACGGGGCACAAGCTGCCGACGGGCTATCCCGAGGGGCGGCGGATGTGGGTGAACGTGCGGTTCCTCGACGCGTCGGGCGCCCTCATCGACGAGCGCGGGCGGTACGACGACGCCACCGCGACGCTGACGGAGACCGACACCAAGGTCTATCAGACCGAGCACGGGATCGACGCTGCGGTGGCCGCGGCGACGGGGCTGCCCCCCGGGAAGTCGTTCCACCTGGTGCTCAACAACGTGATCATCAGCGACAACCGGATCCCGCCGCGCGGGTTCACCAACGCCAACTTCGCGGCCATCCAGGCGGCGCCCGTGCCCGCGACGTACGCCGACGGCCAGTACTGGGACGACACGGCCTACTCGATTCCGCCCGGGGCCCGCACGGCGGAGGTGCGGGTGTACTACCAGACATCCTCGCGCCAGTACATGGAGTTCCTGCGCGACGAGGACACGACGACGCCCTTCGACCGGGCTACGCCCTGGGGGACGCTGGCCTACGAGCAGTGGTCGCTTCTGGGCAAGAGCGTCCCGGCCCTGATGGACTTCGCCAGCATCACGCTGAGCGCCTGCTCGGCGGACTACAACGGCGACGGCTTCGTCGACCCGGACGATCTTTCGGACTTCATCAGCTGCTACTTCTCCGAACCCCCGTGCCCGCGCGCCGACTTCAGCGGCGACGGCAACATCGACCCCGACGATCTGTCGGACTTCATCTCAGTGTTCTTCAGCGGCTGCCCGTAGCGGCGGCCCGGCCCGCCCATCGATCGACCGCCACCCGCGCTGCTCAGCGCCGCGAGATTCGACCCACCCGGTTCCGCCCGTCTGCGGCTTTTTTGGAGGCTCCGTCATGGCATCCCACAGGTTCCGTTCGGCCGTCCGTGTCGCGAGCGCCAGCGGCGCGCTCCTCCTGAGCTGCGCGGCGGGTCTGGCTCAGCCGGCCAACAACGCGTGCGGCAGCGCCATCCTGCTTTCGGTCAGCGCCGATTCGACGGCGACGGTGCTGGGCACGACCGTCGGGTCCTCCCGCGATGGCTCGGGCGCCTGCGGCTCCTCGGGCAACTCGCCTGATGTGTGGTATCGCTTCGTGGTGCCTGCGGCGGGCGACGTGACGGTCGATACCTGCGGCGCGACGGGCTACGACTCGGTTGTGGTGGTGCGGACCGCCTGCCCGGGCTCGGGGACGGACATCGGCTGCGACGATGACGCGTGCGGCAACCTCCGCTCCCGCGTGGTGCTGGCCTCACGCGCGGCGGGGGAGCAGTTGTTCATCCGCGTGGCGGGTTTCTCGAACGCCGTGGGCGCCTTCCAGCTCAACGTGACGCACCGGACGCCGCAGCCGCCGGCCAATGACCTCTGTGTGAACGCGCAGACCGTCGCGCTCGGTGCGGACTCGACAACCTCGGTGAACGGCACGAACCTGCTGGCCGGGACCGAGGGTGGCGCTTCGTGCCAGGCCGCGTCGGCGGACGTGTGGTATCGGGTGACGATGCCCTCCGCGGGCACGCTGTCGCTCAACACGTGCACGAGCGCGAATTTCGATACGGTGATGTCGGTCTTCACCGGCTGTCCCGGGGCGGGGACGGAGCTGGCGTGCAGCGACGACGGGGCGGGTTGCGGCAACAGCGGCTCGCGGATCAGCCTGGGCAGCCTGGCCAGCGGGCAGACGGTGCTGGTGCGGATCGCCGGGTTCGGCGGGGCGGTGGGGGCCTTCACGCTCAATGTGTCGCACGCCCTCCCGAGCGTTCCGCCGTCGCCGAGCGTCGGGCCTGACGTGGTGACCAACGTGATCACCGACGTGGCCAACTGGGGGACCGACGCCTCGGGGGCGATCACCGCGTTCTCGGTGGGGACCGATTCGTGCAACCCGGGCGACTACCCGGTGCTCTGGATCGACAGCAGCGGCTACGCCCCGGATTATGACTCGACCCAGCACCCGGTGATCAGCCAGAACCTGTACCGGCTCAAGAGCTACGGGGCGTACTCGCGTTTCGAGCAGCTCGGTCAGTCGTGGCTGAAGCACGGGTTCCTGTCGACCAACTCGGGCGCGTGCGGGACCTGCGGAACGACGAGCATCTGGCGTCCCAGCACGCAGTCGTACCAGGGCGTCGGGAGCGACGTGCTGGGGGTGAACTGCTCGGACACCTACGGCGCCGGTCTCAACGGCAGCCAGGGCGGCCTGGGCGCGAAGGGCATCGTGAACGCGACGGTGGGGACCTCGCCCTTCATCAAGGGCAACGGCACCGGCGACGCCATCACCAAGATGCGGCTCCAGGTTCCGACAACCGATGTCGTGAGCCAGCCGACGGGCACGCGGTTCTTCGTTGACGCGTTCTATGTGGCGGCTGACGACGCGCAGTTCGTGCGGCCGGGGCAGACCGTCGCCGTCAACGCGCTGAACAACGCGTCGTGGCGCGAGGTGATGGCCTCATCGATCAACAGCGGCCCCACCTTCCAGGGCGCCACGGTGCAGCAGCAGCCGGGCATCTTCGCGTGGCGCGCGGCCGACGCGAACGTGACGCTGGTGACCGCCGACCACGATGACACGCCCAACCCCGGCACCGGCTGGCGCGATGGAGCGGGCAACCCCAGCTTCCCGGGCACGTTCATCCGCTCGCGGTTCTGGGTCGCCGGGAAGGCCACGCCGCTGGCGGGCGGGCTCTACCGCTATGAGTTCGCGGTGTACAACCACAATTCCGACCGGTCGGCCGGGCGATTCGAACTGCCGCTGGCCGACTCGGCCTCGGTGACCGACGTCACGTTCCGCGCGCCGCAGTATCACTCCGGCGAGCCGTGGAGCAACGCGCCGTGGACCATGTCGCGGGAGAGCAACAAGATCGTGTTCTCGACGCAGACCTTCGCCGCCAACCCGAACGCCAACGCGATCCGCTGGGGCTCGCTCTACAACTTCGGCTTCACGACCTCCGTCGCGCCGGTGACCGGCGAGGCGACGATCGGGCTGTTCAAGCCCGGCTTCGGCGCGGCGCCGATCACGAGCATCGCGGCGGCCGGCCTCCCGGTTCCCCCGGCGCCGCCGGCCTGCCGGGCCGACTTTAACGGCGACGGCGTGCTGGATCCTGATGACCTGTCGGACTACATCGCCTGCTACTTCACCCCCCCGTGCGCCGGGGCGGATGTGAACGGCGATGGCGTCGCTGACCCGGACGACCTGTCGGACTTCATCGGGCTGTACTTCGCCGGTTGCTGACTTCGCCCGGCTGCTGAATTCGGTCGGCTGCTGAATTCGGTCGCCGGGGGCGATTCCCGAAAAATCGTTCGCAACCGTCCTGTTCTCAGGTCATATTCAACATCACCTTGTCCCGCACGACCACCGGAGGATTCCCGAACATGACGTCCCCATTCGCCCCCGGCCTCGCGGCCATGTCGCTGTTCGTCTTCGCCGGGCTGGCGCTGGCGCAGCCCGCCAACAACACGTGTCCGAACGCGACCCCGCTGGCGCTGGAGGCCCTGTCCTCGGTGTCGATCGCCGGGACCAACACCGCGGCGACAACCGACACCACCTCATCTGGGTGCTCGGGGGTCGCGTCGAGCCGGGATGTTTGGTACACCGTCGTCGCGCCCGCTTCCGGGCAGCTCACGGCGTCCACCTGCGGGGCCAACACGTTCGATACGGTGGTTTCGTTCCGCACCGGCTGCCCGACGACGGCGGGGACGGTGAACCGGGCCTGCAACGACGACGCCTGCGCCGGCAACGGCTCAAGCGTGAGCGTGAACGCCGCAGCGGGGCAGACGCTGTGGATCCGGGTGGCCGGCTTCGCCGGGGCCCAGGGGACCTTCACGCTGACGGTGACGCACGCGCCGCCGCCGCCGCCCCCGAACCCGACCCTCGGCCCCGATGTGGCGGTGAACCAGATCACCGACGTGGCGCGGTGGGGCGTGGATACGACCGGGACGATCACGGGCTACTCGGTGGGCACCGACTCGTGCAACGTGGGCGACTACCCGGTGATCTGGGTCGATTCGAGCGCCAATGCGAACTACGGCCCAGACTACGACGTGACCCAGCACCCGGTGATCAACCAGAACATGTACCGGCTGAAGAGCTACGGCCAGTACTCACGCTTCGAGCAGCTCGGCCAGTCGTGGCTG
The DNA here is from genome assembly GCA_964611125.1 of uncultured Phycisphaeraceae bacterium. Lineage (GTDB taxonomy): Bacteria > Planctomycetota > Phycisphaerae > Phycisphaerales > UBA1924 > JAEUIX01. The sequence goes on along the minus strand of CAZSZO010000003.1, from coordinate 85,871 downwards.
AAGCACGGCTTCCTGTCGACCAACTCGGGCGCCTGCGGCACATGCGGAACGACCAGCGTCTGGCGGCCCAGCCAGCAGGGGTATCAGAACTTCGGGTCTGATGTTCTGGGCGTGAACTGCTCGGACACCTATGGCGCCAGCCTCAACGGCAACTTCGCCAACATGGGCGCCAAGAACATCGTGAACGCGACGGCGGGGACCTCGCCCTTCGTCCGCAACAACGGGACGGGCGACGCCAACACCAAGATGCGTCTTCAGGTGCCGACGGCCGATGTGTCGGCCCAGCCCGCCGGGACGCGTTTCTTCGTCGACGGCTACTACGTCGCGGCCGACGATGCCCAGTTCGTCCGGGCGGGCCAGACGGTCGCGACCAACGCCCTGAACAACGCCTCATGGCGCGAGGTTTCGGCCACGTCGATCAACGGCACGCCCACGTTCGTGGGCGCGACGGTGCAGCAGCAGCCGGGCATTTTCGCGTGGAAGCGGGCCGATGCGGACGTGACGCTGATCACGGCCGATCATGACGACACCCCCAACCCGGGCACGGGCTTCCGCGACGCCAACGGGGCGCCGTCGTTCCCGGGCACGTTCATCCGCTCGCGGTACTGGGTCGCGGCCAAGGTGACCGACCTCGGCGGCGGGCAGTTCCGCTATGAGTACGCGGTGTACAACCACAATTCCGATCGCTCGGCCGAACAGTTCATCCTGCCGATGGCGGACTCGGCGACGGTGACGGACTTCAGCTTCCGGGCGCCCCGCTGGCACTCGGGCGAACCCTACAGCAACGCTCCTTGGACGATGACCAGGTCCGGCGGTTCCCTGACGTTCGCCACCACTCCCTTCGCGACTGACGCGAATGCCAATGCCATCCGCTGGGGCACGATGTTCAACTTCGGCTTCACGGCCAACGTCGCCCCGACCACCGGCGACGCGAGCATCAAGCTGTTCAAGGCCGGGACGCTCCCGACCGTGACGGCTGCGGGCCTGCCGGTGCCCCCGGGCAACCCGCCCGGCTGCGTGGCCGACTTCAACGGCGATGGCGTGCTGGATCCCGACGACCTGTCGGATTACATCGGGTGCTTCTTCACCCAGCCCTGCCAGGGCTCGGACTACAACGGCGACGGCGTGACCGATCCCGACGATCTGTCGGACTACATCGGAGCGTACTTCGCCGGGTGCTGAAGCACGGACTGAGTATGAGCGCCGGTGGTCGGGCGAAGGCGGCCTGACAGGCGGGTTCTAAGGAAAATCACCAAATGGCCCTGGCCGCCCGGCCGGGGCCTTTTTCATTGATGAGCGAGCGATTTCTTGCCCAGATTCTCCCTTGCGTGGGGGTGCGTTCGGGGGTATTCTTCACAAATCGGACCCGCGCGGTTTTTCCCGCCGCGCTTTCCTGAAGTGGGCATTTCCAATATCGAGAGGGCCTTATGCGAACGAACACAGGTGGACAGTGGTGTGGTGTCGGCGCGCTGGCGCTGGCGACCTTCGCGGGCACGACGTGGGCTCAGGCGCCGGCTGATGCGTGCGCCTCGGCGCCGACGATCAACGCGGCGGGTTCGTACGCGGGCTCGACCGTGGGCGCGAGCCTCGACGGCTCGACCTGCATCGCCGTCGCCCCGGATGTGTGGTTCCGCTTCGTGGCCCCCGCGGCCGGTCAGTACCGCTTCGACACGTGCAATCCCGCGACCAACTTCGACACCACTGTCGCGGTCCGCACGGCCTGCGGCGGGGCCGGCAGCCAGCTGGCCTGCAACGATGACGCCGTCGCCGGCTTCTGTCCGGCCAATGGCGACGCCTCCCGCGCGGTCGTGAACCTCACGGCCAACCAGGTGGTCTTCCTCCGCATCTCCTCGGCGCTGCCGAACGTGACGGGCAACTTCGTGCTCAACGTCGTCACGCCGCCCCCGCCCCCGCCGCCCCCCCCGGTGAACCTCGGCCCCGACGTGGTCGTGAACCAGATCACCGATGTGGCCCGCTGGGGCACGGGCGTGAGCGGCGGCGTGCCCGTCACCGCGTACTCGGTCGGCACCGACTCGTGCAACCCCGGCGACTCGCCGGTGCTGTGGATCGACACCAACAACTACCTGCCCGACTACAACAACACGCAGCACCCGGTCATCAATCAGAACATGTACCGCCTGAAGAGCTACGGCCAGTACTCGCGGTTCGAGCAGCTCGGGCAGTCGTGGCTGAAGCACGGCTTTGTGTCCACCAACTCGCCCTCGTGCGGCACGTGCCAGCCCTCGAACGTGTACTTTCCCAGCCTGGGCACGACTCAGAACATCGGCGGCGACGCCCTGGGCGTGAACTGCTCCGACACCTACGGCGCCGGCCTCAACGGCAGCCAGGGCGGCCTGGGCGCCAAGAACATCGTGCACGCGACCAACGGCACTTCGCCCTTCATCCGCGGAAACGGCACGGGCGACGCCGACACCCGCATGCGGCTGCAGGTTCCCACCGCCGATGTCACCAACCAGCCCGCCGGCACGCGCTACATCGTCGACGGCCTTTACATCACGGCCGATGACGCCCAGTTCGTCCGCCCAAACCAGACGGTGGCCTTCAACGCCCTGAACAACGCGTCGTGGCGAGAGGTGACCGCGGCGAGCATCAACAACAACCCCGGCTTCGCGGGCGGCACCCGTCAGCAGGAGCCGGGCATCTTCGCCTGGCGGTTCATCGACTCGACGGTGACCCTCGTCACCGCCGACCACGACGACACCCCCCACCCCACCCTGGCCGACAAGTTCATCCGTTCGCGCTTCTGGGTGGCCGCGAAGGTCACCACGCTCGGCGACGGGCTCTACCGCTACGAGTACGCCGTGTACAACCACAACTCCGACCGCTCGGCGGAGAAGTTCATCATCGCCCTGCCCGACTCGGGCTCGGCGACGGATGTTTCGTTCCACGCCCCCCGCTGGCACTCGGGCGAGCCGTACAGCAACGCCGCGTGGACCTTCAACAAGTCCAACAACCAGGTTGTCTTCTCGACTGAGTCGTTCTCGGCCAACGTGAACGCCAACGCGATCCGCTGGGGCACGCTGTTCAACTTCGGCTTCACGTCCGATGTCGCTCCGACCACGGGCGCGGCGTCGCTGAAGTTGTTCAAGCCCGGCTTCGGGGCTACGCCGCTCGATGCGCTGGCCGTCGCCGGCCTGCCTGTGCCGACGATGCCCCCGGCCTGCCTGGCCGACTTCAACGGCGACAGCGTCCTCGACCCCGACGACCTCTCGGACTACATCGCCTGCTACTTCGCCACGCCGCCCTGCGGGCAGGCGAACTTCAACGGTGACGGCGCGACCGATCCCGACGACCTGTCGGACTACATCACCGCGTACTTCGCCGGCTGCTGAGTTGATCGGCGGGCTGATCCGCCGAATGACTGACGCTCGACCGCGATTCACCAACCCCCGGGGCCGTCCCCGGGGGTTTGTCATTGGCGGCCCCATTCTGCTCATCGGGCCATGTGGAATGTGACCCCGCCTCCGGAGGCGGGCTCAGGCCCTGGGCGCCTTGATGGCCCGCAGGGCCAGGAAGAGCGGCAGCTCACGGCGCGAGCGGTTCTCCTCCGCGGCCCGGGGGCCCGGCTCGCTGACGCGCAGCGAAGGCCATTCCTCGATGGCGTCGATCAGCAGGCCCGCTTCGCCCAGCAGGCGCACATAGTTCTGCAGCGGCCGATGGAATGACCACGTGGTGAGGTCGCCGCCGGGCTGGCCCATCGCGGCCTTGCCCGGGTGCATCTGGATCTGCACCTGCTGGACCGTGAGGTAGGCGTCGACGCGCCGGTATTGCACGCGGCCCCGCTCGTCCCAGCCCCAGGAGGTCTGGCCCGGGGCGCGGAAGGCCGGGTGGCTGATGACGGCCACGAAGCGGCCGCCCGGCTTGAGCAGGTCGTGCACGCCCCGGAACACCTGGTCAAGCGGATCGATGTTGCCAAGGGCCATGACGCACGACGCGGCGTCGAACGCGGCGGGCTCGAGCCCCAGCTCCAGCAGGCGACGAGCATCGCCCTGGCGGTAGTCGATCTCGCCGCCGCCCAGGCGGGCCCGGGCGGCATCGATGAGCGAGGGCGAAGCGTCGACGCCCACGACGCGGGCGCCCTGAGCCGTTGCGGCCCGGCTGATCACCCCTTGTCCGCAGGCGACATCGAGGAGGCGCGCGCCCGGCGCGGGGCTCAGCAGGCGGATCGTCCCCGGGATGATGACATCGCGGTAGTGGTCGCTGGTCTCCTCGCCGGCCTCGCCCTGAAGGCTGTCGTACCACTCGGCCACGCGCTCCCAGGAGGTGTCGCGCCCGGGCTGGTCGATGCGCGGGCCGCCGGGGCGGCCGTCGGCGGGCCGTCCTTCGCCTGTGCGCGCCGCCGGCTGGGCCGACGCAACTGTGGGGAACGGCGGGACCGCCGATGTGGAAGCGGGTGTAGAGGCGATTCCGGCGGGCTCGATCCGCTGGTCTGGCCGGTCGACGTAGCGTGGGGCCTCCAGGCCGACGGCCTGGTGGAAGACCGGCGGCGGGAAGCTGGTGTAGCGCACCGTCTGGCCTGTGCCGGGGTGGGTGAAGCCGAGCTCGGTGGCGTGCAGGGCGAGGCGGGTGAGCGAGTCGTTCTTGGCGCCGTAGCGCATGTCGCCCACCAGCGGGTGACCCCGGTCGGCGAGGTGCACACGGATCTGGTGCTTGCGCCCGGTTTCGAGGCGGACCTGGAGGAGCGTCATGCCGTGCCCGACGCCGATGACGCGGTAGTGCGTGACGGCGAGCTTGGCCATGTCGGGGCCCATGGGTCCCGAGGGGGGCCCGCCGAGCGCCGCCGCGGCGCGGCCGGGCCCGCGGAAGGAGTCGGAGGGGAGGCTCTCGACCTTGCCGCTGGGGGTTTCCCGAAGGTATGACTGGATGGTGCCCTGCTGCCCGACCGGGCCGACCTCGCCCTCGACCAGGGCGGTGTAGATGCGGTGGACGCGCTTGGTCTTGAACGCCTCCTTCAGGTCGCCGAAGGCCTTCTCGCTGGTCGCGAAGACCAGCAGGCCGGACGCTTCCTTGTCGAGGCGGTGGATGACGTAGACGCCCTGCCCGGCGGAACGGGGCTTGGGGCCGTCTTCGTCGCGTTCGCGGTCGCGGCGGAGGCGCGGGCGGGTGCTGCGGATGTACCGCTTGAGCATGTCGAAGAGGGCGGTGCGGGTTTCCCCGGGGATGTTGGCGGTGAGCAGGCCGGGCGGCTTGTCGATGATGATCAGTTCGCGGTCTTCGTGGATGACGCGGACGCTGCGGGGAAGGGCGGATTCGAAGTTGCTCGGGCCAGCGCCGCCGCGGCCTCGGCCGCCGGGGCCGCCCGGGGCGGGCCGACGCATGCCGAAGGGCTTCCGGTCGGGGCGGCTCTTAAAGCCTCCCGCGCCTCGGGGGAAACCTGGGCCTCTTGGCGTCTCTGATTCCCCTGAATTCGGAGAGTCTGTGGGGCCGCCTTGTTCGTTCGGGCCGCTCGGCCGGGCGCCTGGGGCAGGTCTCGGGCCGCCTGGGCCGCGTCCCTGGCCGCCCCGGAACTCGCCGCCCCTTGAGTCAGAACGGTCGTTGAAGCGGGGACCGGGGGGGCCGAAGCGAGGACCGCCCGGCGGGCGCGGGCCCTTACCGGGGCGGCGAGGGGACGGGGGGGGCGGTGTCATCATCTACGGTAGCCGGAGCGGGAACCACTTGCCGAAGCAGCCAGTGTGCGAACGCGGCCTTATCGACGGGGCCTGGGCTGGCTGGGCTGGCGCCGACGCGGCTGACGAGGGTCGCCTCGATGGTTTCGCCGTCCATGGTTTCGAGCGGGTTGGCGACGATGAAGTCCACGGATTTGCGCAGCAGCTTGGCCTGGGCGGATTCGATGAGGCGTGTGCGCGGCTCGAGCGCGAAGCCGACCAGGACCTGATCGGCCCTGCGGGCGGCGGCGCACGCGGCGAGCAGGTCAGGGGTGGGTTCCATGTGGATGGTGAGCCCGGCGGCTGAGCGGCGGAGCTTGCCATCGGCCTCAGGCGGTGCGGGCAGCGGCCGATAGTCGGCGACTGCGGCGGCCATGATGAGCACGTCCGAGAGCGGGAAATGCAGTCTCAGCAGGGTCTGCAAATCGGCGGTGGTGCGGAACCGTTCGAGGCGCACCCGCGAATCGGAGGGGGTTCGCGACGTCGGGCCCAGCAAAAGGGTCACGGGCCATCCCATGGCCGCCCCGACGTCAGCGAGGGCGATTCCTACCCGCCCGGACGACCGGTTTCCGATATAGCGGACTTGATCGATGGGCTCCTGGGTGGGCCCGGCGGTGATCAGCAGTCGCGGTCTGCGGCTGCCGAACTGGCCGGGAGGGGGCCAGGGAGCTGGAGGCGTCGAGAGGATGGGGGGCGTGGGCGTCGCCGGGGTGGCGCCGGGGCCTGGGGAACATGAAACCAGGGGGTCGCGAGATGGTGTCGCAGAATCAGTCAAGCTCGCACGCATGTACGGGGATCGATGCCGGGCGGGAGCGGGCCGTTTCGGACCGCAACCTCACCGCCGGGCCAGGCGCTGGTCAGGGTGGCGGCGAAGGTGCGAGTCTAGCGGGCCCGGGTCGCGGCCCGGCGCACTCGGGGGGGCCCGGGGGGGCTCACGGGGGCGTGCACGCCGGGATGCACGGGACGGGGCCGGGGTGGCGAGCGCTGGAGTGCCGGGCGTTTCCGCGGTTGAGCGGGCGGCGTGAGGAAGGCGGCGGGCGGGCGGGCGGCCGCGTGTAGAGGAGCGTGGGTTCGGGCGTCGTTGGCGAGCGGCTGCGTTCGGAACGACCGTCGGCGGGCGACTATGCTATCTCCCCACGTTGGTTGAGTTGGCCAAGTTGGGCAGTCTGGCGGCGCTGGCCCGGAGCCCGGTCAGAGTTCGGTTTGAACGCTCGGTCGGTTGGAACGCTTTCGCTCTCCGCCCCCACCTCCACCCTTCGCCCGCGATGCGGTCGCTTTCATCGAACCAAGGCCATGGCACGATCCCGCAAGAAACTCGGTGACATCCTCGTCGGCTGGGGCATGGTCACGCTCGAGCAAGTCGACCAAGCCCAGGTGAAGTCTCGCGGCACGGGCAAGAAGCTCGGGGATGCGCTGGTCGAGATGGGGCTGTGCACCGAGGACCAGGTGGCCAAGGCGCTGGCGAACCAGTTCAACATGGAGTATGTGGATCTCGGGTCCAACGGGGTGGCGAATCAGGTCAATCCGAAGCTGATCCCCGAGGAGCTGATCAAGAAGCACATGATCCTGCCGATGGGCAAGAACAACGGGCGGATCACGCTCATTGTTCATGAACCCAACGACCTTGAAGTGCAGGACATGCTGCGGTTCCGGCTGAACTCCGAGCTGGACCTGCGGCTGTCGTCGAAGTCGCAGATCAAGAACTTCATCGAGAAGAACCTCAAGCAGGTCAAGCAGGTGGACGCCAGCCAGAGCCTGGTGTCGGAGTCGATCGACAAGTCGGTCGACCGCTCGGTGGACCGGTCGGTGGACAAGTCGATCGACATCGCCAGCGAGGACGCGCCGATCGTCCGGCTGGTGAACCGCATCCTGACGGAGGCGGTGAAGATGCGGGCCAGCGATATCCACGTGGAGCCGATGGGCGACCGCGTGCGGCTGCGGTACCGCATCGACGGCGTGTGCATGGAGCGCGACAATCTGCCCAAGCGCATGCAGAACGCGATCCTGAGCCGCCTGAAGCTGACGGCGGGGATGAACATCGCCGAGAAGCGGACGCCGCAGGACGGCCGCATCAAGATCCAGGTCGATCCGGACCCGATCGACTTCCGCGTTTCGGCGTGCCCGGCGTACCACGGCGAGAGCGTGGTGCTGCGTATTCTGCGCCCCGACAGCGTCAAGATCGGTCTCGTGAACCTGGGCTTTGAGGAGGACAACCTCGCCCAGTTCAACAAGATCATCCGGCGGCCCAACGGCATCTTCCTGGTGACGGGGCCGACGGGCTCGGGCAAGACGACGACGCTGTACTCGGCCCTGGACGTGCTGAACCGGCCGGACAAGAAGATCATCACGGCCGAGGACCCGATCGAGTACAACTTCCGCGGGATCAACCAGTGTCAGGTGCGCGAGAAGATCGGGCTGGGGTTCAAAGAGATCCTCAAGACGATGCTCCGCCAGGCGCCCAACATCATCCTGGTGGGCGAAATCCGCGACCGTGAAGTGGCGGAGATCGCGATTCAGGCGGCGCTCACGGGCCACCTGGTGTTCTCGACGCTGCACACCAACGACGCGCCGTCGGCGATCACGCGTCTGACGGACATGGGCGTGAAGCCCTTCCTGGTGGCGTCGGCGATCCAGGCGATCATGGCGCAGCGGCTCATCCGCATGCTGTGCCCCAAGTGCAAGGCGGTCGACCCCGAGCCGGATCACAAGTACCTCTCGCTGGTGGGCATCACGCCCGAGGAGGCGGTGGGGAAGGTGCACAAGCCGGTGGGGTGCGACAACTGCAACCGCACGGGGTACCGCGGGCGCAAGGCGATTTTCGAGATGATGTTCATGACCACCGAGATCCGCGAGATGGCCTTCCGGCAGGAGCCGCTGACGAAGATCCGTCAGGCGGCCATCGCCAACGGCATGCGGACGCTGGTCGAGGACGGCAAGCTCAAGGTGCTCAAGGGCGCCACGTCTCCTGATGAAGTCGCTCGCTCGACCCAGGTCGAGGGCCTGGGGGGCTGAGTTCCCCCGGCCCGCCAACATCGCTCCCCTTTGTGAGGTCCCGTCATGTCCACGATCCAGATGGACCGCCTGCTCGACACGGTGGTCAAGCTCAACGCCTCCGACCTTCACCTCACGGTGGGCCGGATGCCCACCCTCCGCCTGCACGGCCACCTGCGCGACCTCAAGACCAAAATCCTCGCCTCTGACGACATGGTCGCCCTCATGAAGGCGATCACGCCCGAGCAGCGGCAGCAGGAACTGCAGGAGCGCGGCGGGTGCGACTTCGGCTTCTCCTACGGCGACGCGGCCCGGTTCCGCGTCTCGATCTTCAAGCAGCGCGGCGACCTCGCCATCGTCTGCCGCCTCATCCCGAGCAAACTCCTGACGTTCGAGCAGATCGGTCTGCCCGACATCTGCAAGGAGTTGATCCGGCGGCCCCGCGGGCTCTTCCTGGTGACCGGTCCGACCGGTTCGGGCAAGACGACCTCGCTGGCGACCATGCTCGACTTCATCAACCAGACCATGGATCGCCACCTGGTGACCATGGAAGACCCGATCGAGTACTACCACTATCACAAGAAGTCGATCGTCAACCAGCGCGAGATCGGGACGGATTGCCCGAGCTTCGCCGAGGCGCTGCGGCGCGTGCTGCGGTCGGACCCTGACTGCATCCTGGTCGGCGAAATGCGCGATCTCGAGACCATTGAGGCCGCCATTCGGGCCGCCGAGACGGGCCACTTGGTGTTCGCCACGCTGCACACCACCGGCGCGGCGAAGACGATCGACCGCGTCGTGGACGCCTTCCCGGTATCCCAACAGAACCAGATCAGGGTGCAGCTCTCCACGGCGCTCATCTGCGTGCTGAGCCAGGCCCTGCTGCCCCGGATTGACCAGCCTGGCGTGGTCGCGGCGTACGAGTTCCTGGTGGTGACGCCCGCGATCGCCAACCTGATCCGTGAGGGAAAGACCTACCGAATCGATTCCAGTATTCAGACTGGGAAGAAGTTCGGTATGCAGCTCCTGGACGACCACCTGTGGACGCACTACATGGCCGGGAAGATCTCCGCTGAGGAGATGATCGACCGCAGCAAGGAGCCGGGCGCCCTGCGTGACAAGGTGCACCGACTGGGCCGAAGCGTGGGCCGCGCGGACCTGGACAACGAGGACGTGGACACCGGCGGCCGGTGATCGGACGGGTGAGGGAGCCCGTCTGGGGCCGGTGATTGGTCTGCGTTTGGCGTGCTCCCGGGGCCTCATTCGTCTTGAAAACGTAGTGTCGTATCAAAAAACGCCGTTCTTCCGGGTTCCTGTGCGGAACCGAGCGGTTATCCTTTGCGATCAGACAATGGGGGCCCAGCACGGCTTGAACCGGGCTGGGCCGCTCGTGTCTGCGGAGGCGTTCGCCGTATGGTGACTCAGGCCGATCTGCAAGAGATGAAGGGTCGCAAGCTTGGCCGGATCTTGGCCAAGCTGGGGAAGACCACGCGCGAGCGTGTCCACGAGGCGCTGGCGATCCAGAAGACCCGCAAGGTGCCCATCGGCCAGTTGCTGGTCGAGCTCGGTTATTGCGCGAGCAAGGATATCGATGAGGGGCTGGCGGCGCAGGCGGGGCTGGGGTACATGGACCTGACGGGTTTTGAGATTCCCAGCGAGGCGAAGGACTCGATCCCGGCTGAGTCGGTGCAGGCGTACCAGGTGGTCCCGGTGGCGTACAGCCCGAACGGGAAGAAGCTGAAGATTGCGATGAAGTCCCCGGACAATTTCCGGGCCGTGGACGATTTGCGGTTGCTGATGGGGTTCAACGTGGAGGCGGTGGTGGGGGATGGCGCGGCGATCGACGCGCTGATCAAGAAGCATTTCTCGAAGAAGGAGTCGGTGACCGACGTGGTGTCGGAGCTGGCCAAGGACGACAAGCTCAAGGCGCTCTCGCAGAGCAAGGGCGGGGCGTCGATTGATCTGGACGCGGTGATGGACGCCGCGAACGACAACAAGGTGATCAAGCTGCTGAACCTGGTCCTGATGCAGGCGATCAAGGATAAGGCGAGCGACATCCACTTTGAGCCGTTCGAGGACGAGTTCAAGATGCGGTACCGGATCGACGGTGTGCTGTACGAGATGGTTCCGCCGCCGAAGGAGCTGGGGCCGGCGATCACGAGCCGCGTGAAGGTCATGGCGAAGCTGGATATCGCCGAGCGGCGGCTGCCGCAGGACGGGCGTATCGAGCTGACGCTGGGCGGGGCGCCGGTGGACCTGCGCGTGTCGGTCTTGCCGACCATGCATGGCGAGAGCGTGGTGATGCGTGTGCTGGACCGGAGCAACGTGAAGCTGCAGCTCGACCGGATCGGGCTTCGTGAGGATGACCTCGAGACGTTTCGGGTGCTGATCAACAAGCCCAACGGGATTGTGATCGTGACGGGGCCGACGGGCAGCGGAAAGACCACGACGCTGTACGCGGCGCTGATGGCGCTCAACGACGTGGAGACGAAGATCCTCACTGCGGAGGACCCGGTTGAGTACGACATTGACGGGCTGTGCCAGTGCCAGGTGAACCTGGAGACGGAGACGACGTTTGCGAAGCTGCTGCGGAGCTTCCTGCGTCAGGATCCCGACATCATCCTGGTGGGTGAGATCCGCGACCTGGAGACGGCGAACATCGCGGTGCAGGCGTCGCTGACGGGCCACCTGGTGCTGACGACTCTGCACACCAACGACGCGCCGTCGAGCGTGATCCGTCTGGTGGACCTGGGGGTCGAGCCGTTCCTGCTGACGGCGACGATGGAGGGGATCGTGGCCCAGCGGCTGGCCCGGACGATCTGCCCGAAGTGCAAGGCGCCCTTCGACCCCAATGACGAGCAGCTGATGGAGCTGTCGCTGACGCGCGAGGCGACGGCGGGGCGGAAGTTCTTCCAGGGCAAGGGGTGCGACAACTGCTACGGGTCGGGGTATCGGGGCCGGATGGCGCTCTTTGAGATCATGGGCGTCAACGACACGATGCGCGACCTGATCATGAAGAAGGCGAGCACGAACGTGCTGCGCGACGAGGCCAAGCGGAACGGCATGCGGACGCTGCGGGAGTGCGGCCTGCTGGCGATCTACGAGGGCCTGACGACGATCGACGAGGTGACGCGCGAGACGATGGGCGACGAGTAGGAGTGACGAGTCACGAGTCACGAGTCACGAGCAATGAGTCACGGGTGAAGACTGAACAGTGACGAGTACGGCGGGTGGCGGCGGCTGGGTGCTTGTGGGCTGGCCTCAGGGTGGGGTTGCGGGGTGTGGGTGGGTTTGAGTGACCGGGTCTCGTGGGGGTGGTGTTGGGGGGTGGTGTTGGGGGGTGGTGTTGGGGTGTGGTCGAGGCGGCGGGGGCGAGGCGGATTGACCAAGAGCTCGAGGGCATTCTCAGCGGAGACAGGCCATGGCGACGTTTACGTACGAGGCGCTCAACGCATCGGGCAAGGCCCAGAAGGGGTCGATCGAGGCGGGCTCGAGCGAGGAAGCGATCCAGAAGATCAAGCAGCAGGGTTTCTTCCCGACCTCGGTGCGCGAGCAGAAGGGCGTCGTCAAGAAGGGCGGCGAGGACTTCACCAAGAAGAAGAAGCGCAAGAGCGGCGGCGGGCTGAGCTTCGGCGGCGTCTCGGCCAAGCAGCTCACGACGTTCACGCGCCAGCTCTCGACGCTTCAGGACGCGGGCCTGCCGCTGCTGCGCTCGCTGCAGATTCTCGAGGAGCAGCTCAAGCCCGGGAAGCTCAAGGGCGTGCTGCAGCAGGTGTCGGAGGATGTCGAGGGCGGGTCGAGCTTGTCAGAGGCGATGTCGAAGCACCCCGGCGCCTTCAACCGGCTGTACGTGAAGATGGTGAACGCCGGTGAGATCGGCGGCGTGCTGGACATCATCCTGCAGCGCCTGGCGGAGTTCATGGAGAAGGCGCAGCGGCTGAAGCGCAAGGTGATCGGCGCCATGGTCTATCCCGTGGTGGTGGTGACGGTGGCGGTGCTGATCGTGATGTTCATCATGATCATCATCATCCCGAAGTTCAAGGAGATCTTCGGCGAGTTCGGCGTGACGATGCCGGCGCTGACGACGTTCCTGATCAACACCTCGAGCTGGATGGCGGGGAAGAACCCAGGCCAGAGCATCCCCGGGGCGGTGTGGATCATCTTCTCGCCGATCATCATCTTCGTGACGCTGAAGCTGGCCCGCAAGGGCAAGCCGGGGCGGGCCCTGACCGACACGCTGGTGATCTGGATCCCGGTGATCGGCTCGCTGATCAAGAAGACGACGGTGGCGAAGTTCACGCGGACGCTGGGGACGCTGATCAACGCCGGCGTGCCGATTCTGGAGGCGATCGCGATCACCCGCGACACCTGCGGCAACTACGTCTTCGAGAAGGCCCTGACGAAGGTGCACGACAGCATCCGCGAGGGCGAGACGTTCGCGGTGCCGCTGCGCGAGTCGAAGGTGTGCGACTCGATCGTGGTGAACATGATCGACGTGGGCGAGGAGACGGGCGACCTGGACGCGATGCTGCTGAAGATCGCCGACAACTACGACGAAGAGGTGGACGTGGCGGTGCAGGCGATGGTGAAGCTCATCGAGCCCATGCTGGTGCTCTTCCTGGGCGGCGCCGTGGGCACCATCGTGGTCGCGATGTTCATGCCGCTGGTGGCGATCATCGACAAGCTGCAGAGCGGCGGTCTGTGAGCACGGGCTGGGCAAGCTCCGGGGGCGGCGCGGGCCGCGATCCCGGTCTGGAGGCGCATATGAACACGGACCAGAACATCCGGAACATCGTGGGCGGACGCGGCGGGCGGAGTTCGCGGGGCGGGCGCACGGGCCCGGCCTTCACGCTGGTCGAGGTCGTCTTCGTGATGACGATCGTCATCGTGCTGATGTCGCTGACGGCGGTGGTGGTCGGGCGGGCGATCCGCTCGGCGCGGGAGTCATCGGAGCGGCAGTTTGTGGGCTCTCTGCGGATCGGCGTTGAGCAGTTCAAGAACACTTTCGGGTTTCTGCCGCCGCTGCTGGAAGACGGCAGCTTCGGGGTGATCGGGGGCGAGGCGTTGCAGAACCAGGGCCTGGCCCGGTACAGCACCGTCTCGCTGCCGGTCTACCTGCTGGGGTCGATGCCCCGGGGCATCGACGGGTACGCGGGGTTCGGGCAGGGGCGGCCCCGCGAGGACGGCACCTGGGACCGCGGGGCCCCGCGGAACGACCCGTTCTTCGACCTGAGCCGGGACTCGACGCGGCTGCGGCCCTTCGGCCCGTATTCCCAACTGGTCGATCGCTGGGGCACGCCGGTGCGGTACTACCGGTGGGAGCCGACGCTTGAGCCGAAGTTCGACGAAGGGGTGCTCAACCCCGCGGCGGGCGAGATCAAGTCGGCCAACATCCCCGCGGCGCTCTTCGACGCCAGCGAGGACAACTGGGGCGAGCGGCTCAACAGCGGGGCGGGGATGCGGTCGGGTTCGTTTGCGATCGTCTCGGCCGGGCCTGACGGGGTGATCTTCGGCGGCCCGAGCTCGAACGCGGCGTGGAAGGCCCTGAACAAAGACAACATTGTGGAGGTGGGACGATGAAACGCGCCTTCACGCTGCTGGAGATGCTGGTGGTGGTCGCGGTGGTGGTGATCCTGGCGATCATCGCGATCCCGGCGTTCTCGGCGATGATCCAGTCGAGCCAGCGGGCCCAGGCCGAGGAGGCCCTGAAGCGGGCGATGGCGATGGGGCACGGGCTGGCGCTGCGGTCGTCGCGCGGGCGCGACGTGGCGATGGTCTTCATGTTTGAGCCGCCGGGGCCGCTGACGATCGTGGCGTGCGCCAAGGTGGCGGAGTTCGACGACGCCGACCCGCGCGACACCCAGGGCGTGCAGACGGTGCGGCGCGAGATCTTCGTTCCCATGGGTGACGCCGACGCGGTGGCGATGCCGCCGTTCTGGTCGATCCGCGGGTACGCCCTGCCGACGATGATCGATAATGAGTGGTACGAGCCGGCGGAGGGGACCGCAGGGGCGCCCCGGTACACCCCCGGGCAGCCGGCGTGGGTCTTCCCGGAGACGGGGTTCTACTCGACGCGCATGGATTCCCCGGGGGAGCGGGACGGGCGCAACCGCCAGACCTTCATGGTGCGGTTTGATGGCGGCACGGGGCGGATGAGCATGACCAACCTGCGCTCGGCGCTGGTGGTCTCGCCGCGGCCGTCGAGCGTCAACCGGGCCACGGGCCCCGGGCTGCCGCCTACGCCTGACACCGCCCAGGATCTTGAGAAGTGGGTGCAGCGGATTCTGGCGGGCAACGACTTCAACGCCGACGGCGTCGTCGACCAGTCGGACCGGATCGCCAAGCGGCGGCTGATCGGCGACGGGTGCGGCGACACGATCCTGGTCCGGCCGGTAGGCCAGCTGGCGCTGTACAACGAGCGGTCGATGGCGTCGACGCTGGGCACGCAGATCGACCGCAAGACGGGGTGCCTGTACGCGTGGAATCCGACCGCCGAGGCTTCGACGGAGCCCGACCCGCACCGGCCGGCGTTCCCGGCGTTCGTGCGGGCGCCGAAGGTGACTGACCAGAACATCAACCTCTGGATCGAGGGCGATACGAACCTCAATGGCGCGTACGGCGATCTGGGCGACCAGGCCGAGGCGCGGGTGTTCTACATCGACCGATTCTCCGGCGAGGCGCGTCCGCTGGCGCTGCAGCCCTCTTCTGTGGGGATCGACCAATGACCAGCATGCGTGCGATCTGTCGTCGGCGGCGTGTGGATCCGGCGGGCTTCTCGTTGATCGAGGTGCTGATGGCCGTGCTGGTGCTGGGGCTTGGGCTGCTGGGCCTGGTCTCGGTGATGCCGGCGGTGCTGAAGCAGCAGCAGGAGGCGGCCGACGTCACCCGCGGGATTCTGGCGGTGAGTTCCGCCGAGGCGTACTTCGCGTCGAACCCGACCGTGGGGGCGCTGGTGACGGGGAACGGCGGCGGTCCGTCCACGGTCGTGCCCTTCACGCTCGACTCGAATTTCTGGAGCATCTGGGCCGACCCGGCGATCGACCCCTCCACCGGCGACGGCTGGCGGTACTCGCCGACCTCGCTCTACGACTTTATCCAGAGCCCCAATGTGGCCAACGGCATCCGCCTCGACGGCGAGTGGCAGGCCGTGAACATCGATCCGGCGACGGGCGCGGCGGTGCTGGGGGTGGACTTCCAGACCCTTCCCGACGCGGCGGGGGCCCGCAGCGCGCAGCGGCAGCGCGAGGTGCGGATCCCGCTGGGCGACCGGCTGTATCCGAGCGATGCATCGGGCCTGCGCGGGCCGCAGTTTGTGTGGGATCTGGCGGTGCGGCGGAAGACCGGCCTGCCCGGCGCCAGCGGCCCGGGCGGAACGATCCCCGACCGGTCGCGGGCCCGCCCCGCGGGGTTCAACAAGCTGCAGGTGGCGCTCTTCCTGCGGAAGATCGACCCGCGGATCCGCATCCCGCGCGACCGGACGCTCTTCCGGGTCCTGCTCGACCGCAACCTGCCGGCGGTGGAGCGGCGCTTCCCGGTGTCGGTCGACGATTTTGGGCAGCCAGCCCTGAACGGGCTGGTTGACTCGCCGTATCAGTACTCGCGCCCGGTGATCACGCAGGCGTCGTTCCAGGCGCTGGTCGACCCGCTGACCAACGCCGAGGTGCGCGATGTGATCACGGTGCAGCCGGGGGACCCGACGGCGGGGACGAGCTACGCGTATGAGCAGGTAAACCAGCCGGGTCAGCAGATCGTGGACAACCTGGGCAACGCGTACACGGTGCTGCCGCCCAACGAGTTTTCGCAGCAGGTGGCCTTCGGCGTGCGGGTTTCGCCGCCGGTGCCCACGTCGGTGCGGTCGGGCAGCGCCGGGGGCGTTCCGGGCCAGAATGGCGGTCAGACCATCACGAGCGTGCTCTTCACGCCGCAAGTGGCTCAGTCGGTGAAGATCATCGAGGTGAACCCATGAACCGCCTTCAGAACAGCCTCAAGTCGGGCGCCTCGGTCCGCCGGCCGGCCTTCACGCTGGTGGAGTTGCTGGTGGCGTCCGCGGCGGTGGTCATCGTGACCGTCGGGATCGCCCAGATCTTTCAGGTGACGGGCTCGACGGTGGCCTCTGGCCGCAAGCTGAGCAACCTGACGACCTTCGCGGCGTCGCTGGAGCGGCAGCTGCGGGCGGACTTCGCCGGGATGACCCGCAAGGGCTTCCTGATGATCCGTCACCAGGGCGTGGACATCGACGGCAACCTCGATTACCAGCCCGGGACGCTCACCAACCCGGGGCTGGATCTGACGCCGCTCTATCCTGGGGATCCCAACCCGCGCGGCCGGCGAGCCGATGAACTGGTCTTCTTCGCGGAGGGGGATTTCTCGACGCTGCGTGACCCGCGTCACCCGGACCGCATCGCCCGGGGCAGCGAGGCGCGGGTCTATTACGGGCACGGGCACCGGCGGGCCTCGCAGGACTTCGTGACCGATGACTCGGCGTTCGCCTCGCCGGTGCGGCTGGACGACTTTGAGAGCCTCGACCCGACCTCGGCGTACGGCCGGTACATCGCCCTCGGGCAGCCGGGGCCGAATCAGTACGCCTCCGATTGGCTGCTGGTGCGGCACGTGACGCTGCTGGCCCAGCCGCTGGGGAGCGACACCGATTCGATCCTGTTCTCAACCGGCGGCGTCTCGCGTGAGCTCACGCTGGCGCAGCCGCGGACGTGGAAGGACTCGGACTATCAGGTGGCGCTGCAGCCGGCGGCGCCGACGATCTTCCGGCGGATGAACAACCTGATGGCGTCGGTTTCACCGCCCGGGCCCGATGACGTGGCCCGGCCGGCGCAGGGGCTGCCTGGAGACATCTCGGTTCCGCGGTTCAGCTCGGGCGTAGTGGATATCGCCACGACCTCGCTGGCGGAGATCCGGGCGACGATCCTCGGGGTGGCCAGCACCTATGGCCCGCGCGACCTGACGACGGTGAGGTACAAGGACGAGCTGCTCAAGCGCGGGCTTCAGCCGTGGACGGCCGACACCCCCGTGGCCAACCCGGGCGTGAACGATCTGCGGTTCACCAAGCGGATGCAGGCGTGGATGATGGAGGCGCTGCCGGCTGATTCCGACGGCGTGAATCAGCAGGGCGATGCGAGCATCAACGACATGCGGCGCATCCGGGCTGAGCCGACGGCGCCCAATCTGCTCGGGCTGCCGCTGGGCATCCAGGCCGATTACGACCGGACGGACCAGCTCATGCTGCCGGCGTCGGTGCTGGCCCCGCGCTGCACGGAGTTCATCGTCGAGTGGACCTTCGGCGAGGTGGAGACGATCGACCTCAACACCCAGGGCCGCACGGTGTGGTACGGGCTCGAGCGCCTGGTGGACGTGGGGCAGGATGGCGAGCGCCCTCCCGCGGCGGGCGGCCAGCCGACGACGTTCGTCAACTACGGGGTGAAGCCTTTCCTCGGGCAGGACCAGGCGAGCAGCACGGCCCTGCCGGCGACGCATCCGTCGTTCACCCAGCGGCGTCAGACCATCACGCGGCGCGACGGATCGACCTTTACCCGGCCGATCCCGCGGCACGTCATCACGCCGGATCCGTACTTCAATCCGCAGTACCGCTACAACGCCGCGCAGGCCAATCGCGTGGTCTATCCCCAGTATTCGATCTTCGGGTACATCGATCCGACGTACTCGCCGGCCCTGCCGCCGGCGAGCCCGACGATCCAGCAGCCCCCGGCCTCGCTGACGGGCGTGCCGCCGACTTCGTTCCCGCTGCCGGCGACTCCGGCCGACGGGGCGACCGTCGCGGCGGGCTCAGGGTGGGTGCTGACGGTTGATGTCAACGGCAACGGGCGCTACGACGTGGTCGACGGCGATGTGATCAAGCCCGCGCTGCTGGTGGATGTGAACGGCGACGGCCAGTACGACGCAGTGGACGGCGACGTGCTGCTGGAGCCCGACACGATCCCCTGCCCGTGGCCGACGCTGATTCGCATCACGATCTCGGTCGCCGACCCGGCGGATCCGAAGATCGAGCAGACGTTCCAGTTCGTGTTGCCGGTGCCGCCGCCGACGAAATCATCGGCGTTCTAATGGGCGAAGGCCGGCGCGGGCCGGAAGTCGCCGGCGGCGAGCCGGGTGAGCGAACTGCGGAGCCGGTGTGGTTTGTGAGTTGAAGCGCGCGGCGGCGCCTGTGGCGCCGGCCGCCGGGCGGGTGTGGGTGGGGTGGTGGGGCGGGTGGCGGTTTGGTCGGCGCCGGCACGGCGCCGCGGGAGCGGTCAGATGAAGCCTGCGAAATCGGCCGAAGGCCGGAGCGAAGCCATGAATGACAGCAACCTGAGCGGGTCTGGGCGAGAGTCGGCGGCAGGCGGTCGGCCTGCCGAGCAACGAAGCGGGCGGCAAGGCGGGCGGCCGAGCGGGGCGCCCGGTGGCGCGCCTGCGGCGCCTGCGGGCGGCCTGCTCCGCGAGCGCGGCTCGGTGCTCGTGCTGGTGGTGGGTGTGCTGGCGCTGATGGCGATCCTGGTGACGATCTACGCGACGCTGGGGCAGTCGGACCGTCGAGTGGCGGCGGGGCTGGTGCAGTTCAACCGCAACCAGCGGCTTGAGGAGGACGTCTCGGGCTTCCTGGCCGATGTGGTGGCGCGCGGGCAGTTTCAGGTGCAGCGGCAGACCAGCCGCACCTCGCAGCAGAGCGCGATCCGCCAACCCAACAACGACCGCTTCCGCCGGACGATGACGGACAACCCGGGGATGGACCCGCAGCTGCAGTCGCAGACGCTCGACCCCGCGCTGCGGTACACCCAGAGTTACCTCTCGATCGACAACGTGCCCAACGGCGAGCGCCGGCCGCCCAGCGGCTTCACGCCCGGGAGCGTGCTGACCCCGTGGAACCGCGACGAGCCCGACCCGCGCGTGGCGTTCACGCCGTTCCTGGCGCACGAGCTGCCGGGGTGGTTCCGCACGCTGGAGCGGAACAACCAGCTGACGCAGCCCCGCGATGCGGACAAGCCGCACCTCGACTACCGCGACTGGCTGCAGATCTCCAACCCCGCGCCCGACGGGCAGTTCGTCAACCTGGCCAACCTGCGGAACAACTTCTTCGCCAAGTCGGGTGTGGGGCTCGAGCGGCAGGGGGCCTTCGGCTCGACCAACCGCGGCCGGATGAGCTATGGCCTGACCTTGCTTGATCGCAACGGCAACTCGACGCTTGACCTGGCGCTCCCGCCGTTCTGGCCCTTCCAGCGGACGAAGATCGACTGGAACGCCACGGGCCCCGCGGGGCAGATCCTGTATTACCCCTCCGACTTCACGGTCAACCAGATCAGCGCGTTCCGCCCCGCGGTGGATAACCGCACCGCCGCGGCCCGCGCGGCCCTGCCGCGTCCGTACACCGGGCAGGCGCCGGCGACGATCGTCCCGGGCGACTGGGAGTATCTGCTGAACCAGTGGGCCGACGCCGACGGCGACGGCGTCCTCGATTCGCGCTGGTTCGAGCTGCGGCTGTCGGCCGATCCGGGGCCTGACCGCCAGTTCAACACCGACGACGACGTGGTGCAGCGGCTGCTGCGCGAGGACCCGAGCCTGCGCGTGGTGGTCGCGGCCCGCATCGCCGACGCCTCGGCGAAGGTGAACGTGAACACCGCGACGCAGTTCCGCACGCCGCCCTCGGCGGCCAATCCGGCCGGGCTCTATCCGAGCGACGTGGACCTCGAGCGGGTCCTGCGCATGGCCGATGTGTACCAGAACTGGCCGCGTCAGGGCTACGAGGCTCTGGGCCAGCCGGCGTTCGCCTACGCGGCGGGCGGCGAGGGTTTCTCGTCCAACTATCGCGACAACGTGAACTTCGGCGGCCTGTGGACCGATGCGGCGGGCCGGCAGCGGCGGATCGCCGACGATGTCGGAGGCGCCGGGTTCAGCTCGCTCATCGAGGACCGGGCCAAGGGGCTGCTGCAGGTGCGGGCGTTCCAGCCGACGCCGAACCTCGCGGCGGCCTGGGACCCCGCGCAGCCGATCCTGCGGCAGCACTTCCGCCCGCTGACGGTGGCGATGGGTGTGTACCCGTTCTTCGCCTACCCGGGCCAGACGGTGGACGACCCCAGCGCGTGGAAGGCGGAGGATCGGGCGAAGATCTACCGGCTGTTCACCGGCGAACCGGCGCGGACGCTGAGCTCGCGGAAGGTGGATTTCCTGTTCCCCTCGACGCGCGACCTCGCGCCGCCCTTCGACACCGGGCTGGCGCCGAACTCCCTCAACGGCTTCGATGTCACCAACCAGTTGTCGGGGTCGATCCGGGCCGGCTCGGTGATCTCACCGACGCAGTTCGACATTCAGGACGAGATCGAGCTGCGCAGCCGCGAGGGCGTGAACGACCCGGCGGTGACCTCGCACCTCGAGTCGGCGGTGGGGCACCGGTTCGCCGGGGCGCAGGGCCAGTTCCTGCACCTTTCGCCGCTGCGTGACAACCGCTCGCTGGACCTTGAGCTGCTCAGCCGCGACATCGTGCTCGCGGGCGGCCTGGGGGGCGCGCAGCGCGGGGCCGACGGCAGGATGGATGACGATGCGTACCTGCAGCCGCTGGTGGATGTTCGCCGGCAGCTGACGGTGAACAGCGGGGCCCGCCCGCTGGGACCGACGGACGTGACCGGCTCGGAGTCGCGCCTCACTGAGAAGGAGCTGAAGGTCGACCTGGCCACGGCCCTGAGCGTGATCAACGGGCTGACCTACGACCAGCTGCAGGTGAACCAGGGCGAAAACGCATCGCTGAACAACATCGGCGCCGACCAGCGCAAGCGGCAGTCAGCGATTTCCAGCATCATGGACGCCGCGGCGGACGCCCTGCTGCCCTTCGCGGCACTGAGCGAGCCGGGGGTGAACCCGCGGAACTCGTCGTGGTACGTGCGCGGCGGCAACGAAGACACCGGGCGGCTGATTCCCCGGGCCGAGCACAAGCTGCACTACGGCGGCGACCGGGCGACCTATGACGGCGCGGCGCCGTACCGCGGCAACAGCGCGGAGTTCGCCCTGCGGACCAGCGCGCACCTGACCGCCAACCTGATCGCGGGGCGGCAGCAGTTCTCGACCTATGTGGACCCGGCCAACCCGATTCACCCCGATGACCGCCTGCCGACGCTGCTGTCGCAGACGGCGCGGGAGTTCGAGGCCTTTCGCGGGCCGCTGGGCCCGGCGGTGATCAACGCATTCGCCTACCCGCCGGTGAGCCGGGTGTACGGCAACATCGACCAGGACTACTACAAGTGGCCGCGGTTCCCGCGGTTCACCGGTTCGACGATGCCGAACCAGATCACGACGCTGCGGCTGCAGAACTTCGGGCGGGACTACTTCTACACCGACGCCTACGAGTTCTATCTCAACCGCAACAGCACGCGGCCGACGCAGGTGGACCTGCGGCGCACGCGTTCGGAGGCGGTGGACCGCCCGGTGGTGATGAGCCTGCTGATCGACGAGGCCTACCGCGGGGTGATGGGGGGGATCTACGCCTTTGACCAGAATTCGCGGCGCGGATTCAGCCAGCGGACGGATATCGACGGCGCGGCGTTCGCGGGCGTCGGCGCGGCGGGGGGTGCGCTCAAGTTCCCGCTCTATCCAGGCTGGGCGGATGATCCGCAGTACGGCGATCTGGCGCCGCGGGTGCGAGGGAAGCTCGACCTGGGCTCCTCGAAGCTCTGCCCGCCGGTGGTGACCCCGCCGGCGCCGGTGGTGAACCCGCGGCTGGACCCCCAGCTCAACCCCGATGCGCTGCTCTCGAGCCGGGCGATGAATGTCTATGGCATCACGCCGCAGCCGTTCATTGTGCAGGCGCTGGTGATGAACATGTACGCCGACACGCCGCCCAGCGGCGGCGGCGATGACGAGGTGGGGAGCGCCGGCGGCGGCGGCGGCGGCGGTGGCACCGGGACGGGCGGCGGTCCGGGCGGGCAGCCGCAACTGGACACGATTCCCGTGACCGTGAAGGGGCGCGTGATCCCGTCCACCGATCGCGACTCGACCGGGCAGCTGCGCCCGCTGGGCCACTCGGCCAACGACACGGGTCTGACGGGAATCCGCGGGAACCAGGGCTTCCCCGATCACCTGGTGGAGATCGTGGCCTTCCAGCTTCACAACCCGTTCGATGCGCCGCTGTCGCTCTCGAAGCTCTCGAGCGGCCGCACCGTGCCTGATCAGACGCGCATCCGCTTCCAGGGTGATCCCAACGCCAACGCGGGGGCGACCCAGCTCTTCCAGAACCGCACGCGGCGTGACGAGACCTACCCCATCCCGGGCGAGACCGATCCTTTCGCGGTGCACCTGGACGAGACGCGGTACTACATCGAGTTCAGCGGGCGGTACTACGCCCTGGTGGGCCTGGAGGGCGACGGTAACGGCTCCGGGGAGGAGATCTACCGCTCGATCACGCTGGAGCCGGGCGAGACCCGCTGGTTCTACGCGTGCGACAACGACTTCGCGACGGTCTGGACGCGCTGGCGTGCCGCGGGCGGCGTGCTGATGGACGAGCTCAACAACGTCGACCCATCTCAGACGCGCGAGCCGTGGCGGCCGGTGGACCGGTGGATCCGCGAGCAGCTCATGACCTTTGAGCCGCTGGGGATGTCTTATGACAGCGCCAGCAACGACCCGGCCGTGCGGCCGTCGTTCCAGCGCCGCCAGGGGCTGCCCGACGCCCAGGTGAACGACCAGCTGCGCCGGAACTTCCCGCCGCTGGCCGGCGCCGCGCCGGGCGACCGGAACCCGGTGAAGGACATCAAGCGCGCGATCTTCACCGACAGCTCCAATGCGTCGGCCCGGGGCGACGCGCGGGACCGCATCACGTTTGACAACCCGCCGACGCGGCTGGTGCGGGTCAACCCGCGCACCATGCAGCAGATGGTGAACGAGCCGCAGCCGCTGCCGGTCGACCCGAAGGAACGGTTCGATTTCTACGACAGCCGGCGCGCGGTCCGGCTGTGGCGCGTGGTCCGCGAGGTGCACCCCAACGACACCCGCTACACCTCCGAGGGTGAGATCGACGCCTCGACGGGCGAGGTGATCTATCACCGCGGCGGCACGGGGCGGGCCCGCCCGGCGATCCCCAACATCCTGGCCAACGACCAGCTCGTCGACGTGCTGCGCGACCCGCAGCCATGGCGACGGGCGGTTCCGCCGGTGCAGGCTGATGATTCGCAGGTCTCGGGCGACACCTCGGACAACTTCCCGTTCCCGACGCTCTATCGCCGCACGCGCGACGACTGGGACCCCGCGCAGGCCGACGGCGAGACCTCCGGCGTCTTCATGCCCGACAACGACGCCATCGCCTTCATCAACTGGGGCAGCATCCGCCGGCCGGCCGATCCGAAGACCGGCATGCCGCTCTTCCGCGATCGCCTCGGCGGCGCGGCGACCGACCCGGCCAACGCGGTGCTGCCGCAGGTCGCTGTCGGCGTGATCCCGGCGTATTGCATGGAAGTCAAGAGCTCCCTGCCCTATCGGGCGGGGATCGTCAACACCACTCTGGCGCCGGATGTCGACGGGCGGGCGATCCGCACGTCGCTCAACTTTGAGCTGATCAACGGCAAGCGGCGTCTCAAGGAGAACCTGGACTCCGAGGCCGAGACCAGCTTCGACACGTTCCGCCTGGCGAATCTCCCGTCCCCGGGGCTGGTCGACCGGACCCGTCCTGAGTTCGGCCGCGTGGCCCGCGGCGAGCGGGTCTCGAACCGGGTCAACCCGCGTGTGCCCGGGCTGCCGACGCTGCTGAAGCTGGGCATGGGCTTTGGCGTCAACGGCGGGCCGGTGCGGCTGCACCAGACCATCAACCTGGCGCCGCAGCTGCAGGACATCACCACGGGCTTCAGCGACACGCGGCGCAAGGCCTCCGAGCCGATCTTCGACGCCAATCCCACCGACAGCTACAAGCAGGTCCTCAAGGACCGCCTGGAGCGGCTGCGCAACCGCTCGGGCCGCAACTTCTCGCAGCTGGCCATGCAGGTTCCGATGGTCCTGCCCCGCGTCTATCGCGGTGAGGTGAACCCGGCGGCCGAGCCCGAAATGCGCCCGGCCGACATCCTGATGGTGCCGGCGGTGGGTCCCTATGAGACGCCCGTCGACATCTTCGGGGCCTTCCAGTACAACATCGACAAGCGCTGGACGACCTTCTCCGAGGCGGTCGCTCAGGCCCTTGACTACGACTACGACGGCGACGTCGACGGGTGGCCGCGGGTGAACGGCTCGGTGGTCATGCCCGCCGACTACCGCGCGGGGGCGAGCTTCAAATCGCTCAACGAGTCGATCCTGAACGCTCAGAACCAGGGCTTCGCATACCCGCCGGACGAGGCGCCCGAGGTGCTTCTCACCGGCGACATCGATGACACCGTGCAGCTCAACACCGAGATCGGCGGCGCGCTGGAGCGCGGGCTGCTGCGCACCGACCGGTTCGTGGCGTACCTTGACATGGGCGACGATCGGGGCGGTTTGAGGGCCAACGGCGTCTTCGACCCGGCCCGCGACCAGTCGCGCAGCGGCCGGCTGGTGGGCGACGAGCGCCTGGGCTCGGGCATCCCGCTGGCGCTCACGCTGCTGGACAAGTTCCGCACCACCAGCGTCGGGTCGCTTACGAGCAAGGTCCCCGGGACCATCAACGCGAACACGGCGCCGCGCTCGGTCCTGCGCGCGGCGCCGATGCTCACCCCCGATCGCGACGGGTGGATGGGCCCGAACGCCCGCCTGTTCAACAACTACCCCGGCAGCGTGCGCGACACCGAGATCATCGGCGGTGGTCGGCTCGTATGGGGCGACCTCTTCAGCCGCATCGACCTGCGGGCCTTCAACAACAACTTCCGGGCCTCGCAGGCGCTGGGGCTCTACTCAAACGTCGGCGAGACCTTCGACATCGCCAGCACGCTCGAGGCCTATCGCCAGAAGAGCGTCGTCAGCACCCGGTCGCTCAACCAGGAGAACCAGCCCAACGGGTTCCGCCTGCCGATCGATGTGGCGTTCCGCGATGACCTGCGCTGGCCGGTCGACGGCCGCTACGGCGTCGCGGGCCTGCCGGGCGGGCGGCTCACCCTCAGCGAGCCGCCGATGGGCCGGCAGTTCTTCACCGGCATCCCCGGCCTGCGCGAGCAGACGGGCTTCGCCGGGATCGGCGAGATCATGTGCGCCCGCTACGCCGGGCAGTATGACCCGGCCGGCCGGATCGTCGACGCGGCCAATCGTCCCTTCAACTACCAGCAGGGCTCGATCCCCAACCTGCGCGACCTCAAGAACGAGTACGGGGCCGACAACTACCCCAGGCAGCTCGCTGACCCGCTGGCCGGGCTCGACCGGGCCCGCGGCATGGACTACGCCATCGACATCAGCATCGACCGCTTCGCCCGCGACGGCGCCAAGCTGGCCCCGACGGTCCAGCCGCCCGACTACGTGATCAACGACCCCCAGGTGAATTTCAGCATCGCCAACGGCTACGCCGTGGAGGGGCTGACCAGGGGCGTGCGCGATCCGGAGCACCAGCGCGGGCCGCTCATCCCCAGCATGCTCAGGGACGACCCGTCGGAGAAGTACGCCATCGCCAACGCGGCCCTGAACTCGCTCTCGGTGCGCAGCGATGTCTTCTGCGTGTGGTTCGTGGTTCGCGGGTACCGCCCGACGGATGTCGTCGTCGCCGACCCCGAGGACCCCATGGTTCCCAGTCTCGACAAGCGGTTCCTGATGGTGGTCGACCGGTCGAATGTCACGCAGCTTGGTGAGAAGCCCAAGGTGCTCTTCCTGCAGGAAGTGCCCGTGAACTGAGGCCTGGGCGAGCCTGAGCCTGTGAACATTCTTCAACGCCCCGCCCGCGCGGGGCGTTTTTCTTGGGTCACAACCCCAGCATCAACGCGGGCCCTAGAATCGGCGGCTCAGGGTGTAGCTCAGCTTGGTAGAGCGCGTGGTTTGGGTCCTCGAGGTCGCAGGTTCAAATCCTGTCACCCTGATTTCTAGACGGGCTTTTCATTCTGGCGTTGTTGTTTGCGATCAACTTGAGTGGTCCAGGCGATTGCTCTCTGGCGCCGAGAAGCCTGCAGACCTGCGTGGGTGTTGGCGGGATTTGAGCCACGCCTGGTCCCGGGCAGCGACTCAGGCGTTCGGTGTAAGATTCCCGCTCCGCATGCTTCGTGCGGCCGGTTGCTCGACAGCTCCGCCCGACTCGGCCGCGATACGGCGCCCTTGGTTGCGTCCGGCCCGGCGCGCTGGCGATCCACGAGTGCCTCAATCCTCATCTCACGTATTCGGAAAGGGGATGACCATGAACCCGCGCCTGATCTGGGCCTTCGCACTCCTCGCATTCTCAGCATGCCTTGGTGCGGCTCCGCCTGCGGCCGCGCCGAGCACGCCCCCCGCCCAGGCCCCAGTTGAGGCCCAAATTCAGGCCCAAGTTCAGGCCAAGCCCGAAGGTATCCGCACGATGGGCGGGGAGTGGATCTATGTCGAGGATCGCACCGAGGGCCAACCGATCGAACGGCTGGGCCCGCCCATGGCCTCGAAGTTCTCGATGCGCGTGGAAGAAGCCGGGGACGCGGTCATCTTGAACGGGCACGGCTCCGGTCACCGCGATGTGCGTATCGCCTTGGACGGCTCGCTCACCGAGGTCGCTGAGCAGAGCAAACGACTCGTGCGCTACCGCGGCTCGTGGAAGGACGGCGTGTTCGAGTACGAAGTCGATTTCAGCCGCGAACCCGGCAAGCCCGGGATCGGAGTGATCCGGCGGCGCTTCCAGGTCACGCCCGAGGGGCTGATGGTGCGTGTCGCGGTCGATCCGCCGGCGGGAGGCGGGGGGTCCGAATCAGTCGGGCTTTATCGTCATGCCGAGGACATCCCGCTGCCGACGCCGGCCAAGGCCGCGATCGCCGATGTGGCATGGATCGCCGGCGCGTGGGTGGGGACTCGTTCCTCGGCGTCGTCGATGGAGGAGCGTTGGAGTCCGCCGCTTGGCGGGGCGATGCTTGCCGTATCGCGCACGGTCAACACGAGCGGCAAGATGGTCGCGTTCGAGTACCTGCGGATCGTCGAGCGCGAAGGCGGGCTGGTCTACGCCGCGCAGCCGGGCGGCGCGCCGAAGACCGAGTTTGTGCTCACGGAGGTTGGCGCGACCGGAGCAGGCGGCAAACGTGCTGTCTTCGACAACCCCCGCCACGACTACCCGAAGCGCATCGTGTACGAACTCTCGGCCGACGGCAAGCTCTCCGCCACCATTGGCTACTTGAAGGGCGGTATGCCGCGCCGTTACGAATTCACGCCCGAAGGGCGGTGAGCCTCAACCTCACCGCTGACTCTGGCGGCCCACGAGCGGACACACTGGACTCGACACGCCTCCTCGCTCGCGCTGCGTTGCATCGAGCGGCACGCGGCGGGCCAGCAACTTCCATGGTCTAGCCTGGCCGACGCTGCGAACGCTTCCCTGCCGCTGTCGGACGAACGATCACCCACCCGCGGCCGGCGCGCGCGAAGGGCACGCGATTGCAGGCGATGGCTGCTTCGATCAGGCTTTTGACCGCCGGTTGAGCGAGCGTGGACGCGCCCTCCAGGCTGATCCAGCGCGTCTGACCGCCGGACCCTCGCAACAACCTTTCAGGATCCGGCAACTCCTTGCCACGATTGAAGTACAGCCTGACGCCGGCCGCGCTGGCTCGGATGGCGAGAACGCCCTCGTGCCCGCGATCGCTGGGTGAATAGCTGATGACGAAGGCGTCGCGATACTCGTACACCAGCTCATTGGCGGTGGGTAGACGCTTGCTCAGACGCCGTCGCGCGGCGCCCACGAGCCTTAGATGCAAGGGCGCAAACTTGTCGATCAGCGCCCGCACGGCGGCTTGGCCCGCTCTTCGCTCCGCCGCTGACTGGGCATCCAGCTCTGAAGTGTTCATGACTAGCTCCGGCGAATGACCAGGGACCCGCTGCGAAGGCGCGCCGGGAACCAGCCACCGGCCCACGGCGGTTCCCGCAGCTCGGGGGTTGAGGCCGCATGTTAGTGCTCCGCCGCGGCTGCGGGACCGCCCGCCCGGCGTGAGAAGACATGGGGCGTCGATGCCAGCTGGCTCACCGCCGAGCAGCATCCCGAGTGGGTTGCCCACAAGGCACGCTCAGGGTGTGCTGAGTCGCGATTCTCCTGGCTTCGATTTGTACCATAGAGACGGCAACGGCTTCTGCGAGGAATGCCGGGCGAGAGCAGGCCGCATCCGGAGTGAACGATGAACCGATCGATTTCGGGCTTGCTGGTTTGGCGCTGCGCCGCTTCGGTTGTACCGGCGGTGGTTGGGGCGGGGGTTGGACTGGGGATTGGGCTGGGGTTGGGGGGATGTGCGACTTCCGCAACGGTGGACGCCGCTCATGTCTCAACCGTGCTGCCGTCGGCTCTGCCGGACAGTTCGCCACCCGCCCGCACTTCAGGAGATGCTCCCATGAAGCTTGGTAATTTCTCGGTCAGTCTCGCCGTCAAGGACATCGCCGCGTCGCGGGCGTTTTACGAGAAGCTCGGCTTCAAGGTGGTTTCCGGCGATCAGGCGAAGAACTGGCTGGTCCTCAAGAACGAGCAGACCAAGATCGGCCTCTTCCAGGGCATGTTTCCGCGCAACACGCTGACGTTCAACCCCGGCTGGGACAGCGACAAGGCCACGCTGCCGGAGTTCGAGGATGTGCGCGACCTGCAGAAGGCCCTCAGGGCCCGCGGCCTGGCGCCTGAACCCGCCGCCGATGAATCCACGACCGGCCCCGCCTACTTCATGCTCACCGATCCGGACGGGAACCCGATTCTCGTGGACCAGCACGTGCCAAGTCCGAAGAAGTGACGGGCGTTTCGAACCGCGGGTCATCCCGCCCGGACGCCGAGCGTTCGGACCGACGCGAGCCAGGTCCGCCGCTTCTCAGCGGTGCTGAACTTCACGCGTGAGAAGGTGGAGGCTCGCACCGGCTTGAAGCCGCAGAATCCCAGCGTGGAATGGGTGATCGCGCGCCGGCTGCAGGACCAATAGGCGAGCAGGTCGTAGATGGACGGGGCATCCATCGTGACGATCACGCGGGCGCTGCGTCCCTTCAAGAGTTGGTCCCAGAGCGATGAGCCCTGCCGGTACTTGAAGCCGAAGCCCGGCTGGATGGCGCGGTCGATGAACCCCTTGAGCAGCGCGGGCGTCGATCCCCACCAGGTCGGGTAGCCGATGACCAGGTGCTGGCACCACCGGATGGACTCCTGGGCGGCGAGCAGGTCAGGCTCCAGGGGCATCTCATGTTTGCGCCCGCGCAGGATCGGGTCGAACGTGAGCTCGCTCAGTATCAACTGCCGGACCTCGTGACCGCCCTGCTGGGCGCCCTGGGCATACTCGCGGCACAGCCCGGCCACGAAGCTCTCAGGGTCGGGGTGACCGCAGATGGTCAGGACTCTCGCCATGAGTCACTCTATGCGACCCGGTGGGACGCCCTTGGATCAGCGTGGATCAGCGCACGCCTGCGGTGACTCAGCCGCGAGCCGGTGGCCTTCCACTCACGGCCGACCAATCACGAATCACGGGCGAGCCGTTGACCGCGCGCCCCCACCCCCGATGAACAGCGGGATCAGCGCAAAGACCACCTGGCCCGCCAAGCCGATGGCGCCGGCGGGCTTGAACCAGGACGCCGCGAACTCCCGCGTTGAGATGCCGCGCAGGCGCGATAAGAGCAGCTCGGCGCCGATGAGCAAGGCGAACGCGATCAGGCCGATCAGGAATCGGCGGCCAGTTCCCGCCGCTGGAGCGAAGCGCCGCAGGACCCAGCGAGCGATCAGGAATGACGCACCAAGAATGAGCGGACACTCGATCAGCACCGCCGCGACCTCGCCGAGCCGGGGCGCGAGGATGAGCATCCGCACTGAGCCAAAGGCGAACCCCGCGGCGTAGGTGAGCGCAAAGTACAGCACCGCGGGCTTGAGCATGGGGCAGTCTACACCGCGTGGTGGCGCCGTCCCCTCGCCAGAAACCACCACCCCGCTTCGACTGCAGGGCGCCCGATGACGGTACGCTTGGGGGAGAGCTGCGTCCGTTCGGGATCTGGGCGATATCGCCGCACTGGGTGTGTGGGGGGGCGATTATCAGCAGATCTTGGCGGTCGACGCCGCGGTTCCACGCTTGAGATGGAGGGCTCCGAAGACGATCGTAAGGCCGCGGTTCCAGGCGGGGCTGAGCACGGGGCAGGCTGCGGAAGCCGGGAATGTCGCAGCGAACGGCGGCGAGTGCGAGGGCGTAGGTGTTTTTGTGAGGTGAAGTCATGGCCAGTGATCACAGGCAGCAGGTCCGCCAGGTGTTCATGGAGGTCGCGGATCTGCCGGAGGCCGAGCGACAGGCCGCGCTTGCCAAGGCCTGCGGCGGTGATGCGGCCCTGCGAGCCGAGGTCGAGGCGCTGCTTCGGGCCGACCAGCAGGCGGGCGGGTTCATGGTTACGCCGGGTGGGTTTGCGCCGGATGCCCGGGCCGCCGCGACGGGAGACGCCACCAGCATGGCGGCGGCGCTGCCGGAGGGGCCGGGTTCGCGGATCGGCCCTTACAGGATCCTGCAGCTGATTGGCGAGGGCGGCTTCGGGTCGGTCTTCATGGCCGAGCAGGAGGCGCCGGTCGCGCGCCGGGTGGCGCTGAAGATCATCAAGCTCGGCATGGACACGCGCCAGGTGGTGGCCCGCTTTGAGCAGGAGCGGCAGGCCCTGGCGATGATGGACCACCCCAACATCGCCCGGGTGCTGGACGCAGGGGCGACGGAGACGGGCCGGCCGTTCTTCGTCATGGAGCTGGTCAAGGGCGAGCCCATCGTCGAGTACTGCGACAAGAACAACCTGAGCATCCAGGACCGGCTGAAGCTCTTCACGCAGGTGTGCAGCGCGGTGCAGCACGCGCACACCAAGGGCATCATCCACCGCGATATCAAGCCGTCAAACATCCTCGTCAGCACGCTCGACGGGCGCCCGCACACCAAGGTGATCGACTTTGGCATCGCCAAGGCCACGGCGGGTAGACTGACTGAAAAGACGGTCTTCACCGAGCACCACCAGCTCATCGGCACGCCGGAGTACATGAGCCCCGAGCAGGCGGAGGGGACCCTCGATATCGACACGCGGACGGATGTCTACTCGCTGGGCGTGCTGCTGTACGAACTGCTCACCGGCACCACACCGTTCACGAGCAAGGAGCTGCGGTCCGCGGCCTACGGCGAGATCCAGCGGATCATCCGCGAGGTTGAGCCCCCCAAGCCCAGCACGCGTCTGAGCAACAACACCACCACCATCGCCAGCATCGCGGCGCACCGCCGCACCGAGCCGGCGCGGCTGGGGAAGATCATCCGCGGCGAGCTCGACTGGATCGTGATGAAGGCCCTCGATAAGGACCGCCAGCGCCGCTACGGGACGGCCATCGGTCTAGCGCTGGACGTTCGGCGGCACCTGGCGGGGGAGGCGGTCGGGGCCGCGCCGCCGAGCGCGGCGTACCGGTTCACCAAGTTCATCCGGCGCAACCGGGTGGTGGTTTCGGCGGCGGGCGCCGTGGGAACGGCGCTATTGATGGGCGTGGTCGCTTTCGCGTGGCAGGCCAAGGTGGCGAGGGACCAGCGTGATCTCGCTGTGGCGGCCCAGCAGGCCGAGGCCGAAGAGCGCGGGCGGGCCGAAGCCGCGCGGGTCGAGGCCTTGGCGCAGCAGGCCGAGGCCCGCAAGCAGGAGGCGGAGGCGAGGAAACAGGCGGCCGAGGCGAAGAAGCAGGCCGCGATCGCCGAAGCGGTGGCGAGTTTCCAGACCGGCATGTTCGCCGCGGTCGACCCGATGAACCTCCCGAGGGACCCGCTGACGAACCAGACGCTGAAGGACCGGCTGACGGTGGTGCAGGCGATTGAGGCCGCGGTCAAGGAGCTCGACAAGGGCTCGCTGAAGGACCAGCCGCTGGTTGAGGCGGAGGTGCGCCGCACGATTGGCTGGACCCTCTACGGACTGGCGCGCTATGACGAGGCTGAGCGCAACCTGCGCGCGTCGCTGGCGATCCTGCGCGCATCCCTTCCCGCGGCGCACCCGGACCTGGCCGTCTGTCTCGGCGACCTCGCGGCGCTGCTCTACACCCAGAACAACATTGCCGAGGCTGAGTCGATGCTGAGGGAGTCGCTCCAGATTCGCCGCGCGGTGTGCCCCGCCGGGCCGGAGGTCGCCGTCGGGCTGACCGACCTCGCGAAGGTGCTGCGCGGCCAGAACAAGCTGGCTGAGGCCGAGCCGCTCCTGCGCGAGGCGCTGGAGCTTCATCGCAGGGCTCTTCCCGACGGGCGCTCCGGCTTCGCCATCAGCCTTGGCGCCCTTGCAAGCCTCCTGCGGGAGCAGAACAGGCTGGCCGAGGCCGAGCCGGTCTGCCGAGAGGCGCTGGAGGCCGCGCGGGGGGCCTTTCCGTCCGGGCACCCGAACATCGCGGCGGCGCTGAACACCCTTGCGAGGCTGCTGCACGCCCAGAGTAAACTCGCGGAGGCTGAGCCGCTGTACCGCGATGCGCTTGAGATTCTCCGCCAGGCCTTTCCAGCGGGGCATCCGGACATCGCCGCCGGCCTGAACAACCTCGCAACGCTCCTGCAGGCTCGGAACAAATCGGCCGAGGCCGGGCGGATGCACCGCGAGGCCCTGGCGATCTTTCGCGAGGTCCTTCCCCCCGGGCACCGGGACATCGCCGGCGGCCTGAACAACCTCGCGGCGTTCCTGCTGGAGCAGAACCGCCCGGACGAAGCCGGGCCGCTCGTCCGCGAAGCGGTCAAGATCGCCCGCACGGCCCTCCCCGCCGAGCATCCGAACATCGCCGCGGCGCTGGGCACGCTTGCGAGGTTCTTGCAAACGCAGGGCGAGCCAGGCGAGGCCGAGCAGGTTTATCGCGAGGCCCTGGGCATCTGCCGCAAGGCTTATCCCGCCGCGCATCCGGACACCGTCGCGGCGCTGAACGGCCTCGCGACTTGCCTCTACGATCAGAGAAACCTCCGCGACGCCGAGCCCCTCTATCGCGAGGCGCTCGAGATGGCCCGCCGGGCCTTCTCCCCGGGGCGTCCCGAGATCGCCACCGCGCTCAACAACCTCGCCAAGTTACTGCAGGCTCAGGAAAAGTCAGCCGATGCCGAGCCGCTTCTGCGAGAAGCGATGGAGATCCGCCGCGCAGCGCTGCCCGAAGGGCACCGGGATATCGCCAACAGCCTGGGCAACCTCGGGAGCGTCCTGCGGGACCAGAAGGACCAGAGCAAACTCGCCGAGGCCGAGCCGCTGTGCCGCGAGGCGCTGGAGATCACCCGCAAGGCCTTCCCCGCCGGGCACCTGAACATCGCGGTTGCATTGAACGACCTCGCGCGGGTGCTGCAGGCTCGGAACAGCCCGGCTGAGGCCGAGCCGCTGTATCGCGAGGCGCTGGAGATCCGGCGCCGCGCTCCAAAGCCCGGGGACCAGGGCATCGCCCAAAGCCTGAGCAACCTCGCCCGAGCCCAGCAGATGCTGGGCAAAGTCGCGGAAGCCCGCGCGGGGTGGGACGAGGCGATCGCCCTGTTGCGCCGGGGCAAGGAATCGCCGCTGATGGCCCGCGTGCTGTGGCGTTCAGGCGAGGCTCGCCTTGAGAACGGTGACGCGGCCGCCGCGCTGCCTGAACTTGAAGAGGCCGTGGCGATGGCCGAACGGCTGCTGCCCCGCACCGGGTCCGGCCCCGCCGACTCGAAGGATCTCGACGAGTTCCGCCCGACGCTGGAGAGGTGCAGGGCCGTGGTGAAGGAACAGGCTCAGCCAGAGGGCAACGGCGGCGGGTGATGAAGCCTGAAGGCGCTGCGCGGCGCCGGCAGCCTTCGGCCCTGGCGGCTTCGCCAGGCGAGTATGCTCTTTGAAATGGCCCCGCCTCATTCCATCCTTGCCGCCGGCGACCCCGGGCGCCCGCGCGGCCTGCTCCGCGCCGTGGCGGGGAGCCGCTCGGGGTTGATCGGCCTGGTGGTGCTGGGGGTGATCGTGGTCCTCTGCGTCGGGGCCATCCCGTGGACGTTCGGGCACGTTGACGGCAGCCCGCGCTACGACCTTCAGAACGCCGCCGCCCGCCTGGCCCCGCCGAGCTGGACCGTTGGGGGGGGAGGGGGCGGAACCGGGCAATTCAGCCTGATGGGCGCTGATCGGCTGGGGCGCGACCTTTTTGTGCGCGTGCTGGCGGGGGGGACGGTCTCGCTGGTGGTGGGGATCGCCGCGGCGCTCGTGTCGGTCTCGGTGGGGACCACCTACGGCCTGATTGCGGGATATGTCGGCGGGCGGGTGGATGCGATCATGATGCGCGTGGTCGATGTGCTCTACGGCCTTCCGAACATCCTCCTGGTGGTGCTGCTGGCCGTCGCCAGCGATGCGCTGATCGACGAGTACGTCTCCCGCGGCCGGGCCCGGCAGGACTGGGTCCGGACCCAGGTGGTCGCCCAAGCGCGCGAGCGGGGTGAGCCGGGCTTCACGTCCGGCCCGGTCGAGCGGGCCGCGATCGACCGCCTCATGGCCCGCGATGGCGAGTTGCTCAAGCGCATCCAGACGCAGGCGGATCAGCGGCCCGAACTGCGTCCGCGTGATCTGTCGCCCGCCGCGCGCCGGGGGCTTGAGCTGCTGACCCTGCTCCTGGCCATCGGCGGGGTGTCGTGGCTCACCATGGCCCGGGTGGTCCGCGGGCAGGTGCTCTCGCTCAAGAGCCAGCCGTTCATCGAGGCGGCACGGGCCATCGGGGCGCCGACGCACCGGATCATGCTCCGGCACCTGCTGCCCAACCTGGTGGGGCCGATCGTCGTCTACGCCACGCTCACCGCGCCGCAGGCCATCCTGCAGGAGTCGTTCCTCAGCTTTCTGGGGATCGGCGTGACGCCGCCGCTCCCCAGCTGGGGGAACCTGGCCGCCGAGGGCCAGCTGGCCCTCAACCCCGTCCGCGTGCGGTGGTGGCTGGCGGTCTTTCCGTGCGGGGCCCTCGCGGCAACGCTGCTGGCGCTCAACTTTGTCGGCGAGGGCCTGCGCGAGGCGCTGGACCCCAAGCGAACGGCGGCCCGCTGAGGTAGACTGCCTTCGGCCGCCACGGCCCGGCCCGAGGCCGGACCCGCCCGGGGGCCCTGCCATGGCGAACCGGTGGACCATCAAGGATCTGGTTTTGCTGCTGCTGCTGGCCTTTGTGGGCCTGAGCGTGTGGCTCAAGATGATGCAGGATGACCGTCTTTGGCGGAAAGTGGGCGCCATCGAGGCCCGCGTGGGCGATCTGGAACGGCGCCTGGGCCAACTCAGTACGGGGTCGCCTGAGCCGTCTGGACCGGCCGGGCCGAAAACGCCCGCGAGCCGGCCGGGCGACGCTCCGGCGCTCGCGGATGACGCCTGGGCCCGCGCGGGGACGCCCATCGAGCGTCAGCCGCCGTTCAGGCCCCGCCATGACCCGCGCGCCGACCCGCTCTTTCGCGAGGGCGGCGAACTCGTCGAGCTGCTCGACACCCGCCCCAAGACGCTCACGCCCTTCCGCGTCAACGACACCGTCTCGCGCCGCATCATTGACCTCGTGTGCCAGCGCCTGGCCGACTACGACCCCGAGACGCTCGAACTGCGCGGCGTGCTCGCTGAGGCCTGGCAGGCCGACCCAGGCGGGCTGTGGCTGCGCGTGCGCCTGCGGGCCGGCGCCCGGTTCAGCGATGGCGCTCCGGTCACCGCTGGCGACGTGGTCTTCACGGTCAAGGATCTGGTCATGAACCCCGAGCTCGGGGCGCCCGATGGCAAGCTGCTGAGGGACCGCCTCGCGTCCTGCACCCCTGGCGATGATGGGCCCGGCGGCCGCACCGTCGAGTTCACCTTCACCCGGCCCTCGGCGTTCAACCTGCCCACCGCCCTGCGGATGTATGTGCTGCCCAAGGGGTACTACGAGGCCCAGGGCGCCCGCCTGAAGACCGCCTCTGACGCCCTCGCTGGCTCGGGCCCATTCAAGCTGCGCGAGGCCGACCCCGCGGGCCAGTGGGTCACGCTTGCGCGCAATGAGTCGTACTGGGGCCCTCGGCCCCCGCTTGACGGTGTGCGTTTCGAGGCTGCGGGCGATCTGGCGGGCCGGCTGGAACTGTTCCGCAAGGGGCGGGGCGACCTGATGAGCGTCCGTTCCCGGCAGGAGCTGGGGGGACTGGCCTCGGACCCGGCGTTCACGGCCTCGGCCAGCGTCCTGGAGTGGATGGTGTCGCGCAGCTCGTACCAGTTCATCGTGTGGTCTGCTGGGGAGGGCTCGATCTTCGCCGACGTGCGGGTTCGCCAGGCGATGACGATGCTGCTCGATCGGGAGTTCATCCGGCGCGAGTTCTGGGGCGGGGCGGGCGTGGTGGCCAAGGGTCCCTTCAGCCCCGCCGGGCGCATCACCGACCCGGGGCTGCAGCCGCTTCCGTTCGACCCCTCGGCGGCGCTGGCTCTGCTGGCCCAGGCCGGGTGGGCGCCAGGGCCGGACGGCTACCTGGCGGGGCCGGGCGGACGGGCCTTTGAATTTGAGCTCGCGCACGCGGGCGACGAGAGCGAGAAGCGCATGAGCCGGTACATCGCCGATCAGTTCGCCGGGGCGGGCATGAGGTGCTCGGCTCGGTTCCTGGCCCCCGATGCGCTGGCCCAGGCGGTGCGGGAGCGGAAGTTCGACGCCGCGCTGCTGGGGCTGCAGGGCTACGGCGTGGACCCCGACACGAGGAACCTGTGGCATTCGGCGAGCATCGCCTCGGGCGGGGGCAACTACGGCCGCTGGCGGTGCGAGGAGGCCGATGCGCTCATCGACCAAGCGGAGGCGGAGCTGGATCGCGGCCGGCGCGACGCCCTGCTTCGCCGGCTGGAGGCGGTGATCGCGCGCGAGCAGCCCTACACCTTTCTGAGGGCGATGCCCTGGGTTCGCGTCGTGCGGGAGCGGGTGCGAAACCTGCACCCCACCCGCGACGGGCTCTCGCTGGAAGAAGCGTTCCTGCTGGACCGCGCGGACAAATAGGCGGTGGGCCCAGGCCCGGAATGCACCATGAGCGGGTATCTGCTTCGGCGAGTATTGCTGGCGCCCATCACCCTTGTCGGGGTGACGTTTGTGGTGTTCATGCTCGTGGCCCTGAGCCCGGGAGGCGTAGGCCTGGAGAGCGACGGCTTCGGTGAGGGCGGGGGGGGTGGGGGTGGGGGGAGTGGGGGGCGAGGTGTGTCATCGGCCGACATGGCCCGCCGGGCGTATCTGGTGGGCCGCTACGGCCTTGATGAGTCGCCGGTGCTCCAGTACGGCCGCTGGCTGCGCGCGGCGTGCCCCGTCAAACTGGGCGGGCTCGACATGGCTGACGAAAGCGGCGAGCGGGTCCGCCTCCCCTCGGCGCCGGCCCCTCCGCTGGATGCGCCGCTGGATGGCGCGCCAGCCGAGATCCGGGCCGACCTCCGGGCCCAGTTCCGGGCCCAGTTCCGGGCCTGGCTCCTTGCGGATCGCGCTGAGCCTTCTGGCCACCGTCCCGGGACGCCCGTCGCCGCGCCGGGCGCTTCTGACGCCGGCGCGATTCCTCTCGAGCCCCGCCCAGCGTACCGGCAGGCGAGCGCCGCGTTCAATGAGGCCTGCATCGAGCGCCTGGATGCCGCCGCCGACCTTGAGCTGGCCCTGCGGGGGTACGCCCGAGCCATCGGCATCCCGGAAGAGGACGTGACCGACCAGCGCCGCCTGTGGGCGCGGCTGGCGACCCTGGCTGCTCGTCCGGAGGACCCCAAGCTCGCGGCGGTTCGTAGCGCCGCCCGCGCGGCGGAGGCGGCCCATGACCGGGTTCTCGCCGCTCACGATCGCCTTCGCCAGGCCATCGCGGCCCGGCCGTACCCCGACTCGGGCCTCGCCATCATCCCGGGCGTGCTGGGTCTGGACTGGCCGGATCTGGGCGTGTCGCTCGTCAAGCGTCGGCCGGTGCTGGCGCTGATCAGCGAGCGGCTGCCCGTGACCCTCATGCTCAACGCGCTGGCATTCGCGCTGGTGTACCTCATCGGGGTCCCGGGGGGCGTCATCGCGGCGTCGCAGCGCGGGCGCGCGGCGGACCGGCTGCTGGGGCTGGGGGTGATCGCCCTGTGGTCGATCCCGCTGGCGTGGGCGGGTTCGCTGGCGATCGGCTTCCTCGCCAGCGACCGCTCCCTGGGCTGGTTCCCGGTGACATGGACGCCCGGAAGCGAGGTCGACGCCATGCCCTTCCTGCCAAGCTGGAATGAGCGGGGCGTCTTTGAGCGGGGCTTCCTGCTCGACACCGGGTGGCGGCTCTGCCTGCCGGTGCTCTGCCTCACCTACGGCGGCCTGGCGGTGCTGTCGAAGCAGACCCGCGCGGCGATGCTCGAGAGCCTCTCGTCAGACTACATCCGCACCGCCCGGGCCAAGGGCGTGCCGGAGGGGTCGGTGCTCTGGTCGCACGCGCTGCGGAACAGCCTGCTGCCGATCATCACGCTGTTTTCAGGCGCGTTCCCGGCCATGCTCTCGGGCTCGGTCGTGGTTGAGCGGATCTTCAACATCCCAGGGATGGGGAGCCTTGTGCTCGAGGCCATCGCGCAGCGGGATCGTGAACTGCTGGTGGCCGATGTTGCGGTGATCGGCGCGGTGAACATCGCGGCCCTGCTGCTGGCCGATGTGCTCTACGCCGTGGCCGACCCACGGGTGAGGCGCCCGTGACCGACCACGCCCGCTCATCCCGCTTCGGACCCACCGCGCTCGCTGGCGGGGCCTGGCTGGCCCTGGTGGCCCTGGCCGGAGCCTTCGGCCCGTTGCTGGCCAGTGGTCACCCCGTGTGCTGGCGGACGCGCGGGGCCGATGACCTCTGGGGTCCCTGGTCCTCGCCGCTGCTTCGGCAGGCCGCCGCCGCTGACCTGATGCTGCCGCTGGGCGTGCTCATTTCGGCTGTTGTCCTTGTGGGGTCGAGAGGCGGACGTTCCCGAACCGGCCCAGGCGCGCGGCCGGGCGGCGTGGCGGTGGGGCGGCGATTCCATCTCGTGCTGGCGATCTGGTGCACGATCATCGCGGGGTTGGCGCTTGGGCCCGGTGCGCGGGCCCTGGGCGCGGGCGATCTCGTCGCGGCGGTCATCGCCGGCGCCGGAGGGCTCCTGGCCGGCGTGCTTGTGCTGGTGGCGGCGGGGCGCGGGGCGCCGGCTGCCCCGGCCTCGCGCCGCTCGCTGGGGCTCCAGGTGAGCACCCTGCTGTCGCTGGCGCTCGTCGGCGGGGTGCTGGCGCACACGCAGGCCCGCCCGCCGCTGGCCCGCTTCGAGGGGTATCACCGGGCGATCGCCGCCGGTCAGGGCGAGGGCGTGTTCAGCGTCGTGCCGTGGTCGCCCGGGCAGAGCGACCCCTCACGCCGGCTGCGGCCCCCGGGCGAGACGGCCCTGGGGGCCCGACTGCTGCTGGGGAGCGACGGCGACGGCGTTGATGTACTCACGCAGATGCTGCGCGGCTGCCGCCTGGCGATCTCGATCGGCATCGCCTCGGCGGGGATCGCCCTCTCGATCGGCGTCGTCGCGGGGTTGCTGATGGGGTACTTGGGCGGCTGGGTTGACCTGGTGCTGCTGCGCGTGGTCGAGATCGTCATGGCCGTGCCGCTGCTGTTCCTGCTGATTCTCGCCGCCGGGGTGCTCCCGCGCGAGCTCCGCACCGAGTATGTGCTCATGGCGATCATCGGGTGCTTCTCGTGGACGGGCGCCGCGCGCCTGACGAGGGCTGAAACCCTGAAGCTCCGCGATCAGGACGTCGTTGCGGCGGCGCGGGCGGCCGGGCTGCCGACCCGCCTGGTGCTGCTGCGGCATGTGCTGCCCAGCGCCATCGCGCCCGTGCTGGTGGAGGCGAGCTTCGCTGTCGCCTCGGCGATCCTGGCGGAGGCCACACTCTCGTACCTGGGCCTGGGCGTCAGCGGCAGCGGCAACGCGTCCTGGGGGCGATTGCTGGCCGAAGCCTGGGACCCCTCGCAAGGGTTCATCTGGTGGCTGGGCGTCTTCCCGGGCGGGGCGATCTTCCTGACCGTACTGGCGTACAACCTGCTCGGCGAAGCCCTGCGTGACGCCCTGGACCCGCGCGTCAACCTCCGCTCCGGTCTGACCGCCGCCCCGACTTAGTAGGTCGTCCCGCGGGCCCCGCAGGCCCGAATCGAATACGCTGGAGGCATTGTGACGAACCTGCCCACCAGCGCCGCCCCAGGCCCGGATGACGATCGCCCGCTGCTCGAAGTCCGCGGCCTGGCGGTGTCGTTCGACCGCTCCGCCGGCCCGCCGAGCGTGGCGGTCGATGGGGTGAGCTTCACGGTGTTCCCGCGTCAGACGGTGGCGCTGGTTGGGGAATCGGGGTGCGGCAAGTCGGTCACGGCGATGAGCGCCCTGCAACTGCTGGCCTCGCCGCCCGCCCGCATCACGGGCGGGGCCATGCACTTTCATGGCGAGGATGGGCGGGTCGACCTGCTGAGCCTGAGCGGTCGCGACATCCGGCGCATCCGGGGTCGCCAGATCGCGATGATCTTCCAGGAGCCGATGACCTCGCTCAACCCGGTCTTCACCATCGGTGAGCAGATCATCGAGGCCATCCTGCTTCATCAGCGCGTCAGCGAGCAGGAGGCGGTCCGTATGGCCGAGGCGGCCCTGTCCGATGTCGGCATCTCCGACGGCCCGCGCCGGCTCCAGGCCTATCCGCACCAGTTCTCCGGCGGAATGCGGCAGCGCGTCATGATCGCCATGGCTTTGGCCTGCCGCCCGCGACTGCTCATCGCTGACGAGCCCACAACCGCCCTCGATGTCACAATCCAGGCCCAGATCCTCGAGCTGCTCCGCGAACTGCAACGAACCCGCGCCATGGGCATGCTCCTCATCACCCACGCCCTGGGCGTCGTGGCTGAGAACGCCGATGTCGTCTGCGTCATGTATGGCGGGCGGGTCGTCGAGTACGCCGGCGTGACGGAGCTCTTCGAACGCCCCCTCCACCCCTACACCCGCGCGCTCCTGGGCAGCATGCCCTCTCTCACCGCCCGGCGGGCGCGATTGCTCACCGTCGGTGAGATCCTCGGCGCCGCCTATGACGCCCGCGCGGCGGCCCCCGAGCTCGCCCGGCAGGGTCTGGTCCCCTGGTGGCCGGGGTGGACGCCCCCGAGCGACGCCCTTCCCGCGACCAAGCCCGGGGGGCGACCTCCGAGCGCTCTGGTTCAGGCCGCGCCCGACCACTGGGTCGGCGTGTGGGCCACCCCCGCCGCGGCGGCCATCCCCGCGCGCCAGCCCAGCCTGGCCGCCCGCATGGCCCGCTTGGATGGCGCGCCGCTGGCCGAGGATCGTGCGCCGGCGGCGGGTTAGCGTCGCTACCGTCCCCGCAGAAGCTCATGCGCGTCCTCTGCCTGCCCGATGCCGACATGCTCACCCGCGAGCGCGAGATGCTGCGGCGGCTGCAGGTCGGCCTCGCCGATGAGGGCGCCCGCGTCATCCAGGCCTTTCCCGCCAGCCTCGAGCAATCCGAGGCGGCCGCGGCGGTGCTCGGCGGCGTGTTCGCGGCGCCGGTGATGTACTTCGACACCGGCCTGCCGTTCACCGAGACGCTGCGAACTCGGGCCTTCGTGCAGGCTCTGCGCGGGCTGGGCGAGGCGGAGGGCGCCGAGCGTCCGGTGGATGTGATCCACGTGCTGGGCGAGCGGGTCTGGCGGATCGGCGTGGCCCTCGCCGGGCGTCTGGGCGCGGGGGTGCTGCTTGACGTGTGGTCGGCCGCCCTGTTCGATCGCGCCGCGGCGCTCTGGCGCTCGTCGCTGAGCGGCCCGCCCGCCCTGCGGCCGCGGTTTCTGGCGCCTGACGAAGTGACCAGCGAGGCCCTGACGCGCCTGATCCCCGCCGATCATGTCGTGCTGGCCCCGTGGGGCGTGTACCCCACGCAGTCGACGCACCAGCCGGTGGCCCGCGGGACGAACCTGACGGTGGCGATTCTCGCTTCGGGGCGCGACGGACCCGGCCTGCACGCGGCGCTGCGGGCCCTTGAGATGGTCTCGCGGACGTCGCGCGAGCTCATCGTGATGGTCGACGCCGCCGTCGCCGCGACGCTGCCGGTGTGGCGCTGGACCGCTGAGCTGGGCGGGATGCGCGAGCACGTCAGCGTGGTGGCGGAGCTCGAGGGCCGGCATGACCTGGTGACCCAGGGCGATGTGCTGCTCTGCCCTGAAGTGCTGGGAGAGCACCGAAGCCTGGTCCTGCAGGCCATGGCCGATGGCATGCTCGTGATGGCCCGCCCCGATCCGCGGATCGGCTGGCTCCGCCGGGGCGAGACCGCCGTGATTGTCGACAGCCCCCACCCCGAGACCATGGCCCGCACGCTCACCGCCCTGGCCGATGACCAGGGCCAGGCCGCGGCCCTGCGGGCCTCAGCCTCGGCCTATGTTCGCCAGAGCCGCCCGGCCAGCGCCCAGGTCCGGGCCTTGTGGGCGGCATGTCAGGCCTCGGCGGCCGACGCCGCGGCGTTCCAGCGGAGGCCCAATGGGGCGACTGCCGTTTGACCCCGCCAGGATGAAGGCCAGCGAGCAGGCCGCCCGGGCCGAGCGTGCCAGCCAGGCCGATCGGGCCAGCCAGGCCGCCGCCTCGGGGCCGATGGGGGTGGGTGGGGCGGCGGGGGCGGAGGCGCCGCCCCTCTCGGTCTCCCAGCTCGCGGCGTCGATCGACGGGGCCTTGCGGGCCGGCGTGCCGCGCCCGGTCCGCGTGATCGGCGAAGTCAGCAACTTCACCGACCGCACGCACTGGTACTTCGCCCTCAAAGACGCCTCGGCGGTGGTCTCCTGCGTCATGTTCCAGTTCGCCGCCCGCAAGGCAGGTTTCATGCCCCAGGTGGGCCATGAGGTTGTCGCCACCGGGCAGGTCGAGCTGTACGCCCCGCAGGGGCGACTCACGCTGCGGGTTGAGAAGCTCGAGCCCGTCGGCGCCGGGGCTCTGGAGCTTGAGTTCCGCCGGCTGTGCGAAGAGATCCGCGCCCTGGGCTGGTTTGACGAGGGCCGCAAGCGCGCGCTGCCGGCGATGCCCCGTCGCCTGGCGGTGGTCACCAGCCGCACCGGCGCCGCGATTCAGGATGTCCTCGACACCATCCGCCGGCGGGCGCCGTTCGTCGAGGTTTGCCTGGTGGACACGCTGGTGCAGGGGGCTCAGGCGGCCCCCGAGATCGCCCGCGCCATCGACTGGGTCTCGGCCAGCGCCGGGCGGCTGGGGCTCGACACGCTCATCGTCACCCGCGGCGGCGGCTCAATGGAGGACCTCTGGGCCTTCAATGAGCGGATTGTGGCTGAGGCGATCGTCCGCTGCTCAATCCCCGTCGCCGCCGCGATCGGT
The DNA here is from genome assembly GCA_964611125.1 of uncultured Phycisphaeraceae bacterium. GTDB lineage: Bacteria > Planctomycetota > Phycisphaerae > Phycisphaerales > UBA1924 > JAEUIX01. The sequence goes on along the minus strand of CAZSZO010000003.1, from coordinate 41,943 downwards.
CACGAGACCGACACCACGATTGCCGAGCTGGTCGCCGACGCCCGCTGCGCCACCCCGACCCAGGCAGCGATGCGCTGCACGCCCGACGGCGCCGCCCTGACCGAGCAGGTCGACGCCTTTGCGCAGCGCCTGGCGGCGGGGCTGCGTTCGAGCGTCGCCCGGGCCCGCCAGAGCGCCCTCGCGCACGCCCGCCACCTGGCCACTGCGGAGCGCGAGCGCACCTCCCGCGCCGGGCGGGCCCTGGAGCAGGCCGCCGCGCGGCTTGAGCGGCACCGGCCCGCGGCGGTGTATGAGCGGCGGCGCCAGCGCCTGAAGCAGGCGGTGCTGGAACTCGAGCGGGCCTTGCGGCAGCGGCTGGCGGACCTTGACGCCTCGGTCCTGGAGGCGAAGCTCGAAATGGCCTGGCGCGTCGGCGCCGCGCGGCGGACGGAGCGGTTGATCTCCCTCGAGCGCGGGCTCGAGCTGGTTGGCCCCGCCAGCGTGCTGGCCCGCGGCTATTCCATCACCTGCGGGCCCGATGGCGCCCCGATCCGGCGGGCCGAGGAGGTCCGCCCCGGCGACGCCCTGACCACGAAGCTCGCCGAGGGTACGGTCAACTCGACCGTCAGCGGCCTGGCTGAGGTCAGGAAGCGCCACGGCGAGCGGCGCCGCACCCCGAAGGGTGACGACAAGACCCAGCCGGGTCTCTTCGGCGAGTGATCCGTGGGTTGTGATCAGCGCCGCTGCACGAAGCTGCGGGCCTGCCAGAGGCATGGAAAGGCGTGGGTCAGATGCGGCCCATCGGCGGGCGGCTTGGGGGCGACGGTGGTGCGCAGGTACTGGATGCCCCCGCCGCCGGTCCCGCGCCGCATGCCGATCATGACCTCCACGAACCGGATGTGCCGGTCGCGCCAGCGGAGCATCGCTTCGTCCATCTCGATGCAGGCCGCCAGGAACTGGGCCAGCCGCTCCTGAGCCGGGTGCATGTCGATGAACGCCGCGACCAGGGTCTCGCTGTGGGCGAGAGCCGCGTCGAGAGAGCCGGTGGCGTGCTCGAGCTGCCGCCGCCCCGCCTCGTCAAGGACCGCCCCGCTCACGCCGCGGTAGTGGTCTTCGAGCATGCTCGTGAGCACGCGGGCCAGGAAGTCATCAAGCGCCGCCGGACGCAGATCGGGCAGACCCTTCTCCGGCCCGCCCGGGCCCGACCCCGCGCCGAGCGCGGCGCCCAGGAGCGCGTACACCACGTCGCGCAGGCTGTGCTCGCGGGCCCGACGGGCCACCCGGGCCCATCCCCAGGGCGGCTGCGCGAAGTAGAACGACGCCGCCCGCTGGTTGCTCGGGGTCTGCGCCGTCGGCCGGAGCATGCCCTCCGGCGGGGCTGGCTCGTCGCCGCTCGCGCCCCCCTGCTGGTCGCCCAAGTCGGGGCGGAGCTTCTTCTCGTGCAGCTCGCGCAGGCCCAGCAGCAGCTCCAGCTCCCGAAACTGCACCGAGCCGAAGCCTGAAGCCGGCTGCAGCCGCCCGCGGAAGCGCAGGAACTCCGCAGGGGTCATCGTGGCCAGCACATCAAAGAACGGGATCGTCGCCAGCAGGGCCTTGGAGGCCCGCTGAACCCGCTGGGTCCAGCGCACGAGCGACTGGTTGAAGGTCTCGCTTTCACCCATCCGCGGCGGAAGCGCCGCCGCGGCGCCCCACCGGCCCGGGGCCGCGAGCCGAGCGAGGATCGAGCCGGCCTCCGGGTCGCGGGCCGCCGCGTCGCGGATCACCCGTGCCGACAGCGGCCAGGCGTCAGATGAGATCGTCCGCCCGGCGCCCGTCCCAGGAACCGCCGGTGTGGGGGGCTCGAGCGGATCACGCCGGGCGAAGTCGATGCGTGGCAGGGCCGAACCCCAAAGCGCGCCCGCTTCGCGCACGACCGACGAGAGCTCGTGAATGATGAGGGCAAACCACACCTCGAACGCCTGGTGTGTGCGGATGAAGAGGGCCTCGTCATGGGCCCACTGGCCGCCTTCGGGCCAGTCGTCGCCGGGCGCCCACCCCTCGGGCGGCGCCGGCCAGTCCTCGGGCTTCACACCAGCCGGGGGAGGCGGCATGCCGAGCGACTCAACGATGGCCCGGTCGTTGATGTACTCAGAATACAGCAGCGGTCGCGGGCGGACGGTTGGGTCGCTCTGGGGAGCGCTGGGTGGGGCGCCAGCGGGCGTTGGACTGGGTGTCGGGGCTGGAGTAGGCGAGCCGGGAGGAGTGGAGGTGGCCATCGCGCCAGTCTAGCGACCGGCATGAGCGATCAACCAGCCCCCTTTAACAACCCGATCGCCCCCCCCGATTGCCCCCCGATTGCGCCCGCTCGCACCGCTGAAGCTAGCAGCCGCGGAAGTACTCTGAGATGAAGTCGCTCAGGTCGTCGGGGTCCGTGGCGCCATCGCTGTTCAGGTCGGTCCTCACCCCCGCGGGCGTTGCGAAGTACTCCGAGATGAAGTCGGACAGGTCGTCAGGGTCCTGGCTTCCATCGCCGTTGAAGTCCGCGCGGCAGCAACGCGACACCGACGTGGTGCGAGCCCGGTTCACGACGGTTGCTTCATGGCCCAGCCCTGAGTCGTCGGCGCCGATGGCCCCCTCGAACGTGTAGTGCACCAGTAGGCCGGGCGTCCCCGCGGGAAGTCGCCGATCCTTGTCGGCGTTGATCTGCTCTCTCGTGCGGGCGTAGTTCCAGATCCGCACCTCGTCAACGATGCCGGAGAGGTACCCCTGCTGGTCGGGCGACGGATAGAAACCCACCGAGAGCGGTTCGGTGGTCGTGCACGGGCCGGGCGTACCGGTCCAGCCGAGCTGGTCGCGCAGCTCGCCGTCCACGAACAGCCTGCCGCCCGATTCATCGAAGACCGCCGCGATGTGCCGCCAGCCGGTTCCCCGGACCGACCCGCCGTTGAGTCCGTTGTAGGTGACGCCGTCGTCCCACACGAAGTTGTTGAAGTCCTTGAAGTACCAGGCGCGTACCTCGCCGTTGAGCACATACAGGTTGTACCCGTCGCGCGACGAGGAGTAGTACTTGTTCACCACCCCGGGAAAGGTCGTAAACGACGAGTCGTTCACCCACGCTTCGAGCGTGATCGGGAACGCATTAAGGTCTGCGGCGTGCGGCGCCCTCAATGCCGAGTGATACGGACGCAGATCAAGCGCCATGCCGTCAGGCGGCGCGGCGGAGCCCGGCCTGCAGCTCCTGGGCACCACCACCGTGAAGGGGTCCGTTGACGCCGAACCGCACGCGCTCGTCACTGTCAGCACATACCGGCCCGAGTCTTGGAGTCGCGGCGCCGGGATCTCCAGCTGCGGCGAGTTCTCGCCCACGGGGGCCCCGTCGCGGGTCCACTGATAGGTGCTTCCGGGCGAAGTGAGCACCTGCGCCGCCAGGAACACGTAGAAGCTGTTCACGAACGACCGCTCGCCAGGCTGCACGACGATCCGCGGCGGGCAGGGCGGCTCCGTCGCCCCAGCGGGGATCGGAACCCCGGCGGTCGACTGGTAGGCCAGTTCGATGTGCGGCGCCGAGGGCGTGCCGAAATCAAACCTCAGCCAGCCATAGTGCAGTTCGCCGCCGATCGGGAAGACAAAGCCGGCGAAGGGCGCGTCGCTCCAGCAAAGCCCGAGGATCTCGCCATAGTAGAAGTCCGACGCGCAGAGCACGCCCAGCGACGCCGGAACAGCGTAAGGGTCAGCGCCGACCATGCCGCCAAGTCCGTAACCCACCGCTTGCGCGTCGTAGTATCGATCGCCAAAGGAGGGCGACGCCACCAGCACCCCGCCCCCGGGTCCGAGCACCTCGACCAGGGTCACATCGATGCCCACGAAGACGCCGAAGCCGTCGTCGTAGGTGTCAATCAGTTCGTCAGAGGTTCGGATCACCAGGTCCACCGTCCCGTCGCCGTCGACATCAACAGGCGTGCTGCGGCCATCTGGCGACGGAAGCCCAACCTGCTGGGCAGGGGTGATCACGCGATGCACGATGTCGCCGCTGGCCGGGGAGACGGCCATGCCCGCCACGCCCAGGAGCACGGCGAGGCCCTCCAGACCGTTCCCAAACAGCGGCCGGTGGGCCGTCCTCTCACGACGAGCGATCTGCTGGATGAGCATGGTCAGCCTCCGCGGCGCGTTGACGCCCTGGTCTTGGCGAGTTCGCTCGCCGCGACCGGGACCGCGCTGCACGAGGATGTAGTGTCCGGCGGCAGGGGTCTGACCGATCATCCGCGATTTCTTGCGATGGAGGGATGGGTCAGGGCAGGGCGGTCAGACCGCCGCGGCGCCCGCCTCGGCCACGGCGTGGTCCTGCTCGCCGGAGCCGCCGCTTACACCGATCGCTCCCACCACCTGCCCGCCCTGCTTCAGCGGGATGCCCCCGGCGAAGATCATGATTCGCCCGTCGTTGGAGGCGTTGATCCCGAAGAACTGCCCCCCGGACTGGCTGTGCGTCGCCAGGTCCTTGGTCGAGATGTCGAACGCCCGCGACGTGTACGCCTTCTTGATCGAGATATCGATCGAGCCCAGCCACGCCCCGTCCATCCGGACATGAGCGATCAGGTTGCCTCCCGCATCGGCCACCGCGATGTTCATGGGTTGCTTGATCTCGGCGGCCTTCTTCTCGGCGGCGGCGATGATGCGACGGGCGTCAGCAAGAGTGAGCATGGGGGTGTCCTTGCGATGCGGCCACGCGAGGTGGCCCGGGTGCAGTCATTGACGAGACGTCAGACCGCGGAAAGTACGCACGCCGCGCGGCCCGGGCCGGCGGATCGGGCGCGGCGTGCCGGTGGCTTGCCGGCGGGGTGCTGAGTTGCCGGGTGGAGCGCGGCGGTCGGCGGACGCGACTCAACCCCGCCGCTGTCGCAGCAGATCAAGCAAGTGTTCTGACGGCGCCACAGGCTCCTATCCCCGTCCGCAGGCGGCGCAGATGGGGATGTGTCGCGCACAACCGGCCTCGCAGGCTGATCATGCGGCTCAAGGCCGGGCCGGAGCCAGACCCACGGCATCCAGCTTGATTGCCCTTGCGATGATACCCATGGGGGGTATACTCAGATACCAGTGGGGGGTATCAGCTCCCCCGGTCTGTGAGGCTTTTTCGAAGGGAACTTCCTATGGAATCTGCAACTGCAACTCTTTCGGCCAGAACGATTCAGATCGACGGCATGACCGGCGATGCGTGCGTTCAGAGGGTGACCGGCGTGCTCAAGGGCGTGCCGGGCGTCACCACCGAGTCGGTCAAGGTGGGCTCGGCGAACATCAAGTCAGATCAGGCCGGGTGCGCGGCCAGCTGCAAGGCGATCGACGGCGCGGGCTTCAAGGCCCACGAGACCGCCCATGCTCCCGCCGCCAACGGCGCGGCATCGCCCAAACCAGCCGCTGACGGCGCGACCCCGGCCAAGCCCGCAGCGGGCGCCCCGATTCCCGCGAAGGCCGCCAACGGCGCCCTCGACGGCCAGGCGAAGAACCCGGAGGTCGCTGTCAAGGCCTCCGCGCTCCCCGCTGTCCCGGCTCGCTGACCACCTGCCGCTCCAGAGGAGGATCTGTTCATGGCTCGGAAGATCGCGAAGATCAAGGTTTCGAGGATCTCTGGAGCGGAACTCGGCCGTTTGGCGGATCGCAGGGCCGTCGGGATCGACCCGGCGGCCCGCGCCGCCAACCTGCTGCAGCTGCGTAGGGCCCGCGGCCAGGTCGATGGGATCGAGCGCATGATCGAGAGCGACCGCTACTGCGCTGACATCATCGTCCAGATCACCGCCGCCCGGGCCTCCCTCCAGGCCGTCGCCAATGCCCTGCTCGAAGCTCATCTGCGGGCCTGTCACCACGCCGCGGCCGGAAATGGCGGCGCCGTCGCGGATGAGATGTACCAGGAACTTGTCGGACTTGTCTCAAAAATGACCAAGTGAACGTGATCGCGTCGCCGCGCCAGCGCTCGCACACCGCAAGCCACGCCGCGCGGCCCGGCGCCTTCTCGCCGAAAGGAATCTCCCATGGGCCTCATTCTTCTCATCGTTGTCGTCCTCCTTCTTGTTGGCGGCCTCCCCAACTGGCGGTATAGCCGGGAGTGGGGCTACGGGCCCAGCGGCGGCCTGGGTCTCGTCCTGCTCATCGTGATCGTGCTGATGCTGCTCAACTACATCCCCCGCGGGTTCTGATCACAGACCCGCCCCCGCCCCGGGCAGGCGATTGTCCGGGGCCCGCATTTGAAAGGACCAACCCATGCTTCGCTGGGCGCTTGCTTTTCTCGTCTTCGCCTTGATCGCCGGTCTGCTCGGGTTCACCGGGGTGGCCGGCGAGTCGATGGCGATCGCGCGGATTCTGTTCTACATCTTCCTTGTCGTGTTCGTGATCGGGCTGCTGGTCAGCCTGCTCTCAGGCCGGCGGTCTGGGCTCTAGGCGCCCTTCGGGCGCTGCCCTAGCGAGGTCTCTCTCATGGCATCTCAGAGAATCGTCGGCGTCGTGCTGGTGGCCGTTGGTCTCACCCTGGCGCTGATCGGCTTCAATTCTTCCCAGTCCATCGCGGATCAGCTCAGCAGCACCTTCACCGGTCGCTTCACCCAGGCGACGACCTGGTTCATGATCGGCGGAGCCGGGCTGGGGCTGCTCGGGCTTCTGATGACGGTGGCGCGGGTCGGCAAGACCTCGTAGCAAGAGCTCGTGGCAAGACTTCGTAGCAAGGCCGCCGTCGCCGGCATCATCATTGAGACCGTCCGGGTCCGGTTGTCGCCTCCGCGCGGGCGGAGAGGATGGCGTCAAGTTCGCGCACCAGCTCCCGGAGCCGCTGCTCGCTCGTGTCCGAGGCGAGGGCCTTGTGCTGCTCGATCTCCTGCACCTTCTGGTAGTTGTTGATCACCGCGCCGACGATGAGGTTCACCAGCAGAAACGTGGCGATGATGATCCACGAAACCTGGTAGGCCGTGAACGCCGCCACCGGCGCCCCCGACTGGGCGAGGTCATAGCGCATCTGCGTCCAGTCGTCGCCGGTGAGGATGCGGAAGAGCGTGAAGCACGCCTCGTGGATGCTCAGGAAGTGGCTCCGCAGCGGGTGACCCTCAACGCCGAAGAGCTTCACCCCGATCACCGCGTAGACGTAAAAGAGGATCCCGGCCAGCAGCGCCACGTGCTTCATGCTGACCACCGACCGGGCCAGCACGTTGACGATCAGCCGCAGCTCCGGGATGGTCTTCACCAGCCGCAGCACGCGGAAAACGCGCAGGATCCGCAGCATCGGCCCGATGCCGTTGGCCGAGGGGATCAGCGCCGCGATCACGATCACCAGGTCGAAGATGTTCCAGCCGTCGCGGAAGAACGCCCGCATCGACTCGCGGGCCGCGAACCGCAGCGCCAGCTCGACAACGAAGATCAGCACGCAGAACCACTCGACGACCGCGATCGCCGCGTGCGTGCCCGGGTCGGAGACGTACGTCCCCACGCCGATCAGCGCCGCGTTGAGCAGGATCACCGACACGATCAGGGTGTTGAACCAGGAGGCTTCGACCAGCGCACGGATGTTCATCGGTGGTTCCCTGCGGCCTCGGCCCCGGATGGACACACGCGTCTCCCGCCTTCGGGGCGGCCCGAAGAGGTTTCTACACGCGTTTCATCCTGCTGTTGAACCGGGCCCTTGCTTCGCGAAGACAACAACAGCCGGGCCGCATCGCGAACGGCCTCGACCGGTGTTGGTCTTGCGCTTTGCGTCTGGACGCAAGGAACGACCGGAAGCGGATTCGGACCATCCGCCCCGTGTTGACGATCGTTCCGCCCGCGGCTCACCCACCCAAACGCGGGCAGGGTGCGGGAGGCTACTCCCCAGCACTGTCCGCCCAATGATACGCCGGGCCCGTTTCTGCGCTCCAGCCCCCCCGTCGCCCCCCCGTCATCCCGAGCGTCACGCCCGCAGCTTGGCCAGCTCCGCCTTGTTCGCCACCGCGATCGTCTCGCCATTGCGGGCGTCGAACACGCCCCCCACGCAGTCCACCACCACCCCTGCGATGTCCTCGGGCGCCAGGCACGCCGCCGCGGGAACCGCCCTGGTGTCGAACAGGCTCCGCAGCATCGGCGTTTCCACCGCGCCGGGCGCCACCGCGAAGGCCCGCACGCCGATCGAGCGCCCCTCCTTGGCGCACGATCTGGCCATCAGGTTCACCCCCGCCTTCGCCGCGGCGTAAGCGAAGAACCCCGGGAAGGGGTCGATGGTCCCCATGGTCGAGATGTTCACCACGCACGGCCCCGGCTTGACCGCGTCACCTTTGGCCTTTTGGGCCTTGAACACCGGCCACGCGTGATGGATCGTGAGCGCCGGCCCGAGCGCGTTCACCCGGAAGCTCTGCTCGATGACCTCCGGCGGAGTCTGGTCGATCGGCTTCAGCGTCGCCAGCCCCGCGTTGTTGATCAGCGCGTCGAGCCGGCCGAACCGCTCCACCGCCCGGGCCACCACGTGCTTGCACTGGAACGGGTCCGCCACGTCGCCCCCCACGACCTCGACCCGCTCCGCCGCGCCGGTCAGGCTGGCCGTCTCCGTCAGGTCCTGGCGCGTGCGGCCCATGATCACCAGCGCATATCCCCTCTGGGCCAGCATGATTGCCGTCGCCCGTCCGATCCCCGAGCCCGCTCCAGTGATGATGGCCACCGGCGTCACGTTCACAGTGTCTTGAGTCATGCGATCACGATAGCCCCGCGCGGCCCATCCGCCAGCGGCGCCGCCCGTTCATAAATCGTCCGCCGCCGGCCTTGTCTGGACGATTCATGTCTGGACGATTCGGCGCCCCGGGCGCGCCGGGCGATACACTGCCTCGATGTCGCTCGCCCGCGTCTTGATCCTGCTCGCGTTCCTCTCGGTCCTGGCCGCGCCGTACTTCGTTCGCCGCTCCGTCGAATCCGCCCGGGCTCAGGCCTCCGGCGGCCCCGCCGCCCGGCCCGGGGACCCAGCGGCCGAAGTCCGCACCCTGATTATCGTCACCCCGCACGTCGAGCAGATCCGCGGCGAGTTCGGGCGGGCCTTCGCCGCGTGGCACGAGCGCCGCACCGGCCAGCAGGCGCACGTCGACTTTCGCACCCCCGGCGGCACCACCGAGATCCGCAAGCAGCTCGAGAACCAGGTGCGAGCCATCCTTGAGCGCGCCGGCGGCGGCGACGCCGGCAAGACCTTCGACATCCTCCCCGCCTCCACGCTCAAGGCCCCCGACCGCGACAAGGAAGTCATTCCCGAAGCGGTCATCCGCCCCGGGGGCGTGGAGGCCGACCTGTTCTTCGGCGGCGGCTCCTTCGAGCACGGCCAGGTGAAGACCGGCCTGATCCTCGAGCTCACCATCGACGGAAGGAAGCAGCGCGTCCGGGCCCGCATCACCGCACCCGTGGGGCGCGCGCCCGCCGTGGCGACGCTCAAACCCGAGCCCGGCCCGCCGGCGTTCTCACCCGAGTTCCTGCAGGCGACCTACGGCGACAACGTCATCGGCATCGAGCAGCTCTACGACCCCGACGGATACTGGATGGGCTCCGCCCTCTCCGGCTTCGGCATCGTCTTCAACCGCGATGTGCTCCGCCGCCTCGGCCTTCCCGATCCCACCTCGTTCGCCGACATCGGCGACCCCCGCTACACCGGCCTGGTCGCCCTCGCCGACGCCCGACAGTCCGGCAGCGTCGCCACCCTCTACGACGCCATCCTCAACAAGGAAGGCTGGGACCGCGGCTGGCGCACCCTCCGCGAGATGGCCGCCAACGCACGCTACTTCGCCGCCTCCAGCACCACCCCTCCCACCGACGTCAGCCAGGGTGAGGCCGCCGCCGGCGTCGCCATCGACTTCTACGGCCGCGGCCAGGCTCAGGCCATCGTCCGCAAGGGAGAGGACCCCCTCACCAGCCGCGTCGGCTACGTCGATCCCCCCGGCGCCACGTATATCGACGCCGATCCCATCTCGATCGTCAACGGCGCCCGCAGCCCGGACCTGGCCCGCAGCTTCGTCGAGTTCTGCCTCACCGACGAGGCTCAGGCGCTCTGGCAGTTCGCCCCCGCCACCGATCCGGCCTTCGGCGCGAATCCCCGCGGGCCGACCGGCGAACCCATGGGCCCAGCCGCGTCGCGCCTTCGCCGCATGCCCGTCAAACGCAGCTTCTACGACCGCTTCGGCGCCGCCCTCACCGACAAGACCAACCCGTTCCAGATCGCCTCGTCCTTCAAGCGCCGGGGCTGGCGCGACGCCATCGGCCCCCTGATGGGCGCCTTCGGCGTCGACACCGGCGAAGAGCTTCGCGCCGCGTGGCGGGCCCTCAACCGCGCCCGCGGCAACACCGCCTTCCCGCCCGACCGCCTGGCGGAGATGGAGCGGCTCTTCTACGCCATGCCCGAGCACACGCTGGTCGACAAGGATGGCAAGGCGACGACGCTCACCCTGTCCGAGGCCGCCTACAAGGCCATCAGCGATGACACCAACCGCTGGCGCGACCCCGTCAAGGGTCCCCGGGCCCGGATCGCCTACACGCGGTTCTTCATCGAGAACTACCGGCGGGTCGTGGAGCTCGGCGAGCAGGCCCCGTAGTTTCTGGACGCGCCGATCTTGCCCAGATTGCCGTTTGCGCGGGTCAGGGTCGCCTCACGGCGGAGCGGTTGTACACTCAAAATGGAAGTGTCTGTCGGTCGTTCGGTCCGCCGGGCTCGCCCCCGGCTTCCATCGTTCGCCCCTGGGGAGATCCTCGCATGGTGTTCGCCGCGCGCCTCAATGACTTGGTCAAGCGGGCGGCCAGTGTGGTCGGGGCCGCTTCAATGCAGGCCGCCGCCGCCCTGGCCCACGCCCTGGCCCAAGCACTGGGCCAGAACCGCCCGGCTCCGGTCCCCATACCCGTCCGCCCGACGCCGGCCCCCCGCCCGCGGTGCTGAGCACGAGCCACGAACAAAATCGAGGATGAAGGATGGGCCCCGGTCGTCTGACGACGATCGGGGCCCTTTCGTTCGCCCGCTCAGCCGAGGAGGCCCCTCCGCCTCAGCGTGTCGATCACCATGGTCGAGATGTCCGCGTCCGACGCGACGAGCAGGTGCGTCATGCCCCGCGCCGCGCAGAAGCCTGCGATCTCGCCGACATAGGCCTTCACGGCTCGCCGGTAGCGCTCCAGCAGGTCGAGCGTCACCGTCACCTCCGCCACGCGCCCCGTCTCGACATCCGCCAGCGCCAGATCGCCCAGGACCTGGCCCGGCAGGTCCGTATCGAGCTCGGCGCCCGGCTGGGCCGTCGCTCGGCCTTCCTGGGTCGGGTCCAGCTCGCCCGGCGAGAGCACCTGAAGCACGTACACCTCGAACGCCGAGTCCCGACTCCCCCCGCCCCCGCCCCCGCCTCCGCCCCCGACACCTGCGCCGCCCATTCCGGCCCCACCCCCCGCCCCCCCGCCTGGCGCCGCGAGCAGTCGCAGACCGCGCTGATAGCCTTCCGGCGGTGGGATGAGCAGGTCCGAAAGCAGGACCAGCACGCCCTTGCCTTCCCTGGCGGCGGCCACGGCCCGCATGCCCTTCTCGAATTCCGCCCCCGGGCCGCCGCGCGTTTCGCCGGGTGAGCGATCGGGGTCGTGGGGTTGGGGGGCGAAGGCCTGCTCCAGCAGAAACCGGGCCAGACGCTGGACGTTCCTCCGCCCGCGCAGCGGGGCCAGTCGACGCGCGGCGCCCCCGGGGCCGCCCAGCACCGTCAGGCTGACGCGGTTGTTCCGCACCAGGCCGACATAGCCCAGCGCGATGGCCAGCCGCGCGGCCGTCAGCAGCTTTGTCGGGGCCCCCGCGACCATCGAGGGCGAGGAGTCCAGCACCAGGTGCAGCCCCAGGTCCTCCTCCTCCTCGAAGATCTTGATGAAGAACCGGTCGAGGCGGGCGAAGACGTTCCAGTCGATGTGCCGGAGGTCATCGCCCGGGACATACTCGCGGTGCTCTTCGAACTCCACGGACTTGCCGCGCCGCTTGGAGCGCCGCTCACCCTGGAGCTTCCCGGCGAAGACCTTGCGGGAGAGCACATCGAGCGTGTCGAGCCGGGCCGCCAGCTCCGGCGGGAGAAGGTCGGAGAGGGTCATCGGAACGCGCGAGGGAACACCAGCGAGCATGCGGAAAGCGTACGAGCGCGGCGGATGCGAACGGGCCCAAAACGCAGCGCGGCCCCGTGAAGGGGCCGCGCCGATGAGGACAGATTGACCGAGGCCGCGGATCAGCCGCGGTTGGCGAAGAAGTCCTTGTTGAGCTGGATGTACTGGTTCCACTCGCCGGGCACGGCGGCCTCGGGGAAGATGGCCTTCACCGGGCACTCATCGACGCACAGGCCGCAGTCGATGCAGGTGCCGGCGTCGATCGACAGGCGGTTGACCTTGTCGAAATCGTGCTCGTCCTTCTTGGGGTGAATGCAGTCGACGGGACAGACCGCCGCACAAGCGACGGCTTTGCCGCCGGGGCCCTCGCAGGGCTGAGCGATGACGTGAGCCATGGGTGAACTCCTAACGTGTGGTTGCAGGCTTCAGATCGAACGTGGAACACAATGGCGACCTTGAAGCCCGCAGATCCCACCGACCGGCGTTCGGGAGGGATTGGCTTGTCCGGCCACGTGGAGAGTCGGCTTAAGCGTAAACTTCCATCAGGATGCGGTGCGTCGGGCGGACCTGCTTGTGGATCATCTGGCGGTTCCAGCGGCGGATGTCGCGGAGGGCCTCGTTATCCACCTGCAAGTACTGCTCGAGGGTCGAGCCGTTGAGGTTCAGCGCCAGCTCCTGGAAGATCCCCAGCTCCATGCCGGCGAGGCCGCACATGTAGATCAGGGTGCGGTTGTTCGCGAGCATGGGGAGCAACTCGTCACGCTGCGTGCGGAAGCGATCCTGCACGTACAGGCGGTCGTAGTCGCCGTTGCGCTCGCGGCTGATGGCGGTGTGGTACTTGAAGTTCCAGTTCTCCGACGCCTGCTGGAGCAGGAAGTCGTGATACAGCAGGTCGGTCTGGTAAGGCACGCCCATGATCAGGACGATCTTGCTCTTCACCTTCGCCTCCAGCAGGTCCATGATCATCCCGCGGAACGGCGCGATGCCCGTGCCGGTGGCGACGAAGATGTAGTCGTGCTGGTTGGGGTCCTTGGGCAGCATGAACTTCTTGCCGTTGGGACCGCTGACGCGGACCTTGTCGCCGACCTGGCGGTCGCACAGCCAGTTCGAACAGACGCCCACGAACAGTTTGTGGTCGTCCCAGTGCTCATCGATCGTCCGCTTGACGGTCACCGCGATGACGTTGCCCTTGCCGTCTTCGCCGCGGGTGGGCATCGACATCGAGTACAGCCGCAGCTTGTGGGGCTTGCCGTCCTTGGTCGTGCCCTCGGGCAGCACGCCCAGGGCCTGACCGGGCTGGCACTTGCCGGCCATCTTCGTGCCCGACAGGTCGAAGCTGACGTGGCGGACCACGCCCGCAGACTTCTTGAACGTGCACAGGTCGTTGCCGGCGATCGTGACCTCAACCGGCTCAGTAGGCCGGTAGACGTGCATCTCGGCGTCACGGAGGACGGGACCCGCGTGGGCGGACGGTGCAGCAGGGGAGGGGGGGGCAGTTGTCATGTCGAGCAAGCTAACGAACTGGCCGGAGATGTCAAGTCGGGTCCCGGTTGGGGAACGCTGGGGGGAGGATAACGCCCGCATAAACGCCCCCAGTCGCTCATCGGCCGGGGCGGCGCGCTTCTCCAGACACCCGCCGCAGATCCCGGCGACCAGCGCCCGGCCTGCGCACCACCTGCAAGCCTCAAGTGTCCGCGCAGACCCGGGGTTCCCGGTACCATCGTCCGGATGTTTCCTGAGGAACACAACCCTGACCCGCTGGTGGCGTCGACCGAGTCCGCGGCCCCGCGCCGCCCCCCGGCGCGATCGGGCATTCAGCCTTATCAGGGGGATTCTGGCTTCCAGGCGGGCCAGATGCTCGGGGAGCGGTACCGGATCGTGACCCCGGTGGGTCGGGGGGGCATGGGCGAGGTCTACCGGGCCGACGACCTGGTCCTGGGCGCACCCGTCGCCCTGAAGCTGCTGCCTGTGTCGCGCTCGTCCGACCCGGCGTGGCTGGTGCGGTTCCGCTCGGAGGTGCGACTGGCCCGCTCGGTCTCGCACCCCAACGTCTGCAGGGTTTTCGACATCGCTGAGTTCCAGGGGCGGGCGTTCATCTCCATGGAGTTCATCGACGGGGAGGATCTGGCGGGCCTGCTCCGCCGGATCGGTCGCCTGCCGCCCGAGAAGGCTGTGGAGATGGCCCGCCAGCTCTGCCTGGGGTTGGCCGCGATCCACGAGCAGGGGGTGGTGCATCGCGACCTCAAGCCGGGCAACGTGATGATCGACGGACGGGGACGTGTCCGCATCGCCGACTTCGGGATCGCCTTCGCGACCTCAGGCGCGCCGATGACCGGTGACGGGGCCGGGACGCCGCTCTACATGGCCCCCGAGCAGCTGGCTCGGGGCGAGACCTCGGCCGCCTCGGACCTGTACTCGTTGGGGCTGGTCCTGTACGAGATCTTCTCGGGCAAGCCCGCCCTGGCGCTCAAGCCCGGCGCCTCGCTCGAAGACCTGCGCGATCTGCACGATTCGGGGACCGGCCCGGCGAGCCTGACGACCCTCGTGCCCGACCTTGACCCGGCGGTCGACCGCGCGGTGCGGCGCTGCCTGGAAGCGGACCCGGCCCGGCGGCCGCCCTCGGCCGTGGCTGTCGCGGCAGCGCTCCCGGGGGGCGACCCTCTGGCGGCGGCCCTCGCGGCGGGCGAGACGCCCTCGCCGGCCCTGGTGGCGGCGACGGGTGAGAAGGGCGTGCTGTCGCACCGGGCGGCGACGCTGCTTGCTCTGGCGGCGGTGCTGGGGCTGGCGATGATGTTCGTGCGCGACGCGGTGCTGGACGCGGTCTATCCCGCATCGAACATGAGCGCCAACAAGCCCCCCGAGGTGCTGCTGGAGCGGGCTCGCGAGTTCATCGAACAACTGCACCCCGGTCCGGCGCCGGGGGACCACTGGTGGTCGTACACCTATGTAGGGCAGGGTGTGCCCAGGATGAGCTTCAGCTATCGGCAGGCGCCGTCGTCGATCATGAACCTGCCATACAACGTCGTCACGGCCTGGTCCCCCCAGCCGATGCCAGGCGAGGTGTCGTTGGGCCTGTCGGGCACGGGGTTGCTGCGGTGGTTTCAAGCTGTCGCCGGGTACCCCGAGGCCTCGCCGGCGCTGTCGAGCAACGGGACGACGACGCCGGAGCAGGTTGCGAAGCTCACCGAGCAGGCGCTGTCGTTGGCTGGGATCGACCGCGCGATGCTCGTTCCGTGCGAGACAGGGCCGCCGCAGCCTCAGGTCGAGATGGACGCGCGGGCGGCGTTCAGTGTCCTCCCGGGGGCGTCGCTGCCGAACAACCGGGGCCGAGTCGACCTGGCCTTCGGACGAGGGCGATTGACATCCTTCGGTCTGTTCGACCCGCCGCCGCCCGCTCCCGAACCGGGAGCCGGCTCGCCGACCAAGGCGTCCGCAGCGTCCGGGCAAATGGCGGAGCTGGGCGAGGTCGCGCTGGTGTACCTGCCGGTGATGGCGGCCCTCGGCGTGGTGAGCTGGAATCAACGACGGGGGCGCATCGACCTTCGGGGAACGATCCGCATGGGCCTGTTCGGCTGGATCATCGCCGCCGCCGGTTTCGCCATCGTGGCCCATTATCCGGACTCTCCGGCGAGGGCGGGACAGCTATTCCTGAACGGGCTGATGTACTCCATGGGTGAAGGGGGGCTCTTGATCGCGTTGTTTTACGCCGCCCTGGAGCCGATCGTCAGACGGTCGTGGCCTTCGCTGCTGACATCGTGGAGCCGCGTCATCCAAGGCCGGTGGCGCGATGCTCTTGTCGGGCGCGACGTCCTTGTCGGGCTCGCCGCGCTGGGTCCGATGAACTCGCTGTTGTATCTCGGGCTGCAGCAGCAGGAGGGCCTTGTTCGCGGCAACGCCGTCGGCGCCTGGGGCGGCGCCGCGGTGCTGGTGAACGGGGCCTATGCCGGCGTGCTCATCCCGCTCGCGCTGGGCTTCGTGCTGGCGCTCACCCAGGTGGTTGTGAAGCGTCGCTGGCTCGCCGCCGTCATCATGTTCCTGCTGGTCACGCTCGTTTTGGCCGCCGCGCCTCCACCCACGCTGCTGGGCTGGCTCGTGTTCTGTGTGTTCTACGCGTTGGGGATCGCCTTCCTGGCCCGCTTCGGCCTGGTCGCTATCGGCGCCATGGTCGCATTCACCGTCGCCGCGCTCGGGGTCCGCTTCGATGTGCACTTTGGCGCCTGGTACGGCGGGGCGTGCGTGCCGATCGTGCTGGCCTGGCTCGCCCTGATCGCGCTCGCGTGGTGGACATCGCAGGGCGCCGAGCGCACGCCGCCGGCACGCGGGCTTGGCTGACCGACTCGGCCGCTCGTGCTCGCTTAGCCCCCGCGCCCCAGGCACGGATGGTTCGGCGGCAGACTCGAGCGGAACTGCTGAACGGTTTGGCCGACTCCCGACTGCTGGTTCACGTGCTGATTCAAAAACCCTTGCAGCGACGGGCCGTTCAACTCCGCGCTCGCCCGGCACGCCGCCGGGTTCACCGACGTCGCCGCCACGTGCTCGGCAACCAGACCGCGCAGCACCGGTGACCCAGCCGCCTGGCTGCTGTAGGCCATGGCCGCGAACGTCCGGTTGATCGAGTTCGTGTCAATCGCCCCGGTCGGGGCCGACAACTGCGTGGGGGCGGGCGGCGAATTGGTGGATTCCCCGGCCAGCTCCCGCAGGCGGGCGCCATTGGGGAAGGCCTCAACCCGGCGCAGGTTGGGGTCCCCGGGCATGTTCGTCGCTGTGGGGTTGTACTGCACCACCACCTGCTGACCGGTGTTGGTGATCGCTGACATCACCAGGGTGTTACCCAAGTAGGTCATCCCGGTGACGCGGGTCAGGGTCGAAGGGTCGACCCCCGCCGTGGGCACGCCCGGCTGGACGCTGAAGTCGCCCTGATCCGCCGAGCGGGCGCTGACCAGGTAGTTGTTCCGCGGGTCAACCTCCAGCAGCACTGCATTGGCTCCCGACCCGGCAAGCTGGAACGAACCCGAGGCGCCGCTTGAGCCTGGGATCTGGCCCAGCATAAACAGCGTGCCCCGCGCTGGCGCACCGGCCAGCGCGCCTTCCTGCAGCTGCAGCCCCGGGGCCATCCGTCCCACCAGCGTGCCCCCGCTGATCTCGTAAACCGTCGGGTCGCCTTGCTGGGGCCCGCCTTCCCCGCTGCGCCGCTCGACACCCGTTGTGTAGATCAACGAGCCGATTGTGCCCAGCCCCGCCAGGTCGAACGAGCGGGAGACGCCGCCCGCCAATTCCTGGCGCGGAAAGCTCGCGAGCGTCTGCGGAGCGTTCGCGGGGCTCTGCAGGTCAAAGGAGCGCAGCGTCGGCGTCAGCGAGCCGTCAAGCGCCCGCTCCGCCGTGAGCGTCAGAAGCGAGCGGGCCCCGCTCGCCCCGGCAAGCGCGGCGCCCAGCACCGGCTTGCTCTCGCCTTCACCTGGACGCAGCACCTGCTCATTTCCCGCCAGGTCCCGGGCGATGATGTCACCGGTGTTTTCCTCGATGTACGCGTAGCCTGTCGCCAAGGGGTTTGACCCGGGCCCGGTGCTGGGCGCCAGGCACGGGTGATTGGCCGGCAACCCCGCCCGGAAGTCGAAGATCGCCGCCCCGGCGCCCGACCGCTGGTCGACGTGGGCCCCGATCGCCGTCGCCAGATTCAGCGTCAGTTCGCTGCTGGAGGCGCACGCCGAGGGGTCGGTCGCCGTCGCCAGGATCTGGTTGACGATCAGCCGCTCAAGCACGCCAGACTGCACCGCCTCGGGCCCGTATGCCAGCGCGGCGAAGAGCGGGTCGAGCGACGAATCGATGGCCGAGGGCGACGGCGCCGGGGCGAGCACGACCGAGGCCGGAACCGCCCCGTGGCTCTCGCCGGCGAGCGCCTCGACCTGCAGGGTGGAGCGGGCGACCGCCGCCAGGTGAGAGTTTCCGTCGGCCCCGATGGTGAACAGGTTCACGAGCGTGGTGTTGGGGACCCCGTTGACGGTCGCCAGGGTGGTGACGAAGAGGATCGGCGTGCCCTGCAGGTCGGTGACGATGCTCGTGCCCGTGATCCGCTGCACGGAGTTGATGACCAGGCCGGGCTCGATCGACGTCGTGGGCAGGATCTCGAACGAATCGCTGATGTCGCTCACGGCGCCGGAGAGGTAGTTGTTCCTGGGGTCGATCTCGAACAGCACCGCGTTGGCCCCCAGCACGCCCGCGGCCCCGTTGCTCCGCCCCCCGAGTGTCGGCAGCCGCCCGGGAACGAGCAGGACGCCCGCCGGGGTGACGCCGGCGAGAGAGTCTTCGAGCTGCACGCCCAGGTTCATGCGCGGGACGACGGCCGTCATGTTGTTGTCGAGCGGGTCGATGGTGAGCTCGCTGATGTAGTCCGGGTTCACGCTCCCCCGATCCTGCACGGCGTAGAGCAGATCGCCCAGCGTGCCCAGCCCGGTCAACGTCCCTGAGAAGCCGCTGAACGACGCCAACGGCGAGAACGTGAGGTCGGACGCGTTGAGATCCACGCCCAGCAGTTGGGCCGAGCCGGCGCCCGACTCCAGGCGCAGCAGCGTGCCGAACAGCCCGGCCTGCCCCTCTGGGAAGAACAGGGCCGTGCCGACGCCCCGCCCGGCGGAGCTTGAGCCCGAGAGAGGCCCGAAGAACCCGCCGGAGCCGAAGATGTCGGCGCGGTACAGGTCCTGCGTGGCTTCGTCAATCAGGAAGACGTCGAATGGCGCCTCGGGCACGGCCTCGCGGATGGCGATCTCCAGCAGCACGAAGAGCACCGTCTGGTAATCGCGGATGGTGAACTGCTCGTCGCCGTCGTGCGACCAGATGTCGTTGATGTCGACAAAGCGGGTCTCCTGCGAGAACTCCGCCGGGTTGGGCAGGTTGGCGGTCGCCTGCTCGTTCCCGCGGAAGGTCGAGACAACGCCCCGCCCGAAGTCGACATCGAAGACGCCGCGGTTGAACTCTCCGCCGAACGCCAGCGTCGGGAAGCCCGGCGAGACCTCAACGCCGCCCGTGGTGCCCTTGACCGCCAGGGTGGCGTCGGGGGCTTGAATCTTCACGTCGTTGGCCACCGTCGCCGAGCTCACCTGAAACTGCACGCGCCCATAGGGCACCTGCACCGTGGTCTTTTCCTTGCCCTGCGCGGCGATAGCCTCGCGAACGATGAATTTGCCCAGTCGGTCGAGCGTGAACTTCTGCCCGGCGCCGACCTGCAGTTCGATCGCGGCCTTGACGCTCGTGAAGACCTCGGCGCCCTCGGGGAGGACGTCGCCGACCGCCGCGGTCTTGAGTGGAGCGTCTGCGTTTGGGCGCCACGTGACCTTGCCCTTGACCGCGAGGACCACGATGGGCGTCGGCGCGCCCTGAGCGGTCAGTCCGACCGGTTGGTCTGAGCCGGCCGCCTGAGCGACCTCCGCCGGTCCGGGGGCCTGCCCAAGGGCCGGCGCGAGGACGGGCGAGGACAGCAACGCGGCCAGCGAGGCCGCCTGGAACATTCGTTTCTGCATAAATGACGCTTCCCGGGCCCGGGAGTCGCCCCGCAGGCCGCTCCTCCGAGTGTACCTCATGGCGGGGGCGCGGCACGATCCAGCGGCGTCAGGCGATGGAAAGCTGGGCAAAGGGCGCCATCTGCGCGGTGCGTCGACCGCCCAATTAAGGGGTTTGCGGCTACTTGCTGCCCGATTGGGCCAGCGCCGGATCGGCCACAACCTGAATCGGGATCACCGCCTCGGACGAGCCACCGGTGGTCAGGTCGCGCAGGATGACCTTGAGGTTGTACGCGCCGACGGTCAGCGTTGCCGGGAGCTCGATGCGCTGCACAAGGTAGTGGTCGGTGCGCTTTCGGCGAGAGACATCGCGAATCGGCACCTCCCGGGAGCGCCAGGCGAGGACGCCGTCGGGATCGTGGTACAGGCGCAGTTCCTGCGCGATCTCGATCACCCAGGCCTCGCTGTTGTCCACTGAGTCTCCCGACGAGTCGTTCACGAAGGGCTTGAACCCGAAGTCTTCGACTTCCACGTACACGAGCGCCGGCTGGGCCCGCCCCGCCAGGAAGCGGTTATCCACAAACCCGGTGTAGCGCCCGAAGGCTTCGACGCGCTTCACGAGGGCCGCGGTCGGGATCCGCAGGCCCCGTTCAGAGGCGATGGTCGCGGCCTCGTCGCGCAGGCGGCGGGCGAGTTTCTCGGCCGAGTCCTCGTCGGCGGTCGAAAAGGCATCGAGCAGCGCCCGGAAGGACTCGAGCCGGACCTGCTGGGCCGGGCTGAGGCGGGCCTGGGCCTCGCGCAGGCGGGGGCCGGAGGCCCCGGGCTCGATCGACTCGAGCAGCGCGAGTCGCACCGCTTCGCCCATGGGCGTGTTGCGGGACCGCTCCTGAAGAAAGTCGAGGAACTCGCCGGTCGACCGGCGGGCTGAAGGGAGCGGGGGCGGCGGCGTGGTCTCGGCCCCGGCCGGCGGCGCGGGGTCGAGGATCATGAATGGGGCGTCGGAGGCGGTCGCAAGCGGCGCTGGGGGCAGCGCGGCCGGTGCGGCAGGCGTCGCGGGGGGAGCGATGGTCGCGGAGAAGTCCGGCGGCGGGATGACGGGCGCTGGGTAGTCACGCCGGTTGGGCGAAGTTCCGCCGGCCAGCTCGCCACGGCGCTTCTGGAACATCTCGTTGAGCCGGTCGGTAGCGGCCCGGAGCTCGGCGTCCTGCGACGCGGTCTCCTCCGCGGGCCCGGCGGCCCCACCCCCGCCCGAGCAGCCGGCCAGCATCAAAAGTGAGAGCACGCTGACGATTTGGGCCAGGGCGCGCCCGGCGGTTAGGGTCTGCGTGGTCAGGGTGGAAAGGGGGATCATCTGGAGGCCTCCGGCCGCTCGGTGGTGGATGGCGCCCGGGCACGCCATCGCGCGGGCATCCTGCCCGTCGCCAGGCTCTAGCATCGGCTCATCGGGCGCAGACGGCCGCAAAACGGAGGGTGAGCCCCTCCAGGATGTGCTCGGCGTCGCCCAGACCTGACCGCTGCCGAACCATGCCATCGACCACTTCGCCGACGAGCTGGGCCGCGCGCCCAGGGTCGACCGAACGGGCGCGGTCGAGCAGGGCGTTGCCGGAGGGGCCCCAGAGTTTGAGCTTGCCCATCAGCGAGGCGGGGTTTTCGCGGGCGGCGAGGCCCTGGGCCGCGGCGTGGAGCTTGCGGGCCAAATCGCAATAGGTGAAGAGCAGGGGGGTGGGATCATGGCGGGAGATCTCGAGCATCTCGCGCAGGTGCTCGAGGGCCCGCGGGGCGTCCCCGGAGAGGAGTGAGCTCTGGATCTCCCAGAAATCCTCTTCGCGGGTGATGCCGACCATGTCTTTGACCACTTGGGCCGTGATGGGGCGGCCGGGGTTGACCAGCGAGAGTTTGGCGATCTCGGAATCGATGCGGCCGAGATCGACGCCCAGGGCGTCGATGAGGCGGGCCGCGGCGGGCTGGTCGATGGATGTGCCGATGGCCTGGGCCCGCTCGATGGCCCAGGCGATGGCGTCGGCCTCGCTGGGCTCATCGCACTTGCGGATGGCGCCACCGGCGGCCTGCACGGCCTTGTCGAGGCGGCCCGGCCGCCAGGCCCCGGCGCGCAGGACGAGGGTGGTCGAGGGGTCCGGGCTTTGTGCGTAGGCCTCGAAGAGCTCACGGGCCGATTTGCCGCCAGCGTGGCGTTTGCCGGGGGCGGCCGGGGCGTCGTCGTCTTCGCCGCCCTTGAGGAGGGTGTCGGCGTTGTCGATGACCACGAGCTTGTGGGTCTGCATCAGGCTCATCGACCGGCACTCGTCGAGGATGTCGGCCGGGGAGGCGGTGGCGCCATCAAAGAGCGTGACGGGGATCTCGCCGGCGTGCAGCGAGGCGAGCTGGGCCTTGAGGTCGCTGGTGAGCTGAAGCTGCAGGAAACGCTGGGGCCCGTGCAGGATGGCGATGGGGGGGAGGGCGGGGCGGGCGGCGGCGGCCGGTTTGGGGGCTGGCTTGGGCACGAGCGAAGGTAGGTCGGGGGCGGGTCTGGGAGGTTCGGGGCGCCAAGGGCTGGGCGCCCGTCAATCCCGGCGTGGGGGAGGGCTGGCTAGCGCATCGGCGGCTTGGGCTTGGCCGGTCCGGCGGGCAGTGGACCACCCTGGCGGGCGCAGCGCTTGGAGCAGTACTTCACGTTCGGCCAGTCGCGCTCCCACTTCTTGCGCCACGTGAACGGGCGCTGGCAGACGGGGCAGACTTTGGTCGGCAGTGGGGGCATGTTCGAGCGCGCCTGTTCAAAGCGCCGGCTCTGGGCAGGCGGACGATTGTTTGCCCGCTCGGCGTGCGGGGCGCGGGGCCAGGGCCGGGGCCGGGGCGGCCGGCTCCCGTTCTATGCTCCGGCATGGGCGCGAAACGATCGACGCGGGCAGGCAAGCCGGTGGGTCAAGCGGGCCAGGCGGCCCAGGCTGCTAAGGCTGCTCGCACCGGCGGCGAGCCGGTGGATTCGGGCCGGCTGGTGCTGGTGCTGGGTGACCAGCTCGACGAAGCGGCGCCGGTGCTGCGCGGGCTGACCGCCGCGGACACGGTGCTCATGATGGAGGTGGCGAGCGAATCGACGCACGTTCCGAGTCACGTGCAGCGGACGGTGCTGTTCCTCAGCGCCATGCGGCACTTTGCGGCCCGGCTCGGTGAGCGGGGCCTGCGGGTGCGGTATATTCGGCTTGACGACCCTGGGAACACGCAGTCCTTCGCCGGCGAGGTGGAGCGTGCCGCGGCGGAGCTGAGCCCGGGCGAGATCGTCTGCACCCTCCCCGGTGAGTGGCGGGTGCTGCAGGAGCTCCAGGCGTGCGCTGACCGGCTGGGGGCGCCGCTGCGGATCCTGCCTGATGAGCATTTCTTGAGTACGCCCGAGCGGTTCGCGGCGTGGGCCGAGGGTCGGCGCAGCCTGACGATGGAGTATTTCTACCGCGAGCAGCGGCGGGCGACAGGCTATTTGATGGATGGCGGGTCGCCGGAGGGGGGCGAATGGAACTTCGACAAGGAGAACCGGTTGCCCTTCGGGCGTGAGGGCCCGCAGCCCCCGCCGAGGGCGCCGGTGCGGTTTGAACCCGATGCGATCACCCGAGAGGTGATGGCTGCGGTGGCGGGGAAGTTGCCTGGCTTGCCAGGGCGGATTGGTGGGTCGGGCAGTGCTGGTCGCGACTTCGGCTGGCCGGTGACTCGCGGGCAGGCGCTCGAGGCGCTCGATGACTTTGTCCGGCATCGGCTGGCCCTGTTCGGGCCGTTCGAGGATGCCATGTGGGCGGGGGCGCCGGTGCTCCACCATTCGACGCTTTCGCCGGCGCTGAATTTGAAGCTGATCTCGCCCCGGGAGTGCTGCGACGCGGCGGAGCGAGCGTACCGGGCGGGAAAGGTCCCGCTGCAGTCCGCCGAGGCGTTCATCCGTCAGATCATCGGCTGGCGTGAGTTCATCCGCGGGGTGTACTGGCTGGAGGGGCCGGGGTATGGCGACCGCAACGGGCTGGAGGAGCACGGGAAGCTTCCCGAGTTCTACTGGACGGGCGAGACCGACATGGCGTGTCTGCGGGCCTGCGTAGGTCAGGTGCTGGAGAGCGGGTACGGCCACCACATTCAGCGGCTGATGGTGACGGGGAACTTCGCGCTGATCGCCGGCGTGCACCCGCGCGCCGTCAGCGACTGGTATCTGGGGATGTACGTCGATGGCGTGGACTGGGTGACGCTGCCGAACGCGCTGGGGATGGTGATGCACGCCGACCGACGTCCCACCAACTCCACCACGCAGGGGGGGTCGGGGGGGTCGGGGAGGGTGGGGGAGGCGGCCGGGGTCACCGGGCTGGTGGGGACCAAGCCCTACGCGGCGAGCGGCAAGTACATCGAGCGGATGAGCAACTACTGCGACGGCTGCCGGTTCGACCCCGCGGTTCGAACGGGGGAGCGGGCGTGCCCGTTCACGGTGCTCTACTGGGATTTCCTGATACGCCATCGCCAGCGGCTGGGGGCGAACCAGCGGATGGCGATGATCCTGAAGAACGTCGATCGGCTGAGCCCGGAGAGCCGGGCGCAGCTCACCATCGACGCCCGGGCGATTCGGAGCAAGCTGGGGATCAGCCGAGCGTAAGGGGTATGTGAATTCCTGCGCGTGCAGATGGGTGATGAGATGAACGCCGCGGTTGTGATCGGTAAAGTCTCGACATGGCGCTTCGACTGGGTCAGGAAGGCACGTCGGCGGCGGTGTGTGGCCGGGGGGTGCGTGGCCGGGGCTTCACCCTTGTGGAGCTGCTGGTGGTGATCGCCATCATCGCGGTGCTGGTGAGCATCCTGCTGCCGTCGCTGTCGTCGGCCCGAAACTCAGCCCGCATCACCAAGTGCCTCTCGAACCAGGGCCAGATCGTCAAGGCCGGTTCGCTGCTGGCCCTGGACCATCGCACCGGAGCCTTTCTGCCGGAGCTGGACACCTCTGAAGACAGCCTGGGATACTTGTTCCCGGACTACTTCAATGCACCCAACGCGGGGGTCTGCCCGTCGACGACGCATGTGGTGCGGCCGGATGTGTACATTTCGCAGGCGTCGGCGCTGGCGAAGTACGGCCGGCCGGAGATCCTGCTGGACCTGAGCAACAACGCCCTTGACGCCCGGGCCGGGGGCTTCGGTCATTCCTATGAGATCTGGGCGTGGATGGACGGGCCGATCGTCTACCCCGATGGTGTGCCGATCTTCGGAGGTTGGAACGGCGGACGGGTCAACCAGCAGCGTGGGCTGCGCCGGGGCGACCCCGACTACCGGGCCACCGACCCAACGACCACCGACATCCTCAAGACGCTTAAATCCGTGGATCGGCCGTCGGCGACGCTACTGACGCTCGACGGCGATGATTCGGGGCTGTCGAACTATCCCGACGAGACCAACAACCACGGGAAGGCGGGCGTCAACTTCGGCTTCTGCGATGGGCACGCCACGTGGGTGAAGGCCGGTCCGGATTACATCCGCACGATCCTGAACTCGCACAACTACATCGGTGATGAGACGACGTATGACCCGGGGGTGAACATCCGCTCCACCACGCTGCGGGGGATTTCCTTCACCGAGTATTCATACAGGCGATGAGCCGACGCAGGCCCGCGCTTGCGAGGGCTCGACTCGGCGGGTACGACGGGCAAAATCAACGGCATCTTCACCATTCCCAGGCGGCTCGCAGCGCGTCCCGCGGGTAAGGTGTGAGGTCCCGTAGCGAGCATCTTCTGTGAGGTCCCCGGTGGGGATTGGCGAAACGCTGGAGGCGTATGCGCTGGCGGTGCGCGCGGGCGGGCTTTTGAGGAGCATTCATGAGCACTCGTCGCAGCATCTGCATCGCCGCCCTGCTGGCTCTCGCCGGCGCCGCCCAGGCCCAGGTGACCAACACCCGCTGGGACTTCAACACCCCCGATGACCTCTCCGCCAGCTTCGGCCCGGGCGAGCTACAGTACTTTGACGGTGTGGGCGGCGTGGTTGACGCCAACACCAGCTTCGGCTCATGCTCGTCGTTCGGCCTGCCGCTGATCGGCGGCGTCGACGCCGGGATCCTGCTGTTCAACGCCGCGGCGGGCTCGGGCCCGTCGGCCAGCGGGGCCAACGGGTTCAAGGTGCTCACGGGCGCCCAGCCCAACGTTGCGGTGTACATCAACGAGTACACCATCATCCAGGACATTCTGGTCCCCGCGTCGTCGTTCACCGCCGGCACGTACCTCTCGTTCTACAACAGCAACGAGGCCAACGTCAACGACGGCGACCTGTTTGCTGACTTCTCCGACGGCTCGATCGGCATCTCGGGCTCCTACCAGGGGGCCCTGCAGGCCGACACCTGGCACCGCGTGGCCTTCAGCTTCAAGCGCAACGCCGCGGGGACGGCCCTGGACCTGCGCAAGTACATCGATGGCGTCCTCGTCGGCACGCAGAACAACCTGTCGGGGATCGATGGCCGCTTCACGCTCTATTCGGTGCTCGACGCGGGCACGGAGTGGTATCTCGCCTTCGCCGACGAGAACGGCGAGCAGGCGACCTTCTACGTCAATTCGTACTTCTTCACCGATCGCGCCTTGACCAATGAGCAGATCGCCTTCCTGGGCGGCGCCTCGGCGGGCGGCCCCTCGATCCCGCCCGATGCGCCCGCGGCGTTCGACCTCACCTTCCCCGTCAACGGTGCGGTCAACGTGTCGTTCGGCCCCACCCTTGAGTGGACCGCCGCGCCCGGCGCCGCGTCGTACATCGTGCAGGTCGACAACGAGCCCAGCTTCGCTCCGCCCTACGCCTATGAGGCGTCGGTCACGGGCACGACCGCGGCCCTGCCCGCCCGCACGCTGGGCGCCAACACGGGCTATTTCTGGCGCGCCATTGCGGTCAACCCCTTCGGCACGCAGGTCTCCAACCCCGCCAACTTCGAGTTCCGCACCTCTCAGCAGTGCCTGGTTGATTTCAACGGCGACGGCAACGTCGACCCCGACGACCTCTCCGACTACATCTCGCAGTTCTTCAGCGGCAACGCCTGCCCGTAACCGGGCCGGCCGTGACCAGCGCGGCCTGATTTGCTCGTGATCACAGACGCCGCGCCGGGAGCTCCCGGCGCGGCGCTTTTGTTGGCTCCCGCCTTCGGCGGCCCATGAGCTGGGCGAGGACCGAGGCCGGTTGGCCAATTCGCGGCTACTTCGCGGTGCGGGGCTGCACCACGTACATCGTGGGCAGGAGATAGGTGCGGCCGTTCTGGGAGAGCACCTGACCGCTGACGGTGAGCGAGAGCGCCTCGCCGCTGCGCTGGGCCATCTCCTCCATCGCCATGAGGTTGACGCACGGCAGCAGGGTCATGGGCAGGTCGCCTTTGGACTCGGGGTCGGTGTCGAACGCGAAGGTCCAGGCGCCCGTCGCCGAGCGGACCATGCGGCCGCGCCGCGACGCGATGAAGGCGCCTTCGCGGACCGCCGCGGCGGTGATCCGCTCCTCACGCGCGGTCTCGGGACGGATGGTCTCCGTCCGCGGACCGGGGCCAGCGGCGCCTTGCTCGAGCTCGGCCATGACGCGCTCGGCCTCGCTGACGCGGGCGGGCTTGGCCTGGGGGCCGGCGGGGCCCGCCCCGGGGGCCGCCGCGCCAGGTGAGGCGCTGGTGGGGGCGCCGGTGGAGGCGGTCGCGGCCCGCACGACCTCTGCAGGGCGGGAGAGCAGCAGGAAGTTGCGGCCGTGATAGGCGAAGACCTGCCCGCTGACGATCAGCGTGACAGGCACATCTGAGCGTTCGATCAGCCGCTGGGCCGACGCGAGATTCTGCGTCGGGTGGAGCATCATCGGCGGCTCGGCGCGACCCTGGGCGTCGGCGTCGAAGGTGATCAAGGACTCGCCGCGATCGTTGCGGCTGACACGCCCGCGGCGGTTGGAGAGGAAGGTTCCCTCGCGGAGGAGTCGGGGGGCGAGCGCCGAGCCGCCGGGCGTGGGGGAACGCGTGGAGGGTGGGATGGTCGGGCCGATGGGCGTGCGCCTGGTCGCGGCCTGTTCGAGGTCTTTGACGATCTGGTCAACCTCGGGGTTGGGAGTCACGGGGGTGGGCGCGACCGGGGTCGGAAGACCGGGCTGGTCGGCAGCGTCGGCGGGGGGTGAGGGGGGCTGAGGGTCCGGGGTCGTCGCGGCGGCGCTGGTTGAGGGGGCCGCAAGCGCCGCACCGGCCGCGAACGGAGCGGCGGCGAGCGCGACGGCCAGGGCGAGAACTCGGCAGGTGGCCCGGGCTTCTTCCTGGGCATTGGCCCGGGCCTGTGCCGCGGCGGCGGGAGGTTGGATCGATTGGTGCTTCACGAGTCTTCTCCATCGGCCGGGCGGGGGCGCGGCATCCCAAGCCGAGAGGTTAGCGGGCGTAGCCGCGCGTCGACCTGACGGGGCGGGGGATGTGGGCCAGAGCGGTGAGCGGGGGCCCAAACTGGGGCTCAGGCAGCACCGGTGCGGCTGCGGCGGGGCTTCAGTGTGTGGGTGGAGGCGGGCGAGAGGAGGCTGGGGGGCTGTGGGGGTGGCGGTTGGGGGCTGGGGTCGGGCCGCTGGCTTCAAGCGCCTCCCGGGCTACCATCGGTCGACTCGGTCGCGTGGCAGAGTGGACGAATGCAACGGATTGCAAATCCGTTTGCCGCAAGGCACTCGTCGGTTCGAATCCGACCGCGACCTTTGCAGATTGCTCGAAGATTTGGCGGTTTCCCACGTGGGAGGCCGCCAATGTTCGTTTTGGGGTGGAGAGGGCTGAGAGTCCACCAGGGTCCAGGAGAGTCCACCAGAGTCCGCCCCAAAACGCCAAGCGCAACGCCAAGCGCGATGCGAAGGTGATGTTGGGACGTGGGGGGGTGGTGGAGCGAAGGTGGGTGCGCCGCCCATCAGCCGGCGCGGTTCTGACCCTCGGCCGGCGGGGTCGGGGCGCTGAGGTTGGGAAGGGCGGTGAGGGCCGCGGCCTCGGCGCCGCGGAGGGCGTGGGCGTAGCGGTCCATCGTCAACGTGATGGTGGAGTGCCGGGCGAGGGACTGCACGGTCTTGGGGTGGACGCCGCCGTTGACCAGGTTGGAGATGAAGCTGTGCCGAAGGCTGTGGAAGTCGGCCACGCGGCCGGCGGCGTCTCGGCCGGAGAGGAAGGTTGAGGCCTCTCGGACAGCACGCTCGGCGGGCGAGGGGGAGGGGAGAGTCGTGTGCGCGACGCTCGCGAGGGGAATGGCGTGAGCGTCAACGACCAGGTGGAACTTTGATCCCCACCCGCCTCGCGAGCGACCCAACGCGTGGTCGCTGGGCTCTCCTTCGCTTTTTTTGAAGCCCCCGCCGCGGCACGCGACG
This sequence comes from uncultured Phycisphaeraceae bacterium, assembly GCA_964611125.1. GTDB lineage: Bacteria > Planctomycetota > Phycisphaerae > Phycisphaerales > UBA1924 > JAEUIX01. The sequence continues at coordinate 13,090 of CAZSZO010000003.1, read as the reverse complement.
CACGCACGCTGCTGCCGTCCACGCACCACAGGTCCCAGTCGATGTACCCGTCCTTGTCCAGCCGGATACGCAGGGCCTTGAGGATCCTGTCGATGGTCCCGTCTTTCTTCCAGCGGTTGAAGCGGTGGTAGACGCTCGCCCACTTGCCGTACCGCTCGGGCAGGTCGCGCCACGGGGCGCCAGTGCGCAGCACCCACAGGATGCCGTCCAACATCAACCGGTGGTCGTTCCACTTGCCGCCACGCTTCTGCCTGGGCAGCAGGGGCTCGATCAGCTTCCACTGCGCATCGCTCGTGTCGCCTCGTCCCATCTCGGGCCTCCTTGCCGGAAGCCATAGTGTGACACCGATCTCAGGTTCGCGCAACCGAACTTGCGCCGTACAAACCATCCGTCAGACAGAGCCTACTCCATCAACTGGTCGTAGACCAACCGGAAGGCGTCGGGTCCGATGCTGACTTCGCCGCGGAACGGGTTGTCCATCGCGGCGGTCAGGAAGATGAGCAGGCCCATGGTCGCGGCCATGAGCGAGACCAGCGCCACGTGCAGGCGGAGGTTCTCGACCTTGAAGAGCCAACTGATCACGATGGTGATGATCGCGCCCACACGGACGACCACCCAAAGCGTCGATGTGAGGCTGCTCGTGACCGATTCCAGCCGCTGTTGGCGGAGCCGGAGAAGGTTGTTGAACTCGGCGACGGCTTCGGCGTGCAGGATCTCCTGGCCCGGCGTCGTCGGCTCGAAGGCGTAGAGCCTGGCCTGAAAGGTATCGACCCGCTCGGTAACGCCTTTGGGGATCTCGCCGCGACGATGGAGGGGCCAGGCCTCCTGGATGACGTAGCGGGTGTACTCCTTGAGGTCGGCGGTGAGCCCCTCGCGGGCTGGCTGCGGATACGCAGACACGTTGCGGTACAGCGCGGCGAGGGAACTCGCCTCGTTGCTGACGCGGGAGCCGACGTCGTTGAACTGCTGCCACGCGCCGACGGCGATGAGACCCAGCGTGATGCCGTAGAACACGCCGCAGGCGGAGAGGAAATAGCTCACCAAGTCGTTGGCGGGGCCGCGCTTGGCCACGACGCGAGCGACGATGGGGCGGGTGATGAGCAGGCCGACGACGCCCGAAGTGACCCAGGTGCCGATGATGATCGAGCAGAAAAGCCACGTGGGGAGGTCATAGACGAACTTGAACATTGCGGACAGACTCCTGAACGAAAGGCGGGACCTGTCAACCAACGAGGACTCAGCACCGGTTGTAGGCGTGCATGATACGCGGAGACCCTGCGCTCCTACGAACCAGGAACAGCTTCAGGTCCGACAGCAGAAACCGGGAGAGACTCAGCAGTGCGTGCGCCCGCCGCCTTGTCATGGCGATCATCGCGGCACGATCGGGCTCACAGGCGCCTCGGTACGGGGATTCGGATCGTCCCTCGGATCCATCAGAAGGCCCGCATCCATGCTGACACGCAGCGGTGTGTCCATCGTGTCCAGGTAGAGGTGCTCGTAGTTGTCGCTGTCTCCGAGGCTCCGGGGAGGCTCGATGTCCAAGTCTGTCGTTTCAACAGGAAGGGGTTGCCACTCTCGCAATCCTGTGTGGCAGCCCGCGAGACACAGGGGAACGCTCGCTAGGCTGGCGATGAGCCACATGTCGCGGATGGCTGATGCTGTGCTCGAAGTTCTCATGAATCGATCCTCGACGCTCAGGCGTCAAACCTTGGACTTGCTCGGCGCTCCCTGTGTTGATGGAGAGTAGTGAGGCCGTGAGCAACCGCATCGTGAGGCATAGTCGATCACGGCCGCTTGTGCTTATCGCAGCGCTTTACTCTCAAACAAGTCGGGATGACAGAACACCAAGAGAACTATGTTGGCGGGCGTTCGGGTTTAGAGCGTTGGTGGCCGCAGACTGATCGAAAGGTGGCAAGCTTGGGATAATGCGGGCAGGTAGACCCTGAGGTATTTGGGGCGCCGGAATAGGTGCCGCGGGAGCTACGGCGGAGACGAGTCCAGTTGTACGCACCGGAACCCCACGTGGCTCGTGCTCGTGTCTGCAGTGACTGGCGACCTGGCCGCGGGGCGGTAGCGGCTGCAGTAGTTCGGGGCGCACAGGAACGAACCGCCTTTGGTGATTCGCTCACCGGTTTGGGCAGGGAGGGCTTGGGTTGTTGTCCACTCCCACACATTCCCGGCCATGTCGAACAGCCCGAAGCCGTTGGGTGGGAACTGGCCGACAGGTGCCGTGCCCGTGAAGCCATCGTCGGCGGTGTTCCCGCGCGGGAACGCGCCTTGCCAGGTGTTTGCCATTTGCTTGCCGCCCGGCGTGAACTCATCGCCCCAGGCGTAAGTCTTGCCGACCAGCCCGCCGCGGGCGGCGTACTCCCACTCGGCCTCAGTTGGCAGACGCTTGCCCGCCCACTTCGCGAAGGCCTGCGCATCCTCAACGGCGATATGTACCACGGGGTGATCCATGCGACTGTGGATGGTGCTGCCGGGGCCTTCGGGGTGCTTCCAGCTTGCCCCGGGCATGTACCGCCACCAAGACAGTTCGGGCGATGAGTCATCTCCAACGGGTGGGATGAAGACCGCGGAGCCGGGCACGAGCAGCGCCGGGTCGGCTTTGGGGTAGTCATTCGGGTCGGGCGCTCGCTCCGCGAGCGTCACGTAGCCCGTGGCGGCGACGAACGCGGCGAACTGGCGGTTGGTGACCTCGGTACGATCGATGCGAAATGACGAGACGGTGACCTCGCGGACCGGTCGTTCTTCGGGATAGCCGTCCTCGCTACCCATCAGAAACGACCCACCTTGGATAAACACCATATCTGCGCCACGAGCGGGGGCACCGGGCGCGCCGCTCTCCCTGCATCCGGAGATGTTGAGGAGCACGAGAACAACGGCGAGCCCGCTCATCTCTAGAGCAAATAGTTTCCGATCCATAGTCCAGTCGTCTCCCAATCCGCTCGTGCCGCGATGAGCCCGCCACGCGCGATCAGACCTTGCGCTGCGTGGCCAGCTTCTCCAAGATGCGGTGCGCGGTCTCGTAGCCGCTGTTCTGATTCTGGCCAGTGATCAGATTCCCGTCGATCGTTGTGTGCGTCGCGAAAGGGTCACGGAATGCGTGCTGGCACTCGTAGATTGCACCCAGTTTCCGCAACTCCTCCTCGGGATGCTTCGGGGTTACCGCGATGCCGAAGGTGTTGATCTGTCTGTTGGTCACGCCGGTCACGCGGCGGCCCTTGACCAGCGGTTCGCCATCGATCCCCTTCGCGCCGCACAGGCCCAAAGCGCCGTGACAAACCGAGCCGAGGATCTTGCCCGCGGCGTTTGCCCGCGTGATGAAGTCGGCCAGGTCTCCGCTCTGCATCAGGTCATAGGCCGCCCCCCAGCCACCGGCCATAAAGATCACGTCATAATGTTCGGGATCGATCTCGGCGATCGCTTTCGAGTGTCTGAGATCGTGCATTGCCTTCTTGTCGGACATGAATCGTTTGTCCTCGTGGCACGCAAGCGGCCAGGACCATGACCAAGGCTGGATCGGGATGACGCCGCCCTTGGGCGAGGCCATGTCTACCTCCATGCCCGCATTGACGAAGGCGTAGTACGGCACTGTGAACTCGGACCCGAAGGCACCAGTGGGTTTTCCTGTGGGGTCCAGCCGGTCGTGGTTGGTGCAGATCACGAGCGCCCGCCGATCCTTCAAGTCGAACTCGGGAATCGTGTAATGGCGGTGAATGCCCAAGAGGCGCAGAACCGCGGGAAAACAAAGATATGTGAGAATGGCCAGAAGGGCCAGAACAATAGGAATCGCTACAAGCCAGATCATGACAGGTTTCCGAGTTCAGGGTTTAGGGAGCGTGCCCTTCAACCGGGGAGAGGGCTGGTTTGGTTCGCTGCGGCGGCTGAGCGCCGGAACTTCCTCCGAATGAGGCGGAAAGCGGCATATAAGCCGATGAGCAGCGTCAGCATCGCAACGGCGAGATAAGGCCAGTACTTGTGGATCGTCTTCTCCAGCAGGTTCGAGAAAAGCTGCTTCTCGGCAAACTCATCACGTCCGAGCTCGACCACGCCAACAGTCGCTGCATAGGACTGGTACTTCGCGAGCATGTCTGCGAAGATCGCGGGGTTTGCGCTGGCCAAGTCCGTTGTCTCGCCGGGATCGACCGAGAGATCGAAGAGCCGCCAGGTAAAATCGCCGCGCGGCAGTGCCGTGCGCACGAGCTTCCAGTTGCCGCGATAGAGCGAGGCGTTGCCGCTCACCTCTCCACCGAAGCTTTCGTCGGCACCGCGTGTCTCGCTCGTCTTGCCGGCAAGCACCGGCAGGATGGTCTTGCCGTAAAGCGTGTCAGCGTCATAGTCCACACCGGCTGCGTCGAGCAGGGTCGGCATCAGGTCGGACACGTGCACCGGGGCGTGCCTGATCACGTTCGCTGGAATGCCGGGCCCCTTGATCACCAGCGGCACGCGGAGTCCGCCTTCGCTGGAATAGAACTTATACAGGTTGAATGGCGACGCCTCGACCGAGGCCCATTCGGGTCCTATCGCCGTCAGACTGCCGGGCTTGCCCATGTTCTCGAGCGAGGTGTCGAACCCCTCGGAGCGACGGATCCCGTTCAGCAGCGAGTCCAACGCCGGGTTCTTCAGCGCCGTGACGCCCGGTTCCGGCCCGTTGTCCGATGTGACAATCACGATCGTGTTGTCCAGATTTCCGGCCGCGGCGAGATGAGCCAGCAGACGCCCAACATGGAGATCGGCGGCCTCGATCATGCCGGCATGGACCTGAATCGCTCGCTTGGCCTCTGCTTTCTCTTCGGCCGAGAGTTCATCCCACGCCCGGTGATCCCGGTGCACCGGGGCCAAGGTCGTCGTCTCGGGCACGAGCCCCAGGGCGATGACACGCTTCAGGCGTTCTTCTCGCTTCACATCCCAGCCGGCATCGAACACCCGGTCATAACGGTCGACGAACTCGGCGGGGGCTTGGACAGGCATGTGCGCGGCCTGAAGCGAAAGAAACGCGAAGAAGGGCTTACTCGAGTCACCTTCGTCAATGTAGCGGATCATCTGATCCACGAGATTGCGGGAGGAATAGAAATCGTCAGGCAGCCGGACAGGCTTGCCGTCCTCGTACCAAGGCACCTCCGGGTAGCCGGGCAGGTAGTGGCGATGGTCATAGTTGCTGCCACCTGTGGAATCCATCACATAGGATCTGTCAAAGCCGAAGCGGTTGGGCAGGTTCTTTCCCTTCGCGCCTATGCCCCATTTCCCGGTCACATAGGTCTGGTATCCGGCTTTGGACAAGATCGTCGCAAGCGTCGCCTGATCCGCGGCCCAGACCATGGAATAACCGGGCGACGCACGCTGCTTCGGCGTAACGGTTTCAACCAGCGTGCCCATACCCGTCTGGTGATTGTCCATGCCAGTTAGCAGCATGGCGCGACTCGGTGCGCAGAAGGGCGACGTGTAATAGCGAGAAAAGATAGTGCCTGACCGCGATAGCGCGTCGATGGCTGGGGTGCGAGTATCACTGCCATAGGCCCCGAAGCCGGTGAAGCCGACATCGTCGAACAGCACCAGAAGAATGTTCGGGCGTGTGTTCTGTGCTAACGAGGGGATGGCCGTAAAGCCACACATTGCAATGGTGCACAGAAGCGTTGCGCACCACGAGCGTGCGGGGCTAGCTGGGATATCACTGTGCGAGGTGCGTGGCATGAGTTCCTCGGCGAGATGTGTGGCAGCACAGTAGAACGTGAGGCCGCATCCGTCGACGGCAAACTCGGATCATCTACGGCCAAGGGCCATTCATTTTCAGCCATCCTCGTCGCGGGTGACGGCGCGGGCCTTTTTCCGGAACTCGTTCGGCGTCAGGCCCGTCCAGCGCTTGAAACTCCGGGCAAAGTTCGAGGGCGACTTGAAGCCGACCTCGCTCGCAATGGCTTTGATCGGCTGCATGCTGCGGGCCAAGAGATCGCGTGCACGTCGCTCTCGGATCTCATCCGTCAACTGGCGATACGAGGTGCCAGACCGCTCCAGCTGTCGACGTAAACCGCGCTCGGAGTATCGCAACGCGGCGGCGGTTCCTGGGAGCGATACATTCAGTGATGGCGAGCTCTCGAAAAGAGCAATGATCTGAGTGACAGGCGTCGTCGCGAACGCCGTCTGCCTCTCGCACCGTTCGCATAGTGCCACGAGCCGTGCATGGTTGATAGGATCACTGCCGGGAAGCTGGCAGTTCAGCAGAACATCGGGAAAGAAGAGGCAGTTGTCATCAGCGTCAAAGCGAAATGGAAAGCCGATTCTAGCTTTGACCGCGTGCCAGCGTTCTGGACGGCAGACTGTTATCTCGGCACGGGTTGCAACGTGATCCGTCCTCAGCATTGCCTTCAGCAGACTGTTGATAGCGATGTGAGCGCTGCTGAACGCGAAACACTCGATGCCGTTGAGTGGGAATCGCGATCGAATTCGAATGGCTGCTTCGCCAGCTTTGAGGCCTGAGTGCTTGTCCAGCAGCTTCAGCTCAAATGCCGGAAAGTTGAGGGCAAGAAAGCGCTCCAAAACATGCAATCCGTCTGCAAAGCGTTGCGCATTCATAGCGGTGTATGCAGGGAGCCCAATGTAGGTGGGTTGAAATTGCAGTGCCAGGGTGACTCCAAGAAGAGGATCTCTGGAATACTCAATAGCATTCAAAATGAGCTGACGAAGCGGCCGAAAACCGCATCGGAAGTCAGGATCTTGCAGGTGGGTCTCATCGAGCCCCGTTTCAGCAAGCAGTTCGCTTGGGGGGTAACCCTTGTCGCGGAGCATGCGGAACACGAAGCCCGGGTAGTTGGCCGGTAGAGCCGGATCGTCGGGGGTGAAACTCCGGGTGGACATTTCAGACACCTCCGAAAGCAGAACCCCGCAGCTGGCTGACCTCGCTCCAGTGGTCAACTGGGGTGACGGCGAGAAGAAGTCGTCGCGATACGAGGACGAGTATACGGCTTGTTGATCTCTGCGCAGCAAGCCGAGTGTACCACCCACAATCACCGCAGAAAACAAGGTACACTCGAGCACACCCAGCAGTATCCCGCCGCACGTCGCGGCGGGGAAGCGTGGCCGTCGCGGTTCCCCGCGACGCCGCGTGGGGTCACGCAGCGTCGGCCAGGAAGGCCTCGACGTGCTCCGGGTCCATGTTGCTCATGAACCCGACCAAGTCGATCAGGTCGCTGCGGACCTTCCCGAGGCTTCCGGCGCGCGATGACCTTGCCCACGAATGGTGGACACACGCCCAGGCGGCTACAAGAGCCGTCAGGAAGCGAGGTTCACGATGGGCAGAAGGACTACACGGCGGAGTTCAAGGATCAGGCGGCGCGGCAGGTGATCCAGGGCGGACGGTCGTTCCGCGAGGTCGCCGACGACCTGGGGATCGACCAATCGACGCTGCGGCACTGGGTGCGCCTGACGCGGGCTGGGGGAGTTACGCCGCCCGAGGCGCTGGTGGCCCTCGACCCGGCCAAGCGCATCCGCGAGCTCGAAGCCGAGAACGCGCGGCTGCGGATGGAGCGTGAGATCCTAAAAAAAGCCGCGGCCTTCTTCGCGAGGGAGACGACCGGCGAAGGAGGCAGGCCGTGATCGTCGCCTTCATCAGCGAGCACCAGGACCGCCACCCCGTGCGCGTGCTCTGCGAGACGCTCGGCGTGAGCACCAGCGGCTATTACGCCGCGCGCGCCGGGCACGACAGCCCGCGCACACGCCGACGGCGCGAGCTGGCCGAGGAGGTCGCCCGCGTGCACGCCCAGAGCCGGCAGGTCTACGGCAGCCCGCGTGTGCACAGGGCGCTGCTCGACGACGGCCGGTCGGTCTGCCGCAACACGGTGGCGAAGGTCATGAAGAGCCTGGGAATCAAGGCCCGATCGCACCGACGCTTCCGCGTGATGACTACCGACTCCGGCCACCCGCACCCGATCGCGCCCGACCGGGTGCAGCGTCGGTTCGAGGTCCAGGAGCTCGACCGCGTGTGGGCCGCGGACATCACGTACATCCCCACCGGCGAGGGGTTCTTGTATCTGGCGGGCGTGATGGACCTGGCCAGCCGCAGGATCGTGGGCTGGAGCATGGGCTCGAACCTGCACGCGTCGCTGGCGTGCCGGGCGATGGAGATGGCCGTCGAGCGTCGCCGACCGACGCGGGGCCTCATCCACCACTCCGACCGCGGCGTGCAGTACGCCTGCGGCGAGTTCCAGCGCCTGCTCGAGCGGCACGGCATAGCCGCCAGCATGAGCCGCCGCGGCAACTGCTACGACAACGCCGTGCAGGAGTCCTTCTGGGGCAAGCTCAAGACCGAGCTGACCCACCACCGCCGATTCGCCACCCGCGACGAAGCGAAGCGAGCGATCTTCGACTACATCGAGGTCTTCTACAATCGCCAGCGTCTGCACAGCACCCTCGGCTACGTCAGCCCCGAACAGTTCGACGCAAGCCGAAGGTGATCACATCCGTGTGTCCACCATTCGTGGGCAAGGTCAGCCGCGGCGTACCACCTTGTGCGGATGAGGAACCTGCTGGCGGCGTAAAGCCCCAACCCGCCTCCCGGCGCCCCGCCGCTTTCCCCCCAAATCCTCCGGTGACACGCAGGCCGTATCGCGCGGGCTTTGTTCAACGGCCTGCTAGAACTCCGTTTCCACAACCCTGACGAACCGACTCTTGACCCCGATCGATCAGGCTGTACGGCAAATAGTTGGTTGACGCGAGACTTCGGTCAGTGGTTTGTTATTGCGCTGTAGCCACCGGTCTCAGAGGCTTGCGGATGGGCGCATTGGGACGATCATCGTGGACTCGGCATCAGGCGGGATTTCCGAATCCCACGACCGCCCCGAAATTTGTCCCCTGGGTCTGATATTGAGCGTGATCTGCTCAGAAGGCGCGGCTCCCCGTGCCAAAGCGTGCACCCTGTCGCCCGTCGTGCGGGCGCCTTGGTCCCGTTGACTTGGAGTCTCACATGCGATCGAGAAATATGTTCATTGCTCTGTGCGGGGTCGGGGTTTGCGCCGCCGGGGCGATTCTGGCGGGGGTCGCGGGTTCAACGTCGGCCGCCGAGCCCGCCGCGGCGAAGCAGGCGGCGATGGCCGGAACCCCGGACAGCGAAAAGCCCAAGTACACCGCCGACGGGAAGCTCATCGCCCCCACCGCGGACGTGTACCGCGAGTGGATTTACATCGGCACGCCCATCACCCCAAACGACCTCAACGATGGCGAGGCCCCGTTCCCCGAGTTCCACAACGTGTACATCAACCCCACCGCCTGGAAGGAGTGGAAGAAGACCGGCCAGTTCCCCGACGGGACGTTCATGGTGAAGGAACTGACCAGCGTTGGCGCCAAGAAGGCGACCAGTGGCAACGGCTACTTCCAGGGCGAGTTCATCGGCCTGGAGACGTCGATCAAGGACACGAAACGCTTCCCCGCCGAAGCCAAGGGTTGGGCGTACTTCAGTTTCGGGCACAAGTACCCGCTCGCCAAGGAAGCTGCTGCCGCCCAGTTCTCCAGCTGCGCCCAGTGTCATGTGCAGAACGCGGGCACAGACATGGTCTTCTCGCAGTACTACCCCCCCCTTCGCGCGGCCAAGGGCGGCAAGTGAACACGACCGCCCTTTCACAGCGACCCGCGTGCGTCTCGCGTCCGGGTCGCATTCACAATCCCAAAGCAACAGAGAGACTTCGCATGCACTCGCTCAAGTCGCTCGTTGTCGGGTTGCTCTTGGTGCTCACGCCAAGTGTCCAAGCAGCCGACTTCATTGGCAGTTTGTACATCCAGTCCAATGACGCCGACCAGAACGAGGTGTTCCATTATGGGCGAGCGTCGGACGGGCGACTGATGCTCATCGGCAAACACCCCACCGGCGGCAAGGGCTCGGGCACCTTCAAGCCGTTGACCGGCCAGGACCCCGGCCCCAATGCCTTCGAGGCGGCCGGGTCGGTGATTCGCTCGTCCGATCGCAAGTGGCTGTTCGCCGCCAACGGTGGCGACAACTCAGTTTCGGCATTTCGCCTCGGAACCGACGGCCATCTGACCCGCACTTCGCACGAATCCACCGGCGAGACCGTGACTGGACGTTCCGGGACCGCCAAGTCGCTGGCGTTCTCGGAGAAGCATGGCGCTCTCTACGTTCTTCACGCCTTCGGCCCCAACCACATCCGCGTCTTCGACTTCAAGGACGGCAAGCTCTCGCTCCGCCCCCAGAAGCGCACGGTCGATACACCCACCAAGGTCGGACGCGTGCCCACCCAGGCCGTGCTGACTCCGGATGCCCGGTTCCTGATGGTCGATGTTCTCTTCGACGCGCACCCCGCGGCCAACCCCGACGGCTCCCCTAAACTCGCCGTCACGAACACCACCGACAAGGACGGCTTGGTCGTGTTCCCGGTCCAACCCGATGGTTCGCTGGGTGACCCGATGTTCCAGGACGCCGGCGGTGCCGGGCCATTCTTCATCCAGTTCCTCCACGGCAGCACCGACACATTCCTCAACGGGCACGCCGTATCCGACGGTGTGAGCGTTGGCCGGATCGACCTGAGCGGCAAGGTCCGCCACGATCCTGTCGTGCAGATCGACGCCAGCGCCGGCCCACCATCCGAACTGTGCTGGCTCGTGCTCAGCTCCGACAACCGCATGGTGTTTGCGACCAACTTCGGCTTTAACAACGCGTCGAGCTACCTGCTGCGCGATGGCAAGCTGTCCGTGGCCAAGGATCCGGCCTGTCCGCCGGTTCCCGGCGACGGCAAGTTCCGTTCCGTCAACAACCTTGTCAGCAGCGGCCCGAACGACAGTTGGCTGTCCCCTGACGACAAGACCTTCTACCAGATCTACCCCAACGCCTCGGTGCTCGTCGCGTACCGCGTCAACCCAGATGCGAGCCTCACCGAAATCCAACGCTCCGCTATCCCGTACACCTCTCCGCAGGGCATGACCGGATATTGATGGCAACCCGCCACGCAGAAAGACACCCATGAAATCGCACATCGTCCTCGCGTCCTGCGCGCTTCTCGGAGCGGGTCTCCTCGCCGTCGTCTTTGCCAAGGGCCAAGTCGGTGATCAGCCACCAGCGAATGTGCCTGTGCCCGTATCGCCCAGCAAGTTCGTCTCCCCAGACGGCTCGATCCGCCTGCCCGAGGATTACCGCTCGTGGACCCACCTGGGAACGTGGCAAGTCGCCGACGGCAAGAACGGTGAGCTCTCTTCGCACCAGGTCTATGCCGAGCCGGAGGCGGTCGCTGAGTTTCGCAAGACCGGTAAGTGGTCTCACGGCGCGACGATCGTCAAGGAAGTGCGCTCGACGCGGGCCGGCAAACTCACCACGGGCCAAGGCAGCTGGGACGGACCGATCCAGCTCTGGTTCGTCATGGTTAAGGACACGAAGAAGACATTCAAGGGCAATCCGATCTGGGGACGCGGCTGGGGTTGGGGCCTGTACCTGGCAGACGACCCGAAAACGAACACATCCACGGATTACAAAGTTGACTGCCTGGGCTGTCACGTCCCCGCCGAGAAGACCGACTGGATTTACAAGCACGGCTATCCGGTCCTGAATGAGACCGACGGCCAAATCAAGAAGTACTTGGAATCGATCTACACCGGTCACGAGGAGATCGATAAACCGGCCCCGGATGCAGCACCCGAGAAGAAGAGCCCCTGATCGTCGCTGGCGATTGATATGGATCTACTCAACGAACTCCTGCAGACCGCGACCGATCCGCGCCTCCGACATGTTGCGATCGTCCATATTCCGATCGGGCTGGCGACCATCGCCCCAATTGCCGCCATCGGTCTCGTCATGTTCGAGCGTCACCGGGCCACGCTCCGCTGGGTGCTGCTGATCACGTACAGCGCGGTGGCGGTCACCGCGCTGCTCGCGGCACGGGCGGGCGAGCAGACGATCCCACGGTTCGGGACCCTCACAGGAGATTCCCGACAGACACTGGTAGACCACGCGTCCCTCGGGGAATGGGTTTGGGTGCTCGCGGGGATCGCGGCCGTCGCCTCGGCTGGCGCATTCCTGCGCCACGGCGCGGCCGCCCGTGCGGCCCGCTGGGCGGTCCTCGGGCTCTCGCTCGCGTGCGCCGGCCTCGTCGGGCTCACCGGCCATCTTGGGGGCACATTCGTGCATGTCCACCTGCCGAAGGCAGCAGACACCGAACACCAGCGCCGCCGCGCGGAAGACCAGTCCGCGAAGACGCTCTCCGATCAGCGCGATCGCCACTTTTTTGAGCGCGTCGAGCCGGTACTGGCCAAGAGCTGCGTTTGGTGCCACACGTCGGCCGATGGGGACCCAGCAGGCGGGCTCGACCTCACGAGCCGCGAAGGTTTGTTGAAAGGTGGGCAAGGCGGGCCTGTAGTTGTCCACGGCAAGCCCGAAGAGAGCGTGCTCTACCTGTCTGTGGCTCGCACCCACCCTGTGCTCAAGATGCCCAAGCGAGGTGCGAAACTACCCGACGAGCAGATCGAAGCGATCGCCCGATGGATCCGTGACGGATGCGTGTGGCCCGCGGATCCAAACCGGTAAAGCAATCGTCGTCGCCACCATGATCCTGGGATGAGAACGCCGACCGTGCAGGTAGGAACACCCAGCTGGAGCTCTCACGCATGCGATCGCAACCCCGAGCCACCCAGACGAAGTCCGGCTTCAACTCGCCGCGACAACGGGGATGACGAGGCCGGGAGCACGACTTCTAAAGCCGAGCCATTGCGAGGCACGAGACAAGACTACATCTTCCGGTGGTCATCGAAGACAGAACAGATCAGGAACGCGTTCCAGGTCCGCTACAATGCGTGCCGCTGGGCATGCGCAGTGGCCGCCCGCTCACAACGCACGCGACCTTCGGACCGCCTGCTCTCGTGGATGACTCAATCCCCAAATCGCCGGATTCGTCAAGCCCCGAGGTCGCGGGTACCGAATTCTGTCGAAACGATTGGACGGGGTCGAGGTTTTCGTTAGTGTACGAGGACCTTCGACGACTGGCGACACACCGGCTGGCGTCGGCGCCGGCCGGTCAGACGATCGCACCGACCGAGCTTGTTCACGAGGTGTTTGCGCGCCTTGTCAAAGCGGAAGACCGCACGTGGGAGAATCGGCGAC
>CAZSZO010000002.1:0-201578 GCA_964611125.1 uncultured Phycisphaeraceae bacterium | reverse complement strand
AGTCGAGCATCGCCGACATCATCGCCCGCCCGAGGCCCTGGCCGCGCCACCCCTCGTCGAGCGCGATCCCCAGGTCGACGCAGTGATTGAGCTTGGGCCGGCGCGGCGAGTGCAGGCTCCCGGCGCCGATGCACCGCCCCTCAGCTTCCGCGACGATGAGCAGTTCGGTCGGCCGCTCCAGGAACTCGCGGATCCGTCGAGCCTGATCAGCCGGGGTGTCAGTCACCTCGCCCGGCGCCGTCGCGATGTACGGGCAGCTGTGCGAGAGCCGCACCCTGAGCGCGAGCGTCGCCTCGGCGTCAATCTCCAGGACGCTCCGCAGCACGGTCTCGCGACCATCCTTCAAGCGACATGGACGCTGCGGCATCACACCCATGGTGGTCCTCTTCCCGGGGTTCGCCTAGGTGCGTTTGCGCCGCGTAACCCCGATGTAGTCCGTCGCCGCCCGCTCCCCGCCGCACACCGTCACCAGCATCGCCACCTGCCCGCGATGGTACGAAGAGTGGTTGTGCACATGCGTCAGGATGTCGCCGATGGTCGAGCTGTACTCAACGCCCTCGGTGCTCGAGTAGTGGGTCTCTCTCGCCAGGTCGCTCTCGCGCAGCGTTTCCAGATACCCCGCCCACAGGCGGTCGAGTTCCGCCGTCTCCGCCTCCAGCCGCTCCAGCGGCCAATCAGGGAACATCACCCAGTCGGGGCGGGCGACCGCCCCCAGCCGCGACAGCCAGATCCGGCGCGCCATCTGGTTGTGGGCCATGATCCCCCGGGCCCGGCCGAACTCCGGGGCCGCCTGCCGCTCGCCCGGCACGCTCCGCAGCGAGGCCGCCACGCGCCGGTTCGCCTCCACCTCAAACGCCAGCATCCGCCGGTGATGGTCGAGCAGGTTCATCGTGATTGAGGGTAGGGACCATCGCCGCGCGGCCGGCGCCTCGTTCCTGTCCTGTTTGCGCGGCCAGGTTCCAGTACCATGACACCATGGCCAAGAAGGTCGCGAAAAAGGCGCGCCGATCGCGCAAGCCGCCGAACTCCACCCGCCCGGCACGCCAGCGACGGGCCGCAGGCGGCCGCACCGCCGACGGCCCCGCGCTCCTTTCGGGCGGCAACCCGCAGATCGCCAAGGCCGACGGTGACGCCCCCGTGCAGGCGTACATCGCGGCCATGCCGGGTTGGAAACGCGACCTCGGACGCCGCCTCGACACGCTCATCACTCAAGCGGTTCCCGGCGTGCGCAAGGCGGTGAGGTGGAACTCCCCGTTCTACGGCGTCGATGGCAAGGGCTGGTTCCTCAGCTTTCATTGCTTCACCAAGTACGTGAAGGTCGCGTTCTTCAAGGGTGCATCGCTCAGCCCAGGCCTCACGGGCACGCTCAAGTCGGGCGAGACGAGATACCTCGATCTTCACGAGAACGACCTCGGCGGGGCCGTCGGAGAGTCGCAGCTTGTTGACTGGGTGAAGTCCGCCAGCCAGCTGCCGGGCTGGGATGGGTAGAGTCGAGTCCTCGCGCCCGCCAGGTAGCTTGTCGCGCGTGGAGCTTGGGGCCACGGGCCCTTGAAGCGACACAACCAGCCCGCGGCGGTCGGGCGAGTTCCCCGCCCTTGCGCGGCAACCTGGCTCTACGATTCGGCCCGATTTGAAAACCAGCCGAGGAGCAAGGGAGCCCTCATGACGACCGATCAACGCCTGCTCTGCGAACGCTTTCCGCGCTCGAGCAAGTACAACCCGGACTGGATCATCGCCAACGGGATGGGTGCGCACCGGCCCATCGCACCCGACCGCCCCACAACCTGTGACGACCTGTGGGCGAACATCGCGCACCGCCGTCTCCATGGCCCGATGCATCAACACGTTGGGAGGTGGGGCGAAATGGGTCGTGGCCGGAGTGTGCGCGGCGACCGTGGCGGCGTGATCCTGCGTGGCGCAGCCCGACCTCGCTCACCACCAGCCCAGTTGCCTTCCGAAAAGTGGGACGGCCAGCGCGCAGAACGCGGCGACCCCCGTCCATTGGAGCAGGAGCGTGACGCCCTCGCGCCGGCGCCGCTTCCGCATGTCCGCGTCGGACTCGACAAGCCCGGCATCGTCGCCGTCACTGTGCGAGCCGCTCGGATCGTGTTCTTCGTCTTCTTCTTTGTCACCCACAACCCGACCGTCCGCACCGTACCCCTCGTCATCATCGCCGACGACGCGGGCGTTGAGTTTGCCGGCGATCTCGACCGCGAGCCGGATGAACGACCGCGGCGGGCTCTTGGTCAGGATCTGGCCGTCCTGCCAGCACAGCCAGGGTGAGTCGTCGGTCCCGCGCGACTTCTTGACGAGCACCGCGTAATCCGGGCCGAGCCCATCGTCGCGCCGAAAGCGGGCGTCGCCCAGCACGACGCGCTCGAACTCCCCACGCGTGATCGGCGGGCCGGACCCAGGGTCGGACCACTCCGCGCGCCGCGTGATGTGCAGGTCGTAACCCACCCACGCAATCGTACTCGTTGCCGAGCGCCCGCGCCGCAAGGCGCCGGCTTGCACTCCCTGCACCACCCGCCCCGTCGGCACCCCCCGTCGCGTCGTTGGGTGCCCCAGGAACCTGCCGGCGAAACCCCCGCCATCGGTTACACTCCCCCTCAACAACTGGGAGTGCCCGATGCCCGAAGGATACGACTCGCACGCCGACTACATGGGATGGGTGAAGACCGACGCCGATGCGCGGGCGGTCAAGGTGCGGGCATCGCTGATTCGGGCGTTCACCAAGTTTGTCGAAGTCCGCGAGATCGAGGTCATCAACTTCTCGGCCATGACTGTGATGGATCTCGCGATGGCGATCCAAACCGAACCGATCATTCTCAAGCCCTTGATGGCGTGCTGCAATGTGGCGGGCCGCGCGGTCGAGCGTGACTTGGAGATTCGCGGGTTGGATACGTATGTGCCCCGACTGAGTGAGACCCACGCGGCGGCCATCGCCGGGTATCTCAAGCCGTTCTTGCCCCAAGAACTGGCCGTGCCCGCGCTGAGCGAGCTGGATCGGTTCTTCTTCGTGGACAAGGAGATTCGAGCACGCAAGGGGAGGTGGGAGCAGACGATCGTGGATTCTCTCAACAAGCTCTCGCGGTTCTCGTTCAAGAAGCGGCGTTTCGAGGTCGGGGAGGAGTCGTTTGAGATCGATGCCGCGGCGCCTGAGAGGGGAAAAATCGAGATTGCCATCGATGTGAAGCGGATCGAGGCCCGGCGCGACATCCACAAGCGGGCCGACGAGGTCATCAACAAAGCCGCCAAGTTCAAGAAGAAGCACCCCAAGTCGCTCTTCGCGGCTGTCGTCTACTACCCTTTCACCGGCGAGCATGTCAACGTCCAGAGCCGCCTGGAGTCGCGGTACATTGACGCGGTCTGCTTCGCATCGCAGGGTGTCGAACAGATCGGCGTGGCAATCGGCCTTTTGGTCGATCGACTGGGCGTTCGCAAATAGCCGCGCCCCCGCAGAGTCGCTTAAGAACGGCGAAGTACGAGCGACGGCGGGTCAGCGAACACGCGACCCTGTTCCAGCTCCTTGCGGATGCGATTCTGGGCCATCATGAAGTACTTGGGGTCCAGTTCGTTGGCGATGCTGTGACGGTCGCACTTCAGCGCAGCGATCGTCGTCGTGCCCGTACCCGCGAACGGGTCGAGGACGGTGTCACCGGTAAACGAGAACATGCGAACGAGTCGGTAGGCCAACTCGACCGGGTAAGGGGCGGGATGATCCTTGGTGGACGAGCCGGTTACGTCGGTCCAAATCGGCCGGAACCACTTGGCTTGTTCCTCTTTCGAGAGTCTGCTCGTGGCCCGCTGCTCATCCGTGGGATTGCGGTACTTCCCGTGCTTGCGGAGCATCAGGATGTACTCGACGTCGTTCTTAATGATGGCGTTGGGCTCATACGGCTTGCCCAGGAATCCGCCCCCGTTGCCGCTGGCCTCGAAAGCCGCATTGGCGATCTTGTTCCAGAGGATTGGCGTCAGGTAGTCGAACCCGATGCGGCGGCAGCGGACGGAGATGTCGGCGTGAAGGGGCAAGACGAGGTGCCGCCCGCCGTTGGCCCGCCGGGCGACGCAGACGTCGCCGATGTTGCAGACCAGCCGACCGCCGGGCACCAGCAACCGATAGCAGTGCCTCCACACCTCGTCAAGCGCATCGTGAAACGCCCCGTAGTCGTCCATCTCGCCGAGTTGGCCCGGATGCTTGTTGTACTCCTTGAGATTGAAGTACGGTGGCGACGTGACCACGAGATGCACGGACTCATCGGGAATCCAGTCGAGTGTTCTGGCATCGCCGAGATTCAGGGTGTGCTCCGTGGCCGGGCCCGTGTAGTCCCTCGCCACGGGGATGCGGGTGGCGTCGGCTCGGGTGCGGTGACTTCCATTGGTCGCGGCGATGGTCACGGGTGGATCGACTCCATTCAAGTACTGCATGGTACTCGGGGTCGGCTCGGTCCGCGCGGCAGGACGATGTTCGCGCCAAGTCCGAACGAAGGCTCCAGTTGGAACAGGAAGAGGTGCAGAGAGGGCGGCACGCCCTCTCCGCGCGGGCGGCTATGCCGGTGTTTGGTTGGAATCGCAGGCAGGTCGTGGGGTTTCGGCCGACCGCAAGTTCGCGGCGCCCGCGCCACGACGGCCGTCGCGCGTTGCCTCCCCGGGTGCAGTACCGCCCCACCCGCGGCGACCGCCCGCTCGGGGCGAAGTCCGCCCCCGAAAAGCAAACAGCCCACCCCCCCCACCCTCACCCACCCATCAGCCGCCGCATCTCCCGCACCGCCTCGCGCAGCCCCGTGAACACCGCCCGGCTCACGATCGCATGCCCGATGTGCAGCTCCGCCACTTCCGGCAACTGCGCCACTTCGCGCACGTTCGTGTAGTTCAGCGCGTGCCCCGCGTTGAACCTCATCCCCGCCGCGCTGATCCGCCGCCCCGCGTCGCGCACCCGGTCCAGCTCCCGGACCAGCTCGGGCCGGATGAAGTCCCCGCCCGCCGCGCCGAAGGCCGCCGCGTACGGACCGGTGTGGATCTCGCACGCCGCAAACCCCGCCCGGTGGGCCGCGTCGATCTGCCGCGGGTCGGCGTCGACAAACGCCGACGCGATGGCCCCCAGATCCCGCAGGCGCGCGACATACTCCTTCAGTTTGCCCAGTTGCCCGTCAACATCCAGCCCGCCCTCGGTCGTCACCTCGGTCCGCCCCTCCGGCACCAGCGTGCACATGTGCGGCCGCACCTTCCCGGCGATCCCGGCCATCTCCTCCGTGGCCGCCATCTCCAGGTTCAGCCGCAGCGCCGTCGAGTCCTTCAGGCGGTAGACATCGCGGTCGTTCACGTGCCGGCGGTCTTCCCGCAGGTGCACCGTGATGATCTCCGCCCCCCCCAGCTCCGCTTCGTGCGCCGCCCGCACGGGGTCCGGCTCGCCCGCCGCGCCCGCCCCGGCGTGGGCCCCAGGCCCTCCTGAACCGCGATAGCGGGCCTGGCGGATGGTCGCGATATGATCGATGTTGACGCCCAGCAATGGCATAGGTCCGCAGTTTACGCATCGCCCCCCGCGGGTTCGCGTACCGTGCGGAGATGCGCATCCTCCTGGTCCCCATCGGCTCGGGCGGCGACGTCCACCCCTACATCGCCCTCGCCCTGGCGCTGAAGGCCCAGGCCCACCAGCCCCTCCTGCTTCTCAACCCCCACTTCATCCCACGCGCCCAGGCCGCGGGGCTCGACTGCCTCCCCCTCGGGACCGAGGAGGACTACCTCCGCATCGTCAAGTCCGCCGAGCTCATCCACCAGACCCGCGGCGGGGGCTTCGTGATGCGCGAGCTCGTGCAGCTCCGCTCCCGCGAGATGTTCACCGTCTGCCGCCGGATCATCCGCCAGCACAAGATCGATCTCGTCGTCCGCCACCTCATCGCCTTCGCCGCCGGATGGGCCGCCGAGCGCGAATCCGTCCCCACCGCCACCGGCGTGCTGGCGCCGCTCTTCTGGCTCTCGCGCCATGAGCCTCTGGCCCTCGCCATCAACCGCTTCCGCTTCGACCAGCCGCCCCTCTGGCTCTCGAGCCTCGCCCGAGCCATCGGCACGCTGGCCTTCCGGTTCGCCTTCGACGGCCCCCTCAACCGCCTGCGGGCTGAGTTCAAGCTCCCCACGATCCGCAACATCTTCCCCCACGAAATCCGCGGCGGCGACCTGAACCTGGGCCTTTGGTCCCCCGCGTTCCGCCCGGCGCTCCCCGACGATCCGCCCAATGCGCGCATCTGCGGCTTCACCTGGTTCGACCGTCAGAACGCCGACGCGGGGCTCAGCCCGCAACTGGAGCAGTTCGTCGCCCAGGGCGAGCCGCCGATCGTCTTCACGCTCGGAACGAGCGTCGTGCACCACGCCGGCCCGTTCTACGCCCTCGCCGCCGACGCCGCCCGCCGCCTCGGCCGGCGCGCGGTCCTCCTCACCGGGACCGACCTCCCACCACCCGCCGCGCTCCCCCCAGGCGTTCAAGCGTTCCCGTACGCCCCCTTCTCCGCCCTCCTCCCCCGCGCGGCCGCCACGGTCCACCATGGCGGCATCGGCACCACCGCGCAAGGTCTGCGCAGCGGACGACCCACCGTCATCATCCCCTTTGCCAATGACGAGTTCGACAACGCCGCGCGAGCCAAACGCCTCGGCGCCTCCGCCACCCTCCACCTCAGCCGCCTGAATGCCCGAAACCTGGCCGCCGCGCTGGAAGCCGTCCTGGAAAACCCCGCCACCCTGAATCGGGCGGCATCGCTGGGTCAGGCCTTGCAGGCCGAAAACGGCGCGGCGGAGGCCGCCCGAGCCATCACCGAGCGCTTTGCAGCCTCGACGCTCTAATTTCGATTTATTGAATTTGGTATTGACAAAACGAAAAGACAAGATACACTTTATTGAGTATGACTTTCGGTTATCTCAAATCAGCCCCGCCCTCTTCCGAAAGCCCGCCCCACCCTTTGGCGACGCTTCCCCGGGAGGACCTCGATCTGATCACCGAGTTGGTCCTCCAGGGCGGCTCTCTGAAGGACCTCGCCACGGCGTACGGGGTGAGCTACCCCACCATCCGGGCCCGGGTTGACCGAACGATTCAGCGGCTGCGCGACGCCGTGCAGGGCCGCAAGCCCGATCCGCTCTCAGAACTCCTCGCCGCACTCGTCGAGCGCGGCGAGCTCACCGTTGGCGGCGCCCGCTCGGTGCGCGATTTCTTGCGCAATCAGCCGTCGAGCACGCCGCCGCCGCCGTTCCCGCAGAACGCTTCAGCACCAGGAGCCAACCCATGATGCAGCAAGCCGCGCAGGTGGTCGAGTGGTGGACTTCTCAACAGGCCGGGATGCTCGGCGGCGGGCTTGGCGGAGGCCTGGGCGGCCTCGCCGGGCTGCTCGGGGCCGCCATGGGGGTTCTGGCGCCCAAGGGCAAGGGTCGCTGGATTCTCGTCCCCTCCACGGCCCTGCTGCTGCTCGCAGGGATCATCCTCGCGCTGCTGGGGGCTCTCGCCCTGCTTCAGGGCCAGCCCTACCACGTGTATTACCCGCTCCTGCTTGCGGGCGGGGTCTTGACCTGCGTGCTCTCTGGCATCTTGCCGGTCGTGGTCACGTTCTATCGCGTGGCCGACGCCATGAAGGTTGATCGGAGCACCGACGACGGCCAGTCTCCCACTCAGGGTCCGGTCCAGCCCAGCCCGGGCCTCTCCCCGGCAGTTGCCCAGGCCCTGATAGACATGTGGGGCGATCGCGGCGACCTGCGCCGCTGGTGCGTCGCCGCCGCGTGGGTCGCGACCCCGATCGCCCTCTTTGGTCTCAGTTGGGCGGTGCTGCGACTGGTCCAAAGCCAGCCGCTTACGACCTGGCTACCGGCCCTCATCGTGGGCATCGAGTTCGCGGTCCTGGCGGGAATCGCCATCGGAACGCCCATGATGATGGGCGCGCAGCTCCGCCAACTGGCGAAGATTCGCGAGCGCCAACGGCTCGACGCCGCGGAGTTCCGGCGGGCCTGACCGCCTGACCGCCGGCCGTCGGGCGCTGCGGCGTCGGCATCGCTGATACCGTCGGGGCATGCCCGCGGGTGATCCATCTGACCAGGCCAGTGTGAAGGGGGCGGAGCCCGCGGCCGCGCCCAAGGCGGAGGCCGGGCCCGGCCTGGCGCTCACGACGCCGCTCGAGGAGGTTCGAGCCCTTACGCCGCGCGTTGCGGAGAAGCTCCGCGAGCTCGGACTGCGCAATGTGGGGCAGCTCGTCGCACACCTCCCGATGCGGCACGAACACCAGGAGGCCGAGAGCCCGATGGCTGACCTGGTCGCCGGGCGCGTCGTGTCGGCCCGGGGAGAGGTCACCGCGACCCGGGTGGTCCGAGGGCGTCGCCCGCGCTTTGAGGCGGTGCTGTGCGACGAAACGGGGCGGCTCGATCTTGTGTGGTTCAACGCGACCTATCTCCACAGCAAGGTCCACCCGGGTATGCGCCTGCGCGTGCAGGGCAAGGCCAACTCCCGCACGGGCGGGGTGCAGCTGGCCAACCCCAAGTTCGAGATCCTCGCCGCATCGGCCCCCGAACCCGAAGCCCGCGACAGCCGCCTGCGGCCGGTGTACCCCGCCAGCGAAGAGATCAACTCGACGCAGATCGAGGCCGCCCTGGCCAAGGTGCTGCCCGGAGCGCTCCCGCTGATCGAGGACCACCTGCCCGAGGCGTTCCGCACGCCACGCGAGCTGCCCGCCCTCGCCGATGCGTACCGGATGATGCACGCTCCGTCGAGCGCCGAGGAGGCGGCCGCGGGTCGCCGCCGGCTGGCCTATGACGAGTTGCTGCTGCTGCAGATCGGTCTGTTCCTCAAGCGGGTGCAGCACGGGGCCGGCGGCGCCGCGATCGCCTTGCGGTGGTCGGCGGCGATCGATGAGGCCATTCGGGGGCGCTTCCCGTTCACCCTCACCAAGGCCCAGGACGTGGTGATCCGCGAGCTCGCGGCCGACCTGCAGACCACCCGGCCGGCCAACCGGCTGATTCAGGGCGACGTGGGCGCTGGCAAGACGGTGGTGGCCCTCTACGCGATGCTCATGGCCGTGGCGTCGCGCCATCAGGCGGCCCTGATGGCCCCGACAGAGCTCCTGGCCGAGCAGCACTTTGCGAGCATGGGCCGCATGCTCGAGGGCTCACCCGTGAAGCTGGCGATCCTGACGGGGCAGATGCCCGAGCGGGCTCGGCGCGATCTGCTGGAAGCGATGGCGGAGGGGCGGATCGACATCGTGGTGGGCACCCACGCCCTGCTGACCGAGCAGGTCGCGTTCAAGTCGCTGGCGGTGGTGGTCATCGACGAGCAGCACCGCTTCGGCGTGCACCAGCGGGCCCGTCTGCGGGCCAAGGGGGCGGGGCCCCACGGCGTCGACATCATCCCTCACACGCTGGTGATGACGGCCACGCCCATCCCGCGAACGCTGGCGATGACCCTCTTCGGCGATCTGGACGTTTCGTCGATCAAGGCCCTGCCGCCCGGGCGAAAGCCCGTGAAGACCCGGGTTGTCAAGCCCGAGATGGCGGGCGAGGTCTACACCTGGCTGCGGACGCGCCTTGAAAAGGGCGAGCAGGCGTACATCGTCGCCCCGGCCATCGACCCGACAGAGGACGTCAGCGGGTCGGGCTCGCTCGCCAGCGTGCGCGAGCTGCACGAGCGGCTCGAGCGCGGCCCGCTCGCCGGCCTCCGCCTCGCGGTGCTGCACGGCCAGCTCTCGGGTGAGACGCGCGACGTGGTCATGGGCCGGTTCCGCATGGGCCTGATCGACGCCCTGATCGCGACGACGGTGATCGAGGTGGGTGTGGATGTGCCCAACGCGACCATCATGATCGTCGAGCACGCTGAGCGCTTCGGCCTGGCCCAGCTGCACCAGCTGCGCGGCCGCGTGGGGCGAGGCGAGAAGCCCTCGGCGTGCGTCCTGATCGGCGCCCCCCCCACTCCCGATGCGGAAGCTCGCCTGAAGGTCATGGCCGAGGTCTCCGATGGCTTCAAGCTCGCTGAGAAGGACCTCGAGATCCGCGGATTCGGCGATGTGCTCGGGATCCGGCAGTCAGGGATGCCCCCGTTCAAAGTGGCCGAGTTGCCCAGGGACCTGGACTTGCTCGCGCTGGCCCGGCGCGACGCCGCGGCCTGGGTCGAGGCGTCACCCGGACTTGAGCGGCCCGAGGAGCGTCTGCTGAAGCGGCGCCTGAAGAAGGCGCATGGCCAGTGGCTTGACCTTGCGGACATCGCCTAAGTGTGCTGGTCCGAACCGGCTCAGTCCGGATCGGGCTGGGCGGGGAACTCGGGCGTTTCACCGTTCAGCACGCGCCAGACATCCTTCACGACCCACGACATGTTGCGATTGGCGAGGTCCGTAGCCGACGCGATGTGGGGCGCCAGATGAACGTTTTCGATGTCCAGGAGGGCGTAGGTGGCGTCAAAGGGTTCAGGGTCGTGGACATCCAGCAGGGCCGCGGCCCCCGGGTGGGCGATCATGAACTCGGCCAGGGCGAGGTTGTCCACCACGAATCCCCGACTGGTGTTGATGAAGACCATGTTGGACCGGCAGCGGCCGAAGAAATCGGCCCCGATCAGTGCGCGGTTGCTGCGGCGGCCGTCTACGTGCACGGTGATCACGTGCGAATCCTGAGCCAGCGCTTCGCGCGAGACGGGCGACGCCCCGAATCGCGTCGCCTCAGAGATCTCCCTGACGTCGTGGTAGATGACCTTGATGTCAAGCGCCCTGGCGGCGCGGGCGATCTGCGAGCCGATCTTGCCCATGCCGTAGACCCCGAGCGTGAGTTCACAGAGCTGCTTGCGGGCCTTGAGTTCCTGGCGGGCCTGCTTCCAGGCCCCGATCTCAAGGGCGGAGGTTAGAAACGCCCGCGGGCGCGTGGCGTCGAGCAGCAGGGCGAAGACGTATTCAACGACGGCCCGGGTGTTGGCGTCGGGGGTGTTCACCACCGCGACCGACCGGGCCGCGCAGGCGGGCAGATCGACATTGTCCAGGCCCACGCCCGCCCGACCGACCACCTTCAACCGCGGCGCCCCGGCGAGCAGGCGGGCGTCCACCTGTGTGTATGTGCGGATGACGAGCCCGGCGGCCTCCGCGAGGAGGACGGGAAATCGTTCGTCTTCGCTCGGGCACTTTTCGAGGCGGCACCGCTCGCCGAGCCACGCCGCGGCCTCATCGTCGAGGTGCTCGGTCTGAATGACCAGGGGAGGCCGGGCGGGGTCGTTGGCTGAGGAAGCGCCGCTGGTGGTCACGGGGTGAGGGTATCGCGGCCCCGGGGCGGAAGACGGAGGGCCTGCGTATCGGCCGGAGTTGAGCCAGTCGAGCCAGTTGAGCCGGTGGGGCCCATCAGGACTGAGGGTCGCCGCGGCCGTCGCCCTTACCGCCGTCACCCTTGTCGCCAGCCTCGTCACCGGCCTCGTCACCGGCCTCGTCACCGGCCTCGGCGGGCTCGATGATGGCGCTCATGGCGCCTTTGCAGTTGGGGATGTGCGGGTCGCGCCCGAACCCGTGCACCTGCTCGCGCTTGAGTTCGGCGTGCTCTTTGTGGGTGGTGGTGCAGACGGCCCGTCCGTGCTTGTCGACGAGCTGGGCGATCTCGGCGGCCTTCTCCTTGGAGTGGCCGAAGATCTCCTGCATCATGCGGATGACGTAGTCGTAGGTGTGATCCTGATCATCGAGCAGGACGACGTTCCAAAGCCAGGGCTGCGCGGGCTTGGCCTCGCGCGAGGCGACATGGGTCTGGCTGCGGGGCTGAGCAGGAGCCGGGGCGGGGCTGGCCCCGCCTTGGCCGGGGGCCTGGGCGGGGTTGGCGCCGGAGTTTTGCGTGGCCGGCTGGGCGCCGAGTTGTCCGTCGGAAGTGGACATGCTCACTCCATCGTACGTCGCGTTCTGGCCTTCGGCTCCTTTTCGGGCTCTGATCGTGTATTACGGGACTGCAAAGTCCGCCGGGAGAGCGGGTTTCCGGACAATGTGAGGCTGTGTGCAGTTGACTTAGGCAAGCTAGGAGTTAGTCTGAAATGGCTGAGGTTGGGCTGAGGCGCCACGATGGCGCGAGGGTGGCGTCGATTCCGGATGGATCCCTGACGGATCGTTGTTTGGTGGGCCTTTCTGCGGGCGCGGAGGCGACCATGAACAAGGGCGACTTGATCGAGGCCGTGGCGGCCGAGCTAAAGGTCAGCAAGGCGGAGGCCAGCCGCACGGTGGACACCGTGCTGGAGTGCATCACGCTGGGCCTGAAGACCGACGCCAAAGTCAACATTGTCGGCTTCGGGACGTTTTCCAAACGTGATCGCGGCGAGCGACGAGGCGTGAACCCCGTCACCAAAGAGCCGATGACGATCCCCCCGACCAAGACCTGCGGCTTTCGCCCCAGCGGGCAGCTCAAGCAGAACATTTAACGCTTGGTCGAGCGCGCCTTTGGGCGCTCCTGCTCGCGCTTCGGGCGGGTCGGCGGGAGAACCGGCGCGGCGGCAGGAGGCGCCGACGCGGGAATGGCGATGGCGAGCTGTTCGCCAAGCCGCTTCTTCAAGATCACCACCAGCGTGTTGGCCTCGAAGGCGTTGGGTGAGATGGGGCGCCAATACACCTCACTCAGAGCGGCGGCTGATGCCGGCGCCAGCACAGCGGTCTGTCCCTTGGCCGTTTCAAACCGCGCGGCAAGGTCCTGAGGTCGATCGGTGAGCATGACGAGGTCCTTCTCGCGGATCGTCAGGCTGCGGATCCCCAGCGCGCGGGCGCCGATGCGGATCTCGGCCAGATCGAGCAGCCGCTGGGCGCTGGCCGGGGGCTTGCCGTACGCCTGGGTGAGCTCGATCGCCACTTTGGCGAGATCCGCGGCCGAGCCGGCGAGGCTGATGCGGCGGTAGGCCTCGAGCCGGCGCTGATCGCTGGGGATGTAGGTCTTGGGGATGACGGCGGTGACGCCGATGTCGACGGCGGTCTCGTTGGGGGTGGCGACCGTCTCGTTGCGGAGCTCCTTGACTGAGCGTTCGAGAAGCTGGCAGTACATGTCGTAGCCGACCGAAGCGATGTGGCCCGACTGCTCGGGGCCCAGGATGTTGCCGGCCCCGCGGATCTCCAGGTCGCGCATGGCGATCTTGAAGCCGGCCCCGAGCATGCTGAACTGCTCGATGGCCTTGAGGCGCTGGCGGGCGATGTCCCGGACGGGCCGGCTCTCGGGCAGGAGCAGGTAGCAGTACGCGCGGTGCTTGTAGCGGCCGACGCGCCCGCGCAGCTGGTGGAGGTCGGCGAGGCCGAAGCGATCGGCGTCGTCGATCACCATCGTGTTGGCGGTGGGATTGTCGATGCCGCTCTCGATGATGGTCGTGGAGACCAGGATGTCCGCTTCGCGGCGCATGAACTTGAGCATGACATCCTCGAGCTCCTTGTCGGGCATCTGCCCGTGGCCGACGACGATGCGGGCCCCGGGGGCGAGCTTCTGGACGTCGTCGGCGACGGTCTTGATGTCGTAGACCCGGTTGTGGACGTAGTAGATCTGGCCCTCGCGGGCCAGCTCGCGGTCGAAGATCTGCTTGAGGCGAACCGGGTTCCGCGGGATGACCTCGGTGACGACCGCGCGCCGGTCGGCGGGGGCGGTGGCGAGGCTGGAGATGTCGCGGATCCCCAGCATGGCCATGTGCAGCGTGCGGGGGATGGGGGTGGCCGAGAGCGTCAGCACATCGGCGGTGAGCCGCAACCCGAGGAGCCGCTCCTTGTGCTCGACGCCGAAGCGCTGCTCCTCGTCGACGACGACCAGGCCCAGGTCGGCGAAGCGGACGTCCCTGGAGAGCAGGCGGTGGGTGCCGATGACCACGTCGATGCGCCCCCCGGCGACCTCCTCGAGGATCTCGCGGACCTCGCCATCGGTCTTGAACCGGGAGATCGAGGCGACCTTGAAGGGATAGTCCTTGAAACGGTTGCGGAAGGTCCGCTCATGCTGCTCGGCAAGGACCGTGGTGGGAACCAGCACCGCGACCTGCTTGCCATACTCGGCGGCCTTGAACGCCGCCCGGATGGCCATCTCGGTCTTGCCGTAGCCGACATCGCCGCAAAGCAGCCGGTCCATGGGACGCTGGCCCTGCATGTCCCGCTTGATCTCGGCGAGCGCGGCAAGCTGGTCCTCGGTCTCGTCGTAGGGGAACTCGTCCTCGAACTCCTTCTGCCAGGGGGTGTCGGCCGGGTAGCGGATGCCGGGCATCGATTCGCGGGCCGCGCGCACGCGCAGGAGCTCGGCGGCGAGCTCGCGGACGCTGTCGGTGACGCGCTCCTTCTGGCTCTTCCAGCGCTGGCCACCCAGGGTCGAAAGGGGCGGCTTGCCCTTGAAGCCGCCGATGTACTTCTGCACCAGGGCGCACTTGGCGGCGGGGACGTGCAGCTTGGCGGAGCCGTCGAACTCAAGGGTGAGGTACTCCTCCGCCTCTTCGGGGCCGGCGGGGTCGTCGCCAGCCCGCTTCATGCGCGCGGCGAAGGCGGGGTTGGCCTCCCGTGGTTTGAGGAGCTTGAGGCCCAGATAGCGGGCGATCCCGTGCTCGACGTGGACGACATAGTCGCCTGGCTGCAGCTCCAGAAACGTGTCCATGGCTCGCCCGGCCCGGAGACGGCCCGACCGGCGACGGGCCTGGAAGCGGCCCAGCAGCTCGTGATAAGGCAGGAAGAGGACGGGGCGGGCGGACCGCCAGACGAAGCCCTGGTGCAGGTACGCCAGGGCGGATTCAACCCCGGGCCCGACGGTTCCTGGCGCCTGCGGCGCGTACTGCGCAAGCAACTCGCCCAGGCGCTGCCGCTCGCCCTCGTTCTGGCAGAGCACCGTGACCTGCACGGGTGGCGAGCTGACGCTGGCGCTCGAGGGAGCGGCCATCTCGGCGAGTTCGGCGATGGCCTTGGCGACGTCATCGCTGAGCGGGGGCGCCGCGGCGACGGGGAGATCGAAGAGCTCGCCTTCGGCCCCGCCGGAAGAGTGCGAGGCGCGGCCGATCTCGATGGTGGCGGAGAGGCGGTCGCGCAGAGCCTTGAACACCGCCGGGGGGCCGAAGATGCCCCGGGTGTCGACGCAGCGCTCGTAGTAGCCGCGGCCCTGCTCGGTGAGCTCGATGAGCTCGTGGAGGACGGCGATGGTCTCGCGGGGCAGGAGATCGATGGCGTTGACAACGCCGTCGCGGAGCAGCAGCTCGGGCTTGGCGCAGACGAGTTGCACGCCGGAGAGGGCGCGGTCGACGGCCATGGACTCGACATCGATCTCGCTGATGCGGTCGACCTGATCGCCGAAGAAGTCGAGCCGGACGGGGGCGCCGCCCAGGGATTCGGGGGCGGCCGTTCCGGCCGCGCCGGGCTGGGGGGGCGCATCGCTGGCATCGCCCGGGGGGAAGACATCGAGGATGCCGCCGCGAACGGCGAAGTCGCCTGGCTCCTCGATGGTGTCGACCCTTCGGTAGCCGGCGGCATCGAGCCAGCGGACGACCTCGGCAGGTCCGCCCGGGAGGGTGTCGCCCACGCGCACGACGCGCACGGCGCCGGCCAGCGCGGCCGGCGAGGGGACAGACTGCATCAGGGCCTGGATGGGGGCGACGAGGACCAGCTCGGCGGGGTGCTCGGCCAGCGCGAGCATGCGGCGCACGATCGCGAGGCGCTCGGCGAGCAGCTCGATGCTGGCGCCGGACTCGCCGGGAAGGGTTTCGAGGGCGGGGAAGCGGGCGGCGCTGACCCCTGCGCCGGAGAGTTCATCCACGGCTTCGTCGGCGTCGTCAACGTGCGCCACGAGCAGGATCACCGGGCGGCGGGCGCGCCGACCGATCGCGGCGGCGACGAACGCCGTGGAGGAGCCGCAGGCGCCACGGGCGGCCGCGCGGCGATGGGTCAGGGCGGCCTCGGCGATGCGGGCGATGACGGGGTCGGCGACGATGGCGGAGAGAACGGGCAGGCGAGGGCTCCGGCGGGGGTTGTGGCTGCGGACGGCGCGCAGGCGGGCGCCGGGCCGGAGGCGATCCGGACCAGCGGGGACAGTGAATGGGCGATCCTACGGGAAGCGGGCCGTTCGGGCGAGGGTGCGGGCCCGTACCGTTGGGGATGGACACGACGAAACGGGTGCTCGTGGTGGTCGCGGCGCCGGCGGAGGTTCGGGCGGTGTGGGCGGGGTTATCCGCTGGCCTGGGGCTCGGAATCGCCTGGCCGGGGGAGGCCTGGGCGCCGGCCCGGGTCGGGCGGTTCGACGTGGTCGAGAGCGGGGTGGGCAAGGCCAACGCGGCTGGCGCCACGGCGCGATTCGCGCGGGCGGATGAGCACGCGGGAATAGTCAGCCTGGGGATTGGCGGCGCGCTCCCTGAATCGGGGCTCCGGCTTGGGGCAGTGGTGCTGAGCACGGCGAGCGTGTTCGCGGATGAAGGCGTGCAGGCGGGCGACGGGTTTCGCGACATCGCGGCGATGGGGTTTCCACCCACGCAACAGTGGTCCGGGGTGGCGATGCCGCCGGATGCGGCGCTGAATGCGCAGTTGGCACCGCTGGCGGAGCGTGAAGGGGCGATCGCCACGGTGTCAACCTGTTCTGGGACCGACGAACTGGCGCGCGAGGTGGTGCGCCGGACGGGGGCGATCGTGGAGGCGATGGAGGGCGCCGCGGTGCTGCAGGCGGCGGCGCGGGTGGGTCTGGGTGGGGCGGAGGTGCGGGTGGTGAGCAACACGACGGGCGCGCGGTCGCGGCAGGCGTGGGATCTGCGCGGGGCGCTGGAGGGGCTGGAGCGGCTGTCGAGGGGCTTGGCGGTGCGCCTGCGGTAGCTGGGCGAGCGGGGCGAGGGCGCGCGGCGGGGGAGTTCTCGGACACGGGTGAAGATGTGCAAGGTCTGCGCCGTCTGCGGGGCGGGGGACGGGGCGGCGGTGCGCGCGGGGTCTCAGGGCGGGGCCCCGAGGGGGCGATGACCCAGTGTCGATGGGTTCGTGTGCCGCGCGAGAGCCGCGTGGACGCGGACCTGAGCGGCGGGACCGGGCCTGGACGGGCCTGGGTAGGGAGGTTGGGCACGATGTTCGGGCTGCGGCTGGACCGGCTGAAGTCGATGTCGAGCGGGCTGATGCCGGGTGGCGTCGGCCCGATCGCGCTCGATTTTGGGGCATCGGGCATCAAGGCGCTCCAGGTTGTGACGGGCGACCCCCCCACCCTGGTGGCGGCGGCGTTCCTGCCGACGCCGGAGAACCTTCTGGGCGAGGCGAACAAGCGGCTGGCCTGGCAACTGGAGCACTTGCCGGAGCTGGTGAAGTCGGCCGGCTTCCGGGGCCGGCGGGCGGTGTGCGGGATTCCGACGGCCCAGGCGTACTGCAAACACCTTCAAGTCCCTGCGGGCGAGCCGCGGGAGATGGCATCGATGGTGCGGGGCGCCCTGGCGATGCAGTTGAACTGCGCCCCGGAGGCGATCGTGTGCCGGCACATTGAGGTGGGGCCGGCGGCGTCGGGGGGCGGCAAGGTTGAGATCATCGGGATGGCGGCGTCGCGGGCGATGGTGGACCGGCTGATGGGGGCGATGCGGTCGGCCCGGCTGGAGCCGGTGGGGCTGCACCCGGAGTTCATCGCGGTGCTGCGGAGCTTTGATCATGTGACGCGCCGAGCGGCGGACGCCGACGCCACGAGCCTGTACCTGGATCTCGGGCGAGGGAGCACGCGGGTGCTGATCGCACATGGGACGCAGCTGGTGTTCGCCAAGACGGTGAGCATCGGCGGGCAGTACCTCGATGAGATGGTGGCCAGGCAGCTGAAGCTGGACATCGAGAGCGCGCACAAGGAGCGGATCAGCTGCTCAGCGCTAACGCCGGCGGCCCGGTCGGCCGCGGCGGCCACGGCGGCGGCGGTCAAGGCGGAGGCGGCGGCCGCGGCGGTGAAGCCTGAGGGCGACGGAATGGCGCTGCTGCGGGCGGCGATGACGCAGACGGCGGCGGGCAAGGGTCAAGCCGCGGGCGGGGCCCGAGCTGGAGGGGGTGGAGACGCAGCCGACGGGCCCGTGGGCGGCGGCAAGGGCGGCGACAGCGCGGTTGCGGAAGAGGAGCGGCGGACGGGGATGCCGGCCAAGGGGCACACGCCGATCGGGCGCGGTCTGCCGACGCCGGTGGGCCCGTCGATCGATCTGCACGAACCGCTGGATGCGGTGACCGACGAGATCACGATGTGCCTGCGGTACCACGACTCGCTCTTCCCGGGGCGGCGCCTGACGCGGACGATCTTCATCGGGGGCGAGTCGCGCCACGTGGCCCTGTGCCAGCACGTTGCGCGGGTGCTGAAGGCCCCGGCGAGCGTGGCGGATCCGCTGGCGCGGCTGGCGCGCACGGGCTCGGAGCCGCTGAAGCAGTTGACGTTGAGCGAGCCTCAGCCCGGGTGGGCGGCGACGCTGGGCTTGTGCCTGTGTCCGACGGATCTTTGAAACGCGTGCGGGACGACTGAGTGAGGCGCGGGCCTCGGGAGCGATCCGATGACGACGATCAAGCAGCGCATGGGAGACCTGTTCGCGCCCGGCGAATCGACGGGCGGGACCAGCTTTCTGCCGGCGGACTATCTGCAGAAGAAGGTCGAGACCCGGGCGAACATCGTCTGCCTGCTCCTGTTCGGGGTGGTGCTGTTCGGCGTGGTGGGCGCCTTCCTGGTGACGCACCGGGCGTGGAGCACGGTGCGGGAGCAGCAGCGCGGGATCAACGCCCAGTACACCGAGCAGACCAAAAAGATCGAGCAGCTCAAGCAGCTCGAGAGCCAGCAGACGGTGATGCTTGACAAGGCGGAGATCGCGGCGACGCTCAACGAGCGGGTGCCCCGTTCGATCCTGATGGCCGAACTGGTCAACCGCATGCCCGAGCGCGTGACGCTGACGGAGATGCAGCTGACCAGCAAGCGCCTCGTGGAGGCCCCCAAGCCGACGCCGGCGGGGGCCAAGCAGGCGCCCAAGAGCATCGCGAGCAAGGACGGCAAGGGCGGCGCGGCGCCGAAGGAGGAGCCGCCCCGGCCGAAGCCGCAGAAGATCGAATACACGCTGTCGCTGATCGGCTACTCGAACAACGACGAGGCGGTGGCGGACTACCAGCGGGCCCTCAAGGAGTGCGGCCTGCTGACGAAGGTCGACCTGGTGAGCGCTGCGGAGGCGAAGCTGCAGGAAGTGAGCATGCGGAAGTTCCGGATCGAGGCGATGATCCGCCCCGACGCCGACGCCCGCAAGATCGAGCCGCTGAAGACGCCCCGGCTGGGCGGGCCGCTGCCGCCGACGAACCCGGCCGGGACGGGTGGGTCGGGGGGGCCGGGCGGGTCGGGCGGGCTGACGGGGCCGGGGCCTGGGGCCCTGAGCGGGGCGGAGGATCCTTCGAAGAACGGCCGGTGAACGGGTAAGCGCGGCGCCGCCGCGAGGAGCTGAAGCATGGGAATGGGGATCCGACAGTTCATCTTCCTGGTGGTGCTGCTGGCGGTTCCGCTGGCGAGCTACTTCCTGGTCTTCCGACCTCAGAACGAGGAGATCGAGAAGGCCAAGACCGAGATCGAGCTGAAGCAGGCGATGCTGGAGAAGCTGCGCACGGCGACCTCGAAGACGGCCGACCTGGAGCAGGCCAACGAAGAGATCAAGAAGAGCATCGAGGCGATCGAGTCGCGTCTGCCGTCGAGCAAGGAGCTCGACATCGTGCTGCGCGAGGTGGCGATCATCGCGGGCAAGTGCGGGCTGAAGATCCCGACCTTCAAGAAGAACGACAAGACGATCCCCGCGGGCGGGCTGGCGCTCGAGCAGCCGCTGGATGTCGAGATCACGGGGAACTTCGACGGCTTCTACCGGTTCCTGCAGGACCTCGAGAAGATCCCGCGCATCACCAAGATCCAGGACATGAAGCTGACGCGCGCCGACGACGCCGACGGGAACATCAAGGCGTCATTCACGCTGACGGTCTACTACCAGGAGCCGGCGGTGGCCTCCGGCGAGCCCAAAGGAGGGGACAAGTGAACCCGAGCACCATGAACGCGATGGCCCCGGTGGATCCGACCCTGTCGCCGCTGAACGGCGCGGGCGGCGAGGCGAGCGCGAAGCCTGAGGAAGGTCAGGCGAGCGTGCAGGAGCCGGCGCTCGAGGGCTTGTCAGCCGGAGGCGGGAAGGCCCGGATCTCGTCGGCGTGGCTGCTGATCGCCGGGGCCGTGGCGATCTCCGGCGGCGTGCTCTGGGGCATGCGCTATGTCGGCATGAAGGGCGGCGAGGGCAAGGGCGTGACGTTCGACAAGTCGCTGGTGGAGGCGGCCAACCGCCCGCGGCGGGACCACACGCTGGTGCTTGAAGACCTCAAGTCGAGCCGGCTGGGCTCGCAGGTGCCCAGCGAGGCGGTGAAGAAGAACCCGTTCCGGCTGGCGGACTCGATGGTGACGGGGCTGCCGACGCCCGACCTGGTCGACGACGACCGGGCACGGAAGCTGGCCGAGCAGCTCGAGAATCAGAAGCGGCGCGAGGCGGAGCGGCTGGCGGCGATCCAGATGCAGCTCACGGCGCTGCGGCTGCAGACGGTGATGGGCGGCTCATCGCCCTTGGCCCGCATCAGCGGACGGATGGTCCGTGTGGGCGACGTGGTGGGTGAATTCTTCAAGGTCCGGGCGATTCACGGCCGGACGGTGGACCTCGACTGCGACGGGGCGGTCTTTGAGCTGAAGATGACCGCGGCGGACGGTGAATGAACAGCGCGAGGAGCCGGCGTGGGCAAGCACGACATCGACGACATTCTGGCGGAGCTTGGGGTGTCCGACGACGGGGCGACGCCGCAGGAGGCCCGCGCCTCGATGCGGCAGGGGACGCCTGAGGGGGCGATCACCAAGGCGGCGCCCAAGAAGAAGCACACGCTCGACAGCGCCGAGCAGGCCTTCTCGCCCCTTCCGCCCGTGCCGACGGGGCAGCGGTCGTTCCGCAAGAACGTGACGGTGGAACACGACCCGGCGGTGCCCGTGGCGCCGGCCGACCTGCCCCGCGCGAAGGTGGGCGAGGCGCTCAGCGAGATCTACCAGGGCGACGGGTCGGCGGCGGGCGGGGCCGGCGCGTCGGGTGCGGGCGGAGAGCTGGCCGGCCCCGGGGGCGAGCTGGCTGACATGCTGCTGGCCCGCGGCGCCGCGACGGCGGCGCAGCTGAACACGGCCCGCTCGGTGCTCAAGCAATCCCCCGGGCGGCGGCTGACGGAGGTGCTGCTGGAGCAGGGCTGCGAGG
This sequence comes from uncultured Phycisphaeraceae bacterium, assembly GCA_964611125.1. Taxonomy (GTDB): domain Bacteria; phylum Planctomycetota; class Phycisphaerae; order Phycisphaerales; family UBA1924; genus JAEUIX01. Next base: position 180,406 of record CAZSZO010000002.1, on the reverse strand, counting down.
AAGCGAAGCTCCAGGAAGTGGTGGCGGAGCTGGCGGGGGTGCCGTTTGAACGCATCGACATGGGCAAAGGCGCCGACGGCGGCTTCGACGGCAAGCTGCTGCAGCGGCTGACGGTGGACTTCTGCAAGGAGATCATGGTCCTGCCGCTGCGGATGGAGGGGTCGCGCGCGGTCATCGGCGTGCTGCGGCCTGATGACGTCTTCCTCGTCGACGAGGTGCGGCGGCGGCTGAGCGTGGCGAGCGTGAAGGTGGTGGTGGTGACGGCCTTCGACATCAAGGGGGCTCTCGAGATCGCGGGGGCCGGGAAAGAGGAGCAGGTCGACGTCAACCAGCTGCTGTCGGAGGTCCAGGAAGCCGACGTTCAGGTCGAGAAGAAGAATGACCAGGAGGTCGACCTCGAGAAGGAGGCGGCCGAGTCGCCGGTCATCAAGTTCGTCAACCACATCATCCAGACGGCGGTGCGCGAGGGGGCGAGCGATATCCACATCGAGCCGGCGGAGAAGAAGCTCAAGGTGCGCTTCCGCATCGACGGTGAGCTGTACGAGATGATGCAGCCGCCGGGGGCGATGGGCGCCGCGATCACCAGCCGCCTGAAGATCATGGCGAACCTGGACATCTCGGAGCGCCGGCTGCCGCAGGACGGGCGCATCCGCTGCACGGTGCAGGGGCGCAAGCTCGACCTGCGCATGAGCACGCTGCCCAACACCTACGGCGAGAAGACGGTCATGCGTATTCTCGATACGCGATCGATCAACGTGAAGCTCGAGGACCTGGGCTTCGACGAGGACATGCTGCGGATCTGGCGCGGGCTGATCGAAGCGCCGCACGGGGTCGTGCTGGTGACCGGCCCGACCGGGTCGGGTAAGACCACCACGCTTTATTCATCGCTGCGGTGCCTCGACAAGAACTCGATGAACATCTCGACGGTCGAGGACCCCGTCGAGTATCACCTCGAGGGCATCACGCAGACGCAGACGCACGACCGCATCGGGATGACCTTCGCCAAGGCCCTCAAGGCCCTCCTCCGCCAGGACCCCGACGTGATCATGGTCGGCGAGATCCGCGACCAGGAGACCGCGCTCACGGCGGTCCAGGCCTCTCTGACGGGCCACCTGGTGCTGAGCACCCTTCACACCAACGACGCCCCCAGCAGCATCACGCGCCTGGTGAACATCGGCATGGAGCCGTTCCTGGTCGCCGCGGCGGTCAACGGCGTGCTGGCCCAGCGGCTGGTCCGCAAGATCTGCAAGGAATGCAAGTTCGACAAGCCCGCCACCGATGAGATGCGCGACTTCCTGTCGACCCAGGGGCTGAACCCCGACAAGCTCTGGTCGGGCAAGGGCTGCGACAAGTGCCGCAACACCGGGTACAGCGGCCGCCTGGGCATCTACGAGCTGCTGTCGGTCGATGACTCGCTGCGCGACGTCATCGTGCGCAACCCCAACGTCTCGGAGCTGCGCCGCATGTGCACCGAGCGCGGCATGATCACGCTGCGGGGCGACGGCCTGCGCAAAGCCGCTGTCGGCAAGACGAGCGTTGAGGAAGTGCTGCGGGCGACCGAAGCGACGATCTGAACCTGGCGCGGCGGGCGGCGCCCGTCGCCGGCCCCCTACTCCCGCCGGACCGCAACGCGGAGGCGCTCCCCGGCGAGGAACGCCCGCACGGCCGGGTCGGTGGTGAGCGCCATGGCCCGGTCATAGGCGGCCAGGGACTCGGCGAGCGCCGTCGGCCGGTCGGCCTGGCGGGCGAGCAGGGCCGCGCGGACCGCCCAGTAGGGCTGGTGGTCGGCCGTGAGCCGCGGATCGATGGATTCCAGCAGGTCAAGCCCCTCCTGCGGCCGGCCGGCTTCGCCCAGGGCGGCGGCGCAGGCGACGGCGGCGCCGACGGTGGGCGAGCACGCCAGCAGGGCGCGGTAGAGGGCGAGGATGCCCTCGGCGTTGCTCCGGCCACGGATCAGGCCTTCGACATGGGCCGATTGGATGGCGGCCTCGAGTTGGAAGCGACCGGGGCGCCTCTGCCGGGCGGCCTGGTTCAGGAGGGTGTCGGCCTCGCGGATGAGGGCCTGGTCCCACAGACCCGGGCTTTGGCGGGTCAGGGGCACGAAACCGCCCTGCGGATCGCGCCGCGAGGCCCGGCGGGCGTGCGAGAACAGCATGAGGGCGAGGAGGCCCTTGGGCTCGGGCTCATCAGGCGCCAGGCGCGTCAGGAGCCGGGCGAGCCAGATGGCGTCGGCGGCAAGGTCGCTCTCGGCCAAGGCGCCCGGCGGCAAGTCGCCCGCGAATGGCGCCGCGGCGGGCGGCCCGCTCACCGGTGGCGTGCCTGCGGGGATGGGCGGTTCGTCGGTGCCGGCGGTGAACGCGGCGTAGATGGCCGCGAGGACATCCTGCAGGCGGTCCGGCAGTTCGGCGGCTTCAGGCAGATCGAATCTGAGCCGGGCGTCGCGGATCTTGACCTTGGCGCGAACCAGCCGCTGGCTCATGCTGGCCGGCGAACAGAGGAACGCCCTGGCGATCCGCTCGGCGCTCAGGCCCAGCACGGCTTGAAGCAACAGCGGCGTACGGGCCGCGGGGTCGATGGCCGGGTGAGCGCACACGAACAGCAGGATCAGGCGGTCATCGGGCGCCTGGGCCAGGTCGGCGGGGGACCAGGGTTCGAGGGATCGTTCGGCCACGGAGTCGAAGGTCGAGGGCGCCGGGTGCGTGGGGGCGGCGAAGTGCTCCAGCACCTCCGTTTTGGTCTGCCCGCCTGGTCGGCGAGCCTGTGTGCGCCCGGCGTCGATGAGCTTGCGCCGGGCCGTCGTGAGGAGCCACGCTTGCGGGGCGTCAGGGACGCCGTCGCGAGGCCAGGTGGTGAGCGCTGAGAGAAACGCCTCGGCGAGGGCATCCTCGGCCGAGGCGATATCGCCGGTGCGGCGGGCGAGCAGGGCCAACAGCCTGCCGTAGGCCTCGCGCGCGGCGAGTTCCGCAGCGCGGAAGGTGTTCGTGGGCGGGACTGGCGGCGATGGGTCCATGCGCGCGATCGGCTGCCGAAGGCTACCTCACGAGCAAGGGCCGCACCTCGACTGAGCCGCCCGGCATGGGGGCCCGAGCGGCCCACTTAAGGGCGGCGTCGAGGTCTGGGACGTCGATGATGAAGAACCCGCCGAGGAGTTCCTTGCTATCGGCGTAAGGGCCGTCCTGCACGGCGTGCTTGTCGGCGCCGATGCGGACGGTGGTGGCGACGCTGGGCGGCTGGAGTCCAGCCCCGCCGGCGGCGACGCCCGCGGCGGTCATGGCTTGGCCGTAGGCGGTCCAGCCCGCCCAATAGGCGCCGGCGTCGGCGCCATCGCGCCGGGCCATGTTGGCGGGGGTTTCGTAGATGATCAGAGCGTACTTCATGCCGGGGTTCCTGTGCGGGGAGTGGTTTGAGACTTGAGGGGCTGGTGAGGTTGGGGTCGAGGTGGTGGTGGTGGTGGATTCAGCGGGGGTGGGACATCATCGGCGGCATGGGGTAGGCGGGGCGGACCTCGACCGCGCCGGTGGCGGTGGAGGGCGCCTGGCGGGCCCAGTCGAGCGCGGCTTCGAGCGTATCGACCTCGATCACGAAGTAGCCGCCCAGCTGGTGCCCGGCGGGGGCCGAGGCGTAGGCGCCTTCGCTCACGACCGGCTTTCCGGTGGCGGATCGGATGACCCGGGCCGCGGAGTCGGGCTGGAGGCAGCAGCCCGCGGGGGTCATGACGCCGGCCTTCTCGAGCTTGCCGGCGAACGCCGCGTAGGCGGCCCAGTACTGCTGACCGGAGTCGGTGTTGTCGTTGCGCCGGGCGAGTTCGGCGGGCGACTCATAGATGAAGATGGTGAATCGCGGGCGGGCTGGCGCCTGGTTGGAGGCGGGGCTGGCGGGCGGGGTCTGCGGGCGGGCGATGGCGTGGCCGGCCAGGCCCGCAAGGCCAGTAAGCAGCAGGACGGAGGACAGGGCGAGGGGTTGGCTGAGTCCGAGGGAACGGGTCATGAACGGGCTCCAGAAGGGGGCGGCTTCGGGCGACTGGCCCGGCGAGCCGGCTCCGGAGGGATGACGGCCGAGGAGGGGGGCTTTCGACATCCAGCCCGCAGATTGATTTTGAGCGCTGGGGGGTGGGACCGTCCCAAGCGGGGCTCAGGGGCCGGTGGAAGGGCGCCTTGGTATGCTGGGGGGCATGACGCAACCGATCAGTTCGACATTGAACGAAACCCGGTCGTTTCCGCCTTCGCCTGCCGCGGCGCTGGGGTTCTCGGGGTGGCACATCAGTTCGCTGGCGGAGTACAGGGCGTTGCACCAGCGGTCGGTGGAGGATCCTGAGAGCTTCTGGGCGGAGGAGGGGCGGCGGCTGGCGTGGTTCACGCCGTGGCGGCACGTGCTGGAGTGGGAGGCGCCCGATGCGCGGTGGTTCGGCGGCGGGCGTCTGAACGCGTGCTACAACTGCGTTGACCGTCATGTGCAGGCTGGGCATGGTGAGCAGACGGCGTTGGCGTGGGAGGGCGAGCCGGTGACGCCGCGGACCAGCCACCCGGCCCCGGGCTCGGCCTATGCGCCGGAGCCGGAAATCCGTCGGCTGACGTATCGTGAGCTTCAGGAGCAGACCAGCCGGCTGGCGAACGTGCTGCGGACGCTGGGGGTCCACAAGGGCGATGTGGTGACGATCTACATGCCGATGATCCCGGAGCTGGCGGTGGCGATGCTGGCGTGCGCGCGGATCGGGGCGGCCCACAGCGTGATCTTCGGGGGCTTTGCGCCGCACGCCATCACCGAGCGGGCGATCGACGCGCACAGCAAGGTGGTGATCACCGCCGACGGCGGCTTCCGACGCGGGCAGGTGACGCCGCTGCTCAAGAACGTGGAGGAGGCTGTCGACGAGCTGGCCAATCGCGGGCACGTGATGAACCACGTGGTGGTGGTGCGGCGGACGGCCCACATCCCGCCCAGCCAGCGGTTCACCACGGGCTCGATGCGCAACGGGGCCACCCGGCTGCACTGGTGGCACGACGTGATGGCGATGGCCTCCGACGCGTGCCCGTGCGCGGAAATGGAGAGCGAGGACATGCTCTTCCTGCTCTACACCAGCGGCAGCACCGGCAAGCCCAAGGGGATCGTGCACTCCACCGGCGGCTACCTGGCCTTCGTGCAGATGACCGCCCGGCTCACGTTCAACCTCGTGCCCGATTCAGGCCAGCTCTTCTGGTGCTCGGCGGATATCGGCTGGATCACCGGGCACAGCTATGTCATCTACGGCCTGCTCCTCAACCGCGTGCCGACGCTGATGTACGAGGGTGCGCCGGATTTCCCCGCGGCTCAGCCGGCGGGAGGACGCCCGGCGGGCGGCGGCGACCGGTTCTGGGACATTATCGCCCGCCACCGGCCCAGCCACTTTTACACGGCGCCCACAGCGATCCGTACATTCATGAAATGGGGGCCCGAGCTGCCGCGCCGGCACGACCTGTCGTCGCTGCGGGTGCTGGGAACCGTGGGCGAGCCGATCAACCCCGAGGCGTGGATGTGGTTCCATGAGCACATCGGGGGCGGGCGCTGCCCGATCGTCGACACCTACTGGCAGACGGAGACGGGCGGCCACGTGGTGACGCCGCTGCCAGGGGCGATCGCGACCAAGCCGGGCTCGTGCACGCTGCCGATGCTGGGCATCGACGCCGCGGTGGTGAACGAGCAGGGGCAGGAGATGGGCCCCAACCAGGGCGGGCTGCTGTGCATCCGCAAGCCCTGGCCGGGGATGCTGCGCGGGGTCTTCGGCAACCGCGAGCGGTTCGTGAGCAATTACTGGGGACGGCTGAAGGATCCGAGGTCCGGGTCGCCCTGGTACTTCTCGGCCGACGGGGCCCGGCGAGACGCAGATGGCTACTACTGGATCCAGGGGCGCATCGACGATGTCATCAAGGTGAGCGGCCACCTGCTCGGGACCATGGAGGTCGAGAGCGCGCTGGTGAGCCATCCCAGCGTGGCGGAGGCCGCGGCGGTGGGCGTGCCGCACGAGATCAAGGGCAACGCCATCTGCGCGTTCGTGACGCTCAAGAGCAAATGGTTCATCGATCATCCTGGGAGCCAGCCGGGGGACGCCCTGCGCGAGGAGCTGCGGGCCCATGTCGCGCACGAGGTGGGCGCCTTGGCCAAGCCCGATCAGATCCGCTTCGCCGAGGCGCTCCCCAAGACGCGGAGCGGCAAGATCATGCGGCGACTGCTGCGGGATGTGGCCGCGGGCGTGGAGAAGATCACCCAGGACACGACGACGCTCGAGGACTTCAGCGTGGTGTCGAAGCTGCGGGGCGACGAGGAGTAGCCTGGCGTGATCATCTTCCGAACGGTGATCCACGGGCACGTGATCGAGCTGCGGCGCACGGACTTCTCCAGCGAAGAGGTGCTTGTCAACGGCCGCACGGCGTCGCACCGGCCGTGGTGGAGCATCCTCCCCTCGTCGCACCACTTCGACTTGCCCGATGAGTCAGGGCGTACTCGCCACGTCGAGGTCTCGGCGCGCGATCTTTCCTTGGGAAAGCTCCGGATGTTCGTGCTGGTCGACGGCGCCGAGCGGGCCCGCGTCCCGCCGCTGGACGCCCGCAAGCCTCCGGAGCTGTGCGTGAACTGCGGGTACGCACTCAGCGATCTGCCCGCTGAAAACAGCGAGATCCGCTGCCCTGAATGCGGGCGGCACACGCCCGAGAAGCTCGTCCGGGGCTGAGGATGCTGCGGCGGCTGAACGGGCCGACGCGGCCGCCTCGCGTCACTTCGTCGCGGGCGGGGCGATCTGATCCATTCCGCCCATGTACGGGCGGAGCGCGGGCGGGATGACCACCGAGCCGTCGGCCTGCTGGTGGTTCTCGAGCAGGGGGATCATCAGGCGCGGGCTGGCGCCGACGGTGTTGTTAAGCGAGTGGCAGAAGATGTTCCCGCCCTTGGCGCCCGGGTCCGAAGGGCGGTAGCGCATGTTGAGCCGGCGGCACTGGTAGTCATAGAGGCGGCTGGCCGAGTGCGTTTCGCCATAGGCGCCGGCGGTCGCGCCGCCGCCGGCGCTGTCGCCGCGGCCGGGCATCCAGCACTCGATGTCGACCATGTCGGCGTTCTTGGGGCCAAGGTCGCCGGTGCAGCACTGCAGGAGGCGGTACGGGAGCGCGAGACCCTGGAGGAGCTCCTCGACAAAGCCCAGCATGCGCTTGTGCCAGGCGCGGCTCTCCTGCTCATCGGCCCGGCAGATCACCACCTGCTCGACCTTGTCGAACATGTGCACGCGGTACAGCCCGGCGGTGTCCTTGCCGGCGGCCCCGGCCTCGCGCCGGAAGCAGGTGCTCACGGTGACGTACTTCAGCGGGAGAGACGACTCATCGAGGATCTCGTCCTGGTGCAGGCCCATGAGCCCGACCTCGCCGGTGCCGGTGAGGAACAGGTCGTTGCCGCCGCCGGCCCGCTCCTTCTCCGGGATGTGGTAGGCCTGCTCGCGTCCGGCGGGGAAGAAGCCGGTGCCGATCATGCATTCCTCTCGCACCAGCACCGGGACCGACATCGCCTTGAAGCCGTGCTTGTGCACCATGAAATCGAAGGCGTAGCGGAGCAGGGCCTGGTGCAGCAGCATCCCGGCGCCGGTGAGGACGTACGAGCGGGTTCCGCCCATCTTGACGCCGCGGGGGAAGTCGGCCAGCCGCAGCGACTCGACAAGTTCGATGTGGGACCGGGGCTTGAAGCCCCGCTGGGCTTCGAACGGCCGGGCGGGGTCAAAGCCCGGGGGATTCCAGCGGCGGACCTCGACATTGTCGTCGGCGGATGAGCCGACGGGCACATCGCCATCGGGCGGCAGGGGGACCGTGAGCAGGTGGCGGCTCAGCTCGGGCTCGATCCGGCCGACCACCTCATCGAGTTCGCCGATCTGCTCCTTGAGCGCGGCGGGCTTGTCGAGCAGCTCCTTGAGCTGGGCCTCGAGGCCCGGCTTCTCCGCAGGGGGGGCCTTGGCGATGGCGCCCTTGAGCTTTCCGATCAGCGGGCCGGACTCCTTCTCGATCTTCTTCTGCTCCGCCCGCAGGGCCTCGCGCCGGGTGAGGGCCGAGCGATGCTCCTCGTCGAGCCGGAGGATCTGCTCGAACTGGACCTCGATGCCCTTCTTGGCCGCGCCGTCGCGGAAACGGGCGGGATTCTCGCGGAGTTGCTTGAGATCGATCATGGGGCGGAGTGTAGGGAGGGGTGATACGCTTCCGCATGAACGGGAGCCGGCGAATCAGGCGGGTCACGCTGAGGCAGTACAAGAGCATAGAAAGCTGCGATATCGAGCTGGCTTCGCTTACGATTCTGGCTGGGCGGAACGGGGTGGGGAAGAGCAACATCATCGACGCCCTGCGGTTCGTGGCCGACGCCCTGAACAACCCGCTGGAGTATGCGATCCGCAAGCGAGGCGGGATCGATCAGGTTCGGAGGAAGTCGCTCGGCGGGCGGCCAACGAATCCTGGCGTCGGCGTGGAGTTGGAACTGCCGGACGGGCGACTGGCGCGATACTCCTTTCGAATCGCGGCCGTCCACGGTCGCGCGTTCCGGATTGACCACGAAACGTGCGAAGTTTGCCGGCCGGGCTCCCGAACAGCGGTGGAGCACGCCTTTAGCACGCGCGACGGCTCCATCGTCGCGTGGACGCCGTTTTCCGCCGCGCCGGCGGTCGCAGAGGACCGGCTCCTGCTCGTGGCGGCTTCGGGGCTTACGGAGTTCCGCGGCGTGTTCGACGTGCTTTCACGAATGGTGTTCCACAACTTCAACCCCGAGGCGATGAAGCTGCCTCAGCGGCCCGAGCCCGGCGCGCGGCTCTCGCATGACGGTCAGAATCTGGCCAGCGTTGTGAAGCAGCTCTCGAGTTCGCCCGACCGTTTGAACCGGGTGATCGAATACCTCAGAGCCATCGGGGTGCCCGTAACCCGCATCGAACACAAGCAAGCCGGAGCGCTCGAGACCTTTGAAGTAGCCCAGGAGCAGAGCGTGCCTGAAGGGGTGCGCAATTCGACCTTCGAGGCCATTTCACTTTCCGACGGAACGATCAGAGCCCTAGGCATCCTGGTTTCGCTGCTCTCGGCCCAAACGAGCAGCGGGCCGTCGCTCATCGGCATTGAGGAGCCGGAAACCGCCCTGCACCCGGCGGCTGCCGGGGCGTTGATGGATGCGCTCCTGGAGGGCTCCGAATCGACACAACTGATCATCACGTGCCACAGCCCCGATCTGCTCGAGCACCCCTCGGTGGTCGCCGACATGATCCGCCCGGTTTTGATGGAGAAAGGACGCACCCGGGTCGGACGTCTGGACCCTCTCAAGGCGAAGCTGCTGGCCGACCATCTCTCGACGCCCGGTGAATTACTGCGACTGGACCAATTGACGGCTGACCAGGCGGATTTGGATCGGCAAGACAAACATCAGGGCAGCCTTTTCGGCCAAGTCGCGTGAATTACGTCGTCGCTCCAATCGTGGAGGGCCATGGCGATTTCCTCGCCGCTCCGAAGCTCATTATCAAGGTGGCTACGCTCGTCCGCGTCGCAGCGCCCGTGAGGTTTCCAAAGAGCAAGCTGCTGGCTCCGGGCGGGCTTGAGCGCGCTGCGGCCATTGCTCGTTCAAACATCCCCGGGCGGGGCTTGATCCTTCTGCTCATTGATGCAGATGAGCACTGCGCCGCCACGCTGGGGCCGGGGCTTTCGGCCCGCCTCGCGACGGCGGCGACGGGGCGCGACTTCTTCGTCGCGCTGGCCATCCGTGAGTTCGAAAACTGGATTGTCGGGGGCATCGAGGAGCTGGGCGAGATGGATCCTGATGGCTCCGGCGCGCCAAAGGACCGACTTCGGGGGACGTTGGCGCCGAACTACAAGGAAACCGCCGATCAAGCTCGGCTGACTTCACGCATAGACATCGAGCGGCTTCGGCGCAGCTCGGCCTCATTCGCGCGGCTGTGGCGAAGACTGTCGGCGATTGCATAGGACGCTGGGCCCACACGAGTCATTCCGGCCCTGGCTCGGCGGCCGCCGAGCGCCAACAGACCGGCGGCTGAAGGGCAGCCCCGAACTCGACACCACGGACGACGGTTCCTAACAATACCGCGCGGAACGTCAGCGAGACTGCCCGAAACGCACCCGCCACGACTGGAGCACACATGTTCGCCAAGCTCTTCGGCCGCAAGCACAAGCCAGAAAGCGCTTTTGCGTACGCCCAGATCAACGCCAAGATCATGCCCGAAGCACGCGGCGAGCTGTTCGAGGACCCGCTCGACGAGGCCCTCAAGGCGGCCGGGCTCGGGGAGGTGACCGGAGGGGGCACGCTGCAGCAGAAGACAGGCGAGATTGAGTACTGCGGGTTGGATGTGGACATGTTCCATGTCGAACGGGCGCCTGCGTTCATCTGCGAGTTTCTCACCAACGCCGGCGCGCCCCGGGGCTCGGAGCTGCAGTTCGAGTCAGGCGGGACGAAGCAGCGTCTTGCGTTCGGACGGACGGAGGGGCTGGGTCTGTACCTCAACGGAACGGATCTGCCCCTCGAGGTGTACAAGGCGTCTGACGTGAACGTGGTGGTCGAGGAGATCAACAACGCCATTTCGGATCCTCAGGGTGGGAAGGGCATCATGCTCGGGCATTGGCAGGGGCCGACGGAGACCGCGCTCTACTTCTACGGCGAATCGGCGGAGAAGATGAAGGCGGCGATGGCTGAGTTCCTGAGCACGTATCCGCTGTGCCGGAAGTCGCGGCTGGTGCAGATCGCGTAAGGGCTCATACCCTTGCCCGTGACTCCACGGCGGTTTCAGGTTGTTGTGATCGGCGGCGGACACGCCGGCGTTGAAGCCGCTTGGGCCGCAGCGAACATCCTGCGCGAGCCGGGGTCGGTCGCGCTGGTGACGCTCGATCCCTCCCGGATCGGCGTGATGTCGTGCAACCCGGCGATCGGCGGTTTGGCCAAGGGGCAGATCGTCCGTGAGGTTGACGCCCTCAACGGGCTCATGGGCCTCGCGACCGACGCCACGGGGATTCAGTTCAAGGTCCTCAACACCAGCAAGGGCCCCGCGGTGCACGGGCCGCGGGCCCAGTGCGACAAGCACGCTTATGCCGAGGAGGTGCAGCGGCTGATCTCGCTGCGCCAGGAGATCGTGGTGGTCGCGGGGAGCGTGGATGGGCTGGTCGTGGAAGGTGGGCGGGTGGTTGGGGTGGAGAGTTCAGAGTTCAAAGTTCAAAGTTCACATTCGGAGGGGGAAGGTTGCGGGCCGTGGACTGGGCGGCGGCTTTCGGCTCGCGCGGTGGTGTTGACCACGGGCACGTTCATGCGCGGCCTGATGCACACGGGGGAACAGCAGACTGCGGGCGGCCGGTTCGGCGAAGGCGCGGCGGTAGGGATCTCGGGGGCGCTGAAGGAACTCGGGTTCGAGCTGGGTCGGCTGAAGACGGGGACGCCGCCGCGCCTGAAGCGGGGGACCATCGATTGGGACGCCCTGGAGCCGCAGCTGGGCGATGCGCAGCCCGCACCATTCAGCGATCTGACCGGCGTGCTCGACGGCGAGGGCGGCGCCCCTTTTCCCCGCCTGCCGCAGGTCGACTGCCGCATCACCGAAACCACGGCGACGATTCACGGGTTGATCCGCGCCAACCTGCACCGGGCGCCGATGTACTCAGGGCAGATCGAGTCGGCCGGGCCGCGGTATTGCCCGAGCATCGAGGACAAGGTGGTGCGCTTCGCTGAGCGGCAGTCGCACCATGTGTATCTCGAGCCGGAGTCCTTGCGCGACGACTGGATCTACTGCAACGGCATTTCCACGAGCCTGCCGGCCGATGTGCAGGACGCGATCGTCCGCGGCCTGCGCGGGTGCGAGCGGGCCGAGATCCTGCGGTACGGCTATGCGGTGGAATACGACATGGTGCGGCCGCACCAGCTCACCGCGACGGGGATGACCAAGGTCGTCGAGGGCCTGTTCCTGGCGGGGCAGATCAACGGCACCAGCGGCTACGAAGAGGCGGCGGGGCAGGGGCTGGTGGCGGGGCTGAACGCGGCGCGGTTCGCCCGGGGCCAGCCGCTCGTGACGCTCGGGCGCGAGCAGGCGTATATCGGCGTGATGATGGACGATCTGGTCACCAAGACGCCGGTGGAGCCCTACCGCATGTTCACGAGCCGCGCCGAGCACCGGCTGTCGCTCCGGTCGGATAACGCCCCGGACCGACTGACGCCCTGGGCGGACGAAGCAGGGCTGCTGGGCGAGGATCGCTGGGGCCAGAGCCGGCGGGCGTGGATGCAGGAGCGCCAGGTGCAGAAGGCGGAGCTCAACGCCGCGATCGAGCGCGCGCGGCTGGCGGGTAAGCCGCTGGCCGACTACTTGCGGCGCCCGGAGTTCGGCGTGAATGACCTGGCGGAGGCGGTCGGGCCAAAGAGCTCGGCGGGCGACGCTCGCATCCCGCCCGCATCGTGGCGGCCGGATGTGCTGCTCACGGTGCACACCGACCGGTTCTACGAGGCGTACATCGCCAAGTCGCTCGCTGAGGTCCGCCGCGGGGCGGAACTGGAGCGCAAGCGGATCCCCGCCGGGTTCGACTACGACGCGATCGCGAACATCCGCACCGAGGCCCGGCATGCGCTCAAGCGGTTCCGGCCGGAGACGCTGGGTCAGGCGGGCCGGCTGGAGGGGATGACGCCGGCGGATGTCACGCTGCTGAGCGTGCTCATCAGCAGGAAGTGACGAGGGATCGAGATGGCGAAGGCGTCGCGGCGCCGTGCATCGGAGCATCCAGCCAGGGTCAGACCAATCCGACCCTCAGCAGGCGGAGGCCGGGCCCGGCGACGACGGTGGTGGTGTCGGCGCCGCGGGCGGGGACCAGGACGGTCATGCCCTTGGTGAGGGCCATGGGTTCGTAGCAGGCGTCGCCCGCCATCAGGGCGCCGTCGCCTTCGAGAATCATCAGGACGAAGCAGGCATCGCCGTAGCCGACCTGCACCTGGTCACCCTCGTCAGGGCGGGCCTCGTCGATGCTGAAGAACTCAGTGGTCGAGATGCGGGCGACATGCTGGTCGGGCAGCAGGCGGGTGCCGCGGGGGGCGGGGCCGAAGTCGATGTTCTTGAGGGCCTCGACCACGTGCAACTGACGGCCTTTGCGGCCCCAGTCAAAGACGCGGAAGGTGGTGTCGCTGGGGGTCTGAACTTCCGCCACGACCACGCCCGCCCCGAGCGCGTGGCAGGTGCCGCTGGGCAGGGTGTGGCAGGTCCCCGGAACCGCGGCAACCTCGATGAGGTCGTCGGCTACCGAGCCGCTCTCGATATGCGCCTCGAAGAGCTCCTTGGTCACGCCGAACTTGATCCCCTTGTAGATCACGGCGCCGGGCTCGCAGTCCATGATGTACCAGCACTCGGTCTTGAGGTGTGCGTCGGGGTGGCGGCGGGCGAAGTCTGGGCTCGGGTGGGTCTGGACGGAGAGGTTGTCGCGGGCATCAAGGAACTTCACCAGGAGCGGAAAGTTGCCCTCGCGGGTGAGTTTGACCTGGCCCATGAGCTCACGCCCCCAGGCTTCGACGGCGTCGTGCAGCGTCTGGCCCGAGAGGGCGCCGTTGGCGATCACCGATCGGGCCGCGCCGCCGCCGGCGCCCGACGCCGAGGTTGCATCCATGTCGGCCAGCTCCCACGATTCGCCGTAGAGGCCGGCGGGCTTGGGGAGCCGCTTGCCGAGCGCCTCAAGGGCGCGGCCACCCCACACCTTTTCATAGAGGATGGGATGAAACGTCAATGGGTAAACGCCAGCCATGGCCCACGAGTGTAGCGAAACGGGCGAACCCGTGATGGTGAACGCCGGCTGATCGCAGCGCCGAAGGACCATTATCGGGCGAATCGATAGCCGATGGCCTCGCCGAGGGCAGCCATGAACGGCAGCGCCAGGCTCCGGTCGTCGTAGCTGTCGGCCCCCAACACGCCGCTGCTGTTGGCGTACAGGCACGCAGTGATGAAGATGTCGCGGCCCAGCCTGGGTGAACGGACCAGGGCGTTTTCGATGGTGAATCCATAGGCCTGGCCGACCTTGTTCGTGACCGAGACCGAATCTCCGAGCGCCCGCCGCAATCCCGGCAGAAGGGGCTTCACGAACTCATCGGGGAAGGGCCCGGGGTCATACCGGGGAGAGACGGATTGGCCCGGGAACTCGGTCATGGCCGACCAGAGCAACTCGCGATCGCCGGGGATCAGGTCGAAGCCCGGCAGACCGGGGAGCAGATCAGGACGGGTGACGAGAACCAGCAGGTTCTGCAGGTCGATCAGGCTGATGCGGTTGCGGCGCAGGAAGCTCATCGGGGCGGGGATGCGCGCACTTCCATCGACATGCTCGCGGCCGACTTCGAGGCCCGGCGCGCCGGCGTTGTCGACCAGCAGGTCGCTCGACCGGGCCGGGAGGGTGACAACCTGCTCGCCGCCGAGCGGGTTCCGGACGAGGATGTGGACCTGCCCGGTGCGGCGCTGGTCATCCCACGGGCGGGGCTCGCTGAGGCGGTGGTTGATGCGGACCGAAGGGAGCCCGGCGGCCCACATCAGTTCGTTGATCTCCCGGTGCCCGACCAGGGTGTACAGCCGGTTGTGGGCGGGGTTGTCCGACACCAGGCAAACCTTGCGGATCTCCTGGCGAACGGTGATGGCCCCGGTCGGGCTCCCGCGGTCGCGATCCTCGAGCCGCTGATCGGGGAACGCGGGGTGGAAGACCAGCGGGCTCAACGCGTCGATGGGCAGGCCCGTCTCGCGGCGCAACCGGGCCAGCGTGAGGAGCGCCGCGACAGCGCCGGCGAGCTTGATGGTGCTGGCGGGGTAAAAGTACTCGCAGTCGGCGCGGAAGCCGCGCCGGACCAGGCGCGGGGTCGGGCCTGACCCTTTGCCGGCGCCCGCGGAGGCCTCTTCGCTGATGAGGATCTGGAGGCGGAAATCAGTAGCGTCGCCGAAGACCCGCGCCAGCGGCGCCGGTCCCTGTTCAATGAGCGCGCTGAACCACGCAGGGTCGTTGAGCACGCCGGCGCCGGAGGCGAGGACTGGGTCCACAGTCCAAGCGTAACCGGGGTTCGCGCGGCGGCGATTCACTACACTCTCCGTCATGCCGACCAGTGCGGACAAGCAGGTCCAGACCTTCGACACCCTTGGCGCGACAGTGATCGCACCGGCGATCATCCGTGACCGCGCGCCGCTCCAGGCGCAGGCCTTCCAGGCACGTGAGCCCGTCAGCTTCGAAGCTGCGGCGCGGGCCAAGGGCCGCCCGGTGAAGCCGGGTTGGGAGTGGGGCCCGAAGTGGTCGACATGCTGGTTCCGGCTTGAGGGCGCGGCCCCGCCGCCCCGGCGCGGGACCGAGCTCGCCCTGCGGTTCTCGACCGACACCGAAGCCCAGTTGTGGATCGACGGAGTCCCCCACCAGGGGCTTGATGTCAATCGCGATCTGGCGCTGCTGCCCCGGGCGCTGGCGAACCGGTCGGGCGGGCTCGTCCTGCATGTCGAGGCGGCGTGCAACCACCCCTTCGGCGCCGACGGCCTGCAGTGGGACACGCCCGAGACCCACCGCCGCTGGACCGGACCGACCCCGGGGCGGTTCATCGCCGCCGAGCTGGTCAGGGTCGACGACACGGTCCGGCGGCTGCACGTCGCCTGGGTGCTGGCCACGCAGCTCGCCCGCGAGCTTCTGCCGCCGCCGCCGCCGATCACCACGCACAGCCAGAGGTTCCCCGAGAATCTCCCCTGGCAGGATGGGCGGGTCGAGGAGCTGCTCAGCGCGTTGCGTTCGGCGTGGCGCGAGATCGACCCGCGCGACCCCGCGAGCGGGGCGGGGCGGGCGCTGCAGATCCTGGAGGCCGCGTTGCACCGGGCGCCCGCCGCGTCGACGACGGTCTGTCACGCGGTGGGGCACGCCCACATCGATACGGCGTGGCTCTGGCCGCTCCGTGAGACGCGCCGCAAGTGCCTGCGCACCTTCAGCAACGTGCTGCGCCTCATGGAGCGCTACCCGCAGTTCCAGTTCCTGTGCAGCCAGGCCCAGCAATACGCGTTTGTCGAGGCCGATTCCCCCGAGCTGTTCCGCCAGATCTCGCGGCGCGTCCGTGAAGGCCGCTGGGAGCCGGGCGGCGCCATGTGGATCGAGCCCGACTGCAACGTCCCATCCGGCGAATCGCTGGTGCGGCAGATCCTGCACGGGACCCGGTATTGGGAAGCTCGCTTCGGCCCGCGCGGGCGGCAGCGGTTCCTGTACCTGCCCGACACCTTCGGCTTTCCGCCCTGCCTGCCGCAGATCATGGCCCAGAGCGGCCTCGACACGTTCATCACCAACAAGATGTCGTGGAACGACACTTCCCCGATGCCCGAGACCACGTTCATCTGGCGCGGCCTGGGCGGCGCCGAGGTGACCGCCCACTTCACCCCCGGCAACGACTACAACGCGACCAATTCCGCCCGCGAACTGCGCCGCGGCCAGACCAACCACCGGACCAAGCAGCTCCCGTCGGTCGAGCCAGCACGCGGCAAGCCCGTCGGCTCATCGGGGGCTCGCTGGCTGCAGCCCTTCGGCTTCGGCGACGGCGGCGGCGGCCCGACCGACTGGATGATCGAGAACGCTCAGCACGCGCAGGCGTGCGACGGCTTGCCGCGGGTCCGGCAGTCCTCTGCGACCGCTTTCTGCGACGCGCTGCAGGCGGACCTCGCCAGCGCGCTCTCGCGCGGCGAGGAGATCCCCTCGTGGTCGGGTGAGCTGTATCTCGAGCTGCACCGCGGCACGCTCACGACTCAGGCCTGGCTCAAGCAGGCCAACCGCGAGGCCGAGGACGCACTGCGGCTGGCGGAACTGCTGCTGGCCGGGGCCCCCACCCTCGCCAGCCCGGATTCCTGGCGGCGGGCCAAGGCCGATCTGGACGCAGCATGGAAGCTCCTCCTGCTGAATCAGTTCCACGACATCCTGCCCGGCTCGTCGATCACCATGGTGTACGACGACGCCCGGCGCGACCACGCCCGCATCCGGGAGCTGGTGGCCCCGTTGATCGAGGAAGGGATCGACCGCTGGGCGGCCAGCGCTGACACCCGCGGGCTGGCGAAGCCGCTGCTCGCCTTCAACCCCGCGTGCTCCCGCCGCGCCGGGTTTGTCGGCGAAGGCTCGCGCCGGCGGGTGATCGGGGCGCCCGCGCTGGGCATGCGCGTGGGTGAAGCCCAGGCGCCGGCGCCGGTCGGGGCCGCGTCCGTCCGGGCCGATCCCAAGGCCCGGCGAGCCGTGCTCGAGAACGACATGCTGCGGGCGGAGCTTGACAGCCTCGGCCAGGTGACAAGCCTGAAGCTCAAGGACCCGGCTCTCAGCGGCGAGATCGCTGGTGAGTTCGCCTGCGCGGCGAGCCACGGTCCGCTGAACCAACTGGCCCTCTTCGAAGACCGGCCCCGCCTCTGGGACGCGTGGGACATCGATGACTCGCACGCCTGGAAGTCGAGCATCGAGGCGCGACCAGCCACCAGATGGCGCGTGGTCGAACGCGGCCCGGCCCGCGCGTCGGTCGAGGTCACGCGTCCGCTGGGCGTCGCGAGCGAGTTGACGCAGACCATCAGCCTCGACCAGGGGTCGCGCCGCCTGGACATCCGCTCGCGCGTCGACTGGCGGGAGGAGCACCGCTTGCTCCGCGCGTTGTTCCCCACCGACATCATCAGCGATCGCGCGAGCTTCCAGACGCAGTTTGGCCGGCTGGAGCGCCCCACGCACGTCAACACCCCGCGCGACCGGGCCGCCTTCGAGGGCGCCGTGCAACGCTGGATGGACGTCTCGGACCCTCAGCGCGGCCTGGCGGTGCTCAATGACTGCAAGTTCGGCGGATCCGCGCGAACCGCGCCGCCCGCAGGGGGCAGGGCGGCCGGGGGGGGCGGCGCGGGCGTCGTGCTCGCGCTCTCGCTGCTGCGGTCGGCCACCTATCCGGACCCGCAGGCCGACCGCGGGAGGCACGAGTTCGCCTATGCCCTCTGCCCGCACCTGGGCGGCCCGGGCTGGGCCGGACTCGACGAAGAAGCCGAGGCGCTTCACCGCCCCGTGCTGGTCAGGCCGCTCCCTGCGCGCCAGGGAGGCTCGAACGGCCGGCGGGGGGCTGGGACCGGTGGGCGTGGGACGCCCGAACTCGTCGGCGATTGGTCGCCCGTCGAGATCGACGCTGAGGGCCCGATGTGCGTGCAGGTGAGCGCCTTCAAGCCCGCCGAAGACACTGGCCGCGCCATCATTCTCCGCCTTGTGGACACCGTCGGCAGCGGCGGCGAGGTGAACCTGCGGTGGAACATCCCGCTCAAGACCCTCGGGCCGGTCGATCTCCTGGAGCGTGCGATCAAGCTGCCAGGGTTCGGCCACGATCACGCCGCGGGGCGGACGAGCCTGCGGCTCGGCCCGTTCCAGATCGTGACGCTGCGGGGCGAGCGGGCCTGATCAGGCCGGACGCCGCCCGAACAGATGCATGGCGATCGGCCTCGGCGCCAACGAAAAACGCCGGGCGAGCCCGGCGTCTTCCAATGCGGCTGAAAGGAGTCGAACCTTCACGGGGGTGAACCCACTAGAACCTGAATCTAGCGCGTCTGCCAATTCCGCCACAGCCGCGGCGAATGAGGGATGACAATAGGCGGGAACGATCCGGCGGGCGAGCAGCCGGCGGCACTGGCCCCATCCCCCCCTCACACCCCCGCTGCCGCTTAGCCAGCCAACCGGCCGTCGAGGTTCTCAAGCACCGCCCGCCACGCCGGGGCGTCCTCTGGGTCCTCCCACAGTTCCCGCAGCTCGCCGGGCCCCTGAACCCGGGCGACCGCCCGCCGGGCCTTGTCGATGAGCCGCGCGTCAGGCCGGACATCGGGATGGGTCTCCGCCCACGCCGCGAGGTTGGCGGGAAGCGATCGGTGAGGCTTGCCAAGCAACGCCGCAACCATCTCCGCCGCGGCGAGCGCCAGCCAGCACGCCCTGGCCTCCAGGGCCTCCAGATCATCCGCGGCGACCACGCGATCAAGGGTGTCTCGAAGCAGATCGCAGCCCGGATCATCGAGAAACTCCCGCTCCCAGCAGCGGGCCTCGTGATTGTCGAAGTTGCCCACATCCCAGGCGCCCATGGCCGGAGTTTATCGGAGCACCCGGCTTGGAAGGTCGCCCCGGCCGAAGGAATGCGGCGCGGGCGGCGTTTCATTGCTTGGCCGCCGCCGACGGGCTACGCTTGGAGTTCACCACTCGGGGTGTAGCGCAGCTTGGTAGCGCGTTTGACTGGGGGTCAAAAGGTCGTGGGTTCAAATCCCGCCACCCCGATTGAAGAACGAACGCCCGCAGGCTTAGGCTTGCGGGCGTTGTCATTCCAGGATGCCATACCCGCTCCTTGAGAAGGGTACTGGATCGCGAGACTTCCCAAACTCTCTCCCGACTCCGCAGACGCAACCGGTGTGTGGGTGGTTCGACCCCGAAAGCCGCGCATTGCGGTGTAGCACAATCGTGCCAAATCGTGATGTCCGGCGATGTCTGGCGTCGCTTGGTGGGCGGATTCGACCCCGTGAGCGGCCTGCGTTTGGCCGCCGCGAGTTCGGATACGTGAAGCTCGAAAGGGAGATCGTTCATGAGTCTGCTCGCCACCACTTCGGCACGTTTGCGTGCGAACTCGATACCGGCACGAGTCATCGCCGTCACCGCAGCCGCCGCGCTCACTTCATCAGTGGCGTTCGGCCAGACCTTCACCAACCTCGGCGTCCTCGACCCCAACCACCAGTTCTCGCAGGCCGTCGCCGTCAGCGGCAATGGTCAGCACGTCGCGGGCAACAGCGGCGTGGGCCTCTTTGACCAGATGCGCGGCTTCCGCTGGACTCAGGGCTCTGGCCTGACGGACATGGGCACCGCGCCCGACGGCGACTTCTACTTCGCTGTTGGTATCAGCAACGACGGCAATGCCATCACCGGCGGGTATCAGTCCGGGCCGGTCGGCTCGGCATTCCGCTGGACCTCCGCCTCGGGCTTCGAGATTCTTCCCGACCTCGCCGGTGGTGGTGGCGCCAGCGGAGCCGGCATCAGCGCCGATGGGCAGTTCATCGCCGGTACCAGCTTTGGGTCAACCAGCCGTGCGGTCCGCTGGGACAGCGCCGGGACGCCGCAGGATCTTGGCGTGCTCCCTGGAACACTGAACTCCGTCGCGAACGCGATCAGCGGCGACGGCGCGACCGTGGTCGGCGAGTGCGACTTCACCACCCCTTTCGTTTGGACCCAGACGAGCGGGATGCAGCCGCTGCAGACCGTTGAGGGCGCGACTGCCTTCGCGGTGAGCTTTGATGGCAGCGTCGCCGCGGGCTATGAGGGCTTGAACGCGGCCCGATGGAACAACGGCGTGCTGCAGGTGCTGCCCAACCTTCCGGGCACGGACTTCGCGTCGGCCTATGCGGTCAGTGGTAACGGACTCCTCATCGGCGGCAGCGCGTCCGACGCCGACTTCAACTTCTCCGCCGTCATCTGGAGCGACGCGCTGGGCGCGGTCAACCTCAACACCTACCTGCCCACGCTGGGCATCGATCTCACCGGCTGGACCCTTGAGAGCTGCACAGCGATCTCCTTCGACGGCAACACGCTCGTCGGTCAGGGCACTTTCAACGGCGAGACCCGCGGCTGGCACGCGACGATCCCGTCGCCGGGCGCGGCCGCGGTGCTCGGCTTGGGCGGCCTCCTGGCAGCACGCCGTCGCCGCTGATTGAGACGCTACGCATACGCACGCAGTAGTCACCGCGACCTCGGCACGCATCCGCCGGGGTCGCGATTCCATTGCCCGGCACTTCGATCAGCCGCATGTACGCCTTCATTCTGCGGACACGTTTATCATCTGGCCAATGTCTTCACGCGAGCCCTCACAAGCAGATCGCCCGCTCACTCCGCCGCCCCCTCAATCGCCTCAAGACGCCACCATCCTCATGGTCGCGGCGGCGAACGGTGACACGGAAGCGGCGGAGCGGTTGTTGCCGCTGGTGTACGAGCAGTTGCGCAAGGCCGCGCAGATCAGTATGCAGAGCGAACGCACTGGGCACACGCTCACGGCAACGGCGTTGGTTCATGAGGCGTACTTGAAGCTGGCTGGGGCGCGTGAGGTGCCTTGGGCGGGGCGCGGACACTTTTACGCTGCGGCGGCGGAAGCGATGCGGCAGATCCTGCTCGATCACGCCAAGGGACGCATGCGGCTGAAGCGTGGGGGAGTGCCTGATGGAGAAGGTGGACGGATTCAGCGTGTCAGCGACTTCGAGGATGTCGCCGGGCTGTCGCAGCGGGACCCCGAAGAAATCGTGAGGTTCGACGAGCTGGTCCGTCGCTTGGAGGCTGAGTCTCCCGATGGCGCGGCGATTGTGCGGCTTCGGTTCTTCGCGGGGCTGAGCGTCGAGCAGACCGCCCAAGCACTCGGACTCTCGACGAGCACGGTCGATCGCCGCTGGGCGTTTGCGCGGGCGTGGCTGTTTCAACGCTTGAACGAGTAGGCATGACGGAAGGGCATCATGGCCAAGAAACTACAGGACATATTCGAGCATGCAATCGGCCTCGAGCGGGAGCAGCGCGAGAGGTACCTCGTGAGTGCGTGCGGAGACGATGCGGCGCTACGAACGGAGGTCGAGGCGCTGCTCCGTGCGCACGACGGCGCGGCAAAGTTCATGGCGTCGCCCACGGCCGGTTCTCCCCCCCTCGCTGAAGCGATGCCCACCGCGGACTCTTCGGCGGCAGTGACCATCGCCGCACCGCTCCGCGAAGGCCCGGGCACGCGAATCGGTCCCTACAAGATCTTGCAACTCATCGGCGAGGGTGGCTTCGGGTCGGTCTTCATGGCCGAGCAGGAGAAGCCCGTCGCACGCAAGGTCGCGCTCAAGATCATCAAACTGGGCATGGACACGCGCCAAGTGGTCGCCCGCTTCGAGCAGGAGCGACAGGCGCTCGCGATGATGGATCACCCCAACATCGCGAAGGTGCTGGACGCAGGAGCGACGGAGGCGGGGCGGCCGTTCTTCGTGATGGAACTGGTCAAGGGCGACCCGATCGTCGAGTATTGTGACAAGAACAACCTGAGCATCGAGGATCGGTTGGAACTCTTCGCGCAGGTCTGCAACGCCGTGCAGCACGCGCACACGAAGGGGATTATCCATAGAGACATCAAGCCCAGCAACATCCTCGTCTCCACGCAGGACGGCCGCCCGCACACCAAGGTCATCGACTTCGGCATCGCGAAGGCCACGGCGAGCAAACTAACAGAGAAGACGCTCTTTACCGAGCACAAAGCCCTCATCGGCACGCCGGAGTACATGAGCCCCGAGCAGGCCGAGGGAAACCTCGACATCGACACACGGACGGACGTGTACTCGCTGGGCGTGTTGCTGTATGAACTCCTGACTGGAACGACACCGTTCACGGGCAAGGAGCTCCGCTCCGCCGCGTTCGGCGAACTCCAGCGCATCATCCGCGAGGTGGAGCCGCCCAAGCCCAGCACCCGCCTGAGCAGTAACACCGACACGATCGCCAGCATCGCGGCCAAGCGGCACACCGAGCCCAAGCGGCTGGGCGTGATCGTCCGCGGCGAGCTCGACTGGATCGTGATGAAGGCCTTGGAGAAGGACCGCCAACGCCGCTACGAGACCGCCAATGGCCTCGCGATGGATATCCGCCGCTACCTCAGCGGCGAGGCCGTCAACGCTGCCCCGCCCAGCACCGCCTACCGCTTCAAGAAGTTCGTCAAGCGCAACCGGATGATGGTATCGGCGGGCAGCGCGGTCGCGGCGGCGCTGCTCATCGGCATGGTCGCCTTCGCGTGGCAGTTCAAGGTGGCCAGCGACCAGCGGGACATCGCCGTGCAGGCCGAGCGGGCCGAGGCCGAGCAGCGCATGGCGGCCGAGGCCGCGCGGGCCGAGGCCGTTGCGCAGCAGACCGAGGCCGAGAAGCAGGAAGCCGAAGCCAAGAAGCAAGAGGCCGAGGCCAAGAATCAGGCCGCGATCGCCAGCGCGGTGGCGACGTTCCAGACGGAGATGCTCGCCGCGGTCGATCCGGCCAACCTGCCCAAGGACCCAGGGACGGGCGAGCCGCTGAAGGACGCGGTGACGGTGGTGCAGGCGATCGAGGCGGCGGTCAAGAGGCTCGATGCGGCTGGGGGTGGAGAAGGATCGCTGGATGAGCAGCCGCTGGTGGAGGCGAGCGTGCGCGACACCATCGGCACGACGCTGCAGGGGCTGGGTCGCTCCGCGCAGGCCGAGCCGAACCTGCGGAAGTCGCTGGCGCTCCGCCGCGCGGCCCTGCCCGCCGGGCACCGGAGCATCGCTGACAGCCTGAACAACCTAGGCGTTCTCCTGCTGGCTCAGAACGAGCTCGCCGAAGCCGAACCGATCTTGCGAGAAGCGCTGGCGATCAAGCGCGCAGCCCTCCCCGCCGGGCATCCGGGCATCGCCGACGGCCTGAGCAACCTCGCGGGGCTCCTGCAGGAACAGAACAAGCTGCCCGAGGCCGAGCCGCTCTTCCGCGAATCGCTGGCGATCCGCCGCGCGGCACTCCCTGCTGGCCACCCGAGCATCGCTCTGGGCCTGAACAACCTCGCGGTACTCATGCTCACTGAGAACAAACTTGCCGAGGCCGAGCCGTTCATGCGCGAAGCAATGCAGATTCGCCGCGCGGCCCTCCCTGCCGGGCACCCGGACATCGCCGACGGCCTGACCAACCTTGCGGGGCTGCTGCAAGACCAGAACAAGCTCGCCGAAGCCGAGTCGCTCTACCGCGAAGCGCTGGACATCCGCCGCGCGACCTTCCCCGCCGGACACCAGAGCATCGCTGTGGGCCTGAACAATCTTGCACAACTCCTGTGGACCCAGAGAAGGCTCGCCGAGGCCGAGCCGCTCCTCCGCGAAGCGGTGGCGATCAACCGCGCTGCCCTCCCCGCCGGACATCCGGACATCGCCATCACGCTGGACAACCTCGCCAAGCTCCTGCAGGACCAGAACAAGCTGTCCGAGGCCGAGCCGCTCCAACGTGAAGCTCTGGCGATCCGCCGCGGTGCCCTGCCTGCCGGACACCCGGACATCGCCCTTGGCCTGAACAACCTCGCGGGGCTCCTCAAGGCGCAGGACAAGCTCGCCGAGGCCGAGCTGCTCTCCCGCGAGGCGCTCGCGATCAACCGCGCGGCCCTGCCCGCCGGGCACCCGACCATCGCCCAAGGCCTGTACAACCTCGGGACGCTCCTGTGCTCTCAAAAAAAGTTTGCCGAGGCCGAGCCGCTCGTGCGCGAATCTGTGGAGATGCTCCGCGCAGCCCTTCCCGCCGGACACCCGAACATCGCCAGGGTCCTCGGCGGCCTCGCAACGATCCTGCAAGACCAGAAGAAGTTCACCGAAGCCCGCGCGGCGTGGGACGAAGCAATTCCCATCCTTCACAAGAACTCACCCGACGGCTCGCCGAACCTCGCCCGCGTGCTGTGGCGCTCGGGCACTGCGCGGCTGGACAACAGGGACTACGCCGCGGCCCATCGCGAACTCGAAGAAGCCGTGGCGATGGCCGAAAAGGTGCTGCCCCCCCCAACCGCCGACCACCCGCACCTCAAGGAGTACCGCGAGACGCTGGCCAGGTGCAAGGCGGCGATGGAAGGTGGGGGCGCAGGCGGAGCAGACCCGGCGAAGCCCGATGCGAACGGGGGCGGGGGGTGATACTCGGACCCGAGCCTGCTTGTCGAGATCTCCAACGTCTTTTCACGGTATCACGGCGAGCAAAAACCGCGTTTCTGGATTCCAGAGGCGGATTCCCTCGACAAAAAGTTCAAACCGTGTCCTGTCACCCCGATTCAACGACATGGCCCGCCCTTGCGGCGGGTCTTGTCATTGAGTGGCGTCAGGGATTTTCTCTGCGGGGAAGCAGAGCGAGCACGCAGGTAGCACGGTCCCCACCCGAGCGGAGCGAGGGCGGTGCGCGGCACAATCCTGTCACCCCGATTCACGCAGTCGGATCGATCGGCCGTTCGATGCCGAGTCGTTCCATCTTTGATCGAAGGGTGCTTGGACGTAAGCCGAGATGGAGCGCCGCACCGCGTGGACCCTCGATCACCCACCGGCACGACTCCAATGTTCGGAGGACGTGTGCGCGCATCGCCGCATCCAATCGAGCAGGGTGCTCAAGGGACGGTGCTTGGCCATTCGATGCGGACTGGATCGGGTGGGCGCGGACGGGGTGCCGGCTGAGATCATGCCAGGCGGTTAGCATCGCGTCGCGGCCACCCCATCGAACGACCGTGAGATCGACGCCCACGCGCCGCGGCGATCCGTCCTTCGCGCGATGAAGCGCCGAGAACGAGTCACGCCTCATTCCGAGAATGCGGCGCACATGTTCGTGTGTCTCACGCGGGTTGGGACGCAACTCAAAGTCGGTGATCGTCAACCTGCGAAACTCCACCTCCGAGTAGCCCATGTACTCGCACGCGAGCCGATTGAACAGCAGAGGCGTCCACGATTGAGCATCCAGCACGAGAAGCGGCACGGGTGAATGGTCGAAGAGTTGATGATAATCCAAGGCACGAACCTCCTCTTCCCACGCCTTATCGTGGAAGCCACGAAAGGCCGTGGGGAAAAGCGCAGATCACTGTATTCCGTGAGCTAGAACGCGCGATCACGGCTTTCCTTTGGCGGCCTTCCATCAATACTCCTGCGTCACCCAAAGGAGCACAGCATGTCCGACATCCGCGCCCTCGAGACCGAACTCAACACGATGACCAAGGCCGGTAAGATCCTCGAATCTCTGGAGAAGTTCTACGCCGAGGACTGCACATTTCAGGAAGGGAACCAGCCTCCACGTCGCGGCCGCAAGGCGCAGCACGATCACCTCAGCGCGTTCTTCGCGACGCTTAAGTCGTTCAACGGCGCGACGCTGCACAGCTCGTGCATCGGCGACGGCGCCGCCACGGCCGAGTGGACGTTCGACATGACCGGGCCGAACGGCCCGATCCTCTGGAACGAGGTCCTTGCCCGGCGTTGGCGGAACGGGAAGGTCGTCAGCGAGCGGTACTACACCGCGCCCTGAGCGTATCGTTCCTTGCGGTTGGTCTGTATGTCCCGCCGATCCACCCTATCTCTCAAAGTCTTGCTCAAAAGGGCGCGTGCATGCCGCGAGTGCGAGCACGCGTTGCCATGCGAGCCTCGTCCGCTGCTTGCGGCTTCGGAATCGTCACGCATTTTGATCATCGGGCAGGCGCCCGGTCGAGTTGCGCAAGAGACCGGTATCCCGTGGAATGACGCGAGCGGGAAGCACCTTCGCACTTGGCTCGGGGTGACCGACGCCCAGTTCTACGACCCATGTCTCATCGCACTGGTGCCGATGGGATTCTGCTATCCCGGAAAGGGCAGGGGTGGCGACATGGCCCCGCGGCCCGAATGCGCCCCGCTCTGGCACCCGCAGGTTCTTCCCAGGCTCACCGGGGTCCGGCTCACGATCTACATCGGCCAGCACCCCTTCGTCCGCTACCTGATCAACGAGTTCGAGAAGGTGTGCTTGCGGCGGGAACACTTCTACTCACACGTATCCTGCTCCCGCATCCTTCGCCGCGAAATCAGATGTGGCTCGTAAACAACAGCTGGTATGAACGCGAGACATTACCCCTGCTCCGAGAACGAGTGCAAGGGGTGCTTGAAGCCGACCAGGACTGATCGAGGGGGGACCCTCACGCTTCCGAGTCATTGGCGCTGAGCAAACGACTTATCCCTGGCTCCCACACCCTAACGCCCTCCAAGAAAAGTTCTATTGGTGTACTGTCCCCCCGATTCTGTTCAGAGTGAAGCCCTTCGGTGAACTCATCGAAGGGCTCTCTCGTTGCACCGACAGGAATGTGAGGTTGCTCCAGCGCGTTCAATTGCTTCTCCCGAAACCGCAGTTCGCGAGGCGTTTCGAGCTTACTGGTGACGGGATTTGAACTTTTTGCTCAAGGCTTTTCAACAACGGCCGTTCATGCAAGCGGCGCCGGGTCAGACGCCGCTCCTCGCTGCCACTTCGCGCACCGCCTGTGTGATCGCTATCGGGTCTTCGCACTTCGAGACGCACCCCCGGGCTCCAGCGGCGAAGGCCAGGTCGGTGAACGCCTTGTCATCGTGGCCGCTGTAAATGATCGTCCGCACCCACGGGAGCGCCGCGGCCAGTTCGCGCATCGCCTGCAAGGGGTTCTTGCCGGGCATGCTCGCGTCAAGGATCATGACCAAAGGGGTTGGGGAAGAGTTCGAGGGAGTCGTGCTCATGCGGCGGGCCTCCGCGATCAGGTTGTCAGCCGACGCCAAGCAGCCCACGCACTCCATATCCGGTTCGGCGTCGATCACCATCTTCAGAACCTCGGTGATGTCGCGGCTGTCATCAACGCACAGCACGCGGATCTTTGTTGCGGAGACGGACGCCGAGTGGGATGCGGGCTCATTGCGTGCGGTCTGGCGGGCGGTGGGGCGGGTGGTCATGCGTGGGCGCCTCTCTCGCTGTCAACCATTGGCCGGCTCGGCCATCATCTCTTCGAGTTTCTCCATGTCGCACGGCTTGACCAGGTGGCCGTCGAAGCCCGCATCACGCGCGTGCGCGATGTCGTCGGCCCGCCCATATCCGGTGATGGCGATGAGTTTCATTCGGGCGCCCGCTACGCCGGTTCCAACCACACCCTCGCTCGCCGCCGCCACCGCGAAAACACTGTCGGAGCGCAGCCGCCGCGCGATCTCATAGCCATCGAGGCCGGGCAGGCCGATGTCCAGGAGCGCGATATCCGGCCGCCACTCCAGCGCGATCCTGAGCCCCTCGGGCCCGGTGTACGCGGACTGCACGATGAAGCCCTTGAGCCGCAGGGTGCCGCAGAGCATCGTCACCAGGTCGATATTGTCGTCCACCACCAGCACGCGAACCGGCGGCGCCTTTCGATGCCCTTCGCCAGTCCCCGTGGGCCGGGGCGTTTCGCTGTTGGGCGATTGGTCTTCGGACGCGAGTTGGGCCTTGGGTGCGGTGATCAGCGGGAGTTTCACGGTGAACTCGCTACCCTTGCTGGGGCCTGCGCTGTGCGCCTCGATCGTCCCGCCGTGCATGGTGATGAGCCGGTGCGCCAGGGAAAGCCCGATGCCCAGCCCGCCCCATGAGCGGTCCAGCGAGCGGTCACCCTGCGTGAACAGGTCGAATACGCGGGGCAGGAGCGTATCCTCCATGCCGACCCCGTTGTCGCGCACGCGCACCATCGCGTAGTCCTTCCCCCCTTCACGCCGGAGTTCACACGCGACCGCGATCCGCCCGCCGTCAGGCGTGTACTTCGCGGCGTTGTTGAGGAGGTTCACAAGGACTTCTTCAATTCGCGTCGGATCTGCGTGCGCCCACACGGGTTCGGAGCAGGCGCTCACCGACATCGAATGCTTGCGCTGCTCGAAGAGCGGGGTGACCGACTGGACGGCGTGCTCCACGACCTGCTTCATGTCCACGGCCCGAAGGTCCAGCCGGATGCGCCCGCTGATGACGCGGGAGACTTCCGAAAGGTCGCTCACCATCTTCGTGAGGTTGGCAACCTGCCGCTCGATGATCTCGCGAGCCTGTTGCAGGATCGGGTTCGCGGAGGCCGCGACCCGTCCCTCCTGAAGCCGCATCAGGTGTGCCGCAGCACGGATCGGGGCCAGCGGGTTGCGCAACTCATGGCTCAGCATCGCCAGGAACTCGTCCTTGGCGCGGGCTTGGGCCGCCAGGGCCTCGGCCTGCGCGGCGACCTCCTTCTCCAACCGGCTGCGCTCGGAGATGTCGCGGACGTTGCACTGGGCCACCAGCCGGTCGCCCTCCTCGTACACGTTGGCGATGAACTCGACCTCGACCTTCTCACCCCGCTGGTTGTGCACGGGCAGGTGCTCGTGGCGGAGGTACCCGGTCCGCTGCAACTCGCAGAAGGCCGCCTTGTTCTCCTCGATGTCCTTGTACATCCCGATCTGGAAGAGTTCCCTGCCCAGGATTTCGCACTTCTCCAGGCCCGTCAGCCCGCACATGAACGAGTTGGCGTCGGTGATCTTGCCGGTGTGGGCGTCGAGGATGAGGATGCCATCCTTGGCGGTCTCGAAAACGCGGCGGTAGCGCACCTCCGAGTCGCGCAGCGATTGTTCCGCGATCACCCTGGCCGAGATGTCGAGGAAGTAGCAGACAAGGCCGTACCGCCCGTCGGGCATGGCGATGCGATGAATCTGCCAATCATAGTATTCGCGTACTTTGTGGTCGAAGCGTTCGGCGGAGAACTCGGGGGATTTGTAGCACTCACCGGTGGCGAGAGTGCGCCGGAAGCGGGCGAGGATGTCGTCGGCCACCTCCGGCGGCCACAAGATGTGGACGACCTCGGCAAAGTCTCGGCCCATGAGATCCTTGATGCTCCCGAAGATCGCGCGGGTCTGCGTGCTCATGTTCCGCAGGCGGAAGTCCGCGTCCACCATGTACATCCCTACGGGGGAAGAATCAAACAGGGTCTCGAACCGGGCGTGGCTGGCGAGCAGAGCTTCCCCAGACTTTTTCCGCTCGGTGATCTCCTCGATGGCCAACAGGATGAGTTCCGAATCGTCCCCCGGCTTGCGGATGCGGCGGGCGTTGATGAGCATGGTCTTGGGCCCGACCCCCGCAGGAAAGTCGTGCTCGACCTCGAAACCTTCGAAGGCATGGTCCCGCGGCAAGACGTCTTCCAGCAACTCGCGGAGGGCGGGGATGTTCCACTGACCGTCGCCCAGTTCGTAGACAAAGCGGCCCTGCGTCGCCTCCTTCTCCACGCGGAAGGTCTTGTAAAACGAGCGGTTGGCGGAGACCACCCGCAGGTCTTTGTCGAGCACCAAAAACGGCTCGCGCTGGGTTTCCAGGATATTGATGGCGTATTCGAACGCATCCTGAACGAGCCTTTCCTGCCGCTTGTGCTCGGTCACATCGCGGAACATCAGGACCGCGCCGGCGGTCTCTCCGCTGGCGTTCCTGATGGGCGCGGCGCTGTCGTCAATGTTCCGCTCGGCGCCGTCCCTGGCGATCAGGATCGTGTGGTTGGCCAGGCCGACGATCATGCCCTCGCGCAGCGCCCGCACCGTGGGGCTCTCGACCTTGGCCCGGGACGTTTGGTTGACGATGTTGAAGACGGTCTGGACGGGCACGCCGCCCCCCGCCGTGGCCTCCTCCTGAGTCCAGCCCGTGAGGGCCTGGGCGGTGGGGTTCAGGAACGTGACGCGGCCCTGCGGATCGGTGGTGATGACCCCGTCGCCGATGCACGAGAGCGTGACGCGCAGCCACTCGGCCGAATCGGCCACGAGAGGGCCAGGGATGGAGTGGGCGGCGCTGGGCGAGAAGACGTCTTTACCGCTTCCGGCTGCTTCTTGCTCGGCCATGATGGAATCCTTTCAGGAACCGCTGTCCGATTCGCACTGCAGGCCAAGCCGACTGAACACACACTCGTTCTTCGGCCGGCTCTTGGCAAACGGGCATGACGAGGGCCTGAGCGCCGTGGCCTGGTCATTCGCGGGGCGTCCGATGGTATGGGTGCGCACCACCCCCGGAAATTCACATCGCCTGGGCCGCGATGCAGATAGGGGATATTTGCTGATTACTCACGGCCTCTGGCCAAGCGGGGAAAATTGGGGGGCAGGTAGCCCCCACGGGCCGGCGTGAACTCACTTACTCGCCGTGCGTGAGCCGCCGACCGCTCTCCACCAGCGCGACCGGACGGGTTATGGGCATCAGTCCCGGAGCGAGCAGCGTCCACCATGAACCGCTCGACCCGCGGGTGTGAGCCTACCCCACTTTCTTGCGATGATTCCGCCGCCAGACAGCGATCGGGATCGCGAGCCCACACACGATCGAGAGCGAAAGCAGCACCCACCCGAAGCCGTCGCGAACGGCGGCTCCGGTGATCAGATAACTGACAAGAAGCGTGAGCCCCATCACGACGAACCCGAACACGGCAACAAACACCGCGAGTCCCGTTGGCATCCCGGTCGCACCGGCCTCGTCGGGCGAAGAAGCCGTGGAGTGAGGAGGTTGCTCATTCTGCGTCGTGCTCATGGTCATGCTCCGCACACCTTTCGGCAGTGCCGCGAGGCAAGCATATGAATCGACTCCCTAAGCCGCCACCTTCGCCGTCGTGACATCCGACCACGGCCCCTTTTCGCCCCGCATGTTGACCCAGCGGGCCATGGAGACGGCGCTTTGCCGCCCTCGCCCGCCTTGAGATCGGCGCGGAAGCTCGGCTTGATCGTCATGGTCAGGAACGTGAGCGCGGCGGGGTCGGGGCGCCCCGGTTGCTAGAATTCCGCCGGCATGGGGCGAGTTCCTCTTCGGCATGGCACGCTCGCCGAGGGCGAGCAGCTCGCGCGCGAAGCGCTGGAGATCGACCGTGCGGCCCTCCCCGCCGGGCATCCGAACATTGCCCCGGACCTGAGCAACCTCGCGGTGCTCCTGCATTCCCAGAACAAGCTCGACGAGGCCGAGCCGCTCCTCCGCGAAGCGCTGGCGATCTTCCGCGCAGCCCGCCCCGCCGGGCATCCGGACATCGCCACCGGCCTGAGCAACCTCGCACGCGCGCAGCAGGGGCTCGGCCAAACCGCCGAAGCCCGCGCGGGGTTCGATGAGGCCATCGCCATGCTGCCCCCGGGTTCACCCGACGGCTCGGCGCTCCTCGCTCGCGTGCTGTGGCGCTACGGTGCGGCTCGGCTTGAGAACAAGGACAACGCCGCAGCGCTGGCCGAACTCGAAGAGGCCGTCGCGATGGGCGAGAAGGTGCTGCCCGCCGAGCACCCGCACCTCAAGGAGTACCGATCTCCAACCGCCTTTCACGGTCTCACGGCGAACAGCAACCGCGTTCCTGACTCCCAAAGGCGGATTCCCTCCACAAAAAGTTCTATTGGTGTACTGTCACCCCGATTCTGTTCAGAGTGAAGCCCTTCGACGAACTCGTCGAAGGGCTTTCTCGTTTTGAAGGTCTACGGGAGCCGAGGGCGGTTCAAACGAGCTCACAGAAAGTGAAGCCTTTGCACGTATTCTGCCGACACCTCGCAGGATCTGAACTCTGACCGATGTACGCGCTTCCGGGTAGATGAGCGAATGAGCCGCCCACGGAAGATCATGGGCGGTTACGGTTTAATCGGCGTCGCCAGCACCTTGTCGATCCGCGTGCCGTCCATGTCCACGACCTCCAGGACGAAGCCTTGCCATTTTGCCTTTTCGCCGGCCGTTGGGACGTGTCCGAGCTGGACCAGAGCCAAACCCGCAACCGTGTTTACGTCGGGAAGTTCTGACTCAATCTCGGGCGACAGCTTGAGCATCACAACCATCTCGTGCAGAGGCAGTGAGCCGTCGAGCAGCCAGGAACCGTCGTCACGGCGTTGCGCCTGCGGGGGCGACTCTTCGTTGTGGCGAGCGATGTCGCCGACTACCGCACGCACGATATCGTTGAGTGTGACCAGACCCTGAGTTCCACCGTATTCGTCAACCACAAACGCCACATGAGTCTTTGAGCGCTGGAACCGGTCGAGCATCTTGAGCGCGGGCGTAGTCTCCGGAATGAACAGGGGCTTCTGAGCGACCGCCGTCACCTTGAAGTCAGACCCGCCCAAGAGGCCGTACGCAATCAGGTCCTTGATGTGGACGACGCCCACGAGCTGGTCCAGGGTGCCGCGGCACACCGGGAAGTGAGAGTGCGGGCTTGTGCCCACGAGCACGCGAACGGCGTCAATCGGTTCGTTCTCGTCGATCCAGATGATGTCCGCTCGCGGGACCATCAGCGACGACACGGCGAGATCGCCAATACGGAAGACACGCTGAAAAAGCTTGTGCTCAAGCGGATCGAAGATGCCTGTGCTCGCCGCCCGGGCCACAAGCGACTTCACGTCCTCTTCGGAAACGTCATCGCCTTCACGGGGTTTGACGCGGAGAACTTTGAGCAGAGCTTCAGTTGATAGCGTCAGCACCTTGACCGGCCAGGCCGCGACCTTCGAGAGCAGGTTGAGCGGTCGCGCAATGAATGACGCAATTGCTTCGGGATAGGCGAGCGCTAGCCGCTTCGGCACGAGTTCACCAACGACCAAGGAGAAGTAGGTGATGCCTAGCACCACGATCGCCAGGGCGATCTGATCGCTGTACTCCGCCAGGGACGGCACCTTCGCAATCTGCTCCTGAAGCTTCCCCGACAGGGCGTTCTCGCCAAACGCGCCGGCGAGGATGCCGATCAGCGTGATTCCCACCTGCACGGTCGAGAGGAACCGAGTGGGCTCTCGGGCGAGCACGAGCGCTGCGGCCGCGCCGCGGCTGCCGGCGCTGGCGGCCTGCTGGAGGCGACTCTGCCGCGAGGTCATCATCGCCAGTTCGGACATCGCAAAGAAGCCGTTCAGGATGAGAAGGAACCCGAGGATGGCGAGGGGTATGAGCATGGCGGTTGATTATCGGCGCCTCGCCGCTGATAGCGCAGGCGTTCGGGTCCCTTTCGCTGCTCCACTCGCCTTCGCCCGCCTTGAACTCGGCGCGGAAACTCGGTTTCGTGGTCATGGTCAGGAACGTGAGCCCGGCGGGGTCGGGGCGCCCCGGTTGCTAGAATTCCGCCGGCATGTCTGGACACACTCCCGAGGAAGCGCCGCCGACACCGCCGGTCATCCGCCGGGCGGTTTGGTTGTGGGCCATGACCGCGGTGGTCTTCGCACTCGCAGCGCTCGCGTGGCTCGTGCTGGGTAAGCGCCTCGGCCTGACGGGCGGGGGCGGGTATCGACTCGTGCCGATCGCACTGGCCCTGACGCCCATTGTCGTGCTGCTCCCGTTCTGGCACTGGCGTGTTCGGCGGCTACGGCGAGCGCTCTTCGCCTCGCGGTTTCGCCTGTGTATGCACTGCGGGTACGACGTTTCGACGCTCTACCACGCTGGTACATGCCCGGAGTGCGGGCAGCCGTACGACGCCGCGCGGGATGTCGCGATCTGGGCGCGGCAGGGCGCGCCGTACTCCGAACCGCGTCCTCCCGGCTTCGTGCCCTGGTCGGCGTCCGAGGAAGAACCGCCAAGGCCGTAGCGCGACGCCGCGCCCAACGCTGCCCGCGTGCCGGGTCGCTCCATCGCCACCTTCGCGCCCTACGCCGCCACCGTCGCCGTCGTAATCTCCGACCACGGCCCCTGTTCACCCCGTGTGTTGACCCAGTGGGCCATGTAGACGGCGGTTCTGCCGCCTTCGCCCGCCGCGAGCTCGGCGCGGAATCTCGGCTTGGTGGTCATGATCAGAAACGTGAGCCCGGCGGGGTCGGTCGGCGCGGGCGTGTCGGCATCCACAAGTTTCACCCACACCTCGGCCCCGAGCACGCCCGCGGGCCGTCGCTCGGAGGCGAGACGCACCGCGACACGCTGGCTCCACGGGAACCGGTGCTCCGCAGCGACCGAATAATGTAAGACGTTCAGGGCACGCCGGGCCGCGGCGTTCGCACATCTGAAAGGACCACACATGCCTTCCAGTCCCATGCGTTCGTCGTTGACCCGTCTCGTCGTCTCGGTATCGATCGCGTGTGGCATTGGTTGGCCAGCGATCGCGTCGGCTCAGGAGGCCGCCCCACCAGCCGCGTCGGGTGTCGCCCCACCCGCGCCAGCCGCTCCGGCACGGCAGCCCCCGCCGCCCGCGCCGCCGGTGTGCGTGATGGACCTTCGCCTGCCCGGCGTCATGAGCGATATTCTGTCGAACGTGCTGGTGCGGGTCGAGAGGCAACCCGAGTCAGAGGTGAGAGCATTCCTCAAGGACGCGACGGCGAGGCATGCCGCAGGCGAAGATCTCCGCAAGGCTGCGGCCGACCACTTCAAGATCGACCAGAAGCGGCTCGGAGAGTTGGTCGAGCACTGGCGTCACATCAACTGCAAGCACGCCGCGATCCCCGGGTACGCCATCCCCGATGCCGCGGTGGCCGCCGTGACCGGCGAACCGCTTCCTCCCGTGCCCGTATGTGCCTTCGCCGCCGATGTCGCGCTGCACGTCGTGCTCCACGAGCTTGGGCACGCCGTGATCCGCGAGTTTGATCTCATGGTGCTGGGCAACGAGGAGACGATGGCCGATGCGTTCGCCACGCACATGCTGGCCGAGCACTTCCCCGAGCGTGCCCACGCCGCGATCACCGCGCGGGTCACATCGCTCATGATCGAAGCGGGCGAGGCGCCGCGGGACACGTGGACCGTTCGCGGCGAGCACGACAACGATGCCCGCCGCGCGTATCAGATCGCGGCCCTCGCCATCGCGGCGGACAGGAAGAAGTACGCCAGCGTCGCCGAGATCGTGGGCATGTCGGAGCGGGACATCATCAGGGCCCGCGACTACGCCGCGGACATCCACCGCGCGTGGCGGCGTACGCTCGCGCCGCTGATGATGCCCACGGGCAAACGCTCAACGGAAGCCCGCATCCGCGCCGACGAAGCCACCCAGGCGTTCGTCGACGCCGGAGAACCAAGCCTGCTCTCGACGATCGAATCGGCGATCAAGCGAATCGACTGGCACTCGCAGGTCACCGTCGATTTCGCCGGCGGCAACGGCGGGGCCGCGTGGAGCCGCAGCGATCGCACGATCAAAGTGAACGGCGAGTACCTCCGACGCTTTATCGCGCAGGGCGTCAAGGCCCAGGCCCAGGCCCAGGCAGCGCCGAAGACGCCGTGATGGCCTGCCACGCACATCTCACGCGCCTACGCCTCCACCGTCGCCGTCGTGATGTCCGACCACGGCCACTCTTCGCCGCGGGTGTTGACCCAGCGGGCCATGGAGACGGCGCCCCCCACCTTGCCAGCCTCGCCCGCCTTGAACTCGGCTTCTGCGGGGGGGGGCGGAACCTCTTAGTGGTCATGGCCAGGAACGTGAGCGCGGGGTCGGTCGGCGCGGGCGTCTCCGCATCCACCAGTTTCGCCAGCCTTCTGCCCCGAGCGCGCCGTGTCGGCTTTACCACCGTTCCCTGTTCCTGCAAAGGGCGCCCTTGCGCTCAGCAAACAGTGTACATCCGCTCCCGCTCCCTAACGCCCTCCAAGAAGTGCTCCATTGGAGTACTCTCACCCCGCCTCCATCGAGATCAAAGCCTTCGACGAGCATGTCGATAACCGCTCGGGTGTGGGACCCATTGACGGGCAAGGAGCTCGTCGTCCTCCGCGGACACGAGGGCCCGGTCTGGTCCGCCGCGTTCAGCCCCCTCGGTGATCGCATCGTCACCGCCTCGCTGGACAAGACCGCTCGCGTGTGGGACACGGCGCCCTACCGCGAGCGCTTCTGGCAGCGTAACGCAATGGCGCCCGGATGATCTGCACCGTGCGTTCGCCGAAAGTGATGCGAGCCGCGGGCTTCCACCGGCGCCGATTGCCCGGTGTTCTGCGCTCGGTGTTCTGCGCTGCTCGCCGGCGTGCTCTGGCGCTCCGGCGGAGCACGTGGTGAGCAGGGATGCCGGCGCGGCGCCACCCGAACTCGAAGAGGCCGCGGCGATGCCCGAGAGGTTCCCGCCCGCAGCCCCCCCGAACACTCCCACCTCAAGGAGTACCGCGACACCCTGGCCAAGTGCAAGGCCGCTTTGGCGCGTCGAGCAGAGCCGGGGAAGCCGGATGCGGAGGGTGAAAGCTGACCGCCCCGAGTCGATTACCATGGTGGCTTGACCCCTGAGCCCCAGACCCCCAGTGACGCCACCCTCCTCATGAACGCCGCCGCGAGCGGTGACAAAGCCGCCGCCGATCGGCTGCTCCCTCTCGTCTACGACCAACTCCGCAAGGCCGCCCAACTCAATCTCGCCGGCGAACGCACCGGCCACTCCTTCTCCGCCACCGCTGTGGTCCACGAGGCCTATCTCAGGCTCGCCGGCCCCCGTGAAGCGCCGTGGACCAGCCGGGCCCATTTCTACGCCGCGGCAGCCGAAGCAATGCGGCGGATCCTGATCGATCACGCCCGGGCCCGGGTGGGCCGCACCCCGGGCTCGCGAGAAGCCCGGCTGCGCGCCCTGGTCATCGCCGGGCTGGGATCGATTGACCCGAACCAGGATTCCGAGGGATTCCTGGCCCTCGACGAGGCCCTCGTCCGCTTGGAGGGTGTTGACGCTCAGGCGGCGGCGGTCGTTCGCCTGAGGTTCTTCGCCGGCCTGGATATCGACCAAGCCGCCGCCGCCCTGGGCGTCTCACCCCGCACCGTCAAGCGGGATTGGACCTTTGCTCGCGGCTGGCTCCGCGACGACTTGGAGCGGGTTGACAACTCCTGAGAGCTTCGAACATGACCGATGCCAAAAGGATCCGCGACATCTTCAACGCTGCAATCGAACGGTTCGGGGCCGAACGACAGCAGTTTCTGGACTCATCGTGTGTCGGTGATGCCGCCATGCGAGCAAAGATCGATGCTCTGCTCGCGGCCGCGGAGAAGGACGACGAGTTTCTGAGCGCCCCGACCGCCGATTCCAACGCGTCACACGCCTTCACCATCGCCGCCCCCCTTCGCGAGGGCCCCGGCACGCGGATCGGACCCTACAAGCTCCTGCAGCTCATCGGCGAGGGCGGTTTCGGCTCAGTCTTCATGGCCGAGCAGGAGAAGCCCGTCCAGCGCAAAGTCGCCCTGAAGATCATCAAACTCGGCATGGACACGCGCCAGGTGGTCGCCCGCTTCGAGCAGGAGCGGCAGGCCCTGGCGATGATGGACCATCCCAACATCGCGCGGGTGCTCGACGCCGGGGCCACCGAGGCCGGCCGGCCCTTCTTCGTCATGGAGCTGGTCAAGGGCGACCCCATCGTCGAGTACTGCGACAGGAACAACCTCTCCATCGAGGACCGCCTGGACCTCTTCGCCCAGGTCTGCAACGCCGTGCAGCACGCCCACACCAAGGGCATCATCCACCGCGACATCAAGCCGTCGAACATTCTCGTCAGCACCCAGGACGGCCGCCCCCACACCAAAGTCATCGACTTCGGCATCGCCAAGGCCACGGCGAGCAAGTTGACGGAGAAGACGCTCTTCACCGAGCACCGCCAGCTCATCGGCACGCCGCAGTACATGAGTCCGGAACAGGCCGAGGGCAGCCTCGACATCGACACGCGGACGGATGTCTACTCGCTGGGCGTGCTGCTCTATGAACTCCTCACGGGCACCACGCCATTCACCAGCAAGGAACTTCGATCCGCCGCGTACGCGGAGATTCAGCGGATCATCCGCGAGGTCGAACCGCCCAAGCCCAGCACACGCCTGAGCAACAACACCGACACGCTCGCCAGCGTCGCCGCGAAGCGAAGCGCCGAGCCCAAGCGTCTGGGAACCATCGTGCGCGGCGAGCTCGACTGGATCGTGATGAAGGCGCTGGAGAAGGACCGCCAGCGCCGCTACGAGACCGCCAACGGGCTGGCGGCGGACATCCGGCGATACCTCAGCGGCGAGGCGGTGCAGGCCGCGCCGCCGAGCACGGTGTACCGGTTCAAGAAGTTCATCAAGCGGAACCGCGTGATGGTCTCGGCGGGGAGCGCGGTGGCGGCGGCGCTGCTCATCGGCGCCGTCGCGTTCGCGTGGCAGGCGCAGGTCGCCAGCGACCAGCGCGACCGCGCGGTGAAGTCGCGGCAGGCCGAGAGCGAGCAGCGCAAGTTGGCCGAAGTTGCCCGGACTGAGGCTGTGACGCAGCAGGCCCGGGCCGTCGCGCAGGAAGCCGAGGCACGCAAGCAAGAAGAGGAGGCTAAGAACCAGGCCGCGATCGCCGAGGCGGTGGCGACCTTTCAGACGGAAATGCTCGCGGCCGTCGATCCGGCGAACTTGCCCAAAGACCCGGCGACGGGTGAGCCGCTGAAGGAGAAGGTCACGGTGGTGCAGGCGATCGAGGCGGCGGTGAAGAGGCTTGATGCGGATGGAGGTGGAGAAGGATCGCTCAAGAACCAGCCGATGGTCGAGGCGGGCGTGCGGAGCACCATCGGCAACACGCTGGTCGCGCTGGGACGCTACGAAGAGGCCTTGCCCGTGCTGCAAAGGGCGCTGGAACTTCGGCGGGCCGTCTCGCCCGACGGGAGTCTCCAGATCGCTCAAAGCCTCGACTTGCTCGCGTCGGTGCACCAGTACATAGGCAGGAAGGCCGATGCGGTGAGGCTTTACCGCGAGGCCCTGGCGATGCGTCAACGATTCGCACCCGCCGACGATCCGCTCTTGGGCATCGCCATGGGCAATCTGGGCCAGAGCCTGTGGGCCAGTGGTGAGTTTGCGGAGGCCGAGTCGATGCTGCGCGGGGCTCTGGCGATCGAACTGGCCCGGCCCTCGAAGGTTCCTGCCGACCGGGCTCGCACGCACGACAATCTGGCCAAGGTGCTGACGGAGCTCAACAAGCTCGATGAAGCCGAGCAGCAGATGCGGGCCGCACTCGATCTCCGCGTCGCCGCGTTTCCCGCCGGGCATCCGGAGATCGCGCTGGGCCAGGGCAACCTTGCCACGGTCCTGATCAAGGCCAAAAAACTCCCCGAGGCTGAGCAACTGCTGCGAGCGGCCCTTGTGATTCGGCAGGCCACACTCTCGACGACCCATCCCGAGATCGCCATCTCCGCGCGAAGGCTCGCGACTGTGCTGCGGCAACAGGACAAACTCGCCGAGGCCGAGCCGCTCTACCGAGAGGCACTCGCGATCGACCGAGCGATGTTGCCCCCGGAGCATCCATCCATCCCAACATCGCTGAACGGTTTGGGCTTGCTGCTCAAGGAGCAGGGCAAGCTCGCCGAAGCCGAGCCGTTGTATCGTGAAGCACTGACGCTGCGGCGACAGTCGCTCCCCGCCGGGCACCCGAACATCGCCATGTCCCTGAACAACCTGGCGGTGCTGCTCAAGGACCAAGGCAAGCTCGCCGAAGCCGAGCCGCTGTATCGCGAGTCATTGGCCTTGCGCCGCGAGGCCTATCCCCCCGGGCATCCGAGCATCGCCGTGGCCCTCAACAACCTGGCGGTGCTGCTGACGGATCAGAACAAGTTCACGGAGGCCGAGCCGATCCTGCGTGAGGCGCTGGAGATTCGCCGCGAGGCCCTGCCCGCGGGGAGCGTGGAGATCGCAAACTCGTTGAACATTCTGGCCGTGGTCCTGCAGGAACAAGCAACGTTCGCGGAGGCCGAGCCCCTCGCTCGCGAGGCCGTGGAGATCTACCGCGCGACACTGCCCAAAGGACACGATAAAGCTGCGGGCGCTTTGAGCAGCCTCGCACGCGTGCGGCAAGGCCTGGGCAAGGCCGCGGAGGCCCGCGCGGGGTGGGACGAGGCCATTGCCATGCTCCGGAAGAACTCGCCCGATGGCTCGGCGATCCTCGCCCGCACGCTCTGGCGTTCAGGGAGCGCCCGTGTTGAGAACAAAGATGCCGCGGCGGCGCTGCCCGAACTCGAAGAGGCCGTGGCGATGGCCGAGAAGTTCCTCAAGCCCAATGACAAGCAACTCAAGGCTTACCGCGAGACTCTGGCCGGGTGCAAGGCGGCGATGGCGGGCGGAGCGGAACCGGCCAAGCCGGATGCGAAGGGGGGCGGGGGATGATGCCCTGCGCAATCGCCAAACCATTCCAAGCTATGCCTGCCCGCCGGGTCACACCACATAGGCGAACGTGATCTCGAGCTCGATGGCGATGCGCTTGGGCAGGTGCAGGTGGGCGTAGGCCGTGCGAGAGTGCTGGCCCCGCTCCAGCAGCACGCTGTTGAAAACGTTTGACGCCCCGTCGAGCACCTCCGGTTGGTCATGGAAGTCCGGAGCGGAACTGACGTGTCCGGCGACATGGAGCAGCCCCGTCAGGCGAGCAAAGCCCCCAAGCGACTGATGGATTCGCGCCAGCGCATTGAGCGCCGCCCGCTGCGCCGCGAGTTGTCCCTGCGCCAGGGTGAGTTCCCGCCCAACCTGGCCGCGAAACGCCTCGTCATAGCCGGAGGTCTGCGCCGCGAGGAACCCCATCCCATTATGCAGTCGGAACGGAACGTACTGCCCGGCCGGCGCAGGGGGAGACTCGGGCAGGCTCAGCCCGAGATCGGCCAATCGGCGGAACACGTCCTGATCGATGTGCGTGGTCATGGCGCTCACCACTTTCCGGCGTGGGCGCCGCCGTCGACATGGAGCACCTCGCCGGTGACGAACTGGGCTGAGTCAAGATACAGAACTGCGTCCACGATCTCGTCGACTGTCCCCAGGCGGTGGATGGGGTGAAGCCCCTTGAGAAACTCATGGTTCGCCGGACTGTGCATCGGCGTATCGATGATCCCCGCGCCAACGGCGTTGAAACGGATGCCGGCGGCCGCGTACTCCATCGCGAGGCTCTTGGTGACGGCGTTCAGGCCCCCCTTGGTGTAGTAGGTCCCAAAAGCGTTCAATCCCGCGACCGGTTGCGCGGCCAGCGTTGTTGAAATGGTGACCACGTGCCCCGATCCCTGCTTGAGCATCTGGCGCACGGCGGGCTGCGTGACGTAGAAGAAGCCGTCGGCGTTGGTGGACATGATCGAGCGGTACTGCTCCTCGGTGTACTCGTGGAAGTTGCCCGGAACAAAGATGCCCGCGTTGTTCACCACCAGGTCGATGCGCCCGGTATGGTTGAGGGCCGCGTCGCTGAGCTGCTGGCCGGTGGCTCTTTTGCCGACGTCGCCGTCGATCAGGACACAATCCTCTGATTCCTGAAGCTGATCCCCGCCCGTGAGCTTCCGGGAGCAGGCCACCACTCGATAGCCGCGGCTGAGAAGGGTCCTGGTGAGGGCGAGGCCGATGCCGCTGGAGGCGCCGGTCACGATCGCGGTCTTCTGGTTCATAGGGGTTCCTGCCAACAGTCGTCGAATCACGTCGCATCACAGGAGCATGGACGACATCTGGAGGACTGTAACCCACGATTTCCTGTTGACAAGTACGCACCTTTTGGTGACAATTGAGATTCATGGCAAAGACCTCTCGCCAACCCAAGGCCGATCTCTACAACCCGGATTGTGCTTCGCGTGAAGTGCTGGCCCTGATCGGCGGCAAGTGGAGCATGCTGATCGTCTGTGTCCTTCACGACCGCACCTCTCGCACCGGCGAGCTCAAGCGGACCATCAGCGGCATCTCGCAGAAGATGCTGACGCAGTGCCTCAGAGAGCTTGAGCACAACGGCATCGTCCGCCGCACGAGCTATCCCGAGGTCCCGCCGCGAGTCGAATACCAACTGACTGAGTTGGGGTGGGCTCTTGCAGAGCTTGTCGTTCAGATGGAGCAGTGGATCGTTGAGCACTATCCGGCGATCCGCAAGGCGCGGCAACGACACCAGGAGGGCCTGTCCTAGGAGCCCTTGGCGCCGCGGGCGAACTGATCCAGGCTTCTACCAGCACGCCAAGGCAGGCGCGGCTTAACTCGCTCCCGTGACAGCTGCTCCTTGCGCTCACGAGCAAGGCTCAGCTTTGGATCGTTGGGATGCCTCGACCTTGCTTCATGAAGCACTCCGTCGACCGTCCAACGTACACCGACAGCGATGGCGGGATGGAGCAGACTCCGGCCGATTCCGCCGGCGAAGCACACTCGGAGCTCGTTGGCGTTGCCCAGCCCACGAATTCCCAGTTACCAAACCCGAACACCCGCCAAGACAAACTGCCTGCGCGGCCGAGTCACCGCAGGATGGCGCCAGCTCACGCCCCGGTCCTGCCCCGCATGAGACCCGCTCAGTTGGCCCCTCCGCCGCCCGCCGGGCCCGGCGTCGGGATCGCCCCGAAATCCGCCTCACCCGAGGCGTCGAGGATCCGGTTCCACTCCGCTTCGATGGCGCCGAGAGTCGCCCCGACATCAGCGCCCCGGTTCAGCAGCAAAGGCTTGATCCGGTCTTCGAAGGCCCGCCGCATCTGGGGCCACGCCGCGAGAGCAGGCGTGAAGGCCACCGCGTCCCGCAAGGCCCGGGCTGAGATCGATCGGGCCAGGGCGATCGGGTCGGCCCCATCCTGCGGCGTATGCCCTGGCCCGGCCGCCTTCGCGCTGTCTCCGATGGCCAGCCCACCCCGGTCGAGCGAGGCCCGGGTGCTCGGCAGCACCGGCACAAGGGCGCACAGCGCCTCCTGCGCTGGCTCGCTGGTCATGTGCCAGGCGAGCTGGGCCGCCAGGGCCGGCTGGCGACTGCGCGATGACACACACAGCACCATCACCGCGATGTGGGCCCGCCCGAGCGAACCCGTCACCGGCGGCAGCGGCTGGGTCGCCGCGAACACCCCCGGCGCCACGTCGCGCATCCGCTTGAAAAAGTTGGGCCCCGAGTTGATCACCGCCACACGCCCGTTCTGATACGACTCGCTCAGGTGCGCCGATCCGCCCGTCACGGCCTCCCGCGGCAGGGCCCCGTCGCGGTACAGCTCGGTCCACGCGCGCACCATGGCCACGATCTCCGGCCGGGTCAGGTCCGCCCGCAGCCGCCCGGCGCCGTCCTGCTTGAAGGGCGGAAGCCCGTCGGCGAGCATCATCATCGGAAAGTCCGTCTCCGCCCCCAGCGGGGTCGAGAACAGGAACCTCCCCGTCTTCTCATGAAACGGCC
Source organism: uncultured Phycisphaeraceae bacterium (assembly GCA_964611125.1). Lineage (GTDB taxonomy): Bacteria > Planctomycetota > Phycisphaerae > Phycisphaerales > UBA1924 > JAEUIX01. The sequence goes on along the minus strand of CAZSZO010000002.1, from coordinate 136,998 downwards.
GAGCCTGCGCGATCAGCGCCGCCCAGTCGCGCCCCAGGTCCTCCGGCCGCAGCCCGCCATGGGCCAGCAGATCGCGGTTGGCCAGCACCGTCTGCGTTGTCAGATACCACGGGAGCGCGAGCAACGCGCCTCCCACCCGCTCCCCCCCCACCCCCCCCACCCCAGCTCCCCCACTCCCGATCTTGCCCAGCCGTAGCGCCCCGGCAAGGTACCTGGCGTCGGGATCGCCGGGCAGCAGCGGCCGCAGATCCGCCATCGCCCCGAGCGCCACGAAGCGCGCGAAGGTCTTGTCCGAGAAGTTGATGACATCCGGCGCCTGCCCGGCCGCCGCGGCGGCGATCAGCTTGCGATCCATCGCCTCGAAGGGGACGTCCACCCACTTCACCCTCACGCCCGGGTGCTCGCGCTCAAACTCCTTGAGCCGGGCCTTGACATAGTCATCAAAGAACGGCCGCAAGGCCAGCGTCCAGAACTCGATCTGGATCTCGCCCCGCCCGGCCGGTTCCTGACGGGCCCCACCCGGCCGATCGCAGCTCGCCAGAGGGGTGAGCGCAGCCAGCAGGCCCAGAATCAGCACGAACCACACCACCGGCGCCGCCGCGCGGGCGCTGCTCGAGCACATCATCGGCCGCGGCCTGTGCTTCATGGGTGCAGTTGGAGGCGGCGGCCACCCACTGGCCGCTGGCTTACGGGTCGGCCTGCTCATCAATGGGCGACCACAGCACGCTGAAGGTGCTCCGCCCCGTCACCGCGAACAGGTCCTGCGGCTTGCGCAGATCGACGTGCCCGTCCACAAAGCCCAGGTTCGCCGAGCCGTTGAGCTTGGCGAAGTCGCGCGTCCGCTTGGGATGGCGGTAGTACGGGATGTAGCTGCTGGGATTGACGAACGCATCGACCTCCGGCGGGCGCGGATCGGTATCCAGCCCGGGGAAGTCCGCCACGCCCAGGCCGCCGCCGAAGCGCTGCCCAGGCCGGCCCTGAGGCCCGATGGTTGAGTTGGTGAACCAGACCGTGCCCGTAGCGTCGCGGGCCTGGCCCCAGGCCTCACCGGCCAGCAGCATCTTCGAGGAGAAGTTGACGTTGGCGTCAAAGCCCTTGCCCAGCGAGTTGTTGGGCGCCACAAGACGGCCGCCGGAGGTGGTCGCCGCGGAGCTGGCCCAGTAGTTCATCGAGAACGACCGCCCCGCATCCTGGTGGCTGGGGCACGTCATCACCCCGCCGCCCACGGTCGTGGTGATGGTTCCGCCGCTGTCGCGGTTGTTCATCTGGGGCAGGTAGCTGCCCAGCACCGGCTCGTCATACCAGTATTGCCCCGAGGGCAGCGTCGGCACCGTGCCGCCGTTGATGTTGGGCGGAAACCGCCCCTTGTAGTCATTGGTGTAGGTCACGAGCGCCAGCACGATCTGCCGCAGGTTGGTCCCGCACTGGGTGGTCTTGGCCGTGTCGCGGGCCCGGGCCAGGGCCGGCAGCAGAATGCCCACGAGGAGGGCGATGATGGCGATGACCACCAGCAGCTCGATCAGCGTGAAGGCGCCTCCAGCGCGGGCGCCGGGCGCAAAGGTGCGTCGACAAAGGCGTCGGGTGGCGGAAGGTCCCATGGCGTGTCTCCGTCGAACGAGTCCCGGCGCAGAAGAGCGTCCGGAAAGAGTGTGCGGGCCGAGCGGCCCGAGGCTGGCGCAAGGATCAGCGCCGGTCAGCCGGAGGAGCGACAGACTGCCGCGGTATCAGAGAGGCCCTCAGGAGCGCCTGCGGCGAACGCTCCGAGGGGGCGTTGACGACATTGAAGAGCGCGTGGGCGGCCAGTCGGCCCATCTCTTCAAGGGGTTGGCGGAGGGTGGTCAGGGGCGGCGAAAGGTGGTCGGCGCTGGGCGGATCGTCCACGCTGATGACCGACAGATCGCGCGGGATCGACCGGCCGATCTGCCCCGCGGCCGAGTACACATCCAGCGCGAAGTAGTACCCCGCAGCGAACACCGCGGTGGGCCGCTCACGCTGCCCGAGCACGGCCATCAGGTCCGTCTTCTCGTCCGGCTCGAGCCGCCACGACTTGCTGCGGAGCACGAAGCGGTCGGTGATCGGGATCCTGTGAGCCTCGCAGGCCTTCCGGAAACCGTTCCAGCGGTCGACGCTGTTGCTCACCAGGTCGGCCCCGCCGACATAGCCGATCCGGCGGTGGCCCTGGCTGACCAGGTGGTTCACCGCCTGGATCGCGAGGTCCTCGTTGTCGCAGTCGACCGTCACCGCGTGGTCGCGCTTGAACGACGCGCCCACCACCACCACCGGCGGAAGGTGCGGCGACTTCGACTTGGCGTAGCCATTGCCGATGGCCGCCGAGCGGCCGAACCACGGCGACCGGTCGAGCTGGTCTTCAAGCGGGTTGACGTACAAAAAGCCCTGGCACTCCTTCCGCCAGTCCTCGCCGAATCGCAAGATCACCAGATCGGCCCCGATCGTCGCGGCGCCCTGCCGCACACCCTCCAGAACATGGCCGTGGAAGAAATCGGCCAGCGACGACTCGGCGTGGAACACGAGACCGAACCGCATGCCCGTGGTGGATTCGGCCCGGCTGGCATAGTCCTCATGAACGAACGTGCCCCGACCCTGCCCGCGCCGCAGCACGCCGCTGGAGACCAGCTCCTGCAGCGCCCGATGGACGGTGACGAGGGAGACGTTGAGCTGGGTTGAGAGGGCCTTGGTGCTGGGCAGCTGGGCGCCCGGCGCGAAGCGGCCGGAATCGATGGCGGTGCGGACAGCATCCTTCACGGCGTGATAGAGGGGCCGTCCGGGCTCTGGCTTGACGGGTTTGAGTTCGGAGACAGGAGGCATGAGAAAAGTCGGCGGGCCCGGCTGGGGCCCGCCGACAAGATTATAGAATTTAACGCGCGGCGCGGGCCGCGGGTTGCATCAATGTGGACGATTGAGGGAGAACCAGCGGACCTCGGCCCCGATCGTTCTGCGAACCGCCGCCCACATCGGCCGCAAACCCAACTTACCGGCGCCGGCGGGCGGCGGCGAGGCCGCCCAAAGCCATCATCCCGGCGGCCCCGGGGGTCGGGATGACGGAGAAGATGTACACGCGGCTGTTGCTGAAGTCGCTGATAGCCAGCGTGCTGGTGGCCTGATTCCACGAGAAGTCGTACGCGCCCGTGGAGGATGAGATGCTGAACCCGCCGAAGTCGAGCGTGCGGGCCGAGCCGTCGACGCCGATGGCCCGGACGGTCGAGGTGATGTTGCCCGCACTGGCCGAGATGGGCCGGTCGTTGAAGAACAGGATCTTGCCGACGTTGTTGGTCTCGACAATGCCGAAGGCGATCGTCTGGAGATTCACGTTCGCCGCCGTGCCCTGGTTCCCGGCGTAGTTCTCGAAGATCGAGGCGCCCGTGGCGTTCAGGCCGGTGTTCTCGCCCGTGCGGGTCTGGCGGACGACGGAGTTGGCGACGCGGACGAACGTGTCGCCCGTGATGGCGTCGAAGGCGAGGTCGCGGTGGTTGCTGCCCGGCGAGACAGACGCGCCGGAGGGCGCGTTATTGAAGATGAAACCCGCGTTGCCGCCGGAGCCGGAGTAGATCACCGCGCCCGTCGCGGCGTTGAGGAGCTGGCGCCGGCCCGAGCCGAGCAGGGCCATGCCGACGTTGCCCGCCGAGGGCGAGGAGCCGGCGAAGCCGGGGTCGAAGTCGGTGCCGCCGCCGCGCACATTGGCCTGCCAATCAGCGGTGGTGGAGCTGTTGAGGGCCCCGCCCGTGTTCCAGCGGGCCACGCCGCCGACGGCGGCGGCTCCGTTGTCCCACGCGGCGATCAGGGTGTCGCCGGTGATCGACAGGCTGGTGTGGCCGCGGGTCGAGTTGGTGGTGCGGGCGCCGAACCGCGAGCCCAGGGTGGGCGTGCCCGACAGGGGGTTCACGACTTCGATCAGGCCGGTGCTCAGGGCGGCGCCGGTGCCGTTGAGGCCACCTACGAACAGACGCGAGCCGTTCCACGCCACCGTGGAGACGTTGGTGCCGATCCGATCGGCGGAGTTCACCGCCACGGCTTCGGAGACATCGATGTTCGCCAAGAGGTTCAGACGGACGGTCTGACCCTGGGCCGCGGCGGCGAGACCGGCGACCAGCAACGTGGACAACAGCGCAGATTTCATTTCTCTCTCTCCTGGGAATGGTTCCAACTGACCAAAGCGCGGCCGCTTTCGCGGACGCGGAAGCACGCAAACGTCCATTCCGGCATCGAGAAGTCCCAGGTCCCCCGCCCACAGCCACGCGCGCGACTCGCGCGCCAGCCCGCACAACTGGGGGGGTTAGAAAAGTCCCAAACCGGATGTTCTATAATCTCACCCAAGATTCGCGCGGCGTCAAGCACAATCTCGTTGGTCAGCCCAGCGGCGAACCCAAACACTACCCGATCAAATCACCCGCCCCGGAGCGCCGCTTCGAGAACCGGGGTCATCGCATCGGCATAGCGGGTCATCCCCAGGTCGCTGGGGTGCGATCCGTCGGTCATGGCTTCGGCGAAGTCGGAACCAAGCAATTGGGGGGATGCGACGTAGCTCAGACCGGGCGCCCCGCGAGAGCGCAGAGCCTCGAACACCGCCTTGAGGGCCTCAGCGTTCTGGCTGTTGCGGTCGCGAGCCCCGGACTTGAGCCAGCCGTAGCCGTACGGGCGGTCCTCGACGAGCACGATGGGGACCGCAGGCCGCGCCGCGCGAAGCGTGTCGACCAGCGGGCCGGCCCGCTCGCTGATCTGGTGGGGGCTCATGTTGGGCGCGCAATCGATGACATAGGCCCGGGCGTCGATCTCCGCCAGCAGCGTCGCCAGGGCCAGCTCCATCTTGCCGTTACCCGAAAAGCCGAGGTTCACGGTGGGTACGCCGAGCCGCCGGCCGACGATCGACGGCCAAGCCATCCCGGGACGCGAGGCGCTCGAGCCGTGCAGGATCGAGGTGCCGTAGAACACCACCGGCTTGCTCGCCCGCGGCGCCATCGGGGTGAATTCGCTGCCCTCCGGCACGCCGATCTCGAGCGACTCGACTGCATTGTGCAGCGGCAGGTACATCCGCCACCGGCGGACCCCCGGGTCGACGCCCTCGATGATCGGGCCCTCGCACTTCCGGGTGGTGGGCTTGAAGATGGCGGCCCATCGCCAGCGGTCGCCGTCAAGAGCGTAAAGGTCGAGACCGCTCATGCCCGTGGCCGTCACATGCGGCGCCGCGAGGGTGGAGGAGCCCAGCCGATACCGGACGTGGATCGCGGCCGCGCCGGTCTGAAACTCAACCGACATCCCGGCGGAGTGACGGCTCAGATCCCACACCGCTTTGGGAACCAGCGCCTCGGCATGGCGCGGCAGGCGATCAAAGACCCTCGCGGTGTCGGGCCAGCCCTTCCCCTCGACGCCCCAGCTCGCGGCATCGCGCCAATCAAGCGCCGGGGCGGCCTTGCCCGAGTCTGGTTGAAACGCCTGCTCGCCGCCGGCGAAGGACATGGCCGCACCTCCAGTAGCCGCAGCAAGAAACGTGCGCCGGTTGAGCATGAGGACCCTTCGTTGGCGGCCAAAGCCGCATGGCGCCGGCGCGAGGACGTCCCGCGGCGGATTCACAGCATAGTGACCGAGCCTCGCGTCGGACTCCGGCTCACACGGGGCAGCCTGCGAAGTACGCTGAGATGTAGTCGCTCAGGTCGTCGGGGTCGATCTGGCCATCGCCATTGATGTCGGCGCGGGGGCTAGGTGGGGCGGCGAAGTAACCCGAGATGTAGTCCGACAGGTCGTCGGGGTCGAGGATCCCGTCGCCGTTGAAGTCCGCCACGCACGGGGGCGGGGGCGGACGCACGAACTCGAAGGCCCCCATATCGACGATCGCTCCGCCGCCCGCGCCGGTGTCGGGCGTGGCGGGGTCGTCGAGGCGCCGCAACACGCCCGCGAGGTCGAACAACTGGTCGGCGGCGACAAGCGAGTTGGCCCCGGCGTCGATCCCGGGAGAGCCGGCCGCCAGGCGGAAGTCATTCAGCGCGGCGTTCACGAACAACGGCGCCGCCGCGATGTTGCCCTGATCGGTGCGCCCCGCCGGGACGCAGGTGTAGGTCTGCGTGGGGTTCGATGAGAACTGCGTGGCGCCGGTGTTGCTCGCGACGATGCAGTTGCCAAGGTTGGCCGTGGTCCCGTTGATCGCAGCGCCCGCGCCGCCGCTGCTCACGGTATTGAACACAATGGTGCAGTTCCGCAGCGTGGCGGTTGAGCCCTGGATGAACAGCCCGCCGCCGCCGCCGCTGCCCGCGGAGTTTCGGGCGAAGAGACAGGAGATGAACTGAGGCAGACAGTTGCTGAAGACCTCAACCCCGCCAGCGCGCTGGGCTGTGTTGCCGATGATGGTGCAGCGCACCCACACGGGATTGCAGTTGGTGGCCATGTCGCAGCCGCCGCCGAACGAGCCGCCGTTGTTGGCCTCGATGCGGCAGTCTTCGAGCCGCGGGCTTGAGCCGTTGATATACAGGCCGCCGCCGCCGAAGGTGACGCGGTTGTTGATGATGACGAGGTTGCGGAGCGTCGGGGCCGAGCCGCTCAGGATGATGACCCCGCCGCCGCGCTCGTGGAGGTTCGCTGACGGCCCGTTGGCGCACGCCTGGCGCAGTGTGAAGCCGTCGAGGATCCCGGAGGCGTTCACGACCCCGCCGGTGAGGCCGGCGGTGACAATGTGGTGGCTGTTCTCGGCCCAGCCGGTCGTCGAGGGATACGCCGCGTCGTTCTGGTTGATGTCGCCGGTGAGGATCGTGGGGTTGGCGGCGGGACTCCGCTCCGCCCGCGCGGCCTCGGCCCCGGCGAAGCCCCCATAAACGCCAACCCCGGACTTGAGGACGAATGACGTGGTCCGCGAGCCCGTCCCGCCCTGGGCGACCGGCAGGACCGGGCAATACGTCCCGCGGGCGACCCAGATCTCATCACCGGCGACCGATGCCGCGAGGGCGCGGGTCAGAGCGTCACGCCCGCGGAACGCGTTGGCCCAGCTCGAGCCGGTGTTCGCACCCGACGCAAGATCGGCTCGCACGAAAATGATCGCGGCCCCGGCGCTGCAAAGGGGCATCAGAACGACCATGGTCGCCAGTGCGCTGGCGAGGTGGACAGATCGGCGACTGTGCAGATATCCCATCTTCTCAATCTCCTCGAGACCCGCCGCCACCGCCATGGAGGCGGGCCGCGCTGGATGAACCACACAGTACGTCCGTCCATCCACGCGGTTTCAACCGGCGCCCGCAAGTGCGCGCCGATTCACGCCTTCATCGCTGAAGCCACGAAGCCGCCACGACCAAAGGGCGAACTTGCCCGCTGGCGGCTCGATGCCGCCGAGATACCGGAGTGAAAAGGGCGGCCCCGATGGGGAGCCGCCCTGTTTGCCTGGCCTTTGTCGATTCACCGTCGCCGCGTCCGCCCCGAAGGCTCAGTCACCACCCGGCCCGGCGACATCGGCGCTGGTCGTCAACTCGGAGCGCCGCCCGGCGAACTGGCAAGCCCAGACTAAGCGATCACCGGGATCTCGACCCACGCTCCGCCCTGGGCGATCGACTCGTTGCCAGCCTGCATCACCGCGACGTTCTCGACAATGTCGCGCAGGTCAACGGGGGCCTCGCCGCCCTCGAAGAACTTGACCATCCCCTCCACCAGGCGTCCGTACACGGGGGCGAAGTCGACGACGAACTGCTGCACGCCCTTCTTGCCATGGACGGTGGCCCCGAAGGCCCACGCGCCGTTGCGGTCCATGCGGAGGCGGGCGATGCGGCCATCGCGATACTCCATGTCGAGCAGGTGATAGCCGGTGACGGCGTCGCCGGTGGCGATCGCCGAGACGCGCTTCACGCCAGGCCCCTGCCCCGACCACTTGAAGATCGCATCGACCATCTCGATCGAGTGACAGCCGTAGTGCCAGAGGCCGGGCATCATGTCGAGGACCTCGCCATTGCCGAAGGCGTCGATGGCGACGATCTCGCCGAGCTTCTCCTTGTCGAGCTTGGGTATCTCGGTGATGAAGCGGAGCGAGCTGGCCGAGTAGCAGCGGGCCTTGTACTGGCGGGTCATGGCCAGGAGCGACCGGGCCTGGTCAATCGAGCACGTCAGGGGCTTGTCCACGTACGTCGGCATACCGCGGGCGATGGGGCCGATCGCCAGCTCAAGGTGACGGTGGCCGTTGATGTTCAGCACCATCACGCCGTCCACCGAGGCCAGCAGCTCCTCAAGCGAGTTCACCTGCCGGGCGCCCAGGTCGAGCGTGGTCTTCCGCCAGTTCTCGACATCGGCCTGGCTCTGGGCCGGCCCGGCGGGGTGCCGCCACTCGTGCTGCCCCGGATCCCAGAACGCCGTCACCTGGCAGGCCGTGCGGCCCTCCTTGTGCAGCCCCGCGATCCGCTTGGTGAACTCGGGAAGATGAGAAGAGTCAATGCCGATCGCGCCGATGCGCATGATGTGCTCCTACCGGTTTGCTGCTGGTGCTGGTGCTGGTGCTGGCGCCGAATCCCGCGCGGCATGGAGTCCTTCCACACCCTCCGACTTTGAACTTTGAAGATTTGAACTCTGAACTTTCACTTCCCTACGCCTTCAACTTCTGCCGTGGCTTCCGCCTCGCGCCGCCCTTGCCGGCCGCCTTCACCTCGACGATCGCCCCGTCGGCTTCGCTGGCGCGCCAGCGTACGAAGCCCTCGATGGCCTCGTACTCAGGCAGCCCGAGCCGATCATACAAGATCGCCGTGTGGCGATTACGCTCCTCCGCCCGCTGCCAGAATTCGCGCGTGTCGGGCCCCGGGAACAGCGCCTTGTCCTTCTGGCTCTCGTGCTTGAAGATCGCCATCCGCTTGCGCGCGACTTCCTCGGGGCTCAGCGGCACCGCCATCTCGATCTCGTGCGGCCCCCACTCCTGCCACGCCCCGCGATACAGCCAGACCTCGCACGCCTTCATCCACGCGCGGCTCTGCAGCCGGTGCACCGCCGTGATGATCGCCGCCAGGCACACCCGGTGCGTCCCGTGCGGGTCGGAGAGGTCCCCCGCGGCGTAAATCTGGTGCGGCTTCACCCGCTCGAGCAGATCAGTGATGATGCGGATGTCCTCCTCGCTCAGCGGCTTCTTCTTCACCCGCCCCGTTTCATAGAACGGCATGTCAAGAAAGTGCGCGTGCTGCGTCCGCACTCCTGAATACCTGGCCCCGGCCCGCGCCTCGGTCCGCCGGATCAGCGTCTTGATCTTCTGCAGCTCGGGCGAATCGACCTCACCCAGCTCCTTCGTCCTCACGAAGCGGTTGATGTGCTCCTGGATCCGGCGGGCCTCCTTCTCCGAGAACAGCCCGAACTCCCGGCAGAACTCGCTCACAAAGTCCGCGTGCCGCACCGCGTTGTCATCAAACACCGCGATGTTGCCGCTGGTCTGATACGCGACGTGAACCTCGTGCTCCTGGTCGCACAGGCGGATGAACGTGCCGCCCATGCTGATGACGTCGTCATCCGGGTGGGGCGAAAAGACGACGATCCGCTTGGGGAACGGGTCCGGCCCGCCATCGGCGCGGGGGCGGCCGCGCTTGCCGCCCGGCCACCCCGTGATGGTGTCGCGCAGCGCGTAGAAGACCTCGATGTTGATGTCGTATGCCCCCAGGCGGCGCGTCGCAAGCAACTCCTGAAGGTGGTGCTCGTTGTAGTCTTCGTCAGTCAGCTTCAGGATCGGCTTCTTCACCTCGAGGGCCAGCCAGATCGCCGCCCGCTTGATCGTCTGCGCATCCCACGACTGGCCGAACTGCTCGATCGACCCCAGCTTCCACGGCGTCTTGAACCGCGTCAGCTCCGCCGCCGAGGCCGGGTCCAGCACGATCGACGCCGACGGATGCTCCTGCAGGAACGACGCCGCCACCGCCGGCGAGACCTCCCCCTCCACCGCCCGCTTGATCACCGCCGCCTTGTGCTCGCCAAAGGCCAGCAGGATCACACGCCGCGCCGCCAGAATCGTCCCCACGCCCATCGTGATCGCCTTCCGAGGCACGTTCCACTCACCGAAGAAGTCGCTCGCCGCGTCGATCCGCGTCACCCGGTCGAGCGTGATGAGCCGCGTCTTCGAATCGCGCGGCGAGCCCGGCTCGTTGAAGCCGATGTGCCCGGTCCGGCCGATCCCCAGGATCTGCAGGTCGATGCCCCCCGCCGCGGCAATCGCTCGCTCATACCCCTCGCAGAACGCCGAGACGCCGTCGTGATCCACCGTGCCGTCGGGCACGTGGATGTTCTCCGGCGCGATGTCGACAAGGTCGAACAGATGCTCGCGCATGAAGCGGTGGTAGCTCTGGAGCTCGCCCCTCCCCATGGGCCAGTACTCATCGAGATTGAACGTGATCACATTCGCGAAAGACAGCCCCTCCTCGCGATGCATCCGCACAAGCTCGTCGTACACCCCCTGCGGCGTGCTGCCGGTCGCCAGCCCCAGCACCGCTGAGCGCCCCTGCGACGCCCGCGTGCGGATCAGCTCGGCGATCTCCCGGGCGACCGCCGCGCTCGCCCCGTCCGGGCCGGCGGAGGAGGCATACACGGTGACGGGGACCTTCTCCACGCCCCTGGCGAGCGGAGAAGGGGCGATCGGGTAGGTGGGTGAGGGCAAGGTGAGGCCTCCGGAGCAAGATTATATAACCTTGATCGAACGGGGTCGAGCGATGCTATCCCCCGGCCCGCGCCCGGCGTGCTCGGGGCCGCTCACTCCCCGGTCGGTTGCAGCACGATCCCGGCGATCTGAGCCTCAAAGGCCAGCTTGCCGTTCACCACGCCCTGGATGTCGCTGACGAATCGGCGCGCGCTCGCCTTGATCTCCCGGGCCAGCAGGTACAGTTCATCCCCGGGCACCACCGACGCCCGGAAGCTGCACTGGTCGATGTGGGTGAACGCCGCGAGCCGGGGCTCGGGAAACCGCGAGTTGTAAAGAAACACGCACAGCTGGGCCGCGGCCTCAACCTGGATGATCCCGGGCAGCAGCGGCCGGCCCGGAAAGTGGCCCGGCACCCAGAACTCGTCGGATCGCACGTGCTTCAGGGCGACGCCCTGCTTGAAATCAGCCGAGCACCAGACCACATAGTCCAGCAGGGCCATCTGACCGCGATGCGGGTTCAGCCTCTCGATCCGCTCCCGCCCGATGGAGCGGCTGCTCAGGTCGATCCGCGTCAGGTCGATGAGGGTTGGCTTTGTCCCGGCGGCCGGCGAAGCGTCGGTGCTGGTGTTGGAGGTGGTCATTGATGGTGCGGCGGGTCAGTCGTTCAGGCCGCGGGCTTGTCCGACGGCGACGAATCGCCCCGCAAGGCGAGAATGCCCTGCCGGACGTCCTGGGCCGCGTCCTTGATCTCCTGCATCACGCTGCGCACGCGGACGCCGGCGGCCTTGTTCCCACCTTTCGCCTTGGCCAGATCGTCCTCCACGGACGCGAGAAGGGTCTTGATGCGTTCGAATGCTTCCACAGGAACCCCTTTGGGCGGAACAGGAGCGGGCGTCCGCCAGCAGGCGATTATACGCCCAAAGCAGGGGCGATCAGTGCCCGACCACCGGCAGGAGCCTGTGGATGACCTCCAGGGCGTTGTCCAGGTAGCGGGCGTCGCCCTCGCGCTCCAGCAGCGCCGGCGCCGCCGCGGCCCCCAGCACCCGCCTCACATTGGCCAGCATGCCGTAATCTTCGCCGTCGTGGTGGCCCCGCTCCCGGCGCGCCCGCGCGAGCGTCGAAACCAGGTTGAGCCCTCGTAGCAGGTCCTTGCGGCCCCAGTACACCCGCTCGAAATACAGCGCATCTTCAATCCAGTGCCCCGGGTGCACAAGCGCCAGATCGATCAGCACGCACGTGCCCAGGTGGCGGCTGTCGCTCCTGCCCGCCCGCGCGGCATGCCCGTTGGACGATCCCTCCGCCCCCCCGACCTCACCACCGACTGCGGGGGCCCGCCGCATCGCGTTGCCTGGGTGCAGGTCACCATGGCACCACACGCAGATCGGCCTGCTATTCCAGCGGCGAAGCAGCGTCGGCAGCGCCCGCTGCACCTGGTGCACCTCATGGTTCCAGTGCTGGGCGTTGGGCAGGCGCGAACGTTTGATGACCTCGCGGCTCCGGGCGAGCACCCCATCCCAGTCCGGCCCCGCCGGCGCCCCGGTCACCGGGGCCACCGCCGCGGCCCGGTCGTGCCACTCCGCCAGCGCCGAAATCATGTCCTCCGCACCCTGGGCGTCGAGCCGAGCCCCGATCGGCAGCCCGCAGAGCTTCTCGATGACCAGCCAGGCCAGGTCGTGCCCGCCCAGCGTCTCCCCCGCCGCGAGCACCCTGGGCGTGGGGGCGGTGGGGTCGTCCTCCCGGCCCAGGCTCGTGGTCCAGCGGTGTTCGGAGGGTCCCACCGGAACCTTGACCACGACCTCCACGGGCCCGCGTTCGCTTTGGTAGGTCGCCAGGCCGGTGGAACCGCCGCCGCGTTGCCAGTCGGAGCGAAACCAGCGGACCGGCGAAAGCCGCCCGGCGCAGGCGTCACGAATCAGGGGTTCAAGGCCGGGGCCGAGAGAACCGCCACCCATGGCCTGCGAAGTCGAGGCCTCTGACCGGCTGGGTGCGCGAGACGGGGGCGCCATCGTCTACAAGCTACGCCCCCAGCGGCCGTTCGTCCAACCGATTCTTCATCCCCGTTCATCCCTGTTCATCCCGGCCGAACGACTTGGCCGAATTGTGAAGCCCGATAAGCTGCGGCACGGTCAGCGTGTCGGGCCGGGCCTCAGGCAGGATGCCCCCTGGGAAGGGGAACCCCCGGCCCAAGATCGCCGCGAGTTGCTTGCGCCGTTTGCTGAACAGCTCCTGGCAGAACACCGCCAATCCACCCGGGTCGGGCGTCAGCGGCTCGGCTCGCCGGGTCAAAAGCACCATCGCGCTCGTGACGTCCGGACGGGGCCAGAAGCACTCGGGCGGCAGCGACGCCACCAGGCGAATCTCCGCCATCGCCTGGGCCACGATTCCCAGCGTGCCGAACGCCTTGGTCCCGCTCGGCGCCGCCAGCCGTTCCGCCACTTCCCGCTGAATCGTGACCGCCAGCACCCGGCACACAGGATGATGGATCAGCAGCGCCAGCAGCAGCGGCGTCGCGGCGCCATACGGCAGGTTCGCAATCAGCCTGAATGACCTGTCCACACCTCCGCCAGATGCAGCCGCGGCGAGGGCCGCGATCGCCTCCGGATTCACCGACCGTCCCCCCGGGCCGGCCAGGCAATCGCCCTCAATGATCGTCAGCGACGACCCCGGACACGACGCCAACAGCTCCGGCGCGCGCTCGCGCAGCAACGCCGCGAGCCCCCGGTCGAGCTCCACCGCCACAACCCGCGCCGAGCGCTCCAGCAGCGCTTCGGTCAGGGCCCCGGTTCCCGGGCCGATCTCGAGCACGAGATCCCCAGGCCGAAGCTCGGCGCTATCAACCAGCTTGCCGATCAGGTTCTTGTCAACCAGGAAGTTCTGGCCGAAGGCCTTGCGCGGGGCCAGGCCGCGTGAAGCCAACAGCGCCTTGATTTCAGCGAGGGTCTGCATGGGGCTGCGGCCCCGGGCTCACCCGTTCCGCTTGGCGAAATCTCGGATCAGCTCCGCCAGCACCTCGCACCCCTGGCGCGGGAAGGCGTTGTAGGTGCTCGCCCGCATACCGCCGGTGGCGCGGTGGCCCTTGAGCCCGTCGCACCCCGCGGCCTTGGCCTCGGCGAGGAACTTGTCATCCAGCGCCTCGCCGCCCTTGGCCCGGAAGGTGATGTTCATCAGCGAGCGGTCCTGGGTCCGGGCGTGGCACGCCCAGAACGCCGACGAAGCGTCCAGGGCGTCGTAGATGAGCTTGGTCTTCTCCTGATTGGCCTTGGCCAGGGCCGCAACGCCGCCCTGAGACTTGATCCACTTGGCCATCAGCCCCACGGTGTAGATCGCAAAGTGCGGCGGCGTGTTCGGACGGCTCTCCTCCTTCGCGAAGACGCCGTACTGCAGCATCCGGGGGATGTCCTTGTTCGCCCCCGCAATCAGGTCGTCGCGGATGATGACGAACGTGGCGCCCGTGGTGCCCAGGTTCTTCTGGGCGCCGCCGTACAGAGCGCCGTACTTCGAAACATCGATCGGGAACGAGAAGATGTCGCTCGAGGCGTCGGCGATGATCGGCACGCCGGCGGGCACATGGGGGACCCGATGCCACTGCGTGCCGTAGATCGTGTTGTTGGTGGTGATGTGGACATAGGCTGGGTTGTCAGAGAACTTCAGCTCGCTGTCGGCGGGGATGTAGCTGTGCTTCTTGTCGGCCGAGCTCGCGGCGACGTGAATCTTGCCGGTGGGGTTACCGGCCGGCAGATACTGCTGGGCATCCTTCACCGAGCCTTCAGACCAGTAGCCCGTGACGATGTAGTCGGCGGTGCGGCCCTTGGGCAGCAGGTTGGCCGGAACGATGTAGTTCTGGCTGGTGGCCCCGCCGGTCATGAACAGGATCTTGTAGTTGGCCGGGACGTTCCCCAGCTCTCGAATGTCGTGGTCCACCTCCGCCACGACCGTGTCATAGAGCTTGGCCCGGTGCGAGATCTCCAGGACCCCCATGCCCGAACCCTTGTAGTTCCAGATGTCTTCCTGGATCTGCCGGATGACCTCTTCTGGGAGCACCGACGGCCCGGCGCCGAAGTTGAAACAGCGGCCGGAGGCCTTCGAGGTCGAGGCGGGCTTGGACTGAGCGGCGGCGGTTGGAGTCATGGCGATTCCTTGAGTCTGGAGGGATCGCCGGATGATAGATCGCTGACGCGCCGCCGGTCATCGCCCGACCCGAAGGGTGTTGAAGCGTTCGGAGCCGGCCGCCAGCGTGGGCGTGGGGGGCGGACGCGAATCCACCCTCAAGCGGGCATGCCAAAGGACTCCAGGCAGCCAAGAACAGGGGTACTAGGATTTGAACCTAGACTAAGTGAGTCAGAGTCACTCGTGCTACCGTTACACCATACCCCTAGACCAAAATCAGCATCGCCCTGAGGCCGTCCGCAGGGCCCCTGAGTGTACCCGCGCGATCCGCGTTCGCCCACCGCCCGCCGCCCAGTCCCCGCGAGTCCGTCCGACCAGACGGTCTTCTCCCACGCCGGACCCGCTGATCGGCTAGCGTTCGGCCATGCGCACGTCTCCGGCCGCGTTCCTGCTCCTGCTCTCGCTCTACCTGCATGGCGGCCAGCTGGCCGCGGCGCCGCGGGCGGCTGCGGCGGTGGCTCAACCCGCCGCTCCGCCGGGCACGCCGGCACCCGAGCGGTCCGCGGCTCTGCGAGCCCTTCTCGATGAGCATGTCGACCAGCTCATGGCCGACAACCCAGTGCGGGCGTCGACCAAGGGCGATGAGCGGTTCAACGACAAGCTCGAAGACGTCTCGCCCGAGGCCCTGGCGGCGCAGCAGGCCCGCCTGCGGGACCGACTCGACCGTGTTCTCGCCCTCGACCTCAAGGCCCTGAACGAAGTCGACGCGACCGACGCGGCCCTGCTGCGGCTGGAGCTCGAGACGGCCCTCGCCGCGGCCCGCTTCCGGCCCGAGCAGACGCCGCTGGACAACCTCTCGGGCCCGCAAATCGACCTGCCGCAGATCGCCGGGAGCCTGCGCTTCGCGACGGCCCGCCATTACGCCGACTATGTTGCGCGGCTCGAGCAGCTGCCGCGGGTGCTGGCCCAGCACGAAGCCCACATGCGTCAGGGCATGAAGGAAGGGCGCATCCCGCCGCGGGTGTGCGTGAACCGCACGGGCGAGCAGGCCGCGGCCCAGGCGAGCGCCGAGATCAAGCGCGACCCGACCCTGAGCCCCTTCTACGAGCCGATGGCCAAGCTGCCCCCGGGCGACGCCGCCGCCCAGCGGGCCCGGAAGGCGATCAGCCAGGGGGTCGTCCCCGCCTACGAGCGGCTCGCGGCATTCCTGCGCGACGAGTATCTCCCCGCGTGCCGAGATTCGATCGCCGCCAGCGACGGCGTCGACGGCGTGGCGCGGTATGAGTTCGCCCTCCGCCGCTACACCACCACCACGCTCTCGGCCAAGGAGATCCACGCGCTGGGCGGGCGCGAGGTCGCCCGGCTGCGGGCCGAGATGATGCGCGTGATCGAGCGGACCGACTTTCCTCAGCAGGCCGCGGCGGCCGGGGAGGAACTCTTCGCGTCGTTCATCCAGCACCTGCGCACCGACCCGCGGTTCTATTTCACGAACAAGGCTGAGCAGCTCCGCAGCTACCGCGACCTCACCAAGCGTGTCGATGGCGAACTGGCGGCGCTCTTCCGCGTGCTCCCGCGCTGCCCGTACGGCGTGCGCGAGCTGCCGGCGTTCTCGGCGCCCTCGGCGCCCAACGCGTACTACTACCCCGGGAACCTGCGGGGCGGGGTGGCCGGCTCCTTCATGGTCAACACCTACCGCCTCGACCAGCGCCCCCGCTACGAGATGATTGCGCTGGCGCTGCATGAGGCGGTCCCGGGCCATCATTTGCAGATCGCCCTGGCCGATGAGCTCGAGGGGATGCACCCGCTGCACGGGCTGATCGACCACACCGTGTTCGTCGAGGGTTGGGCCCTCTACGCCGAGCGGCTCGGGCTTGAGATGGCCGGGGGCGGAATCCAGCGCTCAACGCTCGCGGGCGAGGGGTGCGCCTTCGCCGGGGAGCCCCTGGGCGGCCAGGGCCTGTACACCGACCCCTACGACGACTTCGGCCGGCTCACGTACGAGATGTGGCGAGCGTGCCGACTGGTCGTGGACACGGGTATCCACTCCATGGGCTGGTCGCGCCAGCGGGCCATCGACTTCATGCTCGCCAACTCGGCCCTGAGCCCGCTCAATATCGAGCGTGAGGTCGACCGGTACATCGCCTGGCCCGGGCAGGCGTGCGCCTACAAGATCGGGGAGCTCAAGATCCGGGAGCTCCGCAGCACCGCCCAGCAGCGTCTGGGCGAAGCCTTCGACCTGCGGGCCTTCCACGAAGTGGTCCTCGGCTCAGGCGCGGCGCCGCTCAACGTCGTTGAGGCGCGGGTCAGCGCCTGGATCGACCGCGCGAGCCGATCCTCAGACCCAGCGCGGGACGGATCGCAACGGCCGTGAGTTGGAGTGGTGACCGAACCCGAGGCCTCAGGCGGAGGCGCCGCTTGCGGTCTGGTTATGCGGACCTGGCTTCGGGGCGGATCGGCTGAGCCCGGCCATATCCGGACTTGCTCGGCCCGGGGGGCGGGGGCGCCAGCGGCGACGGGAGCTTCGCGAGCCCGGCGGCGGGAGCGATGGCGCTGGAGACCGGCCCGGCGGGGATCGTGGTGTTCAAGCCGGCGGAGAGGACCGGGCCGGAGACCGTGGCCGGGGCGACCCCGACCGCAGGCCGGACAGGATCGCCCAGCCGACGCTGGCGAACATCGTCGATTGTCCGGTCCAGCTTGCCCAGGATCGACTTGACCTGGTCAAAGGTTTTCTGTGAAGTGCCCATGGCCTGCCTCCGTGGTTGCCATGAGGGCTATCGACGCTTGCCGTTGAAACCTTGCGCACCGGCAGCAGTTCAACCCGCGTGCGGGAACGTCCTGACGGTCGTAGCGACTGGTGGTTTCACGCGGCGCCATCGCGCGACCGGCATGATCGGTCGAGCCGCCGGGGTCGCGGCGCGCGGGCGCTCCACCGGCGCGGAGGTTGCCGATGCCGGGCTCCTAGGGGGTTTCCCATGGCCAGGCCCGGCGCACGCCCTGATCATCAAGCACCTGCTGAACGGCCCCGAGGAGCCCCTTCGCCTGGTGAACCTCGTGGGGTTCACGATTGGCTCTGACGCACCATGCAGCGAGGGCGCCCGCGGATTCGCCCACGTTCCATTCGACGTGGTGCATGCGGTACGCGCCATTGGTGACGTGCGTGACGCCCAGGCACTTGCCCGCGGCGAGCAGATTTCGCACCCGGACGGGGATGAGGGCGCCCATGGGAATGCGGAACGGCGCGGCGGGAACGTAGACATTGTTGCGCCCCGCGCAGGAGGGGTGCAGATCGATCATGTAGTGCCCGATGCCGACTGAATCCTCGAACGGGTGGGCGGTGCCGTAGGGCGTCGCATCCCAGTTGCGGTCGGGGGTGGCGAGGCCGTCGCGGCGGCGCTGCTCGGTGCCGATGTGCCCCTCGTGGACGATGGTGCGGGCGATGAGCCGGCGGGGCTCGCGGATGTACGCGGCTTTGGCGAGCCCGTCCGCAGAGCCAAGTTCGTCGCCGCGGAGCTTGAGGCCCGGATAACCGCGTTTGGACTCAGAATCATGGCGGGGCGCTTCGGTCTGCATCCAGTAGAGGAAGGCCAGACTCTGCTCGCGGGCGAGGTCGAGGGCCGCCTGGCGCTGGGGCGCCGAGACGCCCAACAGAGGCAGGCGCCAGCAGTCCATCTGCACCATGTTGATGAGCGCGACATCGGGCGGCGCCCCCCCCCCGGCCCCTGACGCGCCGGGCGCGGCCGTCCGCCAGAGGGCCCGGTCGACGATCCGGCGGTAGCGCCACATCTCCCACTCGCCCGGGTGGGGTTCATCCGGCCAGGGGACGAAGCGGAAGGTGCGCTTCCCGGGCGGTGAGTGACTGGGCACCGTCCACGAGAAGAGCGGCCCGCACCACGCGGGGGTCATCTCCGGGACATAGTCGCGCCACCAGAACCAGTTTTGCGGGGTGGGGATGGTGTGGTCTTCGCCCGGGCGGTGCTCCAGGGCGAAGCACCACGACACCGCCTGCTGGTCGAGCCAGTCGTACCGGCGGGAGGGGTCGAAGTCGTCGCGCCCGTGCAATTCGCCCAGCGCGTCGCGATGCTCGGCGCCCACGGCATGCTCGACACCGGCCAGTTCGAGCAGGTCGCCGGTCTCCGTCGCGTCGAGCACCAGTCGGGCGCGGATCGTGACCCCCTCGCCGCCGGCCTGCGGGCCGATTTGCCGGAAACTCACGGCGTCGATGCAGTCGCCGGTGGTCTCCGCCGAGACGGGCTCGTGATGCAGCAGCAGCGTGGGGGTCGGGCGGGCCGATCGCAGCTCCGCGGCGAGCACCTCGTGCCAGACGCTGGGCGGAGCGCACAGCCGGCTGACCCAGCCGCCCCCCGGGTTGAGCCGCTCACGGGTGCGCGCGCTCTCGACCAGGCCGGGTTGACGCTGGTGCCACGCGCGCACGGCCGTGCGGATGGCCTGATAGGACCGCGTGGCGCCGAACTCCTCGACCCACTGGTTCTCATCGGGCGGCACGCCCTGGGCCGTCAGTTGCCCGCCGACCCAGTCGGTTGGCTCGGTCATGATGCAGGCGACGCCGGCGCGGGCGCAGGCGAGGGCCGCGGCGGTCCCGCCGGTTCCTCCGCCAACGATCAGAACATCGGTGCTCAAGTCGCGCATGTCGGCTCCGGGGCGCCTGGGTTGGTGTTCGGGCGGGGGCGGCTCATCCCTTCACCGCCCCCGCGAACATCTGCGGGCGCAGGAACCGCTGCGAGATGATGAAGACCACGATGATCGGGAGCAGCGCCAGGACGCTGCCCGCATAGGCCAGGCGCAGGTTGGTGGCGAATTCGCCCAGAAGCTCGTTGACGGCGACAGGCAGGGTGTACCGCTCGCGGCTCTGGAGCACCACCAGCGGCCAGAGCAACTCGCTCCACGCCCCGATGACGCTGAACAGCGCGAGGGTCGCCAGCGTCGGCGCCGAGAGCGGCAGCATGACGTGCCACCAGATCCGCAGGGCGCCGGCCCCGTCGATGCGGGCGGCTTCCTCGAGACTCGGGGGAATCGCCATGAACGCCTGCCGGCACAGGTAGATGCCGAAGGCCGACACGCTGAAGGGGAGCACCACCGCCGCGAGGGAATCCGCCAGCCCCATCCCGACGATGGTGCGGAACATCGGAACGACGATGACCTGATCAGGGATCATCATGGTGGCGAGGATGGCCAGGAGCATCAGGTCGCGCCCGCGGAAGCTCATGCGGGCCAGGGGGTAGGCCGCCAGCGCGGCGAGCCCGACGTTCAGCACGGCCCTCACGCCTGTGACAACCACGCTGTTGAGGAACGGGGTCGCGAGGTCGCCGGCGGCCCAGACCTGCCGGAAGTTCTCAAGCGTGAAGCCTCCCCGGCCCCAGGGCGTTCCCAGCATGTCCGACCCCGCCGGCTGCAGCGCCACCAGCACCAGAAACAGGGCCGGCCCGATCGCCAGCCCCGCGAGCAGGCCCGCCGCGATCAGCAGCAGGGCGCTCAGCCACGCTGGTCGGCGGTCCATGACGCTGGTCATCGCGCTGGCCATCGGGCTGGCCATCGGGCTGGCCATCAGGGGGCCCCCCCGGCGCCGGCCCGGCTCAAACGCAGGTTCACCAGGCTGAAGGAGAGAATCACGCAGAACAGCGTGACGCCCACGGCGCACGCCATCCCGTAGTCCCCCTGCTCGAAGGCCTCGACGTAGATCAGGGGCACCACGGTCTGGTTCTCGATCGGCGCCCCTTTGGCCGTCACGTACAGTTCCTCGAAGACCTTGAGGGCCGAGATCGACGAGATCACAAGCACGAGCGCCACCGAGGGCCCAAGGGCGGGCAGCGTGACGTGCCGGAAGGCCCCCCACCGCCCGGCGCCGTCGAGGTGGGCCGCTTCTTTCAGTTCGCGCGGGACCGCCGAGAGCCCGGCCAGGAAGACCATCATGTAGAAGCCGAAGCCCTTCCAGAGCGTCACCAGCATGCCGCTCATCAGCGTCCACGGGTGGCCCGTGAGCCAGGGGGCCCCGGGCAGCCCCACGCTTCGCAGCAGGGTGTTGATCACCCCGCCGTCCTCTCGCAGCACGATCATCCACGCCACCGCGGCCACGATCGTGGGCGTCACCACCGGCAGAAACAGCACCAGCCGCAGCCACGAGCCCGCGCGGGCCAGCGCATCGACCACCAGCGCGGCGCCCAGGCTGAGTACGACCAGCAGCGGCGTCACGAGCAGGTAGAACGCGCTGTTCCCCAGACACGCCCAGAAGCGATCGCTCGCAAGCAGCCGGCGGTAGTTGGCCAGTCCCACAAACTCCGGGTGGTCGACAAACGGCGTGTACTTCGTGAACGAGTACCAGACGACCTGCGCCAGCCCGCCCAGAAAAAACACCCCCAGCACCGCGAGCGACGGCGCCAGGAAGAGCCAGGGAGTGATCGCGCGATGGCGGAGTGACGATGACACGGGCTGAGCGGGCATCTTATAGAAGTTCCGGCGCCTGCGGCTGAGCCAGCCGGACACGCCCCGTCACTGGTCCCGTCGTTGGCCCTGACAAACTCGACGAGACCGACGAGCCCCGGCCGGCCGCCCCGGCCGAGCTCGAAACGGCCAATCGCAACGGCCCGGCCCGAAGCACCGGCTATCCTTGACCCCCCCGCCCGCTCGGCCGGTCCTGAGCGGGCATGTTCGGGGCCTGTTCGACGGAGTCCTTCATGTCGCATCGCCTGTTCACGTCTGAGTCTGTCTCCATGGGCCATCCCGACAAAGTGGCTGATCAGATCTCCGACGCCGTGCTCGACGCCCTGCTCGCCGATGATCCCTATTCCCGGGTCGCCTGCGAGACGCTCTGCTGCACGGGCATGGTCGTGGTCGCCGGCGAGGTGACGACCAAGACCTACGTGAACATCCCCGACCTGGTCCGCGAGGCTGTCCGCGAGATCGGCTACGTGTCGGGCGACATGCGCTTCGACGCGGATTCCTGCGGCGTGCTCGTGGCCCTCAACAAGCAGTCGGCTGATATCGCCCAGGGCGTAGATCGCGAGGGCGCCGGCGATCAGGGCATGATGTTCGGCTATGCCTGCAACGAGACTCCCGAGTTCATGCCGCTGGCCATCCAGGTCTCGCATCGCCTGGTGGAGCAGCAGGCCCATGTCCGCCGTCAGGGCATCATCCCCGGCCTCCGCCCCGACGCCAAGAGCCAGGTCACCGTCGAGTACGACGGCCTCAAGCCCGTGCGCATTGACACGCTCGTCCTGAGCACCCAGCACGACCCCTCCTGGAACGAGCGCCAGGAA
This sequence comes from uncultured Phycisphaeraceae bacterium, assembly GCA_964611125.1. Classification (GTDB taxonomy): domain Bacteria; phylum Planctomycetota; class Phycisphaerae; order Phycisphaerales; family UBA1924; genus JAEUIX01. Next base: position 115,035 of record CAZSZO010000002.1, on the reverse strand, counting down.
GAGCTGAAACGCCAGGTCATCGAGCACATCTTCAAGCCTGTGCTCAAGCAGTGGTGGAACCCGGGGATCACCGTCCACGTCAACCCCACCGGGCGCTTCGAGATCGGCGGTCCCCACGGCGACACCGGCCTCACCGGCCGCAAGATCATCGTCGACACCTACGGCGGCATGGGCCGGCACGGCGGCGGCGCCTTCTCGGGCAAGGACCCGACCAAGGTCGATCGCTCCGCTGCGTACATGGCCCGATACATCGCCAAGAACGTCGTCGCCGCCGGCCTGGCGAGCCACTGCGAGATTCAGCTCTCGTACGCCATCGGCGTCGCGGAGCCCACGAGCGTCAGCTGCGAGACCTTCGGAACCGCCACGGTTGATGAAGCGAAGATCAACCAGGCGATCCGTCAGGCCTTCAAGCTCACCCCCCAGGGGATCATCGCCAGCCTGAACCTGCGCACGCCCATCTACAGCCCCACGGCCCGGCACGGCCACTTCGGCCGGGCCCCCTACACCGGTCAGTACTATGACACCGTGCGGCGCGAACACAGGGGCCCCAAGCTCGAGTTCTTCTCCTGGGAGAAGACCGACAAGGTCGACGCCCTCAAGGCGGCCGTCAAGTAAGCGACGAGCCCGGCGCCCGCCGCGATCAGTCTCCCGCCCTCATCCATCCCACGGCGCCGGGAGGTCTTCGCCCGCGCACCGATGATCGCCATCGCCACCATCCAGGAGCCCGGGACCCCCGCCCGCGACCTCGCCGGCGAGGCCCGCGGCTCGGCCAAGGCCGCCAAGGCGGCCAATGTCATGCTGCTGCTGCTGGTCAGCGTGATGGTGATGCTGCTCGCGGCGTGGGTGCTGCTCACCCTGGTCAAGCACCGCTGGTTCGCCGGCGCGTTCATCACCCGCAAGGAGTCCAGGCGGCGCGTCAAGAGCCCCTGGAAGGAGGCCGGCCGGCGCCTGCAGGTCGAGCCCCGCTCGGGCAACGGCGACGGCCCCGACGGCCCCGGCCCGGACAAACCCGGTCCGAGCCCCTTTCCACCCGCCCCACCCCCTTCCCAGCCCACTCCGCGGGCTTGAACGAGGCCCGCCAATGAACGGCCGACGACCCATCGCGATCATCACGGGCGCCACGGTTCCCGGCCGCGTCGGCCTGGCCAGCGCGTGCGAGCTGGCCCGGGCGGGGTGCGATGTCGTCATCACGCATCGCGCCGGCGCCGCCCAACCCCTCCAGACTCAGCTCGACGCCGCGCGCGAGGCCATACGCCTGGCGGGCGGCACGGCCCGGGTCGAAGCGGTGGACCTCGCCGACAGCCGCGAGGCCGAGCACTGGGCCCTGGAACTTGCCGCCGCGCTACCGCGGGCCGATGTGCTGGTCCACAACGCCTCGATGTACGCCCCCACGGCCAGCGAGACGCTCTCGGTTGACGAGGCCCACCGGTTCTTCGCTGTCAACGCGCTGGCCCCCCTGCTGGTGACGCGGGCCCTGGCTGGTCGCCTCGCGGCCAGCCCCCTCCCGGGCGGCGCCAGCGTCATCACCATGTGCGACATCCACGCCATGGGCGAGCTCGGGCAGGCCCGGCGCGGCCACGCCGCGTATTCCATGAGCAAGGCCGCGCTGTACGAACTCACGCTGGTGCTGGCCCGCGAGCTGGCGCCGCGAATTCGAGTGAACGGCGTCGCCCCGGGCGTAGTGGCCTTCGCCGCGCACGAGAACCCCGCCTTTCAGGCCCAGTACCTGGCCCGGGTGCCGCTAGGGCGCAGCGGCTCGCCGGAAGAGGCCGCCCGGGTGGTCCGCTGGCTCGCTTTGGAAGCCACTTACTGCACAGGGCAGGTCGTCCGCGTGGACGGCGGGCGGGCCATCACCTGACCGCCATCACTTGGTCGCTGGACCTTGGCAGTCGCCGCTTCAGGGCGATTCCGGCAGGCCCGCGAGCAGCGCCTCAGCCTGCGGGTGTCCCAGGTCCCGGGCTCGGCGGGCATGCTTGCGGGCCAGGGCGCTCTCCCCCGCTCGCTGAAACCACGCCGCAGCCTGATAGTGAACCTCGCCGTCATCGGGGCGGGCCTGGCCGGCCAGGGCGTAAGCCTCCGCGGCGTCGCGCGGCTGCTCAAGCAAGCCGAAGCACTGGGCCAGCACCGCCAAAGCCTCAGGCTTGATCCGCTCGCGCTCATCCAGGGCCATGACGACCGACGCGGCGGCCCGCGGATCGCCCTGACGGGCCAGCGCCCGAGCCTCGACGATCCGCCACCGGGCGACGGTCTTCTGCAGGTCGCGGGCCTTGCGGGCGTGGTCGAGCGCAAGCCCCGGGGCGTTTTCCCGCAGCTCCAGCTCCGCCAGGGTGCCCCACCCCTCGGCCAGCTCGGGGCTGAGCGTCACCGCTCGCACCAGGCTCGCTCGCGCCGGGGCCGTCTGACCCAGCTTGAGCTGGATCATGGCCAGATAGAGCGGGTACCTCGCCTCGCCGGGGCGGGCGGTCTGGGCCATGGCGTAGTGCTCCAGCGCCCGCTCGGCCAGCCCCGCCTGGTTGGCGATCGTGCCCGCGTCGAAATGCAGTTCGGGCGCGGCGGGGCCGATCGCGATCGCCGCCTCCATCTGCTTGTACGCGTCGGCGAACTGCTTCAGGCCGCAATACGCCTGGGCCAGAAGCAACCGTGGTTCCTGATCTTGGGCGTCCTGCCGGATCACGTCCTCCAGCAACCGCACCGCCTTGCCGTACTCCCCCTCACGAAAGGCCGATTCCGCGACCGCCAGAGCCTTCTGATTCGCCGCCGTCGCCGCGCCGCCAGCGCCCGGATTCGGCCGGGCCGCGCCCGGGAACGCCAGGACGTAGATCATGCCCGCCGCCAGCAGCACCAGGGCCGCCAGCAGCACCACCACCAGCACCCGCGAGGCGCCCCGGCGGCCAGCCCCGGGGACGGTTCTCACTCCGCCGATTGTCGATTGGGGTGAGTTTCGCATTGCAAGGGAGAGTATCGGCTCGCGTACACTTGCCGCCTCATGTCGGCCAGCACCCCAGCGCATCCCGACCCGTCGCCAACTCCCCCTTCCGCGGGGCTTGATAAGCACTACGTCCCCGCCCAGCACGAGGCCCGGTTGCGGGCCCGCTGGGACGCCCTGAAGGTTGGCGGCGCATCGCCCGAGCCGGTTCTGGAGGGACGGAGCAGGCCCTATGCAATCTTCATCCCACCGCCCAACGTCACCGACCGTCTGCACCTGGGGCACGCGCTCAACAACACGCTCCAGGACGTTCTGGCCCGGGCCCACCGGATGATGGGCTTTGAGACGATGTGGATGCCCGGCACCGATCACGCCGGGATCGCGACGCAGACGGTGGTCGAGCGGCGTCTGAGGCAGGAGGAAGGCAAGACCCGCACCGCGTACGGGCGCGAGGCCTTCGTCGCCAGGGTTCAGGCCTTCAAGGACGAGTACGAAGCCACGATCACCGGCCAGTTGCGCGCCATGGGGTGTTCCTGCGACTGGGATCGCCAGCGCTTCACCATGGACCCCCAGTGCACCGCTGCGGTGCGCGAGGCCTTTTTCCGTCTCTTCCGCGATGGGCTGCTCTACCGGGGCAAGCGTCTGGTGAACTGGGACCCCGTCTCGCTCACGGCCCTGGCCGATGACGAGGTCGAGATGGAGGAGGTCGACGGGTTCTTCTACTACCTGCGCTACCCGCTCGTGAACATGACCGGGGAGCGGGCGGTGTCGATCACCTGGCGCGAGCTCGCCGCCCGCGGCTACCCGGGGGCCGAGGCGCTCGCCGCCAACTCGCCGACCGAAGAGCAGGCCTGGGTTACGGTCGCGACCACGCGTCCTGAGACCTACATGGGCGACACCGCCGTGGCGGTCAACCCGCTGGACCCGCGTGCGGCGGCCCTGCGCGGGCTCTTCGCCCATCTTCCGCTGGTGGGGCGCGTGATCCCGATCCTCGAGGACGACTATGTAGTGATGCCCGCCGCCGATCCGGGGGCCGAGGGCGTGGACGCCAAGGCCCGGTACGCGACGGGGTTCCTGAAGGTTACCCCCGCGCACGACCCCAACGACTACGACATCGGTCAGCGCCACAAGCTCCCGGTGATCAACATCATGGCGCCCGACGCCTCGATCAGCGACAAGCACGGCTGGGAGGACATCGGCGGCGCCGATGTCTTCCTGGGTCTGCCCCGCGAGATCGCCCGGCGCGAGGTGATCAACCAGTTCCGCCGGCGGGGCCTGCTGGAGGCCGAGAAGCCTTATCGCCACAGCGTCGGCCACTCCTACCGCAGCCACGCCCCGATCGAACCGTACCTCTCCGACCAGTGGTACGTCCGCGTCACCGATGACCGCCTCGCCGGATCGGCCCTGCGGGCGATGGTCGCGGATCAGCGGGCTTTGCGCAAGCCGGCCGGCCCAACCGCGCAGGGCGCGGCTGCTCCGGGCGACGGTGAGCTGCGCTTCTTCCCGGACCGCTACGCCCGCACCTACCAAGCCTGGCACGAGAACATCCGGGATTGGTGCGTCAGCCGCCAGCTCTGGTGGGGGCACCGCATCCCGGTGTGGTCGGTGATCCCGGATATCGCGTCGATCAAGAAGGGCGAGCTGCTCGATGACAGTGACTTTGTCGAGGGGCAGTTTGTGGCCCGGGTGGCGGCTCATCTGCGGGCTTTCTTCCAGAAGGCTGGGATCGAGGACCAGATCGCCCTGCAGCAGGAGTCGCGCACGCAGTGGCGCCTGTGCGCCCGCACGCAGCGCGCCGTTGACGCCCTGGGCGCTCTGGAGCGGTCTTTCTCCGACCGCCTGATGACCGACTCCGGCGGGCAGGGCGTCGGCGCCGATCACCTCGCCGGCGTGGGCCTGTCCCACTGCGCCGCGGAGGCGGCCTCGGTGCTGCCGATGCTGCTGTTTATGGAGCAGGAATCTGACGTGCTGGACACGTGGTTCAGCTCCGCCCTGTGGCCGCTCTCGACGCTGGGCTGGCCGGAGGAGACGCCGCTGCTGCGGGCGTTCAACCCCTCCAGCGTGCTGTGCACCGCGCGCGAGATCATCACCTTGTGGGTCTCGCGGATGGTGATGTTCAACCGCTATTTCAGGGGTCAGGACGGGCGCGGCCAGGACGGGGCCGGGAAGGGTCCGGTCCCATTCCGCGATGTGTTCATCCACGCCATGATCCAGGACGATCAGGGCCGCAAGATGTCCAAGAGCCTGGGCAACGGCGTCGATCCGCTGGACATCATCGCCAGCCACGGGGCCGACGCGATGCGCTTCACGCTCTGCCAGATGACCACCGACACCCAGGACGTGCGGATGCCGGTCGACACCGTCTGCCCGCACTGCCAGCATGTCTTCTCTCCGCAGTGGAGCCTCTCCTCGGTCCCGCGCGCCGAGGCCGAGTCGCGGGGGTACCGCAACATCGCCGACCAGACCTGCCCGAGCTGCGGCAAGGGCATGGTGACGGTCTACGGCGCCCACAGCAAGGTCGCCGCGCCCGACGCCGAGCGGCCCCTGGCCCGCAATACCTCCAGCAAGTTCGACCTGGGCCGGAACTTCTGCAGCAAGCTCTGGAACGCCGCGCGGTTCACCTTGAGCATGCTGGAGCGGGCTGGCCACGCGGGCCATGCGGGCCACGTTGGTCATGCCGGTTCTCCGGCTACCCCCGGCCAGTCAGTCTCCCTGATCGATCGCTGGATGCTCTCGCGCCTCGCCGCGGCCACCCAAGCCTGCGAGCAGGCCCTGAAGACCTACGAGTACGCGACCTACGCCCAGACCCTTTACGACCTGCTGTGGCGTGACTTCTGCGATTGGTACCTGGAAGCCATCAAGCCCACCGTCGCCGCCAGCCCCGCCCAGCAGGCGGTTCTGCGGACCAGCCTCGACGTGATCCTGCGGCTGATGCACCCCGCGATGCCCTATGTCACCGAGGCGATCTTCGAGCAGCTCTCGACCACGCCCAGCCGGGCCGTCCAGGGCGTGACGCTGCGCGACGGGCCGGTGCTCGCCCGGTCCTCCTGGCCCCTGCTCGACAGCGCGCTCCGCAGTGTGCTCGTGGAAGCCCAGATGGAGCGGCTGCGGGCGCTCGTGGGCGCCATCAATCAGGTGCGGGCCCAGCAGGGCGTCGACCCGCGCCGCAAGGTCAGCCTGCACGCCGGCGGCGCCATTCTGCGCGAGATCCTCGCCGGCGAGGGCGTGGTCGAGACGCTCGCCGGGCTCGGGGCCTGCGACGAGCGTCCCCCCGCCGGCCCGGCGGTGGCGTTCGTCTTTGAAGGCGTTGAGCTCCGCCTCTCCGATCTTCAGGACCAGCTCGACCCCGCCGCGCACGCCCAGTGGCTCGCCGACGGCATCGTCGACGCTCAGCGCGATGTCCGCCGGCTCAAGACCCGCCTGGACAACCCCGGGTACCGGGCCAAGGCGCCGCCGAAGCTGGTCCTCGAATCGGAAGAGGAGCTGCGCAAGAAGTCCGAGGCGCTCGTCGCCTACAAGGCGTCGCTCACTAGTCCCGCCGAGACGCTGGCGCTCATCCGCGCCCGCGGCGACGCGGCCCTCGCCGCCGCCAGGGAGCTCGAGCGGCAGATCGGCGAGCTGACCCCCGCCGCCGGGCTCGAAGCCAAGCAGCCCACGCCCGAGCAGAAAAAGGCCCGGGACCTGCTTAAGAAGGCCCGGGAGCAGCTCGCCGCGCGCACAGAGGAGCACGAGGCGGCCCAGGCCGCGGCGGAGTTCGTCGGGTGACCGCCCGCGCGCGGGCCCTTCCCCTGAGCGTGCTCATGATCCTGGCCGCCGGCGCTGGCTTGGCGGCGGGCGGGTGCGTTGCGCGCCCCGAGGGCAAGCCCGCACCAGGGGCCCCGGGGGCCGAGCAATCATCCGCCAACCCAACAGGACCGGGCCCGCGCCGGGTCGCCAACGCCGGGCGCCCCGAGGGGTCGGTGGTCGGTGTCGAAGCGTGGACCTTCGAGACGTTTCCGGGGCGGGCGATCCGGACGGCCAACTACTCGCTCTACACCACCGCGTCGGAACCGATCATCACCGACCGCCTGCCGGGGTTCCTGGAGGCCGCGCTCCAGCAGTACATCGCCCTGATTACGCCGCTCCCGCGCCCCCGGGCCCGGATGGACACCTTCGTGATGGCCACGCGCCAGCAGTGGCAGCGGCTCACGCTTCGGATGCTCGGGCCCAGCGGCGTGCCTGTGACCTATATCGAGCGGGGCGGGTTCACCAGCGGCGGACGGTCGTACTTGTTCGATATCGGCCAGGCCGATACGTTTTCGATCGCCAGCCACGAAGGTTGGCACCAGTTCTCGCAGACGACCTTCAAGGAGCGGCTGCCCATCACCCTTGAGGAAGGGCTGGCGACCTACTTCGAAGGCCACCGCTGGATTGGCGCCGATGTCGTCTTTCTCCCCTGGGCCAATCTGGAGCGGTTCGATCGCCTGCGCGACGCGGCGAGCCGGCGCGGTCAGGATGGGTTCATGCCGCTCGAAGAACTGCTCGCGGCCAGCCCGCAAAGCCTGATGACCCGGGGTTCCCAGGCGCCGCTGACGTACTACGCGCAGGCCTGGGCGCTGATCCACTTCTTGCGCGAGGGCGATGGCGGCCGCTGGCGCCCCGGCTTCGAGCGCCTGGTGAGCGACGCGGCGGGGGGCGTGCTCGGCCGAACCGTCCAGCTCTCGCTGGGGACGTCGCGCCCCGGCATGCTGGCGCAATCGGCCCCCGGCGCGGTGTTTCGGGCGTACTTCGGGGCCGACCCAGCCCAGCTCGACCCCGCTTTTCAGGAGTTCCTGCGGCAAATCGTCCAGACCGGCGGCCGCAGCGCCATCGTGGAGGGGCGTTCGCCGGTCACCCGCTGAGATTGCACCGGGAACAGCCATCCGAGCCCGCCGCAGCCCAATCTTCCCCCCCCGCCCCCCCGATCGCCGCCGGCATGGAGAAATCACTGGCCGGCGCGCCGATAGAGCTTATCTTTCAGTGTGGCTCCCACCGAGCCGGCGGGGGGGCGGGGCGCTCGGCGCGATCCCACCCAGACCGCCGAAGGACCGTCCATGCGCCACCGTCCGAGAACCCCGGCGTTCCGCTTCGCTCTCGCCTTGTGCCTCTTGGGCTCCGTGGGGGCCGGGGGCGCGCGGGCGGGCGACAACCCCGTCATCCTCGAGTGGTTCGAGACCACCTGGGAGAGTATGGAAGCCCGGATGCCCGACTTCTTTGTCGCCGGCTATGGCGCGACGTGGCTGCCCTCGCCGAGCATCGCCTCGACGGGGAGCGCGGGTTATGACCCGTTCGACCGCTTCAACCTCGGCCGCCCGGGCGCCGAGACCGCCTTCGGCACCGAGTCCCGCTTCCGCCAACTGGTCCGCGAGTTTCACTTTGCGGGGGCGCAGGTGTATCCCGAGGGGATCTACAACCACAACGGCGGCCGCACCAGCGACGCCAACTTCATCGCCGACGGCGGCTGGCCGGGCTTCTATCTGCCCGGGAACGGCCCATCCAACAATCCTCCCGGGCCGAGCTTTCTGACCGGCCAGGGCCCGTGGATCAACTGCGGCGATTTCTCGACCCGCGCAACGGGCAACTACTTCTGGGGCGACTTCCACAACACGTCGTTCCAGTCGGAAAACCCCGGCGGGCTGAACTACTGCGTCTGGCTGGGCGACCTTGTGGGCCTCTGCGACATCGCGCAGGAGTCCAACTACGTCTGCATCCGCCAACCGGTGGGGGCTGATCCGCAGAACATCCCGCCCGGCCGGACCCGCAACCGCCCCGACCCGGCGAACGCCCGCTTCTACCCCGACCGCGCCCTGGCGCCGCGAACGTTTACGAACCCCGGCATCCCCGGCTTCAGCGCCACCACCAACTGGACCGTGTACCCCTTCAACACCGCCAGCCCCGCGTCGGGCGACGCCCAGCCTGAGGCCGCCAGCGCCCTGCTGATGCGCTGGGGCCAGTGGATGGTCGAGGATGTCGGCGTCGATGGCTTCCGTCTGGACGCCGCCAAGCACATCAAGCACGACTTCTGGAACGAGAAATTCGACGCCTCGATGTTCCAGGCCCGGACCACGCCCGACGGGCGGCGGGTGACGCCATTCTCGTTCGTCGAATCGGTCGACTCCAACGCCGCGACCCGCTTCTACACCCGCAAGGACGGCTTTGGCAACCGCGACGCGCTTGATCTCAACGAGGCCGGCGCCCTGCGCAACCTGCTCAACGGCGCGGGCCTGGGCCGCTGGGCCCGCGACAACGGCGGCGACCCCGAAGGCCCCATCGAGGCCTCCCTCGACCTCGCCGACGACGGCCAGAACAATGGTTCGCTCGGGGTGCACCACGTGTTCAGCCACGACAACGGCTCGGCGGGCAACGGCGGATCCAACCCCCCGATTCCCACCCAGCGCCAGCAGGGTTTCGTCCAGAACGCCTATGTGCTGGCCCGCACCGGCGTGCCGATCATCTACCACAACGGGCGCGAGATGGCCAGCCGCTTCCCCAGCCGTGGCTTCTGGCCCCGCGAGGGCAACCCCTCGGCACTGGGCGACGGCGACGCGCTGATCACCAGCATGGTGCAGATCCGCAACGGCTACGCCCGCGGGTCGATGTCCATCATTAACTTCACCGACTCAGTCAACTCCTCCAAGGCCGATGTGCTGGCCCTGGAGCGCGGCAATGGCGTCGCGGCGAACATGCTCGCCCTGCTCAACGATTCCTACTCAAACGGCTTCCAGTTCCGCTCGCTTGACACCAGCTTCCCGGGCGGGTCAAGGCTCATGGAGCTCACCGGCGTGTGGGCCGACACCGGCCCCAGCGGGGCCAACCTGGGCGGCTCGATTCCGCAGTTCATCACCCTCGACGGCAACGGCCGGGCCCTCTTCCCGATCCCCAACAACCGCAACAGCGCCGGGGTCGAGACCAACCGCGGGTTCGTCGTCTACGGCCTTCCCGCGCCGTCGGGCACGCTCACCGTCACCGGTGTCACTGGCGTCCTGCCGGCCGATGACGCCGGGGCGCCCCAGTGGCGGCGCCGCAGCACGCCTGTCGAGATCGTCTCGGCGCCGTCGTTCGAGATCCAGCTCACCACCACCCGCACCGACCCCGCCGATCCCGCCGGCAACGCCAACGCCGACGACTTCGCGGTCTTCCGCATCAACCAGGGCTTCCGCGACTACAACGGGGCCAACCCCAACGGGACCTCCGGCGGCTTCGACCAGCCGATCTCCTCAACCATCGACGCCGGGTACGAGCGGTTCGTCACGCAGAACTCGCCCCTGGCCCTCACGCCCGGGGCGACCAATGGCGTCTATCGCCAGACGATCGACGCCAGCCTTCTGCCCGAGGGTTTCAACTACATCAGCGTCATCGCCTACCGCCGCCGGACCGACGGCGGCCTGCCGATCTATCGCGAGTTCCGCAAGGTCATCTACGTCGACCGCCTGCCCCCGCAGGTCGCCCTGACCAATCCGGCCGGCTCGTTGCAGGGCTTCCCGGTCGCCGCGACCGTCACCGCCGCTGATCGCTGCACGACCACGGCGTACATCATCGTCAACCTGCCCCAAGGCATCGATCCGCGTTCGCAGCCCGCCACCTACTTGACCGCGGCGAACCAGGCGGCCCGCTTCGACCGCTTCGAGTGGCGGCGCACGATCTCCTCTCTCCCCCTGGGCGCCAACTCCATCACCGTGGTCGCCTTTGAGCAGTCGGGCGCCTCGACGGTGGTCCGATACGACAACATCATCAACGCTGTGGGCAGCGGCGATGTCAACCGCGACGGCCTGGTCAATCTCGACGACCTCCAGGGCCTGAACGCGCTGGGCTCCGCCTATCAGCCCGAGGGCGACATGAACCGCAACGGGACCATCGACGTCACCGACCGCCGCATCCTCGAAGCGTCGGTCCGCGCTGGCGAGCTCGGCCAGATGCGGGGCCTCCAGCGCTAGCCCGCCGGCTTCGCCCACCCCCCACCCCCCCACCCCCCCGTCAGCCGCCGCGCGGGTAGGCTTGCGGCATGAGAGCCTTGCTCCTGCAGCTTGACCTCGCGTGGGAGGACCGCGCCGAGAACTTCCGGCGGGCCGAGCACGCCCTGGACGCCGCGGCGCCCTCCCCGGGGGACCTCGTCGTGCTCCCGGAGATGTTCGATACAGGGTTCTCCTTTCGTCTCGAAGTCACCGCCGACCGCGACGGGGCGACCCTCGCCTTCATCCGCGAGCAGGCCCGCCGCCGGCGCATCACCCTTCAGGGCGCGCGCTCAGTCATCGGTCCCGACGGCAAGGGCCGCAATCGCGCCTCCATCGCCGGGCCCGATGGCGAGGTGCTCGTGGAATACGACAAGATCCACCCGTTCTCGTTCGGGCGCGAGAGCGAGTTCTTCGCCGGCGGCGACCGGGTGATCACCTACCCCTGGCGCGGCGGCGACGGCGAGACCGTCGTGGGGCCGGCGATCTGCTATGACCTGCGCTTTCCCGAGCTCTTCCGGCGGGCCATGCTTGCGGGCGCCGAGGTGCTCGCCCTGGGCGCCAACTGGCCTGCCGTGCGGGCCGGGCACCGGCACGCGCTGGCTCAAGCCCGGGCCATCGAAAACCAGGCCGTCATGCTCTGCGTCAACCGGGCCGGGGCCGATCCGCACCTGGCGTACGGCGGGGCCAGCGCGGCCTTCGGCCCCAGGGGCGAAGAACTGGGCGTGCTTGGCGAGGCGCCCGGGGTCCTGAAGGTCGAGATCAACCTCGACGGGCTGCGCGAATGGCGCCGGATCTTTCCCGCCTGGCGCGACGCCCGACTCCTCTGAGTGAAGTTCTCACCACCGGCGCACCCCGGCGCGCTTCGCCCGACGCGGCTCTGGTAAAGTACTCGCGGCGCGGGCATGGAAGCCCGCCCAGGCGAGGATCCCGCATCGCGTCGTTCCTGGACAAATTCCGCTCGACCAAACGCCGCACCCGCGTCGTGGCCATGGAACGCCGCCAGTGGCTGCTGGGCATGCTGGCGACCGTGGCGGTGCTGATCATCTGGTGGGGGGGCTATCTCGAGCCCATCGAACAGCAGTTCTTCAACTTCCGCATGCGCTGGTGCTGGCAGTTCTCCGACCCGCCCAGCGATCGGCTGGTGGTGGTCGCCCTTGACGACCCCACCATCAACACCGTCGGCCGCTGGCCCTGGCCCCGCGAACGCCTGGGCGTGATCATCGATGAACTCCGCCGGGCCGGCGCGGCGTCGGTGGCCCTCGATCTCCTCCTCGACGACCCGGCGGAGCCGCGCCGCGTGCCGGTGCTCGACCCCTCGACCTGGGAGTGGAACCCAAACCCAACTCCCCCCGCCACGCCCCCCAACGCCGACGGCGCCGACGCACCTCCGCCCGGGCGGATCGTTCCCACGGAGGAAGTTGACGGCGACGACGAGTTCGCCCGGGCTATCTTCGACTACGGGCAGGTCGTGCTCGCCACCTCTTTCAAGTTCGGCGATGTCTCGATCGCGCAGGAACCCGCCGCCGGGTCCACCACCTTCAGCATCCGCCTGGCGGACATGATCGCGCTGGTCGAGAAGGAACGCGAGAAGCTCCTCGACTCATCCGAAGAGGATGTCAAGGAGGAACTCCCGCGCCTGGTGCAGGTGTTCGCCGGCGCCAGCTACTCCAGCGGCGCCGAGTTTCAGGAGGTCCGCCGCAAGCTCGGCAGCGCCCGCATCCTGCTCAAGAAGGCCGAGAAGTACTCGATACCCCTCCCCCCACAGGGGCACAACTGGGCCCGGTCGGTCGAGCCCAGCGCGGTCCTCGAGCGGCTGGCCTACGCGGCGGCGATCGGCAACGTGACCTTCGACAGCTACGACTCCGACGGCACGACCCGGCGCGTCCCCCTGTGGGTTGAGCACAACAACCGTCTGTGGCCGACCCTCGGCCTCGCCGCCGTGCTCACCTATTGGGGCGTCGACGCCAGCGTCCTCAGCATCGAGGGCGACCAAACGCTTATCAAGCTGCCCGGGTCGCCCCCCCGCCGCATCCCCATGATGCGGTCGCTGGTCCGCAAGCGCGTGGTCGATGGGCTCGTCTACGTGCCCTGGCCGCGCGGCACGCTGGGCAAGGACAAGGCCCTGGCCAACGCCGCCGCGCAGGCGGCCACGCCCGTCGCCCCGACCGGCGCCGGCCAACCGCTCGCCGAGCCCTCGGCCGGGGCCGCCGTATCGAACCTGGCCGACTGGCAGTTCCAGTTCTTCGACCTCTCGCGTAATGAGGAGTCGTCGGTCCGGGCCGGGCGCGTCTACGAGCCCCAGCTTCAGCGCGAGCGGATCATCGAGAACATTGTCTTCATCAGCAAGTGCGTCGAGGAATCGCTGGTGCGGCAGGATCGGCTCACCGGGCCGCGCCTGGCCCGCTTCCGCGCTGCCGTGCGGACCCTCCTGACCGACCGGGATGACGTCTTGAGCCCCGGGTGGAGCGCCAAGCTCGCCGAGTTCTTTCAGACCGTGGCCGACGCCCGGGCCGACGGCGAGGGCATCATCCGCGAAAACGCCGACATCCTGTGCCCCAAGCTCTTCGAGCCCGTCAAGGACGACGAGGCCGCCGTCGAGGCCCTCAAGGTCAAGGTGCTCACCGGCGATATCCCGCGTCTGGCGGAGGAGCACGGCTATTTCGAGGGGATCGAGAACCCTGAAGAACTCGCCGCCCTGAAGCAGGAACTCGTCAAGATCGCCGACCTTCAGAACACCGTCAAGGTGATCGACGCCGCGACCCGCCTCATCGACACCGCCGGCAAGTCCATCCGCGACATCCGGGCGGACCTCTCCCGCCGGATCAAGGGCAAGATCGTCTTCTTCGGCTGGACCGCCACCGGCCAGGCCGCCGACTTCGTCGCCACGTCCGTCGATCCCAAGACCCCGGGCGTGATGGTCCACGTCGCCATCGCCGACGCGGTTCTCCGCGGCAGTTGGCGCACCGCCTGGCCGCTCTGGCTCGACGTGATCGTGATCGTCATCCTCGGCCTGGGGGGCACCTGGACCGCCGTCCGCTCCTCGGTGGTTGTGGCGCCGCTGACCATCGGCATCATCGTCATCACCTGGTTCGCCCTCGCCGGGGTGGTGCTCTGGGACATCAACCATCTTGTCGCCTCGCTGGCTGGGCCCTGGGTGGCGGCGTCGGCGGGGTGGCTTACGGTGCTGCTGCACCGCCTGCTGGTCGAGCAGCGCGACCGCAAGGTGACCGAGGAGCGCTTCAAGAGCTACGTCTCCCCCGCCGTGGTCGACATCCTGGTCAATAACCCCGAACTGGCCATGATGAAGCCGTCGATGCGCGAGATGACGGTGATGTTCAGCGACCTGGCGGACTTCACCACCACCTCCGAGCGCCTGGGGCCCGTGCTGCTGGCCAAGTGCCTCTCGAAGTACCTCAAGGAGATGACCGAGATCCTCCAAAAGAACAAGGGCACGCTCGACAAGTACCTCGGCGACGGCATCATGTGCTTCTGGAACGCCCCCCTCGAGGACGCCGAGCACGCCCGCCACGCCTGCCAGACGGCGGTGCAGATGGTCAAGCGCCTGGAGGAGCTCAACGACGTCGGCGGCTTCGAGGAGGCCGGACGCCTGAAAGTGCGCATCGGCCTGTGCACCGGCCAGTGCATGGTGGGCGACTTCGGCAATCCGCCCCGCAACTCCAACTACACGCTGCTGGGCGACACCGCGAACTTCGCGGCCCGCCTGGAGAGCGCCAACAAGTTCTTCGGCTCCAAGATCCTCGCGACCCAGCGCGTCCGTGATCAGGCCGGGCCCGACGTCCGCTGGCGCACCATCGGGCGGGTCTTCGTCAAGGGCAAGAAGGAAGCCGACATGCTCTACGAGCTTATCGGTCCCCTGGCGCCCCACGGCCCGGCCACCGAGGAGTGGATCGAGGCCTCCAACGCCGCCGTTGAGGACTATGCCGCCAGCCGCTTCGATCAGTGCCTGCGGAAGTTCGACATGCTCGCCCGCCGCTTCGGCGACACCAAGCTGGCGGAGATCTACGCCGACGCCATCGAGACGTGGAAGGCGCGCCCCGACTTCCCCGCCGCGTTCGATGGTTCGATCGTGCTGACCGAGAAGTAGATCCGCGCAACGGTCCGCAACCACGCACCGCCGCCCGGCGACCCCCCGGGGCCCCCCCGCGCCCCCCGGGCTGGGGTGCCCGCAGCCGGCGACCGGCGCGGCAACAAAAAAGAAACCGCCCCGGTCGAACCCGGGGCGGTGATCAAGACTCAGGTTGTCCTCAGCGGCGTGCTAGCCGCCCCGGCTTAGCCTCGGAGGAGCTGCAGCACGCTCTGGGGCGACTGGTTCGCCAGACCCAGGACGTTGGTGCTGGCCTGCTGGAGAATCTGACCGCGGGTCAGCGAGGCGGTCTCGCTGGCGAAGTCGGCGTCGCGGATGACCGACTCGGCGGCCGAGGAGTTCTCAAGGCTGATGCCCAGGTTGCGGATGGTGGCGCCGACGGTGTTTCGCTGGAAGGCGCCCAGTCGGCCGCGGAGCGAGGAGACCTGCCGGATGCCTTCGGAGACGATCTCCTGGGCGGCGGACAGATCGCCGTCGACGACGTTGTTGGCCTTGCCGGCGGCCAGCGAGTTCAGGAAGCCGACGGTGGAGTTGCCCAGCTTGCGGGCGGCGATGTTCTGGATGCCCAGGGCCACCTTGCCGCCGATGTCGACCTTGGAGGCGAGCTGGAAGGCCGCGCCGCCGCCGGTGATGGTGAAGGCCGAGACCGATCCGATGGCCGTCGCCGTCGAGTTGTTGAAGGTGACCTCAACATCGAGGAAGTCGGTGTTGATGCGGGCGGTGTTGCCCTTGGTGGTCGCGGCGACGCCGTTGATGGTGGCGACCAGGTCCTGCCCGGTGTCGCGGACGCCGTTGGTTGCGGTGGCGGAGGTGAAGGCGACGCCCGTGGAGTTGTCGGGGTTCAGGCCGCGCTGGGCGAGGGCGTTGAAGATGCCGCCGGCGCCCTGGATGTTGGCGGAGTTGACGACCTTGACGTTGACGAAGTTGTCGGCGCCGTAGTCGGTCGAGAGCAGGCGGAGGCCGTTGGTGGAGGAGCCCGAGGTGTAGGTCGCCGCCGAGACGCCGGTCACATCGCGGAAGCTGTTGACGGCCGCGGCGACCGCGGTCGTCGTGGTGCCCGAAGCGAACGAGAGCTCACGCGAGCCCAGCCGGCCCGAGATCTCGATGGTGAACAGGCCCGAGGCGCCGCCGCCCAGGTTGATGTTGCCGTTGGTGGAGAGGAAGAGGGCCGCGTTCTGGGCCGAGGTGGTGATCAGGGCCTGCACCGCGACGTTGCCGCCGGCGGAGAGCTTGGCGCCGTTCACGCGGAAGTCCGACACGCCCGCCGCGACCGACGAGGCGGTGAAGTCGAAGTTGCCGTTGAGGAGCTTGACGCCCTGGAAGTTGGTCGTCTCGGAGATGCGGTCGATGGTCTGGAGGATCGAGTCGATCTGCAGCTGGTTGGCCTGCTTCTCTTCGCTCGACAGACCGGCGTTGTTGGCCGTGGAGGTGATGAGGCCCTGGAGGTCCGTCAGCAGGTTGCTGACTTCCTGCAGACCGCCTTCAGCGATGTTCACGAGCTGATCGGTGCGCTCGGCGTTGTTGATCGCGGCCGTCAGCGAGGTCTTCTCGGCACGCAGGTTTTCGCTGGCGATGAGGCCGGCGGGATCATCCTTGCCGCGGTTGATCCGCAGACCGGTGGAGAGCCGCTCCAGCGTGCTGTTGAGGCTCTTGGCGTTGCCCCCGAGGATTCGCTGGGCGATCTGCGACGAGACGTTTGTGTTAATCCGGCTCATGAATAACCTCCGTGCCTTGTTCCCCGGCGACCGTTGATCGCCGTCCCGACCACCGGGGAATGAGCTCGGCCCCAAGGCCGGCCCTGTCGCGGCGTGAGCCGCGGTCCCCTGCTCGCCCGGCATCCGTACCGGACGACGCTTCGCGGAAACCCGCGAACGCGTGTCAGATCGGACGCACGGGCCGGTGGGTTGAGCCCTGAAGCCGTCGGCGCGACGATTCTCAGCCCGAAATGACAGAAAAACCGACCCCCGCGGGGGTCCGCAGGGGTCGGTGTTCGTGTTTCAGGATGTCTTTTCGTACGCCGTTAGGGCTTCGTCGCCGCCCCCCGGACGCTGGCCGACGCCAGACCCGTTCTTACCGGCTCAGGAGTTGCAGCACCTGCTGGGCCCGCTGGTTCGCCAGCGACAAGGTCGATGTGCCCGCGTTGGCCAGGATCTGGGCCCGCGTCAGGGCCGACGACTCGGTCGCGAAGTCGGCGTCGCGGATCCGCGACTGGCTCGACGTCAGGTTCTCAATGGCGGTCTGAAGCGATCGGGCGTTGGTGTCGAGCGTGTTCTTCTCCAGGGCGCCCAGCCGCCCGCGGAGAAGCGAGACCTCGTCGATCGCCGCCGTCAGGATGTCAGTCGCGGAGCTGAACCGCTGGGTCGAGAGGGCGTTGGTCCCGCCGGAGCGGAGCGACGCCAGGAACTCAAGCTGCCCGTTGCTCAGTGTGCCGCCCAGTCGCGATGACGCGATCGACGGCAGCGCGATGTTGATCTGCTGCGAGGAGTTCACCTCGCCGCCCAGCTGGTAGAGGGCGCCGCCACCGGTGATGTTGAACGTGGTTGTGGAGCCGTTGGTGGTGGCGAAGGTCGTCTGCAGAACCAGGTCGAGGGCCAGCGCGTTGGTGTTGGGGAGCGACACCTGCAGGCCGCGCCCGCTCGCCAGGGCCCCGTTCACCACCGCCAGCACATCGCGCCCCGAGTCGCGGTTGGACGGCACGAGCGTGCCCGCGGTGATCAGCGTGGGGATGGCGACGCTGGTGGGCACCGAAGCGTTGTTGTTGAGCTTGTAGGTCTGGAAAAACCCAAGGTCCGACGGGCCGCCGATCCGCTTCACCGACGCGAACACCGACGAGCCGAAGTCGATCGATGAGAAGACCAAGCCCGACGCGGCGTTGGCGTTCACCAGCGAGGCCGAGACCCCCGTCGCATCCTTAAAGGAGTTCACCGCCGCCAGCACCTCCGAGAACGGCCGGCCCGAGAGCACCGTGAAGACCTGGACGCCCTTGGGCCCGGCCACCTCGAAGGTCACCGACGACTGGAAGACGCCGTTCCCCAGCGACCCGGCGCCGGGGTAGTCGCCCCGCAGGAAGAGACGACCCGTCTGGGCCGAGGCCACCGTATCCACCCGCACGCTCACGTTGGGTTGGCTGGCGAAGTTGGCGCCGAAGACCTGGGCCTTGGCGATCGAGGAGGAGTCGAGGCCGGACAGGACGTAGTCAAGCGACCCGTTGAGCAGCTTCAGGCCGCCGAACGAGGTCGAGGTTGAGATCCGCGTGATGGTGTCGATCGCCGAGTCGATCTGCAGCTGGTTGGCCCGCCGCTCCTCGTCGGAGATGGCGCCGGTGTTGGCCGCCTCGACCACCAGACCCTTGATGGAGTTGAGCAGGTCGGAGACCTCCGTGAGGGCGCCTTCCGCCGTGGAGATCACTGACGAGGCCCGCTCGGAGTTCTTGACGGCCTGCTCAAGCCCGCTGATCTCAGAGCCCAGGCGCTGCGACACGATCAACCCTGCCGGGTCATCGGCTCCGCGGTTGATGCGCAGGCCCGTCGAGAGCCGCTGCAGCCGCACGTCCAGGTCGTTGTTGGACCTGTTCAGGTTGGAACGTGCGATCAGACTGGGTACATTGGTGTTGATTCGAGCCATAGCAATCCTCCGTGATTGCGTCGATGCGTCCGCCGGTGCGGTCTCGCAAGCGTCGTGCCAAACCTATCCGGTCGCGGACGGGAGAAGCCTGTGACCATTCGAGCGACTCCCCTCCGGGGAAGTGCGCGGAAAACGCAGGAAGCGCGGATCTTGCGCGAGGGCTGCTCCCCCGCTCTCAGCCGGCGGCCGGTCAACCGGCCCCTTCTAAACGCATCGGTGTCGGACGGAGGGCCGAAGGTGACGTCCCCACGGCCCCGGCGATCTTCGGCGCCGGCCCCGGGCCGAGGGCGATCGACCCCCGCTGCGGCTTGCGGCCCCCGGCGAAGGCCGCCTTCAGGGCGTCGGCGTCAGTCGAAGCCAGGCGCGCGGCACGCTCGTTCTCGGCCTTGATCGCGTCGTACACCTCTTTTCGGTGCACCGCGATCCGGGTCGGGGCGGTGATGCCGAGCCTGACCTTGTCGCCTCGGATGTCGACGACGGTGATCATGACGTCGTCGCCGATCATGATCGTCTCGTCTCTTTGGCGTGAAAGCACCAGCATTGCTCGTTCCTTCCTTGCTGTGTCGAGCGTTGTGGGAGCGCGACCTTCCGTGGTCGCGGCTGGGCGCGAAAGTCATCTGCGGCCCCCGTGGTCCGGCCTGGCCGGACTCCCCGAGGGCGTTTGAGCTCCCCCCACCCCCCCACCCCATGGGCGGGCCGGGAAGGGAGCGCGATACCTGGCGGCGGCCCGGGGCCCGAGGCCCAGCCGCCCAATCAAGCTGCCCGTCTGGAGGCCTCGCCGGCGGCCTCTCAGGCCGAGATCGCCCGCCGACTGGGCGCCCCAGCCTCCAGCTTCAGCAGCGGGTGACGGGTGGTCCAGCGCTTCTCGGCGAGCACCAGCTGCTCGCCGGTCCGCCTCATCGTGTTGATCACCAGCGGCCCCTGCAGATTGGCCGTGAGCGTCTGGTCGACCTTGTTCACGATGACGAAGACCTGGGCGTCGTCAAGCGATTCGATCTGCAGGTCCGACATCTGCTCCGGGCGCACGGGGACCGAATAGTCGCTCAGGAACAGCGACGGATCGGTCACCACGAACGCCAGGCCCGGGTCCTCCACCGACTGCAGCCAGAAGAAGCACGCGTCGTCCGCGGGCTCCAGCAGGCAGAAGCGGGTGCAGTTGCTGAACCCCAGCAACCCCTTGGGGAAGGTGATCACGCGGTCCTCCGCGATGCTCACCGTGCCGAATCGACTCGTCCGCACGTCCATGTGTGCGCTCCGAAAAAACTGGCCTCCACCGCGGAGCTCTCCCGGCGATCCACGCCGGGCGACATCCTGTCTCAAGCCGGGTCGCAGGCCAGTGCGGCCCGGCGGTCTGGGCAAACGACTCACGGAGGGGTCACCTCAGGAAGTCGAGGAGAGTGCGGCTCTGAAAGGCCCCCGCTGTCTGCAGCGAGGCCTGGAGCTGAGTCTGAAGCAGGCTGAACCTGGTCGCCGCCTCGGTGTAGTCAAGATCCTCGAGGTTGCTCTTGGTCTGCGTGTCGAGGTTCCGGGTATCCTCGACCACCGTCGCTGTCTGCTCGATCCGCTGGGCATACGAACCCACCAGCGCGTGGGCCTGGGTCAGGCGCTCGCCGCTGGAGGTCAACCGCTCAGCAGCAAGCGTGATGCCAGACGAGTCGTTCGCCACCAGGGCGGCCCGCAAGTCGAGCAGATCGCTGAACAGGTTGTCTACGCGCACCCCCGCACGGTCTTGCGCCTGCAGCGTCGAGGTTGCGCTGTCGTAGGTCCCCCCCAGCAGCCCCAGGTCGCGGGCCGCAGGCGAGTTGTTCTGCGTCGCCACGGTCAAGGCCCCCGGGCCGACGGTTTGCACGAACGTGAACCCGTTGGGACCGCTGGCGATACCCGCCGTGAACTGCCCCGCCGCGAGGGGCGGGGCCGAGGCGTTGATCGGCGCCTGCCCGATCGCCGTCGTGAACTCGCTGTTGATGCGGTTGAGGACGCTCTGGACGCTCGTGAGGTCCTGCGGACGCAGGTCCACGTCAAACGCCTGCCCGTTCCCCAGCGTGATGCGAAAGTCGGTGTTCAGCGCCTGCGGAACCGTGCCCGTCACCGGGTCCGCCCGACCGTCGACCACCCCCACGCCGCGCCCGAAGTTGAAGTCCGCGATGCTGGTCCCGAGGGTGAACGACCGCACCCCGAGCAACGTCGCCGTATCGACGCCGCCGGGCGTCTCCTCCACTGACAGCACCTGCCCGGCGATCTCGTTGGAGAGGTCGATCCCCGTGCCCGCCGCGTTCACCTCGAGGCGCACGCCCAGATTGGTCGACTCGATCAGGTTCCGCACATCGTCGATCGTCTGGGCCGACGACAGGTCCACATCCCGCACCAGGGCCGTCGCCCCGACCGAGCCGCTGGTCAGTCGCAGGCGGATCGAGTCGAGCGGCGGCGTCAGCCCCGGGATCGACGTCAGCCGCGTCTCCAGCGTCAGCTTCGGGTCGGTGTCCAGCCCCGCCGGGTTGGCCGCCGTGAAGGCCGCCTGCCCGAGCCCCAGGTCCGACGCGACGCTCCCCCCGGTGACATCCGCGATGCTCAGCGAGCCCGCCGGGACATCCACCGAGAATCCCCCGCCCGAAATCGTCACCCCGCCCGGCCCGAGGATCGTCACCGAGTTGGTCGTTTCATACTGCCTGATCGCCGAGGTGAGCTGCGTCGCCACATCGCCCGCTGAACGCGCTGTTGAGAAGTCCACCTGCGTCACCGGCCCGGCGCCGAACTGCAGCGTCAGCACCCCGGGCGTCACTCCCAGACCGCGGGCCCCGGTCAGATCGCTCAGCTTGGTCGCGCTGGTCAGGTTGGGGTTCAGATTCAGCGTCGATCGCAGCCGCGCCGACACCTCGCCGATGGCGTTGGCGCCCCCCAGCGTGATGGGCGCCACATCCCCCAGCCCGACGTCGGTGAACAGACCACTCCCCCGCGCCACGTACCGATACCCACCGGCCTGCTGCACCACGGGCTTCACGCCCGGCGTCGAGCCCGCAAACAGATGCACGCCCGCCGTCTCGCGGTTGGCCGTCGTGAACAGCGTCTGGATGAGGGAATCCACCACCACCGCCTGGTTCGCACGCGTTCCCGCGTCGGAGTTGATGCCGATCTGGCTTGAGGCGATCGAGTTCGCCTGGTCCACCAGCTGGTTCGCCTCGCCCAGGGCCGCATCGAGCGTGTTCACCACCGTCGATGCGTGGGTGAGGTTCCGCGACCGTTGCTCGCTCGCCTGCAGCCGGCTGTTGAGCGCCTGGATCGCCGCGGCCGCCACGGGGTCGTCGCTGGCCCGGTTCACCAGCCGCCCCGTCGCGAGCTGGGTTTGCACGTTGAGAAGGCTCACGTTGGTGCGCGAGATGTTTCCCAGCGCAATCTGCGAGGTCAGCAGATTCGACGTCCGAGACACGTTGGCTGGAAGGACCGTCATGCTGCTCGCCCACCCGCAATCGCTATGCCACCGTCATCGCCCCTAGCGGATCAGCCCCAGCAGCGTCTGCGTGATGTCATCCACCGTCGAGATGAACTTCGCACTCGCCTGGTACTGCCGCTGATACGTGATCAGGTTGATCGCCTCTTCGTCGATGTTCACCCCGCTGATCGACGCCCGCTGGGCGTCCAGGTTCTCCTTCACCACCCCGGCCGAGTCCGACGCGGTCTTGGCCGCACCCGTCCGCGTCGCGATCGAGCTCACCGCGTCATCCCAGTACGCCGAGAGCGTCGCCCCGCCCAGCGACGCCAGCCCCGAATCGCGCAGCCCCGAGATCGACCGGGCCGACCCGTTGTCCACCGGTTGCCCCGCGCTCAGCTTCCCCGCCCCGACCAGGCCCGGCGTCTGGATCAGCTCCTGCCTCACGCCGATGTCCGCCGCGGAGGTCCCCTTGAAGTACGCATTCACCCCGAGCGCCGCCAGCACGCCCGAGGAATCATCCGAGAAGTTCAGCTTGAAGCCCGCCGCCGCGCTCACCGACAACTGCCCCGACGCGTTGACGACCGCCGTGACATTGGGCGCCGCGCTGAGCGCCGCCGCCAGCGAGTTCAGGCTCGTGTCATCGGCGAAGCCCGGCGTCCCCGCGCTCGTGAGCCCGTCGAGATCCACGTTGATCCGCACCGTCTGCGAGGCCCCCGTCGCCTGGTTGGTCACCCGGAGCTGGAACGACCCGTTGCTGGGCCGATAGGGCAGCGCCGCGAACGTCTGATTCAGCGGGTCGTTGAAGGCCAGCGCCAGATCGGTCGAGCGCACCTGGAGCGACCCGCTCGTGGTCGTCAGCGGCGTCGTGCCATAGGCGGTGGAGTGCGCCTTGTTCACCTCGAAGATCAGCTGCGCCGCCAGGGTGTCGAGGCGCGTCAGCGTGTCGTCGACCAGCGTCGTGCGGTTCCTCAGCAGCGAGCCGATCTTGCCCGACGCGATGTCCAGGACCTCGTTGTTGTCCTTGGTCGTGACGTTCACCGTCGTCCCCGCGCCGCTGGGCGTTGTCAGCAGCTTCAGCCCGCGCGAAGAGCCCGCCAGCACGATCGGCGTCGAGCCCACCAGCACATCGAGCGTGCCGTTCTCCTGCTCGATCGCCGTCACATCCAGATTCTGCGCCAGCTCGGCCACCAGCTCGTCGCGCTGGTCGCGCAGCGTGTTGGCGGCCCCGCTCCCGCGGTCGCTGCTGACCACCTGGCGGTTGAGGACCGCGATCTGGCTCACAATGTCGTTGGCCCGCGTCACCGTCGCCGCGAGCTTCAGATCAAGCTGCGCCCGCTGGTCCGAGAGGCGCGTGCGCGTCTCCTGGAAGTAGCTCGACAGCGTCCGCCCCTGCTGCACCGCCAGCGACCGGCGGGCCGAATCCGTCGGCGCGTTGGCCAGGTCCGACCACGCGTTGAAGAAATCCGAAAGCTGCGAGCCGATGTTCACCCCCGAGAGCGAGCCCAGCGAGGTCTCCACCGTCGACAGCAGCTCAAGGTCGTTCCTCGCCAGCGCATCCTGCGAGATGCTCGAGTTCAGCCGCTGCTGTAGAGCCGTGTCCACCTGCCGCCGCACCGCCGCGACCTCCACCCCGCGCCCGAGATACACCGATCCCTGCTGCGTGTCCGCCGCCGGCACGAAGCTCGTCACCTGGCGCGAGTAGCCGGGCGTCGCGGCGTTCGAGATGTTGTTGCCCGCGACGGTCAGCCCAAGCTGGCTCGCCGCCAGGGCCGACCGACCGATCTGGAACGCGGAATTCAGCGACATGGTGCGTGCTCGAGTAGTTCAGCTGGCCCGATCGATTTCCCTTGCTCAAGTCCCACGGCCCCGCCGGCCACCACCCAGGCCCGGCCCCGGCCCCGACCCCGCGCGTCAGCTCGTCAGGTCCAGCGACGACGACACCTGCGCCGACCCCATGCCCGCCGCAGCCGGATGGGCGTAGGTCCCTGTCGGGCTCATCGCCCGGCTCACCTGGGCGATCAAGCCCTGCATGTGGGCCATCAGCGTCTCCGCGGCGGACCGCACCGCCGACTGCCTGGCGCTCACCTCCATGGCCACGTCCCGGGCGCGGGCCGTCAGCGCGATCAGCCGCGACCGCAGCGGCTCCGGACACGCCCCCGCGATCACCGTCGCCGTCGGCTGGACCCCTGGCGGAATGACGCCGCGCAGCGCCGCCGTGGCGGATCGCATGATCGCGTTCCGCTGCCCGTCCAGCCGGCTCAGGCGGGCGGCCGCCTCGCGCTGCTCGTTCACGCTGGCGTCGATCGCCGCCCGATCGGCCGCCGCGAGGGCCTGGCGGTGGTCCGCCGTGATCTGGAGGAGCGCCTCATGCTCGCCGATCATCCCCAGCAGCAACGCCTCCAGTTGAGTCGCGACGCTCAGGATCGACGGCGGCGCCGCACCGCCCTGAGCGGGGGCCCCGGGCCTGGGGCCCGGACGGCTGAAGGACGAACGTTGATCAGCGAGCGTTGACATCAATGGCGCCTCCGGCGCGAGGGAACGTGTTCAGCCCCGCCCGATCCGGCTCGGGCCGCTCGGGTGCGGCCTGGCCGCGCGGTTTCTTCAGCAGGTCGCGTGCCACGCTGTCAACCAGCGGGAAATGCGCAGCCCGGGCGATGCGCCGCGAAAGCTGCGCGTCCATCAGGCCCCGGAACTGCTTTTCACCCGGGCCCGGCGCGAACGGCGGCGGCGAGTTGTCGTTCTGCCGCAATTGCTTCAGCAGCGGCTCGATGAACGCCGCCGCCACGAAGTCCGACGCCGCGTCCCGCGCCCGCTCCTCCGGCGTGCCCTTGCCGACCGCTTCACGCCGGCGCGTCAGCACATCGGCGAACTCGTTCTGCCGGGCCGCCAGCGGGTCGCTCGTGAGGCCCTGAGCCGCCCGGCTCACCCCGCTCGCGGCCGGCGAAAGCCCGCGGCCAAGCGCCTTGAGGCCCGCCGCGCCCGCCCCGGTGCGGTCAGGGGACACGCCGGGCAGGTTCACGCCGGTTGTCGGCTTCGAGAATCTTGCGGCAAGCGTCTCCACGCGTCGGCTCCCTTTCCGCTTCGCCATTTCCCTTGGCCCGCTTGGCCCGCTTGGCCCGCTTGGCCCGCCCGGCTCCGCCGGAGCGCTCAAGCCAATCCGTCAGTCAATCACGAGGCGCGCATGCAGCCGCCCCGACTTGTGAATCTGCGTCAGGATGCTGATCTGGTCATCCACCGACACATCGAGCGCCTTGAGGGCCGTCAGCAGATCCTGCATTCGGGCCCGATCGCTGCTGCGGGTCGTCGTCCCCACCGCCGTCGACCTGCTGGTGCTGGTCAGCGGCGCCTGCGGGGTCGGAATCGGCGGCGGCGTGGTCGTGTTGATGACCAGGTCCTTGTGGGCGATCGCCACCGACGAGATCTCGACATTGCCCGTCACGATGATGCACCCCGTCCGGCTGTTCACGATCACCTGGGCCGGCAACCGCAGCAGGTTGGGGTTGAAGTCGGCCGTGAGGGCCTTGGCCAGGAATCGAGCCGGGTTGCCCCGCTCGGTGATGGGGATCTGCACCCGCACCGTCGATTCATCGAGCGCCCGCGCGATCGACGCCGCCGCCGACGCGGGGTCGTCGATCAGGTCGGTCTCCGGCTGCAGAGCGTTGATCGCCTCGGCGATCTGGTTGGTCACCGTCCAGTCGCGCATGTCCGGGTGAACGACCAGGTTGAACGTCCCCCCCACCGCCGCCGTGACGATGTCGGTGGTCATCCGCGCCCCGCCCCGGATGCGCCCCACCGTCGGGTTCGCGGTCTTCTCGACCTCGATCGGACCGCTCGCCATGGCGTACAGCGTCTGGTCATTGCGGAAGGGGCCCGTCAGCGGGGCCAGCATCAGGCGACCCCCATCCAGGCTGCTGGCGCTGTGCATCACCGTCACGAACACGTCGAACTTGTCGTCCCGCCGGGCCCCCTGCTCGGGAATCGTGACCTCGATCGCCACGATCGCGGCCGACTTGGCCTTGGCCAGCTCCTTCAGGTCTGGAATCGGGTTGCCGTTGTTGCGGTAAACCTCGGCCAGCGGCCGGGCCAGCACCATGTCCGCGCCCGAGTCCCCCGTGCCCTTCAGGCCCGTCACGATCCCCAGCCCGCGCAGCACCGACTCGCCCTGCCCCTCGATGCGGCACAGATCCTGAACGCTGATCGAGCCCGTGCGAACCGCCGGCGGCCCGCCGGCCGAGATCGCTGGCTGCTGGGCCAGCAGCACCGGCGGGGCCATCAGGGCGAGCGCCAGCGCCGCGCCCGCCAGCGCCGCAACTCTTGACAGCACGCGCGGAGTCATGAGCAGTGGGTTCATCGCCCGGGGATAAGCGAACGCGGCGCCAGCCCGGGCGCCCCATCAGCCATTCACAGCCCGAAGATCGTCTCCAGCACCTGCGGGATCCAGCCCTTCTTGGCGCCGTCCTTGACCTCGCCGGTCCGCTCGACACGAATCACCAGGTTGGCGAGCTGCGTCGACTGGATCGTCCCCTGCACGGTGATCGTCTTGGGGTCGCACAGCCCCGAAACCACCAGCGTCGTGCTGTCGTCGTCGTACTGCTGGGTCTCGCGGGCTTCGATGAGCAGCAGCCCGTTGGGCTTCACCTCCACCACGAGCGCCGAAACCCGCGCTGTGAAGCGGTCCTTGCGCTCGCTCTTGCCATCGCCCTTGAAGTTGTCGGAGCCGCTGAACTGCACGCTGGGCGACGCCGTGCCGATGCCGTCCCCCAGCGTCGCCGACTCGATCAGCCGCTTCAAACTGGGGAACTGCGTGAGCCGGGCCGTCAGGTCCAGGTTCTTCTCGGTCTCGAGGGTCTGATTCGCCTGCTGGGTCGAACTCTCGTTCACGATGATCTCGATGCGGTCGTGCTTCTGATAAGACTTCGGCTTCGGCGGCACCACCGCGAACAGGCTGAGTTGGTCGAGCGTCGCCGGCCCGGCCCCCGCCGCATAGGGAATCGGCCCGGCCGTCGCCGGCTGGCCGTCCGCCTGCCCTCCCCCACCACTCCCGCCAGCCCCCGCTGGCTCGCTCCCTGGGGGTTGGTTCGCTGGCTGCGAAGCCGGCGGATTGGCCGCGGGATTGGCCGCCGGATTGGCCGGAGCCTGGTTGATCGGCCGCTGAAACAGGCTCTGGCCCCAAGCGGGGGTCCCCGTGAGAGCCCCGCCCAGCGCCGCCGCGAGGCCAGCCAGGGTCATCTGCTTGCGTGCACGCTTCATCGGTTGCCTCCAGCCTTCTTGCCCCGCGCCGGTTTGGGCGCGCGATCGATGGCCCCTCCGGGCTGATTTGCCGTCGGCTCGCCGGCCCCGACCGCCGCGCTGCCGTCGTCCAGATTCACGACCGCGACGCCCCTGCCGCTCATGCGCGCAAAGAACGACTTCTTCGAGCCGTCCCTGCGCAGCTCCACCATCTCCCCATCCCGCGCCGCGGCGAGCGCCCGGGCTCGGCTCTTCAGCACCACCCCCCCTGAGAGGGTGTGCACGGTCACCTCATCGCCCCGGCCCACCGCCATGGGCGGGCGGACGTCATCGGCGACCAGCCCCCTCCCGGCCTCAATGCGGCGCTTGGCGGAAAGGCCCAGAGCCTGTTCCACCGTAATGGGCGGTTCAGCGCTGGGCGACATCCACCGCGACTCGCTCACCACGTCAACTCCGGTCACCACCTGATCGCGCTCGATCGGCCCGGAGGCGATGCAGCCCTCCCGGCGCACCAGCGCCTCGACCGAAATGGTCCGCGACAGCGTCAGGCGATCGCCCTGGTAGATATCCACGCGAACGCCGACTCGGCCCGCCGAGCCCGAAGCGCCCGGCTGGACCTCAACCCGCCTGGGCGGCTCCGCGGAGGAGTCCAGCAGCGTTGAATCCTCGCTGCTCACCCCCACGAACTTCAGCCGCAGGTCGTCGGTCGCCACCGCATACAACCCCGCCAGCCGGAGGGCGATGAGCTTGCGCACCGTGGCGCTCCCACGCACATCTACCATGTCGGCCGCGGGACGTTCGCGGGCATCCTCTCCGGATCTTGCAGGCTGAAGCTCAGCCCCGCCGGACCGCACCGAGCACTGAACGCCGCTCAAGGTGACCCGCCCCAGGTTGATCTTGGCCGCCTCCAGCGCCTGCTGGACCTGCCCCATGTCAACGGTGAGCCGCTCGGGCGGGTTCTTGGCCGGCTTGGCGACAACGACGGCGGCTTTGACCCGCTCCGCATCCGCGCCCGAGACCACGGCGATGTCGCCCAGCCGCACCGCCTCGCGCAGGTCCACCGACGCCGCGGGACGGAGCGTGACGGAAGTCTGCCCCAGCGCCAGGGCCTGGATCGCCAGCAGCGCGGCGACGGCCGCGATGAGCTTGATGAGCGGGTTCGCCATGGTCCTCCCAGAGTGGTTCGCGGTTCGCGAGGATTCGTGCCGGGCCCCGCCGCGTTACGACCTGCGGAGGTTGGAGACCTGCTGGAGCGTCGAGTCGGCGGCGCGGATGGTGTTGGAGTTCATCTCGAAGGCCCGCTGGGTCTTGATGAGCTCGATCAGCTCGCGCGTGGGGTCAACGTTCGAGCCCTCCAGGTGGTTCTGGATGAGCTGCCCGCGCTGATCCGTCGCCGGCACGCCCAGGATCGGCGGCCCGCTGGCGGTGGTGTCGGCGAACAGGTTCTCGCCGATGGGCTTGAGCCCTTCGGGGTTGATGAACACCGCAAGCTGGATGTCGCCGATCTTCTGGGGCTCGGTCTGCCCGGGCTGGCTGACGAAAACCTCGCCGTTGGCCGAGATCGAGATCGGCGGGATCGCGTCATCGGGCACGCGGATCGTCGGGTCGAGCCGCCGGCCCTTGGCCCCCGCGAGCACCAGCTCGCCATCGCTGTTGAGCGTGAAGTTGCCCGAGCGCGTGTAGGCGAAGCCATCGCCGATGCGGTCTTCAACCTTCACGCGGAAGAAGCCCAGACCATCGATCGCGATATCCATCGGCCGGTCGGTGCTGATCGTCGGACCCTGCACAAACGTGTTCTGCGTGCCCGTCACGCGCGTCCCCAGGCCGATGTAGAGCCCGGTGGGCGATTGATCGCCGCTGCCGTTCTGCACGCCCGGCTGGGCCCGCTCCACGTACAGCAGATCCTGGAAGTTCGCGCGGCTTGATTTGAAGCCGGGCGTATTCAGGTTCGCCAGGTTGTTCGAGATCACGTCCAGAGACGTGTTCAGGGCCGACAGACCCGTCGCGGCCGAATGCAGAGCGATGATCGCCATGGAGTATCCGTGAAAAAGTCGCTGGAAGTCAGTCGGCCTAAGCACGATGCATGCCACCCGTCCCGCCGCCGCCCAGCCGAAGGCGCGCCCAGCCTCACGCGCGCATCAGTTGCGTCAGGCCAGCTTGCCGAAAACGTTGATCGCCCGATCCAGCAGTGAGTCCTGCGTCTGGATCATGCGGGCATTCGAGCCCACGGCCCGCTCCGCCGCGGCGATGTCGACCATCGTCTGAATCGGATCGACGGCCGAGCGCTCGATCGACTTCTGAACCACCGTCGCCGGGCCGGGCGAGCGGCCCGCGAGCATGGCCTTGGGCCCGGTGATCGCCCCCTGGCCCGCCGCGCGGAGTTTGCTCGGATCGGCCACCTTGGCGATCTGAAGTTGCGCAACCGGCGCCCCGCCCTGCGAAACGACGCCGTCGGGCCCGATCACCAGGTCCTGATCGCCCTTGAGCGTGATCGGCCGATCCCCGCGATCCAGCACCGGGGCCCCCGTCGCCGCCTGCACAAGCTGCCCCTGCGCGTTGATCGCCAGACGCCCGTCGCGCGTCAACTTGACGTCCGCGCCCGTGGCGCCGCCGCTCCCCAGCACCAGGAAGCCCTCGCCCTGCAGCGCGATGTCAAACGGCCGACCCGTGAGCTCCGTCGCGCCCTGCTCCATCGATAACTGGTTGGGCGTCAGCAGCACCCCGCCGCCCAGCTTCTCGAGCAACCGGTCGGAGGGGAGCGTCAGGTGGTCCTCGACCTTGGCGGTGTCACGCTGCCTGGCCCCGGCCATCACCGGCTTGAACCCGGCAGTCTCGCTGTTGGCCAGGTTGTTCGACAGCACGTCCATCCGGTACATGCTCGTCAGGATCCCCGATGCCGACAGGTACAGGCCGTAGTTCATGCCTCGCTCCCACCCTGCAGCCCGCCGACCGGCCCCGGAACCAACCGCAAGTGCATTCCGGTCGACGTGATCGCCCGCGGCAGGCGCGCCACCACCTCGGCCGGGGCCTTCTTCCCAGCCTGAGCGAGGTGATAGGTGGTGGCGAACTCCGCTAGTCGCACCATTGCCTCCCCCAATCGGGCGTAGCTCCTGGTGGGAATGGGTGGCCGGACCAGTCGCAGCATCGGTTGAGGAGCGGAGGACATCCCCGGCCCTTCTCAAGCCGCATGCCACCGGCGAACGCGCAATTGCCGCGCTCATGCGATCGTCCGCTTCACTGGGTCAGCTAATTGCGCGAGCAGGCCCCGGCGCCCTTGCCGCACGGGCAGCAGCCGCCACCCCCGCCACCGCCACCACCCCCACCCCCAAGGCTCAGCGGTCCGCCCTGCGCGGCGAAGGTGGACTGCACCCGCTTGAAGGCCCTCCCCTTACCCAGGGGATCCTCGACCGGCATGTCGGCATCGGCCATCGAACGCAGCAGTTCGACCTTGGCTCCATCGTCCGCAACGTACTCGTAGATCGGCATGGCAACCTCCCGAAGGGTCGATGAAAGCGTATGCTCGGATTCGCCGTGGGCCGCGACACCACCATGCACCCCGAGCGTCCAAGGAGCCCATATGCACCTCAACTTCAAAGATCGACACGTGGTGGTGACGGGTGGAACCGGCGCCCTCGGGTCCGCCGTGGTGCAGATCATCATCGACGCCGGGGGTTCCTGCTCGGTGCCCTGCGTGGAGACGCGCGAACTGGAGCGTTTCGCCTACTCAAACCACCCCAGGGTCAAGATCCTGATGGGCGGCGAGTTGCGCGATGAATCGACGGTGGTGAAGTTCTACGAGGGACTGCCCAGCCTGTGGGCATCGATTCACTGCGCCGGCGGGTTCGCCATGAGCACGATCGCTGAAACCAGCCTCTCAGGCTTCCTTGAGATGTTCGACACCAACGCCCTGTCGTGTTTCCTCTGCTGCCGCGAGGCCGTCAAGAAGATGCGGGCCTCCGGCCGGCGGATGGACACCCCCACCCGGCCCGAGAGCCCGGGCGGCGGCGTGCGCGAGGGGCTGGGGCGCATTGTGAACGTGACCGCCCGCCCCGCCCTAGAGGGCCGAGCCGGGGCCCGGATGATCCCCTATGCCATCAGCAAGAGCGCCATCGCCACGTTGACCACGGCCCTGGCGGAGGAAGTCGCCGAGGAGGGCATCTGGGTGAACGCGGTGGTCCCGTCCATCATGGACACCCGGGCCAACCGGCGCGCCATGGCCGACGCCGATTTCGCCAAGTGGGCGAGCCTGGACGAAGTCGCCCAGACCGTGGCCTTCCTGGCGTCGCCCGACAACGGCGCAACCCGAGGCGGGCTGGTCCCCGTCTACGGCCGGTCGTAATTCGCTCCTCAACCAGTCGACTGCATCGCCGCGGCGATGGCGTTGATGCTCGCCAGGATCGAGCCCTGAAGGTCCGGGCGCTCGCCCTCCGAAGCCCGCTGGAACCGCGCCAGCAGCTCGATCTGGATCAGGTTCAGGATGTCCGTCCACGGGTTGCGCACGCCGATCGACGCGGCGATCACCGGGAGGTGGTCCAGCAGTCCGGTCCGACCCCGCAGCGCCAGCAGCGCGTCCCGGGTCAGGGTGAACTCCTCTTCGATTGCCCGGTGCATCGCCTCACCATGTGGACCGAGCGCCGCGTACCGCTTCACGATCGGCAGACGGGCCCGGGCCATCTCCTGTGCCGCGTTGTCAAACACGGTTGAAAGAAACCCCTCGCCCTCAAGCCCCGAGCGCAGCAGGTCAAGCTCCGCTCTGGAGCAAGAGGCCAGGGCGGCGCCAAGCCCGAACCACCCCGGCGCCATGGCCCGCATCTGGATCCAGGAGAAGACCCAGGGAATGGCCCGCAGCTGGTCGAACGCGAAGCCCGCGGCCCCGGAACCGGTCCCGCCCGCGAGCGCCCGGGCGACAGGGCGGCTGGCGATGGGCAGGCTGCCGATGTGCGCAATCGGGCTGGCGGCGACGAACCACGGCCAGAACCGATCATCGCCGATGAACGCGCGATAGCGCTCCATGGATGCCTGCGCCAGGCGGCCCACGAGTCGCGTGAGGTCGCTGGTGTGGGAAGCGCCCCCTGCGGACGGCGCGCCATCGTTGCTGGCGGGGAGCGGCAGGGCGGCCCGGATGGCCGCGTTGACGATCTGCTCAAGGTGGCGGTGTGCGATCTCGGGCAGCGCGTAACGGAACGAGATCACCTCGCCCTGCTCGGTGAAGCGGAGCTGGCCCGATCTGGCGACGGCCGGGACCGCCAGGATGGCCCGCCCGGCGCGACCGCCGCCGCGCCCGACGGTGCCGCCGCGCCCGTGGAAGAAGCGGATGCGCACGCCCAGATCCTGGGCGGCGGTCACCAGCCGCTCCTGGGCGGTGTGGAGGGCGACATTGGCCATGAAGAAGCCGCCATCCTTGTTCGAATCCGAATAGCCGAGCATGACCTCCTGCTCAGGGGTGGAGTCCTCGGCATCGCCCGAAGGGTCCCGGCGACTCGTGCCGTGCTCGGCGCGGTCGAGGAACCGGAGATTCTCAAGGTGGCGCCGGTACGCGGGCTCGGCGAGGAGGTCGCGCAGCAACCCCGGGCCGCGCTCAAGATCGTCGATTGTCTCAAGCAGCGGGGCCACGTGCAGCGTGCGGGTGGGTCGGGCGCCGCCCACGGGCGCCGAGAGCATGCCGCGTTCCTTCATGAGGAGCAGCACCTCCAGCACATCGCTCACTGCATGCGTCATCGAGACGACATAGGTCCGGACGCTGGCGGGCTCCGCGGCGATCGCCTCGCGAACCACGTCAAGCGTGCGAAGGGTCTCGACACAGGCAGGGGAAAGCCCATCCTCACCGGCCACCAGCGGGCGCCGCGTAGCGAGTTCGCGCCGCAGGATCTCGAGCCGGGCCGGCTCGGGGAGCGCCGCGTAGTCATCGCACACTCCCGCCAGGTTGAGCAGCTCGGCCACGGCCTTCTCGTGCACCGAGCTGTGCTGGCGGATATCGACGGTGGCCAGGTGCAGGCCGAAGGCGCGGGCCCGGACGATTGCATCCTCGAGCGGGGCGTACGCGGCGAGCCAGGGCGCCCGGGTGGACCGAAGGGCCCGCTGGAGGAGCTCAAGATCCGCCGTGAGGAGGCATGAGGAGTACGAAGGGTCGCCGCGCAGCCGGGCCCGCATCTGGATAAGGCGGAGCCGCAGCGGTTCAGAGCCGCGCTGGGCCGCGACGCCCGTATCCGAGAGCCACTTTTCGCGATCGCGCTCAACGGCCTCCAGAAGCTCGGCGGGGGCGGGTGCGCGGCGCGTCGAGACACTGAGGTCCTGCTCCAGGGCGCCCAGCTCGCGGTCCCACAGGTCGAGCGCCGCGCCCCGAAGCAGCGCCAGGGTTGAGCGTGTGGTGGCGTGGGTGACCGAGGGGTTGCCGTCGCGGTCGCCGCCGATCCACGAGCGGTAGGAGATCAGCGAAGGGTTGATCTTCATCGGCCCATAGACCGACGCGATGGCGTTCTCGACATCGCGGGCCAGGCGCGGCACGGTCCCCCAGATGGACGTGCGCAGAAAGAACAGGCCGTTGCGGGCCTCGTCATCGACGGTGAGGCGGCGCGACCGCACGTCATCGCTCAGCAGCAGCAACGAGACCCCAGCCCGCAGGCGGGCCTCAAGCGCGGCCCGGTCGGAGGGGGTCAGGGCGTTCTGGTGGAGCGTGCGGGCGAGGCTGGCGATCTCGAGCTGTTTGGTGATCACCGTGCGCCGGCGGGCCTCGGTCGGGTGGGCGGTGAGAGTGGGCCCCACGTCAACCCGGGCGAGGGCCTCGGCAAAGCGCTGAGAGGAGACGCCCGCCGCGCGGGCGAACGCCACGGCTTCGAAGATGGACTCGCGCCGCGGCGCCGCGGGCGTCGCGG
This sequence comes from uncultured Phycisphaeraceae bacterium, assembly GCA_964611125.1. GTDB lineage: Bacteria > Planctomycetota > Phycisphaerae > Phycisphaerales > UBA1924 > JAEUIX01. The sequence continues at coordinate 80,882 of CAZSZO010000002.1, read as the reverse complement.
CCAGCTCGCGCTCGTGATTCACCCGGGCGATGCTGAGCTGCTCGCCCAGGTTCATCAGGTGAAAGCGGGCGGTGATGAACTCGATGATGCGGACGAGCTCGCCGAGGTGGGCGGCGGAGAGTCGGCTGGCGGCCTGATCGCGGGCGGGGTGGTCGGTCGCGTCGCCGGCCTGGGCGCAAAGGGCCAGCAGCTCGCCCACGAGCTGGCGGGTGGGCCCGGCGACGAGGTCTTTGGCGACCTCATCCAGCACCCGCTCGAAGTAGTCACTTGCCCTCCCGGTCATGCCCAAGCCTATGGGCGACGAACCGCGCCACAGCCGGCTACGCAGGGGCCCCTGCTAACGCGCGATGAACGATTTGGTCGACGCGGAGATTTTCTCGGACTGGCGTGAGTGAACGGGTGAGGCGCCGTTTGAAGGGTGCCGGGCGCGTTCTGCGCCGCCGGCAGGTTTCCAGCCATCGCGCGTGCTGAGCGCGGCGCTTTTCCATGCCCTCGTGTTCGATCACGGGTCGGGTCGTCCTATGTTGGGCGTCCGGCCCGCGGTCGTTTTGGACTTGCCGCCCCGCTGCCTCTTTGCCGCGGTCGTGGCGGGCTGATCCACAAGCCGCACAGGCGCTCGGCGGAGGTTGTTGGGAGTTGTACGGTCTCGGGGGGAGCGGTAAGCTGCCCGTGCGGCGATATTGCCGCGTTCGAAGACCCCACGCGCCGTTCACCCGCCTTCCACTCGCCCCCCTGCGGGAACCCCCCGCCCTGGAGCCAACCATGTCGACGCCGCTCACCTCGTCTCCCGCCTGGTCGGCCCTCAAGGCTCATTACGCCAAGGTCGGCGGGATTCACATGCGCGACCTTTTTGCGCAGGAGCCCGCCCGCTTCGACCACTTCTCGGCGAAGTTCGAGGACATCCTGCTGGACTACTCCAAGAACCGCATCACCGGCGAGACCATGAAGCTGCTCTTCGACCTGGCCCGCCAGGCGGACGTAGCCGGCTGGGCGAAGAAGACGTTCGCAGGCGAGAAGATCAACATCACCGAGGATCGGGCGGTGCTGCACGTGGCGCTGCGCAATCGGTCCAACACGCCAATCGTCGTCGACGGCAAGGACGTGATGCCGGAGGTGAATCGGGTCCTCAAGCAGATGTTTGACTTCGCCGACTCGGTCCGCTCCGGGGCGTGGACCGGCTACACCGGCAAGCGGATCACCGACATCATCAACATCGGGATCGGCGGTTCGGACCTCGGCCCGGTGATGGCGTGCGAGGCCCTCAAGCCCTACAGCCAGCGGGATCTGAAGCTCCACTTTGTCTCGAACATCGACGGCACCCACATGGCCGAGACGCTGCGGGTGATCAACCCGGAGACCTGCCTCTTCATCGTGGCCAGCAAGACCTTCACGACGCAGGAGACCATCACCAACGCGACCTCAGCGCGCACGTGGTTCCTGAGCACGGCCAAGGACACCAAGCACGTCGCCAAACACTTTGTCGCCCTTTCCACCAACGCCAAGGCCGTCTCGGCCTTCGGCATCGACACCAAGAACATGTTCGAGTTCTGGGACTGGGTCGGCGGCCGCTACTCGCTCTGGTCCGCCATCGGCCTGCCGATTGTGCTCTCGATCGGCCCGGCGAACTACACGGCGCTGCTCGAGGGCGGGCACGCGATGGACCAACACTTCCTGAACACGCCCTATGAGAAGAACCTGCCGGTGATCCTGGGCCTGATCGGCTGCTGGTACAACAACTTCTTCGAGCCGTCCGCCCAGACCGAGGCGATCCTGCCCTACGACCAGTACATGCACCGCTTCGCGGCGTACTTCCAGCAGGGCGACATGGAGTCCAACGGCAAGTTCGTCCGGCGCGACGGCCACCGTGTGGATTACTCGACGGGCCCGATCATCTGGGGCGAGCCTGGCACCAACGGCCAGCACGCGTTCTACCAGCTCATCCACCAGGGAACCAAGCTGATCCCCTGCGACTTCCTGGCGCCGTGCCGGACGCAGAACCCGCTGGGAACCGGCGAGAGCAACCACCACCTGATCCTGCTGTCCAACTTCTTCGCCCAGACCGAGGCCCTGATGAAGGGCAAGACCGCCGCGGAGGTCCGGGCCGAGCTCGAGAAGTCCGGCATGAAGGGCGAGGCCCTCGAGCAACTCGTTCCTCACAAGGTCTTCGAGGGCAACCGGCCGACGAACTCGATCATGTTCGAGCGCCTCACCCCCCGCACCCTGGGCAGCCTCATCGCCCTCTACGAGCACAAGATCTTCACCCAGGGCATCGTCTGGAACATCAACAGCTTCGACCAGTGGGGCGTGGAACTCGGCAAGCAGCTCGCCAAGGCGATCCTGCCCGAGCTGCTGGCGGCGGGCCCGGTGAAGTCGCACGACTCCTCGACCAACGGGCTGATCAACCACGCGAAGGCCGCCCACAGCGGTTGAACCGGCCGCGGCGAGCCCCGCGGAGCAGGCTTCGATATGAAGAAGACCTTCATCAGCCACGCGACCGAGGATCACGCGACTGCGGAGCGGATCTGCGCCCGCCTCGAGAGCGAAGGTCTCCCTTGCTGGATGGCCCCGCGCGACATCCTCGAAGGGGAGCAGTGGCCCGACGCGATCATGCGCGGACTTGACGAGTGCCGGGTGCTCGTGCTCATCTTCTCCGGGCATTCCAACGGGTCGACGTGGGTCATCCGCGAGCTCGAGAAGGCCGCTTCAATGTCCAAGACCGTAATCCCAGTGCGGCTCGAGGATGTGCAGCCGAGCCAGCGGATCAGCTTCTTTGTGGGTCTCGAGCAGTGGCTCGACGCCAGCCGCCCCCCGATCGAGCCGCACATCGAGCGCCTGATCAACGCCGTGCGTCGGCATCACGGCGCGGCCGCCGGGGGCGGGGAGCCGCCCGTGGCGGCTACGACGGCGGCACGCCCGATCGCGGCGGGCCGGGGAAAGGGGCTTCTGGCCGTGGTCGCGGTGACGTTGATCGCCGTGGCGGCGCTGGGGTGGATGAGCGTGCAGCGCGGATGGTTTCAGCCATCCCGTGACGCCGAGGTCGAGCGGTACATCGAGATGCAGATGGAGGCCAGGGGCCTGCACCAGCGCCTCGCCGCCGTGGCGCGGACTTCCGAGAACCAGCGAATCCTTGATCGCGCCGACCTCGCGTGGAACAAGGCCGAGGCCTTCCACGAGCGCCGCATGACGCGGCAGGCCCTAGCCCAGTATGAAGCGGTCGTCGAGGCGGGCGTGGAGTTCGATGCCCTTGCATCAGCCCGTCCGGGGCCTCCCCCATCGAGAAACGCCGGCCCGGCGAGCCCGGTGGACAAGCCCTCTGCACCCCTCGGCTCCGCGCCGCGGACCGACCCGCCCGCCGCAGCGGGTAATGGGGCCGGGACGCCCGCGCCGATCGTCAAGCCTGCGCCCGCGCCCGTCAAGCCCGCTCCCCCGCCGCTCAAGCTGGGGCAGACCGAGGCCAACTCGCTGGGCATGCCCATGGTCTACATCAGCAGCGGCGGCTTCACGATGGGGAGTCCCGAGCGTGAGTGGACCGTCGTCAAGGACGAGCGCCAGGTCCGCGTTACGCTCACCAAGGACTTCTGGATGTCGGCGACCGAAGTCACCCGCGGGCAGTTCGCCCAGTTCGTCGCGGCCCGCAAGCACAAGACCACCGCCGAGGTCGAAGGCGTCGCCTGGGTGAGTAAGGACGGGGTCGACAACATCAAGCAGCCGGGGCTCACTTGGCAGGCCCCCGGGTTCAACCAGAACGACACTCACCCGGTCGTGTGCGTGAGCTGGCGCGACGCGGTGGCCTTCTGCGAGTGGCTCTCGGCCAAGGAAGGCGTGCGCTATCGTCTCCCAAGCGAGGCCGAGTGGGAGTTTGCCTGCCGCGCGGGGACAACCTCGCCCTTTGTCACCGGCGCGTACATATCCACCGACGACGCCAACTACAACGGCCAAGCGCCGAACTTCCGCAACGTGCAAGGCACGTCCCGCAACGCCTCCACACCAGTTAGATCGTTCGAGCCCAACGCCTGGGGGCTGTACGACATGCACGGCAACGTGTGGGAGTGGTGCACCGACTACTACGCCCCCACCTACGAAGGCGGGGCCGACCCCAAAGGACCCCCGCAAGGCGAGTTCCGCGTCCGGCGCGGCGGGAGCTTCGTCTCGACCATGGAACTCCTCCGCTCGGCGTTCCGATCCAAAGGCCGCGAAGACCGGGCGTACCCCATCGCCGGCTTCCGCGTCGTGCGCGAGATGCGGTAGCGGTCACGCGGCTTCTCCCCCACTATCACCCAGCCCCGCCCTGCACGCCCCCGTTAACCCAACAAAAAACCCCGGCCGCCAAGCAGCCGGGGTCCGGGGTCATCCACGTCATTCAGCCGCACGCATTCCTCACCGCCGGCGGCGGAGGCCCGCCAGGCCGACCAAACCCAGCAGCCCGGCCGCTGAGGGCCCCGGCACCGCGATCAGGATGAACTGCGTCGTCTGCACGGCGCTGAAGTTGTTGTCCACGGCGAGGATGAACGACTGGTCGCCGTTGGGCAGCACGGGGCCGAGCGTGAGCGCCTCGACGTTGTCGGGGTTGAACGAGCCGCCCAGCGCGGGCTGGGGGAGGGTGAGCAGCAGCTGGCGGGTCGCGGCGGTGTAGCTCTGACCGATGAGCGTGTCGAAGCCGCTGACGTCGGTGGCGCCGTTGACATCGACCTTGTAGACGCGGATGCTGTTGCCCTCATTGAGCGAGAACGACCGCTCAACCACCAGGAACACGCCCTCGTCGATCGCGAGGATCTCGCTGACGCCGTTGTCGTTGGCGTTGACAGGGTTGAGGGCCTGGATGGGGTCAGTGCGGTAGACGAACTCACGGCCAGCGGCGCCGGTGGCGACGTTGAACTCGACGATGCGGTTGTTGCTGCCCGCCGAGGCCGTTGAGCGGGGGCCATCCTGGAAGAGCGAGCTCTCAATGGCGCCGTAGGCCCGCGTGCCGTCGGTGGAGAAGGTGAAGCCCTCGTAGCCGAGGTTGTTGCGGACGCCGCGGGTCTGGCCGGCGCCGACGGCGTCAGGATTGAGCTTGGCGGGATTGGTGAACTCGCGGATGTACCCGCCGGAGGTGGTCGCCTCGCGGACGAAGGGGTTCTGGAGCGGGGGGTTGGAGGTGGCCGTCGCGGCGCCCTCGCTGGTCCAGAAGAGGGAGACATCCGACCCGCTGCGGCGGACGCGGATCGACTCGGGATCAACGTTGAGCGTGGGGAAGGTCGTGCCATCGGGGCGGAGGAACTGCGTCACGCTGTTGATCGTGACGGGGTTCGGGCCCGTAAAGCCTGACGCGCCGACGGCGATCGAGATGTTGTAGAACCGGGCGGCGTTGTTACCGCCGACGGGGGCGTTCTGCGAGCGGTCATCGCTGATGGCGTAGTAGGAGTTGGTCTGGGCGTCGTAGTCAAGGCCGCTGATCCCGCCGAAGAGGGTGCCGCTGAACGCCGTGCCGTTGAGCCCGGGCGTGTAAGGCAGGGTGTAGCGATCAACGTACCGGAGGCCCGGGACATCGATGGCGAGGAGCGACGAAGCAGATCCGGCGAGAAGGACAGAGGCGGTGATGGCGAAGCGCAGGCGCGACATGAGAGCTCTCCCTGTTGATGGTGCGGAATCGGAAGGGGTAGAGCCTATCGAGGCGCGGGATCTGCGCACGCCGCCCGCCCGTTAAGGGTTCGTGGAGAGTCGATGAGGGTTTCGTGACGCGCTCTCGGCGCAAAGCCCTGCAGGGCTTTAGCGGCCAGCCTTGAAAAGCTGGCGCAGGCTCTCGTAGATGTCCTCGCGCTCGTTCACGCGGCTGGTGACCACGCGCTCGGCGAGAGAGCCGGCGGCGGGCTGGGCCTTCTCGGGGAAGGCCTCGCGGAGCACGCTGAGGAAGTGTCCGCTGCCGTAGGCCGACTTCACCTGCACGTAGCCGAACATGTTGACCAGCGGGAGCAGGTTCTTCTCGAGCAACTGAACGCACAGGCGGTTGTCGGTGTCGGAGGAGTTGTCGCCGTCAGAGAAGTGGAACACGTAGATGTTCCAGTCGGAGGGGTCGTAGTGCTCATCGAGCAGCGTCTTGCAGCACTGCAGGGCCGATGAGATGCGTGTGCCGCCGTCCTCGCGGATGGAGAAGAACGTCGAGCGATCGACCTCCTGGGCGGAGACATCGTGCACGATGTAGCGGCTCTCGATCCCCTCGTAGTTCCGACGGAGCCATGTGTCGATCCAGAAGGCCTGCAGACGGACAAGCTCCTTCTGCTCGTCGCCCATCGAGCCGGAGACATCCATCATGTAGACGATCAGGGCGTTGCTCTGGGGCTTCTTGACCTCGTTCCAGGTGCGGAAGCGGAGATCGTCCTTGATCGGGATGATGACGGGGTTCTCTGGGTCATAGGCGCCCATCGTCAACTGGCGCTTCAGGGCCTCGCGATACGTCCGCTTGAAGTGGCGGAGCGACGCGGGCCCCACGGGGCGCACGCCCGTGTACTTGTCCTTGATGGTCGTGAGCTTGCTCTCGCCCCGGGGCTGGATGCGCGGGAGCTTCAGATCCTCGGCGAGGATGTCGGCGAGCTCGTCGAGCCCCACGCTGACCTCGAGGATGTGCTTGCCTTCCTGTTCGCCGCCCTTGCCCTTGCCGACGGCCTCGCCCTCGCCGCCCTCGCCCATGCCGACGCCGCCGTCATTGTCGCCGTAGCGGAACGTGGGGATGTCGATATCGTGCACGGGGATGGAGACGAACTTCTTCCCCTCCTTGCCGATAAACTCGCCGCGGGCGATGAAGCGGCGGAGATCCTTGCGGATCTTGCCCTTGACGATCTGCCGGAAGCGGCTGTGGTCCTGTTCGATCTTGTTGACCATGGCCTCCTCCTTTCTCCTCCTGGAAGAGATGCGCGGCGTCCCGGGAACAGGTTGCATCGGCCCGTCCGCAAAGCGAGTCGAGCCGATCGGGCCCCCGACGGCCGGAACGAGCCCAATAACTTCATTCGGGCCCACCAACCTCAAGCGGCCAGCAGCCCTAGGCGGGCCCGCGGGGAACCCGACCGCCAGCCGTGCTCGGCGTGCTATCCGAAGGCTGGCCCCCCCGCCCCCGCCAGCCGGTTCGCCAGAGCCACAGGAGCGAGCAGGACCCCACAGGAACACATACGGCCAGGTCGGCGGCCCGGTTCACGATCGCGGCGGCGACGCCCGTGGCCAGGGCGCTCGAAAACAGCCCGATGGCCCACTCCTGCACGCCGACTTGCACGGGGAGCAGGCCGGCGATCTGGGCGGGTCCGGCGAGCCAGGCCGCGGCGGCGGGCTCGATCGCCTTGCCAATCAGGTGGTGGGCGCCCCACAGCCGGGCGGCGAGCAGCAGCATGTCGACCAGCCGCAGGGCAAACGCGGCGGTGAGGGCGGCGGCGCCCCGCCCGCGGACCGATGCCAGCCGCGGCATGGTGACCACCCCAAGTGCGAAGAGGGCGGCGGCGACCAGACCGAGCCCCGCGAGCACGGCCAGTTGGCCGGGTCCAGCAAGGCCGGCAAGCCGGGCGGCGAGCGCGACGCCAGCGACCACCAGCGCGCTGGTGAGGGTGCACGCCGCGCCCTCGACACCGACTCGAATAGAGCTGCGAATGCTGATGCCGCGGACCGCCTTGAGGTAGGCGACGCGCCCGACCAGGCCGGGCCGCATCGGGGCGTAATTCAGCAGCCAGGTGGCGCCGATCAGGGCGAGCATCTCCCCGCGGCTCACGGCGCCGAACCGGGCGGTAAGCACATGGAACATGACCCCGGTAAGGACCCAGCTCAGCAGCGGGGCCACCAGGAGGGCCGCAACCAGCCAGGGTGAGGCGGCGCGGGCGGCGGCCCAGGCGTCGGCCGTCGCCTGGTGTTCGCGGGCGACCGACCAGACCGCCAGGGCCAGCAGCGCGAAGCCCGCGATCGAGAACGCCGCGCGGGCTGCCGGGTGGCGGAGCATCCGGAGCCCTTGGGCCGGCGGTGATGCAGGGTTCACGGCTGGTTCACAAGCGAGAAGCGCGAGTAGGTCCGGGGATTGGATTCCAGGCGGCGGCGCATGGCCTCGCCGGCGGCCCGCACGGACGCGTTCGAAGAGGACGATGCCCCGGCCAGCAGGGGGCTGTCCTTGTCGGCCGACCGGGTGATGGTCTTGACCAGCGTGACGCGCGGATCGGTCTCGGCGGCGTCGATGATCGCAGCGTCGAAGGACAGGAGGGCCTGGATGAACTGGGCGGGGGGCATCATCGCCAGGATGAGCAGCCGGCCCTCCGGGCGCGAAGCGAGGTATCGGTCGCGCAGGGCTGCGGCGAGCCGCTGCTTGTCCTCAGGACGCAGTCGGTCGACTTCACCCTCGTCACGGAAGAGCCGCCAGCGGATCACGCCGAGCAGTTGGGGGAGCTGCTCGTCGCCGACATCGGCCAAGGCCCCGGCGAGCTCGACCGGGGAGTCCTCGGTGCGTGGAAAGGCGAGCCTGACGAACAGGCCGGTCTCGGTCGCCAGTCCGTAGGGGCCGGCTTCGGTCTGACCCTTGTCGTTCATGCGGAAGCCCTGCATGACGCGCCAGCGGCTGCGCGAGGTCTCGCCGGCGGACATCTCCTGCAGCAGGCCGTTGTAGCCCGGCTCGGCCCAGACGCTGACGGTGATGTCCTCCCGGGGCATCAGGCGGAGGCGGCGCTCCAGGCTGATGATCTCCGGCGAGGTCGAGCCCACGCGCCGCGGGCCGATCTCGATCGTCGGGCTCAGCAGAAAACGGGAGTTGATGGCGCGGTCGGGGCCGACGCCCAGGGGGATCGGGGCGAGGTTGCGCAGCGTGATGTTGATGCGGGCCTTCTCGAATGGACCGGCGCGATCGATCCCCAGCGAGCAGAGGAGGGCCTCATAGGCGCGGGCGCCGATCAGGGCCTCGGGCGTTCCACCGGCCGAGGCGGCCTGGAAGCGCGGGCTGCGGCACATGTCGTCGATGAGGCGAGGCACGCCATCGGCCATCGCGGCGAGGGTGGCGGCCTCCGGCGAGGGGGCCGGGGCGCGCTCGAGCACGACCGCCGCGCGGGTGTAGGCCCAGGCCCCGACGGTGGAGCCCGAGAGGGCTCGGGCGACGGCGATGTAGCTCTCGGCGGCGGCGGCGCGATCGCCCCGCTGCTCAGCGAGCACGCCCAGCCCGAGGCGCGCGAGAGGATCGGTTGCAGCGTGCGCTTCCAGCCCGGTCCCCGCGGAGGCCAGTTCGCCCTTGCGCAGGGCCAGCCACGACTCAAGGCGGTCGCGCACGCCCGGGGCCAGCCGCGGATCGGCCCGCAATTCCTGGATCGTCCGCTCTGCCTGCTCGACCTGCATGCCCACCAGCAGGCGCGACCAGGCCAGGGCCAGGCGGGTGCGGAAGAGCTCAAGCTCCGCCGCCTTCACGGCTTCCTCATCGACCGCGGGGGGCGCCGCGCCCGGGCGGGAGGCGGGTGCGGCTGGCGGGGGAGGGGGAGACGCGGCGTTCCGCGCCGCCGCTTCGACGAGGAGCTGCGTCCCCTGCATCTCGCCCAGGGCCACGAGCATGCCGGCCTGATCGCCGGCGGCGCTGGCCGCGAGCAACCAGACTTCCTCCATCTCCGGGTAAAGCTTGATGTCATCGGGCGAGGGAAGCTTGGCGAGGTCTTCCTTGCGGCCCTCGGCCTTGGCGGCGGCGATCTGCTGCTCCAGCGCCTTGCGGGGCTTCAGAACGCCCTCGCTGAGCTCGGAGACAACCTTGCTGGGGCCGTCGAGGCGCCACTGCTCGATGCGCTTCTCAACGGCGGCTTCAGCAGAGAGCTGGGCGCCGAAACCCTTCATGATCTCCTCGTGGTTTGAGTAAAACCGCAAGGCCTGGCGCGAAGCCCCGACCGACGCCAGCTCCCGGGCGACCTCAAGATGGGCCTGCGGGTCGAGCGGCTCGGCGGCCAGGAGCAGCAGCAGGGCTTCAAAGCGGCGGTCGACAGCGTCCCCGCGCTGGGAGACATAGGTCAGCAGCAGGGCCGCCGCTTCGCGGTTGGTCGCGTCGAGCGTCACGGCCTGGCGGAGCCGCTCGGCGAACCCGCCGGCATCGCCCCGCTCGCGCAGCAGCAGCGCGCAATCAAGGGCCAGGCGGCTGCGCACCGAGGCGTCGAGGGCGTCGCCCTTGGCGCCCAGGAACTGCTCATAGGCCTTGAGCCGGGCGTCCACATCCTGCAGACGGGCGATGTTGGACGAGATCAGCCCGAGCTGGGCGACGGTGTCGGCGGGATCGAGCTTGAGCAGTTGACGGGTCAGGTCCGCGACGCGGTCGCGGTCGCCCGCCTGCGAAACTGCTTCGATCAGCAGGCGGAGTATGTCCTGATCACCGCCGTCGAGCTGATGGGCGAGGTCCAAGAGCGCCGCAGCGACGGCGTACTCGTCCGGGCCGGGCTGGCGGGAGAACTTGAGATCCGCCAAGGCGATGCGGGTGAGGGCCCGCGCGGTGATGACCTTCGCGGCCGGCGCATCGGGCGGGCGCGGCGTCGGGACGCCGGCGGGGCTCTGGGCGGCGCCGCCAGGCGCCCGGGTTTCAGGCCGTTCGGGCCGGACCGGCTGGGCGGCCTGCAGAGACTGGACAGACTCGGCCGGCGCGAAACAGAGCAGCGCCAGGGCCATCAGACCGGGCGCGGCGGCGGCGAGGGGCCGACGATGGTTGACATTCACAGCACGGCTCCGACCAGCAGCAGGGCGAAACCCCCGACGAAGATCATGCCCGCGGCGAGAGGGACAAGCCCCGACACCCAGGGATTGGCGTGGGGAAAGAGGCGATCGGCGACCAGGTCGGAGAAGACGTGCTGGGCCATGCCCAGCATCGACACCCCGATGACGACCCAGACCCACTTGGGAATGTGGACCAGCGACTGAGCCTCGGGGAGCGCGATCGCCCGCAGCCCCCCCAGCGCGAGGGCCCCCGCCCAGGCGGTGTAGACCACCAGCCACCACGACGCCTTCCGCTGAACGCGTTCCATGTGGGGATTGTCGCCCAAGCGGGCGGCGGGTTCAACTCATCGCCATCGACATCAGGAACTCGGCGTTGGTCTTGTTCTTGCCGAGGCGGGACTTGAGAAGCTCCATGGCCTCGACCACGTTCATGTCCGAGAGCACCTTGCGGAGGCGGTAGACGAGTTCGAGCTCCTTCTTGTCAAGCAGGAGTTCCTCGCGCCGGGTGCCTGAGGCGGAGACGTCGATGGCGGGCCAGATGCGCTTCTCGACCAGCTTGCGGTCAAGGTGCAATTCGCTGTTGCCGGTGCCCTTGAACTCCTCGAAGATGACCTCGTCCATCTTCGAGCCGGTGTCGACCAGCGCGGTGCCGATGATGGTGAGGCTGCCGCCATTCTCGATGGCGCGGGCGGCGCCGAAGAACTTCTTGGGGCGGATGAGGGCGCCGGCGTCGATGCCGCCCGACATGATCCGCCCGGAGTGGGGCATCTCGTTGTTGTACGCCCGGGCCAGGCGGGTGATGGAGTCAAGGAGGATGACAACATCCTCGCCGAACTCGACCATGCGCTTGGCCTTCTCGATGACCATCTCGGCGACCGCGACGTGGCGCGACGCGACTTCGTCGAACGTGCTGGCGACGACCTCGACGCTGGGGTTGGTGTTGCGCTTGAAGTCGGTCACTTCCTCGGGGCGCTCGTCAACCAGCAGCACGATGATCTTGGCGTCGGGGTAGTTCTTGGCGATCGCCTTGGTCATCTTCTGCAGCAGCACCGTCTTGCCGGTGCGGGGCGGGGCGACGATCAGGGCCCGCTGGCCCTTGCCGACCGGGGTCACCAGGTCGATGATGCGGCACTCGATCTCGTCGGGCGACGTCTCGAGGATGTACCGCTCCTCCGGGTGGAGGGGGGTGAGGTCCTCGAAGTTGCTCCGATCGCTGACCTTGGCGGGGGCCCGCCCGTTGACCTGATCCACCCGCAGCAGGGCGAAGTAGCGCTCGCTCTCCTTGGGCGGGCGGATGAAGCCGCGGATCGTCATGCCCTTGCGCAGCCCGTGCCGGCGGATCTGCGTCGGCGAGACGTAGATGTCGTCGGGCCCGGCGAGATAGCTCTGCTCCGGGCTGCGCAGGAAGCCAAACCCGTCCTGCATGATCTCAAGGGTGCCGTCGCCCATCAAGATGCCCAGGCGGGCGGCCCGGCCCTTGAGGATCTTGAAGATCAGATCCTGCTTGGGGGTCTGGTTGAAATCCTCAAGCCCTTCCTTCTTGGCGACCTTGTGCAGCTCCTCGATGTCCATCTTCTGCAGTTGCGAGATGGTGTAGGAGTTCTTGAGCTCGGCGGGGTTGGCGTTGGCCACAATCCGCTCGAGCTCAGCTGCCTCCCTTTCGAGGTCCTCATCGCTCGGGAGCCCGTCGACACCCGGGGTTCCACGGATCTCGCCCGAACCGGCCTGTCCGCCGCCGCCGCCGCCCGATGGCGGGCCGCCGGCGCCGCCGTAAAAGCCGCCCATGCCGCGTTTCTTCTTCTTCTTGCGCCGGTGGCCGCCGAACCCCCCGCCCCCGCCCCCGCCGCCGCCTCCACCTCCACCTCCACCATATCCGCCGCCGCCGCCGGGGCCCGCACCTCCGCCTGATCCGCCTGATCCACCGCCGGGTCCGCCGTTACTCATGGAACTGCTTCCTCCGCCCCCGCCACTGGAGGGCTGAAAATCCTTGGGCGGAGGCCAGGGCATCTGCTGCTGGCGTGAACCCGAAGCGCTGGCCGATGGGCCAGTGAAATCACCAGAGTTGCCTGAAGAACCGTTGCCCTTACCTGTCACGATGAGACTCCTGAGAAAAACCGGGGCCCGGGCCTCACTGGGCCCGCCTGAGGCCCGCGTCGGGCCCGCGTCGGGCCTTGGCCCCGCTGGGGGCCCGCCTGGGGGCCCGAATGGGCCCGCGTGGGCCCAGCTCTGTCCTTGCGGGCCGCTCCATCCGTGTCAGCCCGGCGGGCAGCCGCACTCCAGCATCCGAACGCATGCGCATGCGGATGTTGTCGAGCGGGCTGCCAGTGCGATCGCGATCAATGGCGAAGCGTCCTTACAATGATGGAGCGGGGATGGAGCGGGACTTGGCCAGCCGAGTCGAAGACTCAGCGAAGCCGGGTGACGCGCCTCCGGGGCGCGCCGTGTGGTGCTGGGGGCGCTGCGGATTCCGCAGCGTTCATGCATGGACAACAGTCCCGGGGGTCACCCCCCAAAGCCGTCGCCGGCCGTCCATGCCTTCCGTATGTCAAGTCGATGGAATCAGATTCGGCCGACGCGGTCCGGCTCTCCCGGAATCGTCGCCCTCAATACACGAGTGTAGCCGCCCCGGGGGCGTTCGCAAGCGTCCACGGGATCGGCAGATTCGACGATTCACCAATTGGGCGCTCCGCCCGGCGGCGGCGGCGGGGCGAGGCCCCGCGCGTCAGCCGGCCCGAGGAGGTCGCGGCGATCGCTTGCCTTCAAGATTGATGAGGATGGCCTCGAGCACCGACTTCACCTGCTCCCGCAGATCGGCCGTTGAACCCAGGTTCTTCACCAGATGCTCGCACCGGGCGCGTTTTTCCTCAAGCGGGAGCTGAGCGGCTTCGCGCCGGCGCAGTTCGGCCTCATCCCAGCCTCGGGCCGCCGCGACGCGGGCCAGGCGAACCTCCGGGGGACTGTCAACGAAAATCACCGCGTCGCATTCACGATCCAGGCCCGCCTCGAACAGGAGCGGCGCGTCGATGACCACGGCGCGAACGCCCGCCGAGTTGGCCCGCGTGAACTCCTCAGCCCGCGCCTGATGGATCAAGGGATGGACCAGGCCCTCGAGCCGGCGGCGGGCCTCGGGGTCGGAGAACACGATCGACGCGATGCGGCGGCGGTCAACGAGCCCATCGGACCCCAGGACCCCTGCCCCCCACCATCCGACCAGTCGGTCGCGGACTTCGGGGCGTTCGAGCGCGGCCCGCGACTGTGCATCGGAATCGGACACGATGCAGCCGAGCTCGCCGAGGATCGCGGCGACCTGGCTCTTTCCCGCGCCGACGCCGCCGGCCAGGCCGATCACGGCCGGGCCGACTGGGCGGAGCCGCCGGTTGAACGGCAGGTCCTTCATGCCTGGCGCTCCTGGCTCGCGCCCGGCCGGCTCGCGGCCCCGGCTGCGGCCTCGACGGCGGCCCGGACCTGGCGCAGGCGGGCTTCGGGCCCGCCGACCATGAACCAGGTGAACTCGAAGCCCTGGCTGCCCGCCGAGGAGACGCCGATCGTCCCCAGGCCAAAGCAGCGCTCGCGGATGGACTGGATCAGCGTGACGCTCTGCACGTTGGCGAGGGGGACATCGACGACGGCCCGCCGCAACACCCCGGAGGCCCGGACGATGCGGCGGTCGGTGAGGAGGTAGGTCCGGGTGAGCCAGTCGAGCAGGCTCCACGTCAGCAGGGAAACCGCGGCGAGGGTGATCGCCCAGCCCGCCCAGCCCGCGAGCGGGTGCTGGCGGAACACCGGCGGCAGGTCCGAACCGCCCAGCACCAGGCCTGCGATGAGCAGCATCAGCCAGAGCCCGAGCCGCGCCAGCAGGATGAACCACAGGCTGGGGCGGGCCCGGCAAAGCACCGTCTCCCCCGCCAGCGGCTGCGGGCCGATCATGTCGCCTCCCGCAGCGTCACGATGTCGGGCAGGTTGCGGAAGTAGCCGTCGAAGTCAAGGCCGTAGCCGACGACGAACTCGTCCTCGATGGTGAAGCCCGAATACTCCACGAGGACCTCCTCGGCCCGCCCGCCCGGCTTGCTCTTGGAGAGCAGCACCGCGATCCGCAGGCTGGCGGGAGCCTGGGCGGCAAAGACGCGGCGCAGCAGCCCCAGCGTGCGCCCCGAATCGAGGATGTCATCCACCAGGATCACATGAGCGCCCTCAAGGTCGGTGGGCAGCTCGCCCCGGATGGAGGCGCCCTGCGAAGTCGTCGCGGCGCCCGGGTAGCTGCTGACGGTGATCGGGCGGACGCTCATCTTCAGGTCCACGTGCCGGATGAGATCGGCCACAAAGACCATCGCCCCGGTCAGGATGGGGGCCATCACAACGCGAGGGGAGTCGTCGCCGACGACCTCGCCCCGCACGACGCCGGGCTCGCGGCACAGGTCGGCCGTTATCGCCCGCCCCAGCTCGGCGACGCGAGCCGCGATGCGGTCACGGGTGATGAGCACGCGATCAATCCGATGCATGGTTGAAGGGTATGCGGCGGCTGCGGCCGAGCCGGAACCGGTCGCGCCGCGCGTCAGACGATGAGCCCCTTCACCGACCCCGTGCGGCGGGCCTTCCAGTAGCGGGCGAGGGAGTCCTCGACAATCGAGTACGCCCGCTCGGCGGGGAGGATCTCGTCGACGGCGACGTCCTTGCCCTCCAGGCTCTTGTAGTCGGCGAAGAACTTGCGGAGCATCTTGAAAATGTGCTTGGGGAAGTCGGTCATGGTGGAAAACTCGCTGTAGACCGGGTCCTGCATGAGCACCGCGATGATCTTGTGGTCGGGCTGGCCCTGGTCGAGCATGGTCATGAGGCCCACGGCGCGGGCCTCGCACAGCGTCATGGGCGGGATCTCCTCGGTGCAGTACACCAGCACATCGAGGGGGTCGTCATCCTCGGCCAGCGTCTGGGGGATGAAGCCGTAGTTGGCGGGGTAGTAGACCGCAGAGCTGAGCATGCGGTCGAGCTTGAGCATGCCGGTGCCCTTGTCGAGCTCGAACTTGAGGTTCGACCCGCGCGGGATCTCGATGATGCACTTGAAGCAGGAGGGAAGGTCGGAGCCCTCGACCGAAGGGGTGACGTCGTGCCAGGGGTGGATCATGCCGCAGGGTACGGGCCTCGGGCTGGCCCGCGGCGAAGCCGCCCGCGGGGCCGGCGGTCGGCGAACCGTTCAAGTTGCGACCTCCGGCCGGATGGCGCGACGGCGGGCGGCCGCGAATACCCTCCCGGGCCGAGAGCGACGTTTTCGCTCGTCGGAGAAGCGCCCGCCGCCGCGCGGCGGGCCGAGTGAATCCACTGGAGACCCGGTCATGCGCAGCGTCTTCGCCACCGCCCCCACTCACCCCGGCTCCGCTCCGTTCCTTCGCGCCTGGCCTGCGGCGCTGCGAGCCGCGCTGCTGGGCGTGGCGGTGATCGCGACCCAGGCCGCGAGCCTGCTGCTGGCGGCCCCGGCCGTCGCGGCCGACAAGGCGCTGATCGCGGTGGTGGAGATCGAGGGCAAGCTGGCGGCCCGCAAGCACGTGCTCGCCCCGATGGGCGGGAAGTCGCACGAAGCGACCCTGACCGACGTCACGCACGCGATTGAGAGCGTGCTCGAGGACTCGGATGTCAAGGGGCTGCTGATCCGCCTGCGCGAGGCGGAGCTGAGCGTGGCCCAGGTCGAGGAGATCGGACGGTCGATTCAGAAGGTGCGGGCCGCAGGGCGGAAGGTGCACCTCTACGCCTACGGCTACGGGACGCCGGAGCTCGTGCTGGGATCGTTCACTGATGAGGTGATCGCCCAGGCCGGCGGCGGGGTGTCGCTCCCGGGCGTGTATATGGAGGAGATGTTCCTGGCGGACGCCCTGGGGTGGATGGGCGTGAAGGCCGACATGGTGCAGATCGGCGATTACAAGGGCGCTGCGGAGCAGATGGCCAACTCCAAGCCCTCCGAGCCCTGGAACCAGAACATCAACCAGCTCCTCGACAGCGTCTACGAGCGCGTGCGGGCTCAGGTGAAGGCCGGGCGCAAGCTCGATGACGCCCGTCTGGACAAGGCCATGGAGGCCTCGTGGGAAGGCTCGGCGGAGGACGCCAAGGCGGCGGGGTTGATCGACACGGTGCTCGACCTGCCGGAGCTGAGCGACCACCTGAAGAAGGCCTACGGCGAGATCCGCTGGGGCGACAACATCCTTGAACACGACGCCAAGGGCGCCGACCTGAGCAACCCCTTCACCATGCTCAAGTCGCTGATGGAGAAGCCCGACCTCGCCCCCAAGCGGCCGACCATCGCGGTCCTGCACATCGACGGGGCGATCGTCGATGGCGACTCCACCAGCGGAGGCTTCCTGGGCGGCGAAGGCTCGGTGGGCTCGCTCACCGTTCGGCGGGCTCTGGGCGCCATCGAGAGCAACGACCTCATCAAGGGCCTGGTGATCCGCATCGATTCCCCGGGAGGCTCGGCCATCGCCAGCGAGGTGATCTGGCAGGGCGTGCGGCGGGTCGCCGACAAGGGCAAGCCCGTCTGGATCAGCGTCGGCGGCATGGCCGCGTCGGGTGGGTACTACATCCTCTCGGCCGGCGACCGGGTGTACATCACGCCCTCGAGCATCGTCGGGTCGATCGGCGTCGTCGGCGGCAAGATCGCGATGCAAGGCCTCTACGACAAGCTGCAGGTCAACGTCGTCGGCCGGGCTCGCGGGCCCCGGGCCGCCATGATGGCCTCCACGCCCTGGACCGCCGAGCAGCGGGGCTACGTGCGCGCGGCCATGCAGAAGACCTACGACCTCTTCACGCGGCGCGTCGCGGCGGGGCGCAAGGGGATTGACCTCGCCAAGACGGCCGAGGGGCGGCTCTTCCTGGGCCAAAAGGCCATTGACCTGAAGATGGCCGACAAGATCGGCGGCCTCGATGACGCTCTCACCGACTTGGCGGCGGAGCTGAACCTGGCCCCCGGGACCTACGACGTGCTCGACTATCCCGAGCCGATGAGCTTCGCCGAGATCATCGAGAAGATGCTCGGCGCCGGCGGCATGGGGGCCGCGTCGCCCATCGGGGGCGCCGGCCGGGCGGCTCCGCTGGCCGGGCTGGCCCCG
The DNA here is from genome assembly GCA_964611125.1 of uncultured Phycisphaeraceae bacterium. Classification (GTDB taxonomy): domain Bacteria; phylum Planctomycetota; class Phycisphaerae; order Phycisphaerales; family UBA1924; genus JAEUIX01. The sequence continues at coordinate 63,123 of CAZSZO010000002.1, read as the reverse complement.
CTCGCGGGCGTGGCCCGAGAGGTGCTGGGCGAGCAGGCGTGGGCGGCGCTGCGGCCCCAGCTGCAGGCCTTGCTCGAGCTGCGCAAGGAGCCGGTGCTGCTCGTGTCGCCGCGGGCGATTTACCTGAAGTAACGGCCCCTGGGCGGCGCGGCGGCGACAAGCCCGCCGGGTCTCACACGGTCTCAACTTCCTTGGTCTTGTCCGCCACGGCCTTGTCCGTTTCGGTCTCGTACTTCTTGAGCAGTTCCTGAATTTCGGTCTTGAGCTGCTCGAGTTCATCCTCAGGGATCTGGTCGGCGCCGGCCTTCAGGCCATCGGCGTGCTTGTTGCCGTCGCGCCGGGCATTGCGGAGCGAGACCTTCGCCTCCTCGGCGAGCTTCTTGCAGTGGCCCACCAGCTGCTTGCGGCGGTCGCCCGACAGCGGGGGAATGTTGATCCGGAGCTGCTTGCCCTCGGACATGGGGTTGAGCCCGAGGCCTGAGGACTCGATGGCCTTCTTGATCTCGGCCACGGCTCCAGCGTCAAAGGGCTTGATCAGGATCTGCGTGGGCTCGGGGACCGAGATCGACGCGAGCGACTTGAGGTCGCTCTGGCTGCCGTAGTACTCGACCTTGATGTACTCCACGAGCGACGGGGACGCCCGCCCGGTGCGGACGGCGCGGAGCTCCTTCTTGAGGTGCTCGACGGCCTTGGTCATGGACTCTTCGGTTTCCAGCAGAATCGTGTCGGGATCCATGGCTTGGTCCAAATTGAAGGAGGAAACGGATCAGTAAGGGAACAGTTTAGACCCCGCCGCCGGTGATTGCGGGTCCGCCGGCCGTCCGCCGTCCGGGGCCCCATGATGCATGGCGCCGGCCGCGTCTCGGCCCGGCCGCTACGCCCGGATCAGCGTGCCGACGGTCTCACCCTGAGCAACGCGCTGGATGTTACCCGGGACCTTGTAATCGAAGACGATGATGGGCACGTTCCGCTCCATGCACATCGTGAACGCCGTCATGTCCATGACGCGCAGGTCCTTGGTGATGGCGTCCATGAAGGTGAGCCGCTCGAAGCGCTTGGCGGTAGGGTCCTTGCGCGGGTCGGCGCTGTAGACGCCGTCGACCTTGGTGGCCTTGAGGATCACCTGGCAATCGAGCTCCAGGGCCCGCAGCGCGGCGCAGGTGTCGGTGGTGCAGAAGGGGTTGCCGGTGCCGGCCACCAGGATGACCACCCGTCCTTGCTCAAGGTGCCGGAGGGCCCGTCCGCGGATGAAGGGCTCGGCCACCGCGCGAACCTCGATCGCTGACATCACGCGCGAATCGACACCCTCGGCCAGAAGCGCTTCCTTGAGCGCCAGGCCGTTGATGATCGTCGCCAGCATCCCCATGTAGTCGGCCGTGCCCTGATGAATGTGACCGATCTTCGCAAGTTGGGCGCCCCTTACGAAGTTGCCCCCCCCCACCACCAGCGCAATCTGCACCCCGGTCTTGTGGGCGGCCTTGATCTCGCGGGCGATGCTCTGGATCTCTCCCGGCTCCAGACCCGTATGGCCCGATGAAGCCAGCGACTCGCCGGAGAGCTTCAGCAGGATCCGGCGGTAGGGCGGGGCGGACAGTGGGACGTGAACTGACGGATCTGGCATAGGAGGCTCATTCGTCGGCGGCGCGGCGGTGTCTGACAACTGAAACGTACGGCTCCCGGCAGGTCAAAGCCAGAATCCGTCGGCGACCCCGCCCCGAGGGCGAACCGGCCCCGGGGCGGACGCGAACCGGAGGAGCGTAAACTCCGGGGTTCATTCACGCCCGCTGGCGGCCCGTCCGATCCATTATCGGAGCCGTCTGGCGCGGCTCACACAGGGTCCTTTGGCCGGGCCGAGCGGCCCGCGCTTCGCAGGCCACAGCCGCCGGGCGGCCACACCGATGAGCGACTCCAACGTGACCATCCTGGCTGAGCCCGCACAAGAGCAGGCATTTCCCGGCCACTCCCGGCGCGGCGACGGCCTCACGGATCGCCTGTTCCGCCTGCTCACGCGGGCATCGGTGATCGGCGTCACGATCTCGCTGATCGTGCACCTGAACTTTCTGTCCGTCGCCGGCATCTGGCGGCTGGGAACCGTCGGCGGCGCCATCGGCGGCGGCGGCGACGGCTCGACCGATTCGGTTCAGGTGACGTCGATCGAAGAAACCGAGCTCGGGGCTCTGATCGAGTCCGAGCTGGCCCTCGCCACCCCCGGCATTGAAGAATCAGCCACTCCGAATACCGCCCCGGGCATTGACCTTGTCGGCGACCCGGGCGGGAGCGGTTTGCAGGACACCGGCGACCTCGGGTCAGTCGGCTCCGGCCTCGGCGGCGCAGGCACGGGGGAAGGCATCGGCGTAGGCGGGGGCCAAGGCGGCTCCGGCGGCGGTGGGGCCAGGTTCTTCGGCGTAGAAGCTCGCGGCAGCCGCTTCATCTTCATCGTTGATATCTCGGGCTCCATGGAGGGGCCCAAGATGGCCACGCTCAAGCGCGAGCTCGTCAAGGCCATCGATGGCCTGACTGAAGACGCCCAGTTCATCGCCTATTTCTTCGAGAGTCAGACGGCCACCCTCGGCTCCAAGGATAAATGGATCGAGGCGACCATGAAGAACAAGAACTGGGCCATCACCCAGGTCGGCGCCCTGCTCGCCAAGGGCGGCACTGAGCCCGGGCCCGCCTTTGCTCTGGCCTTCGCCCTCAAGCCCAGGGCCGACGCCATGTACTTTATGACCGATGGTTTGTTCGATCCCGGCGTCGCCGATCGCATCGCCGCGATGAACAAGGTTGGCCGGAAGATTCCTGTTCACTGTCTGGCCTTCGGCGAGCGCGGAAGCGAGGCGACGATGCGCAAGATCGCCGAGCTCTCCGGCGGCACGTACACCTATATCGAGGAACCGCGCCGATGACCATCGGGCGGCGGTCGAGCCTCGGTCAGGCGCCTTCGCGCGCGCTCGCCGTCGCCCTCGCGGCGCTGGCGACCTCGGCTGGCGCGGCGTGGGCTCAGGTCGAGCTCCGCGGCCAGAAGGACCCCTTCGGCAGCGCCATCACCACCATCGACGCACGCGGGGTCGAGGTGCGCGTCGAGGGCGCCGGCGGGGCCCAGCCCGGGGCGCACTGGGTCGGGTGGGACCGCGTCCGCAGGCTCGTCGGGGCCCCCGGACAGACCGCCGACGCCGCCAAGTTCAGCGAGCTCGCCGACGGCCTCTTCCGGGCCCGGGCCCGCCTGGAGCGCGGCGACCTGCGCGGGGCCGAGCCGCTCTTTGAATCGCTTTACGGCAAGCAGGCCCGCCCGCTGGGCCCCACCGGCGCCCTGCTGGCCGAGGGCGTCCTCCGCCTGCGCCTGGCCCGGGGGGCGCAAGCCACCGCCGTGATTCCCTGGCTCGACTGGCTTGAGACGCGGTACGAAGCAGGGACCAAGCAGCTCCAGGGGTGGGTGGGCGGCCGCATGGCCCTGCCGGACGTCATCGATCCCCTCACTGGCCTGTCGCCCCGCCTGCCGCCGATCTGCTCGATGCTCGACAACCCGTCGGGCGTGCGCCTGCTCGCCGAGCCCTCAGGGTGGACCCGCTTCGATGGGGCCGACGACGCGGTGCGCGACATCGCGGCGATCTATCGGGCGAGCGCGGCCTTTGAGGTCGCCCCCGGCTCACCCGCCGCCCTGCCGGCCATCAAGACCACCGAGGACCAGGTGACCCTGCTGGCGGAGATCGTGCGGGCCCGCATCGGCGGCCCGGAGGAGCGGAAGGACGCCCGGGGCCGGCTGGCCAAGCGTCTGGCGACGGTGCTGGTCTCGGCCAATGAAGATGTGGCCACTGACGCAGCGGCGGGACCCGGCGCCGCGCCCGGGGCCCTGGCCGCCACGCGCTGGCAGGAGGCGTGGCTGCGCGCGGCGATCGGCCGCTCGCTCTTGCGCGAGGGCGGCCGGTCGGAGACCCGCCAGGGGGTCATCGAGATGCTGCATGTGCCGGCGCGGTTGGCCGACGCGTCGCCGGAGCTGGCCCGCCTGGTGCTGATCGAGGCGGCCGACGCGCTGGCCCGGATCGGCGACGACGCCGGCGCCGCGGCCCTCAAGGAAGAGCTTTCGCGCCGCTTCGGGCCGGGCATCGGAGAAGACGGCCTGATCGACGAAACCCCGGCGCCGACCGATGCGCCGCCACTGGACACGGAAGAAGGAGCTGGATGATGCTTGCGGAGATCTCACTTGCGGCGGGCAGGTTGGCGGTGCTGGCCCAGGCGGCCGGCGCGGATCCGGCCGCGTCGCTCCCCTCAGCGGCGTCGCGCTCGCTGCTGGACTACATCAAGGCCGGCGGCCCGCTTTCGGTGATCCTGATTCTGCTCTCGATCATCGCCGTGGGCCTGATGATCACCAACCTGATCGTGCTGCGGGTGAGCTACTTGGCGCCGCTGACCATCCTCGCGGCGCTGGAGCGGCTGCTGCGCGACCGTAACGCCGAGGGCGTGCTGCAGTTCGCCCGCGACAAGGCCAACGACTCGTTCATCACGCGCGTGATGGCCGGCGGAATCAGCCGGGCCTCGCGGTCGCAGTTCGGACTGCTGGAGCTCAAGCCCGCCCTCGAGGAGGCCGCGTCACGCGAGCTCGAGAAGCTCGACCGCCCGACGCACGGCCTCGCCCTGCTCGCGGCAGTAGGACCGATGCTGGGTCTGCTGGGGACGGTCTTCGGCATGATCGGGGCGTTCGGCACCATCAGCCATGAGGAAGGCGCCGCCAAATCGCAGAAGCTGGCGGAGTTCATGTCGCTGGCCCTGGTGAACACGGCCGAGGGTCTGATGCTGGCGATCCCGTGCACGATCGCGTACTCGCTCTTCCGGCGGCGGACCGACCGGATGATGGCCGAGGTCGCCGACATCGCCGAGCGGCTGGCGTCGCTGCTGCAATCCGCCGCGCAGGGCGCCCGCCAGGCGGGACCAGCGCCGCAAGCCCGCGCGATCGGACACGGCCCCCTTCCCACGGCCATGGGTCCCGGCCCGGCGCCGATGCCGGTCCCCCAGCCGTCCCAGCCTCAACCGGTCGGGGTCGGCGCGGTGTCTCCCGTGGCGCCGCCGCCCGTGGCGGCCCCGCCGGTCGCGCCGCTGGCGGGCTCGCCGCTGCCGGCTGCGGGCAGGGGTCCGCTGTTCGCGCCGCCGGCGAATTGAGTCCCCGTCGCGCACCTGCACCTGTCCGCCCGCTCCGACGCCGCCGCCCAGACCGCCATGAAGTTCAACAAGCACCACGACATTCAGGAAGCGGAGTTCGACCTGACGGCGATGGTCGATGTCGTGTTTCTCCTGATCATCTTCTTCATGCTCTCGGCCCAGTTCGCCCGCGTGCAGCTCCGCCCGGTGGATCTGCCGCAGCAACCGGGGGACTCGGCCGCGACGGCCCTTGCGGATGGTGAGAAGTCGCTGATCGTGGACATGAACGTGCGGGGCGAGCTCTCGATGGTGGACATGGGGGCCGTCACCGGAGAGGAGCTCGTCGCCCTGATCGAAAAGGCCAAGGCGTCCGCGGGCGGCCGCGTCGACGGGCTTGATGTGGTGATTCGGTCTGATCGCGCCTGCCCCGCCCGCCACCTCAATCGCCTCGCGGGCGTCCTTGCCCGGGCAGGCGTGAAGAACTGGCGACTCGCCACCGCCGGGAGCGGTCGGCCGGTCCGCCCCGGAGCGGCGGGTGGGGGCGAGGGAGGGGGCGCGCCATGAACTTCACCCGCAACAGGAAGCGCGAGGACTACATCATGCGGCTGCCGCTGGTGGCGTTCATCGATGTCACGCTGTTCCTGCTCCTGTACTTCGTCATGGCCGGCACCCTCGCCGACGCCGAGGCGGATCTGTCAGCCGCGATCACACCCAGCCCGCGTGGTTCCGGCCGGGGCAACGACTTCTCGGCCCAGATCCTGTACGTCGAGGTCGCGGCTGGGGGGGCTGGGGGGGGCGGGGCGGCAGGCGGGGGAGGAGAGGCTCAGTATCGCCTGGCCGACAAGATCATGCGGACCAAGGCGGATGTCGTGGCGTTGCTGTCGCGACTCCCCAAGGAGCCTGGCGTGATCATCCGCGTGGCTGACGATGTCACCGTCGGCGCCGCGGCGGTCGCGCTCCAGGCGTCCAAGGACGCGGGCTTCAGGAAGGTCACCTATGTGGCGACCAAGTAATCGGCGACCCAGTGAGCGGGGATCAGGCGGCCCGGGCTGGTCACGCGCCGCTCGGTCGCTTGTCGCCAGCGCGGTCTGCGGCCTCGCCGCCAGTGCGGCGCCGGCCCAGGCGCCCGACGCCGCCAGGCAGGCCCAGCGCGAATCCGCCGCGGCGATCGAGGCATACCTCGACCGGCCGGGGTTGCGGCCGCTGCTGGCCGAGCACCTCGCCGCCCGGCTCAAGGCGGCGAGCCCCGAAGAGAGGGCCCTGATCGGCGAGCGGCTGGGGAAGCTCTACGTCGAGTTCATCGGCGCCGCCAAGAAGCCCGCCGACCGGCAAATGTGGGAGGAGAAGGCCCGCGACCTGCTGCGCGTCGTGCCCGAGGTGAAGTCGTACGCGCTGCGGCTCGACCTGACCCGCACCTCGTACGTCAAGGCTGAGGAAGCCGCGGAGCGGTGGCGGCTGCGGCTGGGGACCGACGAGGACAAGGCCGACGCTGAGCGGACGCTCCGCACGCTCAAATCGCAGTTTGAAGCCATCGGGACCGAGGTCAACCACCGCCTTGAGACCCTGGAAAGGGCCGAAGAGAGCGGGCGTGCGCCCGACAAGATCAGTGATGAAATCGGTGAGGCCCGCCGCCTCCGGTCCATCGCGTACTACTACGCCGGGTGGTCGTCGTACTACCTGGCGCTGCTCTCGGGCTCCGATTCCCCGGCGATCGAATCGCTGAAGTCGTTCGGCTGGGTGCTGGGCGCCGGGCAAGGCCGCTCCGCGACGCTGGAGCGCCTGCCCAAAAACCTCCTCAAGTACGACCATGTGTCCCGAGCCGCCATCGGGTGCGCCCTCGCCTCGGCCCTGAGGCGCGACGGCGACACCGAAGGGCTCCGCTGGCTCGACGCCGTTGAGGGCGAGGCCGCCGTGCCGGCCGAGATCAAGTCCCAGTTGCTCACGCGCCGGATCACCATCCTGGGGGCCGCACGCCGCTGGGCCGACCTCGAGGCCCGCGTCCGCTACGCCCGCAACGCCGATCGCGATGGCAAGGGCCCCGCTGTGACCCCCCTCGAAACGCTCGCCGCCCGCCTGCTCGCGGTCGTCTGCTTCGAGGCCGACCGCAAGACTACCGGCGAAGTCATCGAGCAGCTCGGGCAGATCGCCATGAGCGATCTGGTCGCCCGCGGCGAAGTCGGCCACGTCCTGGACCTCGCCCAGCGCTATGGCACCGGGCCCCTGGGCGATGTCGGCTTCATCGTGCACTACGTGCGCGGCATGCAGGCCTATGAGCGCGCAGTGAAGGCCCACAAGGACAGCGGCGCCAACGTCGACGAGCCCACCCGCGAAGCCGCGCTCATGAACCAGTACCGGCAGGCGGCGGCCTTGCTCGACTCGGCGCCGCAGCAGGACGACGCCCCCCGCTTCCCGGGCGAGCGCGGGCGGGCCATCGTCGCCGCCGGGCGGGCCCTCTTCAAGGCCGGTGACTTCGTCCCCGCAGCGGAGCGGTTCGCCCAGGCCGCGACCCTCATCCCCGAAAAGCCCGGGGCCGAGGAGGCCCTGTGGCTTGCGATCATCTCGCTCGATCGCGTCGCGGCCGAGAGCACGCCCCCGCCGCCGGTTGTGGCCGGTCGGCTCGAGGAGCTCACCACCCTGTTCCTGCGGACCTACCCGCAGACCGAGCGCGCGGCCAGCCTGCTGGTCAGGCGCGCGGCCCAGGGCGGCGTCGATGACGAACAGGCCGCAAGCATCCTGCTGGGCGTTGACAGCAAGTCACCGGTCTACCTCTCGGCCCGCCGGCAGGCGGCCCGCATTCTCTACCGCATGTTTCGCGGGTCGAATGACTCGAGCCGGGGCTTCGCCGCGGCGCGGTTCGTGAAGATCGCCGAGGAGCTGCTCTCGGTCGACAAGAAGATCGCCCTGGAGTCGGCCCGCACCGAGGCGACGGAGGCGACCGAGCGGCTGGTGCTGCTGACGCGCCAGGTGCTCGACGCCCTGCTGACCTCCGCGACGCCCGATGTCCAGCGGGCCGAGGCCGTGCTCGACATGCTGCGGAGCGCTGTCACCTTCAACAACTTCGACACCGCCGGCGTCGATTCCGAGCTGCGCTTCCGCCGCTTGCAGATCCTGGTCGCACGGGAAGACAACGCCGGGGCCGAGGCGCTGGCCGATGAGCTGCGCGCGGCCGGCGGCCGCTTCGCCGACGCCGCCGACCGCCTGCTCTACCAGCGGGCCGTGGCCCGCTGGAAGAAGGCCGCGCAAGACCCCGCCGCGGTCGCCGGCGGCGCCCCGCGCGACCCCGCCGCCCAGCTCGCCGCTGCTGCGTCGGTGGTCAAACTCGGGACACGGGTGCTCGATCGCATGGGGTCGGGCCCCGGCGCCCTCCAGGACAACGCGGTGCTCACCGTCTATCGGCAGGTGGCCCAGGCGGCCAGCGAGATCTGGGCCGCCACCAAGGATGTCGCCAGCCGCGATCTGGCGATCAAGCTCGACAAGGCCGTGATCAACGCCGCGCCCGGCAACATTGACAGCCTGCACCGGCTCGCCGGCCTGGCTGAGGATGCGGGCGACCCCGGGCTCGCCCTCGAGTGCTGGCGCACGCTCGCGTCGGGCCACAAGCCCAACACCCCCGAGTGGTTCGCCGCCAAATACAACCTCGCGCGCCTGCTGGCCGAGCAGGACGCCCCCAAGGCCCTCGACGTGCTCAGCCAGGTGCAGGTGCTCTACCCCGAGTTCGGCGCCGAGCCGTGGCGGTCCAAGCTCAAGGCCCTCTTCGAAAAGCTCAAGGCTGGCGGGGGCTCTCCTGCTCCCGCACCCGCTTCCACTCCGGGTCCAGCTCCGGCCCAGGGTCCTGCCCCGGCGGGCCCGACGCCCCCAGCGGCTCCAACTCCCGGCGGGACCGCGCCCGCAGGCGGGCGTCCATGAGCTCGATCCCGTCCAACCACTTCACGCTGATCGAGGCGTTCCTCGGGGCCGAGGCTGTGCCCCTCGGCGAGCGCGGCCCCGAAGTGCTCCTGGGTCTCGACGCCGGGGAGCAGACACCAGCGCGGGTCTACCAGGCCCTTCAGGAGCGCATGGCCCTGCTTGCTCAGCACCCTCGTGGAAGCTCCCCGGAAGCCGACATGGTGCGGCTGTACCTGCAGGCCGCGGCGACCCAGCTGCTGGCCCCGCCGCCGCCGCTGCTGCTCAAGCCGGCCGTGCAGCCATCTGCCCCTCAGCCGGCCGGCACGCCCGCCCAGGCGGTCATGCCCACTGAGTCGGCGCCTGCCGCCGCGCCCCCTCCGGTGCTGGCGCCCTCCGCTCACCCGCATCCGTTCGCGCTCGTGCCCGAGGGTGATTCGTCAGGTCTCGACGGGCCCGCCCCCTCGGTCGCCCCGGCGCCGCGCGTGGCGGCCGTTGCCGAGGCTGGCGGGCGCCACCCTTCCGCCCCCGCAGTCGCCGTTGTGGCCACCCCCCCCCCACCCCCACCGCGCCCGGGACCGGTCCAGGGGCCGGCAGCCGCGGCGGGGCCACCCATATCCCCCACCGACCCGCTGGTCCGCGAGGCCGCCCGGCTGGTGGGCGCGTTCGGAGGTCTCACGCCCGAGGTGGTGCAGCGCCTGGCCATACTGGCGATGGCCCGTGGGCTTCCCGCGACAGCCGTGTCATCGGTCCTCGCCTCACTGAACGGACAAGGGGGCGGCGGTCCCGAGACGGCGCCGCCCGCCGGGCGCCCGCAGGCGGCGCCGGTCGCCCATCGACCCCAAGAGCGTGCCCCGACGCCAGCCCAGTCAACGTTGCCGACCATCACCCCGCCGCCACGCCCGGAGCGCGGGACCATGTTCGCGCCTGTCGCACCCACCACACCCGCACCCCGCATCGCCTCGGGGGAGGAAGAAGACCCCGGCCAGCGGCTGCTGAAGGTCGCGGTGCTGGTTGGCGCCAGCGTGTTCTTCGGAGCGCTGGTCCTGATGCTCGTGGGCATCCTGCTGATCTCCAATACCGGCGCCCCGCCACCGACCCCGGAGCCTGAACCCGCTGCGACGCCGATCGCGGCCAAGCCCACCCCCAAGCCCGCCCCGGTTGACGAGGCCCTGCCGGGCGACATTCCTGACGCGGCGGGCGTGGTCCGCCTCATCGCCAAAGCGGCCGAGCCCAGCGCCAAACGCGAGGACACTGTGGGCCGGGTCGAGCGGGCGATCCCCGTCCTCGCGGCGTGGTGGCCGCGGCTTGACGCCGGTCAGCGGGCGAGCACGATTTCGACGCTCGTCGACCTCACGGTGCGCCTCGGGTCGGACCTGCCGCTGAGCGAGCGCCTGATTTCCGCCATCGCGGCTCAGGGCGAAGCCTTGGGCGATGAGGGCAAGCCCTTCGGCGTTGATCGCGTGTTCCCGTCCGCCTGGTCGGTCGGGGCCCTGGGTCGGATCTCCTCCGAGCGCGATCTGCCGGCGGCGATCCGGTTGCGAGTGCAGTCGGCGATCGCCGCGTCGCTGACCGGGGCCCGCTTGCCGGCCAACGCGTCGTTCGCCAACGGCGCGCTGCTCGCCCTGCGGTCGATGCCCTTGCGGATCATCAGCGGCCCGGGCGTCGAGCCCGCCGGGGCTCTGGCCGCCATGGAGAAGTGGGAGCAGGCGACCCGCTCGCTGTTCGCCGGCGGCGCGGGCGAATCGGTCGCGGCGGAGAACGCCGTGCTCGACGGCCTGGAGCAGATCCTGATGGCAGGCCCTGAAGCCGACCGCAGCAAGGCGGTCTTCGAGGTTGTGACATCCATCTGCGCGCGGCTCCGCTGGCGGGCGGGCGACCCCGGTCGGCGGCGGCTGATCCAGTGGTTCGACGACCCGCGTGTCAGCGACGCCGACCTCGCGGTGATCACCGCCGCGATCGTCTCGAAATCGAGCGCCGAGGGCGTGGATCTTTCGATGGTGCTCACCCAGGGCGCCACCCCTGAGCAGCGGACCAACCTGCGCGACGCGTATCAAGGCGCCTGGGGACTTGGCAGCTCGCCGGGCGGGGGCGGCGGGGGCTCGTGGGCCCAGATCGCGCGCGACGAGCTCACGGCGCCGGAGACCCCCGAAACCCTCGCGGCCCTCCGCGCCGCCATCATTTACGCCCGTATCTCCGAGGCCGCCTATCGCCGCCAGCGCGGCGACACCGACGGCATGTCGGAAGTCCTCCGCCGGTTCGTGGCCCCCATCCGCCGGGGTCAGACGCCGATCCTGGCTTCGGCCAACGTCGGCGGCGGCTCAGGCGCCGATGGCGAGTGGGCCCTGCGCTACCTCTCGACCGACAAGAACCTGCCCCCGAAGCTCGCCCGCCTTCAGGAGATCGAGCGCCAGGCCCCGGAGATCGGCCCCATCGACGCCGATGTCCTGGCGGAAGTCGGCCTGCTCGCCGGCGGAGAGCTCAAGGCCGCCGCCCAGCGGATCATGCCCAGGTTCTCAGACTCCGCGGCCCTCAACAACGCGGTCCTCAAGTTCCTCCCCAGGGCGGGCCGCTCCACGGCGCTGTCGCGCCTCATCGTCGCCCTCACCGGCAGACCCATGGGTCCGCTGACCGGCGAAGCCTGGCAGGCTGCGGCGCGTCGCGCCCTGGTGGAGCGGGTTCTCGAACTCATCGCCGGCGACGCCGCGACCAAGGAGATCGACGCCGCCGCCGCGGCCCTCGCCGAGGTCTATGCCGTCATGGCCGGCAGGCAACCCTCCGAAGGCGGCGTGCCGGAAGACGAAGGCGGCAAGCTCGCCCGCGATGGCGCGGCGGAGTTGTTCGCCCAGCTCCGCGACGCGGCGATCCGGGTCGGAGCGGGCGACAAGGGCCCCATCACCCTCGATGAAATCGACCGCCGCCACGGGGCCCGCCTCTCAGTCGCCCGCGGCCTGGTGCAGCAGTTCATCGCCGACCAGCAGGCCTGCGTCGAGCTCATGGCCTGCATCGTCGCCAGCGAGCGCCCGGGACGGGCCGAAGAGGTCGGCAAGGTGCTCAGCGGCCTGCGCGAGCAATCGCGCGAGGCCCGCCACGTGCTTGTGCAGCTCAAGGTCGGCGAGGAAGCCATGCTGCGGCTCTGGCTCATCCGCGCTGGGGAGGCCCAGCCGTGATCCGCCCACTCGCCGCCATCGCCATGGTCTTGCTGGCTACCGCCGGCGCGGCCGGCCAGCCGCCGGCCCGACCCCCCGCGACGCCCCCGGGCCTCCCGCCCTTGCAGCCGCCCAGGCCCCCCCCTCGTGAGCAGCCGATCTCGCTCGCCGACATCCCCGTGCCCAACCTCGAAGCCCGCCTCGGCGCCCTCTCCCCGGCCCGCCCGGCTGACTATTACCTGCTCGCGGAGGATCTCGCCGCCGAACGTCAGGCCCCCGGCGCCCGCGACCTCGCCCGCCATCTCCTGGTGCTCGCGGTGGAACTTGACCGCAAGGCCCCCAGGCCCGGCGGCACGGCGTCGTCCGCGTGCCTGGCCTTGGCGGCATTGGCCAACACCCAGAGCGAGCGGCGCTGGCTGCGCGCCATCGCGGCGCAGTTCGACCCCGCCGCTCAGACCGCCGACTCGGCCCTGCGCGTGCGGGTCGACCCGCCGCGCGTCTCACAGCACGCGGCCCTCCAGGTCGGCTCGGCCCTGAGCTTTCTGCGGGCGGCCGAGGGTCGGCGGGCCCTCTCGATCCTCGATCGTCCGGGCGTCTGGCCTGTCATCGAGCACTACGACGCCGTGCTGAGCCCGCAGGGGGAGCTCGGCGGGGCCGCCAAGATCCGCCGCTGGGCCGAGGAATGGCCCGCGTGCCCGGAGTGCCGTAACAAGAGGACCATCGCCCGGCTTGAGCCCGGTGCGCCCGCCAACTCGCCCCCCAATTCGCCCGCCAACCGCACGATTCTGTGCCCGACCTGCGGCGGCATCCCCGGCCCCCGCCTGACGCCGGATGAACTCATCGGGCAGCTCAGGCTCGAATCGGTGCTGCTCCGAGGCGCGCATCGGTTGTGGTCGGCCCAGATCCTCTCCGACGCCGCCGAGCCGCTCCGCGATCCCAACCCCGACGATCTGCCCATCCTCTTCAGGGTCGATCCTCGGGCCGTGCTCTGGCGGGCCGGTCGCTTCGAGGCCGACCCGGCGGCCAAGCCCGCCCCCGAGCCCGCCGCGGCCGGCGCGGCGGCCGCGCCGGTCGCGCCGTCCGGCGGCTGAGTGATGACAACCGGCCGGGGACGTCACCGCCGCCGGGGGTACACTCCCGGTCGTACCAGCCTGATCGCTCGTTGACCCCGCCGCGAGGCGAACACTCCGCATCCACATGACCACCCCCCCCAACCCCCCCCCCCCCCCCCCCCCCACACACCCCCCCGGCCGCTGCCCCGTCCGCCAGTGCGGCGCCCGCGCCGACGCCGGCTCCGACGCCCGGCGGGCCGAAGCCCGTGGTGCCCTTCGAGGATTTCGCCAAGATCGACCTGCGCGTCGCCAAGGTGCTCTCGGCTGAGAATCACCCCAAGGCTGACCGGCTCTTCAAGCTTCAGGTCGACGACGGCAGCGGCAGTCCCCGCCAGATCTGCGCCGGCGTGCGCGACTACTACAAGGCCGAAGACCTCGTCGGCCGGCTGATCATCATCGTCGCCAACCTCGCCCCGCGCGTGATCCGCGGCGAGGAATCCCGGGGCATGCTGCTGGCCGCGTCCAACGTCCCAAAGGACGGCGCCGACCCCGCCATCGCCCGGCAGGTCATCCTGCTGCGACCCGAAGCCGACATCGCCCCGGGCTCGATCGTCTCCTGATGGCCGGCGATTCAATCGCCTGGCGGGGACAGGGGCTGCTGGGGGGGCGGAGGAGGCGGGAGGTCTTTCTTCGCCGGGCGCCCGCCGCCCGGGCCGCCTGGCCCGCCCGGTCCGCCCGGTCCGCCGCGGCCGGGGGCCGCCAGACCTTTCGCGGCGCGATCGACCACCGACTCGCGCTTCTTTTCGAGGTCTTCGAGGTCCTTGCGCATCTTCTCGGTGCGGCCGACCAGCGAATCAAGTTGACGGCGCTGGATCTTGATCCGCGAGTCAAACTGCTTGCCGACCTGCTCGCGCAGCTGGTTCTCCAGCTCGCGCCGCTGCTCGGGGCTGGCGCTCGCTTGCTTCAGGTCGCGGAGCATCCGCATCATCTCCACCACGTGCCGGAGCTCGGTGACGCGCAGGCGAACCATCTCCTCGTCGTCCCGCTGCTTCGCCTCGCGGATCGCCAGCAGGCGCGAGCCCAAACCGTCCATCGCCCGCCTGAAAAAGTTTGGATTCTCGCCGCGCAGCCGTTCCAGCTCGTCGGCCATCCGGGGCTCCTGCTGACGCAGCAGCGTCAGGGCCTCGTCGGTCTCCTCCGGGGTCAGCGGGCGCGTCAGGGGCTCGGTGTCGAGGCCCAGCGTGAACGGCGCGGGCCCGCGCTCCTCCCTTGGACCTCCACCAGGCCCCGGTCCGGGGCCGGGCCCGCCGGGTCCTCCATCGGGGGGCCCGCCCGGCCGCTCGCGCATGGCGCGGAAGTCGGGGATGGCCTCAAACTCCGAGCGCAGCTTCCCCAGATCCGCGTCGCCGTCGATCTGGGCGAGCAGCTTCTCGAGCCTCTGCGCAACGTCCTTTACGCGCTTCAGCCGGTCGCTGACCCGCCGGCGGAGCTCCGCGCGGAAGCGCTCCTGAACGGCTGCGGAACGGGCCGCCGGCTTCCCGCCCTGCGGCGCCCGCTCGGGGGCCGGCCCCTGCGCGAACCCGGCGGAGGCGAGCAGCCCGGCCGCCATGATCGCCATGGCCGCGAGCAACCCCGTCGACGCGCGACGGGCGCGCAGCTCGACCCCCCCGGCCAGCGGGCGGCGGCTCAACGTACTTGTTGCTCGATCACTCATGCTGCAAACTCCCCGCGGCGGCGGCGATTCACTGGCTCTCATTGGATCATTGGGATGCTGTCGTGCACCGGATCAGCCGCGAGCCCCTCGACTTCGCTGACCAGGTCGTCCAGATCATCGATACCCGCGCTCCGATCGATCGAGGCCAGCACCGCCAGCACCGCATCGACCTCCGACTCGCCGCCAGCCGCCGAGCCAATCTCGTCGCCTGCGGGCGGCGCGCCCGCCAGCTCGCGCCCACCGGTCGAGGCGGGGGTTGTCGACAGCGAGCGGTAGACCGCAGCCCCGCCGGCGACGATCGCGATCACCGCCGCGATCCGCAACGCCGGGCCAAACCAGGACACTGAGCGGTTCGCGGTGCGGCCGCCAGCCACTTCCACGCGCCCACTCACTCCGCCACCCAAGCCTCCGCTGACACCTACACCAATGCGGGCCAGGACCGGCTGCGCTTCCCGCGCCGGCGCCAGGCGGCCCACACTGGCGCGAAAAACCCGCGCTTCGAGCCCGGCCGGCGCGGCGCGCCGATCCGCATCGCCCAAAGCCGACAACCGATCACTGAACCCACCGATCTCAGCCCCGAGTTCGCCTTGTGACGACTCAGGCGCTTCAACGCCGCGCCCGGCGCCCCCAGCAGCCCGCGCCGCGACAGCCTCGGCGACTCGCGCCTCGAGCCCGCTGGGCATCTCCGCTCGCTCAGCCGCGCCCAGGCGATCCAGCGCATCTGAGATCGCCCTCAGCTCGCCCGGCGTTCCATTGTTTTGGTGGTTCATCGTCATGCCTGCTCCTCCCGCGCCGCCGAGCGCCCGCCGATCGTGTCCTTCAGTTTCTTGAGAGCCCGGTGGTGCCGCGCCAGCAGCGTGCCGAGCGGCTCGTCGAGCACCTCGGCGATCTGGTTGAAGGACATCCCCGCATGGTGCCGCAACTCGACGATCTCGCGGTCGGCCGGCGTCAGCGCCTCCATCGCCTCGCGAAGGGGCCCGAGGTCGGCGTTCTCGCGCCCCGGCTCACGCGGGGCCGCGACGCCGGAAAACTGTTCAGGATCCGTCGGCGCCGCGTGCCGCCGAACCCGCCTGATCTCGTCGCGAACCCGATTGACCGCCACGCGGAACAACCAGCTCTCGAACCGCCCCTGTTCGGTGTACCCACCCTGACCCAGCTTGGCGGCGACTGTGCAGAACACCGATTGCGTGACCTCCTCAGCCAGCTCCGCCTGCCGAACCCGCGACTTCGCCAGCGCGAACACCCGCCTGGCGTACAAACCCACGATCGCCCGCCACGCCTCCTCGTCGCCCCGCGCCGCATCGGCGAGCAGGCGCGACAGGTCCGCCTCGCCGCCTGAGGCAGACGCGGCGAACTCAGAACCGGGCTTGGGGGGCACATGATCCACTTCGGTCCGGTCCTCAAGGGGTACAACGATCGTTCGGGCAGTGTATTGCCCGCCACCACCCTTCCCCGGCAGAAGCTCTGGCGCCGCCCTGACAAAGTCCAATCCCAGGCATCCGGCAGGCTCGGCTACGCTGCTGCGATGTCCGCCATCGCCTACACCGTTCGCGCCCATTGCCCAGATCCCCAGACCGCCCGCGAGTACGCGCGCTGGCTGCGTGACGGTCATCTCGACCGCGTGATCGCCGGCGGGGCTCTTTCCGCGACCGTCCTGCTGCTCGATCCGCCCGCCGCCGCCGCCCCGAGCACCATCGAGGTCCGATATCTCTTCCCGACCCGCGAACGCCTCGACCGGTACCTTAAGGAGTTCGCGCCCGCGCTCAGAGCCGAGGGGCTCCAGAGGTTCCCGCCCGAACGCGGCATCACCTACGAACGCACTGTGGGAGAGATCCTGTGACCAATCGCTTCATTCCCGCCGCCCTCGCGGCGTGCCTCGGCCTGATGGCCCTTGGCCGCCCCGCCGCGGCCGCTGACTGGCCCCTCTCAACCGACCCCAAGGACGCACCCCCGGTGCTCGACCGCGAGTTCCGCGGCGTCTGGGTCGCCACCGTCGCCAACATTGACTGGCCCTCCAAGCCCGGCCTGCCAGTCAAGGCCCTGCGCGAGGAGATGACCACCCTGCTCGACGCCGCGGCCGCCGCGAACCTCAACGCCGTGCTCCTGCAGGTCCGCCCCGCGTGCGACGCGATGTACCCGTCGCAGCTCGAGCCGTGGTCGGAGTTCCTCACCGGCCGCAGCGGGCAGCCGCCGCAGGGCGCGGGGCCTGACTACGACCCGCTGAGCGAGTGGATCGCCGCGGCGCACGCGCGCGGCCTCGAACTCCACGCCTGGATCAACCCCTTCCGGGCCCGCCACTTCGAGTCCAAGCAGCCCGACGCCCCGAGCCACGTCTCCCGCACTCATCCCGAGTGGGTCAAGAGCTACGACTCGTACCTCTGGCTCGATCCGGGGGAGCCCGGGGCCCGCGAGCACACCCTGCGCGTGGCCCTCGACATTGTCAACCGCTACCCGGTTGATGGCCTGCACTTTGACGACTACTTCTATCCCTATCCCAAGGAAAAGCAGCCCTTCCCCGACGACGCGTCATTCGCCGCGACGGGCGGGGGCGTCTCGCGCCCCGATTGGCGCCGCCGCAACATCGACACGTTTGTGAGTGAGCTCTACCTCAGGGTCAAGCAGGTGCGCCCGGGGGTGAAGGTCGGCATCAGCCCCTTCGGCATCTGGCGACCCGGCTCCCCCCCGCCCGTGCGCGGCTTCGACGCGTACGACGGCCTGTTCGCTGACGCGCGCCGCTGGCTGAGGGAGGGCTGGCTCGACTACGCCTCGCCGCAGCTCTACTGGAAGCTCGACGCCCCGCAGCAGCCATTCGCCCGCCTGCTGGACTGGTGGGTTGACCAGAACGACCAGAGCCGCCACCTCTGGCCAGGCCTCAACGCCAGTCGGGTGCTGGCCGCCGGGGCGATCGCCAAAGACGGCAAGCCCGCCGCGTCGTGGGAGCCCCCCGACGTGGTTGGCCAGATCGAAGCCACCCGCCGGGCTGGCGGGGCTGGCGGCACGGTCCTGTTCAGCATGATCGCCATCAGGGACAACCGGCGCGGGCTGGCCGATGCGCTCAAACGGGGGGTCTTCGCCAAGCCCGCGCTCGTGCCGCCATCGCCATGGCTGCGCGCGCCCATCGGCATCGACGCCAGCGGGCCCGGCGCCCGGGCGACACCGCCAGCGGCGCCGCGCGTGAGCGGGTTGACAGAGAACCCGACGATCACCGTCCAAGCGGGGACCGACACGCGCTGGTGGGGCGTCTGGACGCGTCGCGGGCCAGCCACCGGAGGGCCCAGTGGCGGCGGGCCCAGTGGGGTCGGTCCCAGTGGCGGGGGGCCAGGCGCGGGCGACTGGACGTTCACCCTGCGCGCGGCGACCCCCGCAGGCGCGGCGCCTGCTCAGGAGGTCCAACTCGCCATCGCCCCGGGCAGGCCCGTGGACGCCGTGGCGATTTTCCCGGTTTCGATCAGCGCCGTAGGCCCCACGAGCACCTTCACCGCGCCGCCGGCCCGGCCCGCGCAGCCGTAATCGCCCGCGGCCCGCGGCTCGGCAGGCCTCAACTCACGGGAAGATCCCGCGGACGGTGTAGACCTTGCCGACGTGTTCGAGGGCCGCGACGTACGCGGCCGTCCGCATGTCGCAGTTGAACTTCTGGCGGGCCTGCACGGTGCGGCGGGCCGCCATCACCATGTGCTTGTTGAGCTCGCGGTCGACCTTCTCTTCGTCCCAGGTCGTGCAGCTCTTGTTCTGCACCCACTCGAAGTACGACACGGTGACGCCGCCGGCGTTGGCCAGGATCGCCGGGAAGACTTCGATCCCGCGCTGGTTCAGCACGCGGTCGCCGGCGGGGGTCGTCGGGGCGTTGGCGCCCTCGGCGATCACCTTGGCGTTGATCATCTTGGCTTCCTTGTCCTTGATCATCTGCTCGAGGGCCGCGGGCACCAGCACGTCGACGGGGGTCTGGTAGAACTCCTCGGTGCTGATCTTGGTCGCCCCGGCGCCGCTCTTCTTGCCCGCGCCCGCGCCGTAGCCGGCCACGCCGCCGACCTTGGCCACGTGATGGGCCAAGGCGTGGGCGTCGATCCCCTGGTCGTTGCGGATGCCGCCGGTGTGGTCCATCACCGCCACGAGGCGGGCGCCCATGTCGTGGAAGATCCGGGCCGTCCACGATCCCACGTTGCCATAGCCCAGCACGCTGAACTTCATCCCCTTGATCTGCACGCCCAGCTCCGGCAGCAGCTCAGCGCACACGTCCACCACGCCCTGCCCGGTGGCTTTCTCGCGCCCCAGCGAGCCGCCGATCTCGATGGGCTTGCCGGTCACCACGCGCATCGCGTCCCAGCTGTTGCGGTGGTCGCTCTGCGCCTCGTAGGTGTCGGCGAACCACGCCATGATCTGGGCGTTGGTGTTCACGTCGGGTGCGGGGATGTCGTAATCAGGGCCGATGGCCGGGCTGATGGCCGTGCAGAAGCGGCGGGTGATCCGCTCCAGCTCGCCCCGCGACAGCTTGCGCGGGTCGCACTTCACGCCGCCCTTACCGCCGCCATAGGGCAGGCGCGTCAGGGCCGTCTTCATGGTCATCAGCAGCGCCAGGGTCTTCACATCGTCCAGGTGCACGTCGGGGTGGTACCGGATGCCGCCCTTGTACGGGCCGCAGGCGTTGTTGTGCTGCACCCGGTAGCCCTTGAACAGCCGGTAGTCGCCGTTGTCCATCCGCACCGGGAAGTGCACCATGATCTCGTTCTTGGGCTGCGCCAGGATCACCTGCACCTCGTGCGGCAGGCCCAGCAGCTCGGCCGCGTGCAGCATCACACCCACGGTCTGCGTGTAGAGGTTGTCCGGATCCTCCGGGAGCCCGAGCTCGTTGATGATCGGGCTGGTGCGGTACTCGCCGTTGCTGGCGGCGGGCTTGGTCTTGCTGCTCTTGGTGCTGGTCGTCATGTTGAATGGCTCGCTCGATGCTCGATGCAGATGGTTCAAACGCTTGAAGGGCCCGATGAAGACGCTTTCATGATCGCCCGGCGCCGCCCCCCTCGCGCCAGACCGGTTCTTGGATTCGACACCGACACCTGCCGCCCGGGCCGCCCTGTCGCCGCCCGTTGGCGGCGCCGCGACGAAACTCCGAATCATGCGGCGGACCGACTATGGCCAAGGTGAACGGGTACAGTCATCGCCGGCCCCGGAGTGCTCACGACGCGGAGTGCGCCCGGCGGCATGTTGGTCCGGCAGCGGAAGGCAGCGCATGCTCATGAACCCCACTGACTCGCCCCACAATCCGAGCCGAAAACCCCCCGGAGAACAGCCCCAGGGGGGGGTCATCATACTCTACTGCGCTGCCGATTTGCTCTGGGCCACCAAGATCAAAGAGACCGGCGCCGCGGCAGGGGTGAACTGCCGCCCCGTCCGCTCGCTCGACATGCTGGAAGCCCGCCTGGCCGACTCCCGCGTCGGGGGGTTGCTGCTCGATCTCGAGGCGGGCCCGATCGCCCTTGAACTGCTCGCGCGGGTCCGCCAGGACGCTGGAAACGCTTACATCAACCTCCCCGTAATCGCGTTCGGCCCGCACGTGGATGTCGCGGGCCTGAACGCCGCGCAGCAGGCCGGGGCCACCGCCGTCATGGCCCGTGGGGCGCTGCACCGGATGCTGCCGGAACTGCTCCGGAAGCTGTCCCGGGGATCGGCGAGCGAGATCCGCTCGCAACTGGTGGACTGATCGCGGGCATAGAGCAGAGAGGCTCCTCACGAACCGAATGCTCCGCGAGAAGATGGCGCAAGGGTCGCTGCAAGCCCGCTGAGCCCTGGCGAGGGCCTGTCGCCGCTCTGCAACTCGTGGATGACAGTCCATACGATCTGCCGCCCGCTCAGCGGCCTTGCACCATCCGGGCCGTGCGAAGGTCAGGAGGTCCCATGGGCGATGCTCCCCCGTCCCCCCTCTCGAGCCCCGCCGACATCACCATGCTGTTGCGCGCCGCCGCGTCGGGTGACCGGCGCGATCTCGACGCGCTGATGGCCGCGGTCTACCAGGACATGCGGCGTCTGGCGGCGTCGCACATGGCGGCGGAGCGCCGCGACCACACGCTCCAGCCTACGGCCCTGGTGCACGAGGCGTACGTCAAGCTCCTCGATCAGCGGACCACGGGCTGGAAGGACCGGCTGCACTTCTTCTCCATCGCCGCGAGGATCATCCGCAGGATCCTCATCGACCACGCGCGGGCCCGGCAGGCCGACAAGCGCGGCGGCGAGCAGACCCGGGTGAGCCTGAACGACCACGAGGTCGCGACGCCCGGCCAGGACGTCGACCTCCTCGCGCTCGACGAGGCCCTGGCCGAGCTGGCCCGGCTCGACGAGCAGCAGGCCAGGATCGTTGAGCTGAGGTACTTCGGGGGGTGCACGATCGACGAGATCGCCGAGGTGCTCAGCGTCGGCAAGCGCACGGTTGACCGCAACTGGCAGGCCGCCAGGGCGTGGCTCTTTGATCGGCTTGAAGACGAGCCGGAGGCGGGCGGGGAGGACGCCAGAGCACAGGACGGCGGCCATGGCCGATGACCTGGCGGGTCGGGCGCACGCCATCTTCACCCACGCGCTCGGCGCCGACCGCGGCGAACGCGACGCCTTCGTTGGCCGAGAGTGCGCAGGACGCCCTGATCTCGAGGCGCGGGTCCGCAGGCTGCTCCGGGCCGCCGATCGCGCGGGCGGCTTCCTTGAGTCCCCGCCGCTGGGAAGCGCGTCGCCTGCATCGATCGAGGTTCCCGACGCCGTGGGCGACTACACCGTGATCGGGGTCCTCGGCGTGGGCGGGATGGCCGTGGTCTACGAGGCCGTGCAGAACAACCCCACGCGCCGCGTCGCACTCAAGGTCATGCACGACAGCATGAGCCACACCGATGCCTACCTCCGCTTCCGACTTGAGGCCCAGACGCTCGCCCGGCTGCACCACCCCGGCATCGCCCAGGTCTACGAGGCCGGAACCACCAACCTCGGGCGACCCACGCCATCACCGTTCTTCGCCATGGAGCTGGTGCCCGGCGCGGCGGCGATCACCGACTACGCCGACCGGCGCAAGCTCCCGCTCCGCCAAAGACTCGCCATGTTCGCGTCGGTGTGCGACGCCGTGCATCATGGCCACCAGCACGGCGTCATCCACCGGGACCTCAAGCCCGGGAACGTCCTGGTCGACGCCGAGGGGCACGCCAAGGTCATCGACTTCGGCGTGGCCCGGACGATCGAGCCGTCCAGGCAGCCGCTCACCGCGGTATCGGGGATCCCGCAACTGATCGGCACGCTGAACTACATGAGCCCGGAGCAGTGCACCGCCGCCGCCGACATCGATATCCGCACGGATGTCTATTCGCTGGGGGTCATGCTCTACGAGCTGGCGTGCGGGAAGCTGCCGCACGACCTGTCAGGGCTGCCGATCCCCGCCGCCGTGGAGCGGATCGTGCAGGCGGAGCCGCGCCGAACGGGGTGGCCCTCCTCAGGGATGCATCGTGACCTGGAGGCGATCATCTTCATGGCGATGCGGAAGGAGCCCGAGCGGCGATACCAGAGCGCCGCGGCCCTGGCGGCGGACCTTCGCCGTCTGCTTCAGCACCAGGCCATCGAAGCGCGTCCGCCGGGCGCGATCGAGCAATGCCGACTCTTCGCCAGGCGCAACCGGGCGCTCCTCGCGGCGGCGTCGGTGCTCGCCCTCAGCACGATCCTCATCGCGATCATCAGCACCGGCTTCGCGGTGCGGCTGGCGTACGAGGTGGACCGCCGCACCACCGCGGAGCAGCGAACCGCCCGCGAGCGGGATGCCGCCCAATGGGAGGCGTACACCGCTCAGATCGCTGGCGCGCTCTCGGCGATGAAGACCGGCGAATTCGAGCAGATGCGGGCCCGCCTGGCCGCCGCGGCGGACCGGTATCACGGCTGGGAGTGGGGCTTTCTGTCGCGGCTGGCCCAGCGCAGCGCCTCAACCATCGTCGGGCACGGGGCGATGATCATGGACATGGTCGAAACCCCAGACGGGGCGCACTTCGCCACCGCGGCGAGCGATGGCGCCGTCAAGCTGTGGAGCGTCAATGGCGCCGACCCGCTCGCAGCCTATGAAAGCGAATCGGGCGCGCAGATCCGCGCGATCGCGATGACCTCCGACGGCCGGCGGATCATCGCAGGCGATGACGATGGTGACCTCAGGCTGCTGGATGCCGGCAGCCTCAGCGGCCCCGAGACCATCGCGCGGCTGCAGGGGGCGGTCCGCAGCGTCGTCGGGCTCCCGGGGGGCCGGGTGGCGGCCGCGACTGATCGCGGCGCGTTCGTGTGGACCCTTGAGCCGCGCAGCGAGACCCCGTTCCCCGCTGGCCAGCCGGGCGACATCCAGGGGCTCGCCGCATCGCCCGACGGCTCGGTGCTGGCGACCTTCAACGACCAGGGGCATGTGTGGTTGCGCCGCACCAGCGACCTCTCGGCGCTGCACCGGCTCGAGTTTCGCGGCGGCGTCAATCAGGTGCGCTTCAGCAAGGACGGGCGATTGGTCGCCGCCGCCGGGTCGGGCGGAGCCGTGCTCGTCTGGAGCGTCGCCAGCGGCGCGCTCGAGCGGGAGCTCCGCGCGACGCACGATGTGAACAGCGTGCGATCGCTCGCGTTCTCGAACGACGGTTCGACCCTGGCCGTCGGACTCACGCACCGCGGCATTCTGATCCTGTCGCTGGCCGATGGTCGACTCATCGGTGAGCTCGGGGGGCACACCGACGCCGTCTCAGCGTTGAACTTCAGGGCTGGCGACAAGACGCTCGCGTCGGCGTCATGGGATCGCTCCATACGCACCTGGCGCGCGTCGGAGTTCGCGACATCCAGCGGGGTGCTGACGCTTCAAGGCCACCGCGAGCATGTTCGCGGCGTCGCCTTCGCGCCCGACGGGGCGGTCATCGCGTCCGTCTCCGCGGACGGTGACCTGCGCCTGTGGGACCCTGAGCTGGCCGCGCCGGTGGCCCGCATCGCGGTGAGCAGCACGATCCTCAACGGTGTGACCTTTTCGCCCGACGGCCGCCTCATCGCGGTCGCGTGCGCCGACGGCGCCGCGCGGGTCATCCAGGCGGAGTCGGGCCGGGTCGCCCTGGAGCTCCAGGGCGATGGTCGCTCGCTGGCGTCGGTGGCGTTCGACCCGGCCGGCGAGCGGCTCGCCGCAGGCTCGGAAGATGGCCTGATCCGCGTTTGGGACCTCGGCACGGGCAAGCTCAGACTGACGTTCAATGGCCACAAGGCCCGCGTCAACTCCCTTCGCTTCAGCCCGGATGGGGCCACCCTCGCCTCGGGCTCTCGCGACCGCACCGTCCGGCTCAGCAACGCCCACAGCGGCGAGGAGCTCCACCGCCTGGTCGCTCACACGTCCGATGTCTTCGCCGTCCTGTTCAGTCAGGACGGGCGGCAGCTCTATACCGGGTCCCGTGACCAGACCGTTCGGGTGTGGAGCGTCGATACCGGCCAGGCCGTCGAGACACTCAGCGGACACGGGCAGTACGTGACCTGCCTCGCCCTGAGCCCGGACGGCACGCGCCTCGCCGCGGGCTCCTGGTTCGGGGAGATCGTCCTCTTTGATGTCGCCACCTTCGATCTGATCGCCTCGTTCCGCGCGCACGACGCGGCCATCCGCGCCGTCTCCTTCAGTCCTGACGGTCGGTGGCTCGTGTCGGGCTCGTACGATGGCGCCGTCCGCCTGTTCGACTCCGCCACGCGAGACGCCGCTGACTCCGCCCATGAGCGGGCGCTCCGGGCCCGGGGCGCCGCTGAGGGCCGAGTGCGGCCGATCCTCGACCAGGCGCAGGGCGACCCCGAGCTGGTCCTGAAGCTGCTCGCCGAAGCAGGACTGAACCCAAGCGGCGACCCATGGGTCCGAAAAGTCGCGCTGTCCGTCTTCAATCCTGTCGAGGCGCCGCGACAGCAACCCGCGCAGGCCCCGCCAGATCGTGGCGTGGAAGCGCCAGCGCCTCCGCGTCTGTAAGAAGTGAGAGAGTGACCCCCGGGGAGCCCCCGATGCCCGTGCGCAAACACCCCATCGCGATGTCAAGCGCCCCCGAGCAGCTCGCCCACCTGCCGCTCGATCTGGGGCTCGTGGGCCGGCTCCGGGCCACGTATGCTCGCGTCCGCGCCCAGGACCTCCGCCTTGCGGAGATCTTCTACGGCAAGCTCTTTGCCGCCGCGCCGCCATTGCGGGCGATGTTCGGGGCCGATCTTGTTGCGCAAGCCCAGAAGCTCACCCTCGCGCTCGACGCGGTGGTTGACAACCTCGAAAATCCCTCGACCAACACTTCGGCCCTCGCCGAGCTGGGCAAACGACACGCGGGCTATGGCGTCACCCCGCAGAATTACGACCTGGTGATCGGTCTGCTGGTCGAGTCCATGGAGGAGCTGCTGGGCCCCGGCGCCGATCGCAGGGGGCTGGAGGACTGGCGGATGGCGCTGCGGCTGATCAGCAACCACATGATCTCTGGCGCGGGGGACAAGGTTTAGCCCCGACTGGGCGCGGCGCAGCCTCAACCCGAGACCCTGAGTCGCTGCCCTTGCAGGGCCCCGCCCGATCGGGTTCTGATCGGATCCGGGCGATCGCGCGCCTCTCCGACCGGCCTCATCACCCTCCCAGCCTCCCCGACCCACTCGCCGCTTCTCGGCATCTTCACGCCCCGAATCGGCCAGCCCCCTATGCTTTCCCCCTGCCTGACCCCGGTTCGCCCCGCGGCGGAGCCCGCTGGGGAACTCGGCGATGGATGGTCCTGGTCGCGATGGATCGCGCGCCTCCGCTCCCTTCAGGCGCGGACCGCTCGAACCGCCGCCCCGGCGACCCCTCCCTCGCCGCTGCGTTCCCCACGGCCGAAACCTAGAACCGGATCGGGCCTGTAGTTTCCACACGCACCACCGCGGGTCGAGGTCTCCTCCACATGGTCGATGAAAACCTGATCGCAACCCTGCTCTCCGACACCAAGGGCGACGAGGCCGAGGCGATGCTCGCCCGGGCCTACGGCCAGACGGTCGCCAAGGGCGACATGGCCGGGCTCCTCTCCGAGCAGGCCAAGGAGATGTCCTCGGGGTCCATCCTCGAGGGCACCGTCGTCGGCTTCGCCGGCGATGACGTCGTGATCGACGTCAACCTCAAGTCCGAGGGGATGATCCCCCGCGAGGAGTTCGAGAACGGCGCCAGCCTGAAGGTCGGCGACCGCGTGCAGGTGCTGCTCGAGGGCATCGGCTCCGACGGGCAGATTGAGCTCTCCAAGCGCAAGGCCGACCGCCAGATCAACTGGCAGCGCCTCGTCGACTCCACCAAGGAAGGCGACGTCGTCGAGGGCAAGGTCCTCAAGAAGATCAAGGGCGGCCTGCTCGTCGATATCGGCGTGCCGGTCTTCCTCCCCGCTTCGCAGGTCGACGTCCGCCGCCCCGGCGACATCCAGGAGTTCGTCGGCAAGCAGGTGCGGGCCAGCGTCCTCAAGATCGACACCGAGCGCAAGAACATCGTCATCTCCCGCCGCAAGCTCATCGAAGAGGAGCGCGAGCAGGCCAAGAAGCGCCTCATGGAGACCCTCAAGGAGGGCGACATCGTCAGCGGCGAGGTCAAGAACATCGCCGACTTCGGCGCCTTCATCGACCTCGGCGGCATCGACGGTCTCCTGCACATCACCGACATGTCCTGGGGTCGCGTCAACCACCCCAGCGAGATCCTCAAGCTCGGCCAGAAGCTCGATGTCAAGGTCCTCAACATCGACCGCGAGAAAGAGAAGATCGCCCTGGGCCTCAAGCAGAAGGAAGCCTCCCCCTGGGAGGAGATCGAGCAGAAGTACCCCGTCGGCTCGCGCGTCCACGGCAGCGTGGTCAACATCATGTCCTACGGCGCCTTCGTCCGCCTCGAGGACGGCATCGAGGGGCTCGTCCACATCTCCGAGATGTCCTGGACCCGCCGCATCAACCACCCCTCCGAGCTCGTCACCCCCGGGCAGGAGGTCGACGTCGTCATCCTCGAGATCGACAAGAACAAGCAGGAAATCTCCCTCGGTATGAAGCAGACCGAGGTCAACCCCTGGGAGCTCGTCAGCGAGAAGTATCCCCCCGGCACCATCATCGAGGGGACCGTCCGCAACCTGGCCAACTACGGCGCCTTCATCGAGATCGAGCCCGGCATCGACGGCCTCCTGCACGTCTCCGACATCTCCTGGACCAAGAAGGTCACCCACCCCAACGAGATCTTCAAGAAGGGCGACGCCGTCAAGTGCGTCGTGCTCGATGTCGATCGCGAGAAGCAGCGCATCGGCCTGGGCATCAAGCAGCTCGCCGAGGATCCGTGGCTCACCGCCATCCCCGAGCACTACAAGCCCGGCATGGTCATCCGCGGCAAGGTCACCAAGATCACCAACTTCGGCGTCTTCGTCGAGCTTGAGTCCGATCTCGAAGGCCTCCTCCACATCTCCGAACTCGCCGACCACAAGGTCGAGAACCCCCAGGACGTCGTCAAGATCGGCGAGGAGGTCGACGTCAAGATCCTCCGCGTCGACATCACCGAACGCAAGATCGGCCTCTCCCTCAAGCGGGCCCAGTGGGGCGACACCGACCGCGGCGGGGCCGCCGCCGCCGGCGAAGCCAAGCCCGAACGCCGCGGGGCCCCCGCGCCCACCAGGGGCGGCATGGACGCCCACGGCGCCATGGGCACCGACAAGATCACCTTCGGCAAGAAGGACAAGGGCGACAAGGCCGACCGCGCCGAGAAGGCTGAGCACGGCGAAGAGGAATGATCCTGGCTCGACGGGCCCAGAGAACGGGCCCTGACCGGACCTGACTGGTCCTGACTCCCAACCGACCCCCACCCCCCCACGCCCGGCCCCTTGGCCGGGCGTTTTTCATTCCCGGCCCGGTCGGCGCCAACGAAAAACGCCCGGCTGCCTCAGCCGGGCGTTTTTCCTGAGATAACCCGCGCCCAAGCGCGGAGACTGCTGGTTCTCGCTGTCAAGGATCCCCGGGGGATCGAACTCGATCCGCGGCCGCAACCGGCCCGGCTTGATCCGCGAACCAGTGGTGCGTCAGCCACTGGAGCACGGATGAAGCGGAGCAGGTCAACAAGCCCTCGCCCCCAATCAAGCTGTCACGATCAAGCTGGCTGGCACGACCAAGCTGGCACGCTCAGTCCCGCACAATCGGTCCCGCACAGGTTTCAGCACATCGCGGCGAACGAGAGCATGGCGAGAAGCACGATACGCTGGCGGCTAAGGGTCATGGTCATGATCTGAAGCATGGGGCGTTCTCCGAAAGGTCTTGAGATGTTGCGGATGGATGATCAACCCGCGTGCCAACGCCCTCAGCATGCCACGATTCGCCGTTTCCGGCAAGGGAACGCCGCTCCCGCCCCCTCTCGGACCTGCGTTATGGGCCTCGGCCCCCGACCCTGTCGCGCCGGCGCGACAGCGCGCCGCTCACCCGCGGCGCTCCCCGGCATCACCCTGCGGGTCCTGGTCACGCTGGCCGCGGTTCTCGGGCCCAGTCTCCCCGCCCGCGCCCGCGCCGTTCCTCAACCGACGAGCCCGTCCCCCACCACGCCCACCAGGCCCTCCCGGCCCGCCGCGCCCGCCACGTCGCCCTCGCCGCGGGCCTTGGGCCCCCAGGGTCCGGGCGACCCCAGCGCCGCAATCCGCGATGAAGACGCCCCCCCGCCCCCCGCAGAGGTGATGTCGGGGTATCGGACGATCCGCGCGTGGCTCGACGGTTGGGCGATCCCCGCTTCGCCCCCCGCCGATCTCCCTTCCTGCGCCGGGGCCTCGGTGGTTTTGCGGTTCGACGGCAAGACCATCGGCCGCGCGAGCGAGCTCCAGGCCAGCGCCGCAGCGGTGGACCGCGACAACGGGCCGGGTCGATCGCTTTGGCGGGTCTACCTCGAGGCCTTCAGCGAGGCCGACCGGCGGATCCCCGTCGCCCGCGATGCACTGCGTCAGGAGCGGCTGCGCGAGGCGGCCCGCTCGGTGCAGGTCAGCATCGAACTCGCCGGCATCCCCACCCCCATCGAACCCGCTGCGTTCGGCGATCTTGACTCCATGGTTGCCCCGGGCGTGGAGGGCGTCGCGGTGCGGATCGGCAACCGCGTGGAGGCGGCGTTTCCGTCCTCGATGCTCCTCTCGAACCTCACCCCCGCCGGGGCCGCCCGCGCCCTGGTGTCGCGGATCACCGGCTCCGCCGCGCTCGCCCTGGGCGAGCCGCGCGAGCTGCGCGACAAGCAGCAACTGGTCATCATGCGCTTCCGCGTCACCCACCTGGCCCAGTCTTCGGGAGGGATGGAGCCGCGATTCCTCTTGCGCGGGGCCCGCACCGCCGAGCTTGCCGACATCACCGTCCCCGCGCTCCGCCGCATGGCCGCCGACATGGCCCACCACCTCCGCACCCGTGAATCCGGCGGCGACGCCCCGATCGGTCTCCGCGGGGCCTACCACCCCTGGAGCGACGCGTACGAGCCCAAGTTCGCCGCCCCCCATGAGCAGGCCCTCGCGGCACTCGCCCTGCGCCGCTTCGCCTCCCGCCCCTGGGCCGGCGCCGACGACGCCAAGGCCGCCGCAGGCCTGGCCGACCGCCTCCTCCACGACCTCGATGACGTCGACCTCGACGAACCCAAGCCCTGGGACGACGCCGCGGCCAGCGCCCTGTGCGTCCTCGCCTTGCGCGAGCCTGGAGGAGCTCCCTTCGCCGCCGATCCGCAGGCCGCTCACGCCGATCTGTTCGTTCGCTGCGGCGAGCGCATCCGCGCCGCCTGGCTCGGCGACAAGGGTTTCGAGCCGGGCCTCACCCCGCCCGTGCAGGCGGCCGTCGCCGCGGCGTGGCTGCGCCTGGACCTCACCGCCGTGGACGTGAAGGCCCCGCTGCGCCGCGTCCTGCGCGACACGCCCCCCGCCGCCGTCGCCAGCCTCCTTCCGCTCGTCGGGTGGGCCGAGCTCGAAGCGGCCGGCGACGCGCGCGTCATCCCCTCCGCCGTCGCCCTGCGTCAGGCCCGCGTGCAACTCTGGACCGCGCAGCTCCAGTCACTCTCCGCGGGGCCCGACCGCGCCGACATGATCGGCGGTGTTCCCCTGGCGGGAACAAGCGGCGGCCTGCCCACATGGGTGTGCCTGCGACCGCTGGCGTTTGTGGCCACCATGCTGCGCCACCCTGAACTCACGCCCGCCGAGGAACGCTCCGGCGAAACCGTCCGGCTTGTCAACGCGGCGCGGTTTCTGCGGCAACTGCAGGTGGATGAGCACCTGGGCTGGATGCTGGCCACGCCCGGCGCCGCCCAGGGAGGGATCCGGGCGGCCCCGTGGGACCAGTCGATGCCGACGGATGCGACCTCGGTGGGCCTGCTCTTCACCTGCGAGCTGCTCGACAGCCTCGACGCGCTCGCCAAGCGCTGACCGACCTCCCCGCTCCGGCAAGACATCCGTCCGAAGGGCTGTGAGCGCTTCGACTCAGGCTCGCTGACGGCGCCCCGCCGCGGCGGCGCCGGCGCCGGCGAGCAGCACGGCGGCGGTTGAGGCAGGGACGGTGATGGGCGTGTTTGGCTCGGTCTCGTAGGCCCAGCGGATGGGTTGGTACATGTTGACGGTGAATCCCGAAGCGAGCGGGCCGTCTCTTCGGTTAAACTCGATCCAACCAAAGTGCGGCAGCCCATCGCTAAGGATGGCGCGGAAACCAACAACAGCCCGTTGACCGAGAAAGTCGCGACGCCCGAAGGAAGGATTGAAAACGCCTACCGAGACAAACTGCTGATAATCCAAACCAGCTCCCACCATAGCGCCATCAGCAAACGTCATCGCTGGCTGGAACGTCGTTTCCTGGCCCTGCTGCGGACCTGAAATCACTACCGTTGCGGCGCCACGAGCGATGCGAATGCTCGCGCCACACAAAATGCTATCCGAGAGCACGTCGTTCGATCCGGCTCCAAGGAACGCCGAATAGTTGAGCTGGCGGCCCGTAGTAAGTACGTGCTGCTGACTCTCAGAAGAGATCACTGGATCGAATCGCGATCCCGGTGTAGTTACATCACCATCAGCAACCCATAAGAATTGCGAACTCGTATTATCAAACATGACCACCTCGCCTTGAGCAATACGAGCTTTCATAATAACCAAGATGATTACTGCAAACTTTTTCATGATATCTCCAGTCCCGAACGTTCATGACATGCCCATAGCGTTGGCAATTGCAAGAACGACTCACATCCTTGCTGTAGAGCGGGAGCCAATACGGGCAGAGTATAAACGCACCGCCCGCTGACGGCGCCCCGCCGCGGCGGCGCCGGCGCCGGCAAGCAGCACGGCGGCGGTTGAGGTAGGGACGGTGATGGGCGTATTAGGCTCGGTCTCGTAGGCCCAGCGGATGGGTTGGTACATGTTGACGGTGCCGGTGCCCGGCAACGGGCTGCTGCGGTAGTCCAATTCGATCCAGCCATAGTGCGGTTGGCCGTCGTCGAGTGTGACCCGGAAGCCGATGAAGGGATGTTGACCCAGAAAGTTAAATCGACCAAGCGTCGGATTGGAATACCCGACGCTTGCGCCCGCGACGTATGACGCCGTGCTGCCAATGCTCTGGCCCGGCACATATACTTCTGGAACAACTGAAAACGTCGTCTGCTGACCGGGGGAAGGTCCATTCACAACGATAGGTGTGGATCGAATCGCTATCGTCACTCCGTTCGTAGCCGATGCCTGAACGATGTCGGCTCCGACGGTTGTCGATCCCCCGCCCGGATTGGCAAAGTATAATAACTGACGAGTGGTGCTCGCGTTGCTTTGTTGCATGACCGCCACTGTCGGATCAAACCGGCTTCTCGGAAGCGTGTCTCCGTTAGGAAGCCATACAAACGATGCGTCTGCATTGTCGTACATAATTACAGCGGCCTCCAACTTTGTCATAGTCAGCGCTATTCCGAATACAATACAGATTAATTTGATCATCTTGGAGCCTTTTAATGCTGTTGTTGATCGCATTCAACTTGAGAGAAGAGGAACTCGTCTCGCTCGCCAAAGGCGCGATCGACGAGCTCTTGGGTGATCGTCGGCTGCACGGTCGCGCCGGAACCGTTGAAGTACAGATCGGCGAAGGGCATGTCGAGCACGACATGTCCGGCGTGGCCGGTGTCGAACACTTTGAAGCGGCGCCCAGTTCCTTCCGACGCTCGGCGCACGACATGGCACCCTGGGCTTCGAGACACGACCTATTGAGATTACCCACTCTCCGAAGGTGTGCAAGGAGAATGTGGGGAAAATGGACGCGAAGATGCTCGGCCTTCGCACGATGTTTGCGGGATGGTCGCGGCACGCGTTCGCCCGCCGCGCGTGCCGCGGCTCGGCAGCGGCTGCTCACGGCCTTCAGTCGGCGGCGCCGGCGGCGCCGGAGCACCGACCGCCCGACGGCGGTCGGTGGCACGGGTGGCACGGCTGGCGCGCGTGGCGGCCCGGCGACGCCCCTCTCCCCTACCATCTCCCACCATGTTCGACCGCGTCACTGAAGCGTTCTCCGGCATGCTCCGCAAGCTCTCGGGGCAGGCCACCATCACCGAGTCCAACGTCGCCGAGGCGATGAACGAGGTCCGTCTCGCCCTGCTCGAGGCCGACGTTAATCAGGACGTCGTCAAGTCGTTCTGCGCCGATGTCCTCTCCGACGCCGTGGGCCGCGAGGTGACCAAGAGCCTCAAGCCCGCCCAGGAGATGATCGGCATCGTGTACGATCGCCTGGTCGCCCTGCTGGGCGACATGCCCAAGATCCCCGAGGGCGCCTCCCACGACGAGATCGCCAAGATCATGATGGCCGAGGGGCCCGGCGTCATCCAGGTCTCCCCAGGCCCCACCATCGTCATGCTCAGCGGCCTGCAGGGCAGCGGGAAGACCACCACCGCCGGCAAGCTCGCCGGCTGGCTCAAGAAGCGCGGCCGCAGCGTCATGCTCGTCGCCGCCGACCTGCAGCGCCCCGCCGCCGTCGAGCAGCTCCAGACCGTCGCCGAAACCGTCCAGCGCGATGTGGCCGGCCCCGCCCAGGTGCACTTCTACGGGGAGGCCGACAAATCCGCCGAGTACGGCAAGGCCGTCGGCGTCGCCGTGCAGGTCTGCCAACGGGGCGTCGCCGCGGCCCGGGCCAAGGGCGTCGACACCGTCATCCTCGACACCGCCGGCCGCCTGCACGTCAACGAGGCCCTGATGGGCGAGCTGCAGCAGGTGAAGTACGCCGTGCGCCCCCACCAGGTCTACCTGGTTGTCGACGCCATGACCGGTCAGGACGCGGTCCGCTCGGCCAAGAACTTCCACGAGAAGCTCGCCATCGACGGCCTGATCATGACCAAGTTCGACAGCGACACCCGCGGCGGCGCCGCGCTGTCGGTCAAAACCGTCACCGGGGCGCCCATCCGCTTCATCGGCGTCGGCGAGAAGGTCGACGCCATCGAAGAGTTCCACGCCACGCGCGTCGCCGGGCGGATCCTGGGCATGGGCGATGTGGTGTCGCTGGTGGAGAAGGCCAAGGAGCAGGTCAGCGACGAAGAGGCCCAGGCCCTGGAAGCCAAGCTCGCCCGCGGCGAGATGACCATGGAGGACTTTCTCAAGCAGCTCCGCTCGCTCCGCCGCATGGGGCCCCTGAAGCAGTTGCTGGGCCTGCTCCCGGGCGTGGGCGGCATGCTCAAGGACGTCAACATCGACGACAAGCAGCTTGACAAGGTCGAGGGCATGATCAACTCGATGACCCACCACGAGCGCCGCCGCCCGGAGGTGCTCAACAACTCCCGCCGCCGCCGCATCGCCGTGGGCTCCGCGAGCAAGCAGGAAGAGGTCGGCCAGCTCGTCCGCCAGTTTGAAACCGTCAGCAAGCTCAGCCAGTCGCTGGCGGGCATGAGCGCCAGCCAGAAGGTCAAGGCCGTCAAGGACATGGGCGCCGCAGGGCCGGGCATGATCCCCGGCATGGCGGGCCTCCCCAGCCTGCGCCAGAAGGGCAGCAGCCACTCCGCGAGCATCAAGGACCGGTTCAAGAAGCGGAAGAAGTGAGCCGCGACGCACCAGCCACCGGTGCGACCGGCGCCAGTTGGCCGGCTTCCTGCCTGGCAAGCGGCTTCATGACGCCCACCCCGAGGATCAGCCACTCCAGCGAGATCCCAAAGTGCTGCGCAAACCGCCCGACAAACTCCACCGACGGCTGCTGACCCCGCAGGTACCGGCGGACCGTCTCGGGGTGGTATCGGGTCGCGCGGCTGACCGCGGCGATGCTCAGCCCGCTCACGGCGAGATTGAGCCGCCGGCTCACCGGATCGCCGCTTGCCGGGACGTTTGCAGAAACAAAAGAGCGTTCCGGTGCATCCATCACCAAGGTGTCACGCCGGCCGGAAACGCTGTCATGGGCAATCAGGGACATCGCGAAACTCCTCAAACCCGTCTTGGGGCCCCGAGGCAACAGGCTGTTGCTTTAGACCGTAGAGACAGTCGCCGGTTCTCCAATGTGTGTGAGGGCCGGTCCAAAAAAGTCGATCTCCTGCAAAAAGCCCGCCCGGATGCACCTTGGGGGTCGCCAGAGTGAACCTTGAGTCCGCGCCATCTCGTCCTGGGGCCCAGCCGGGCGGCGGCGGCCCGCCCCGGCGCGACGGCGCCGGCGAGGCTGACCCCGGGGCCGGCGTCGGAGAGCTCCTCGCCCGCCTGCGCCAGGGCGACCGCGAAGCCGCGGCCCTCTTCATCACGCAGTATGGCCCGATGGTCCGCCGGCGGGTGCGTGGCAAGCTGGGCGCCGCCATGCGCCGGCTCTTTGACTCCCAGGACATCTTGTCGACTGTGAGTCGCCGGCTTGATCGCTACGTCATGGGCGGTCGCCTCCGCGCCGCGACCGAGGCGGAGCTGTGGAAGCTGGTCTTCCGCATGGCCGACGCCGCTCTGATCGACAAGGTCCGCCTCGTCAAGCGTCTGGAGCGGGTGGAGCGCGAGGATTCCGACTTCGCCGGGCTGCTGCTGACCCGCCTGCGCGGGGCCGAGCAATCGGTCGACGACGGGATGGAGCTCGAGCTTGACCGGGTCTTCACCGCCCTCACTGACCCCATCGACCGCCAGATTCTCTCGCTCTGGCTGCGCGGCCACCGGCACCCCACCATCGGCAGCGTCGTCGGCCTGTCGCACGACGCCACCCGCCAGCGCTGGGTGCAGATCCGCCACCGGCTGCGGGCCGAACTGGAGCGCCGGCGGTGAGCCCCGCGACGGATCCGCCGTTGGTCGATCAGGTCCGTCGCCTGTACGTCTCCGGCGACCCGCCCTTTGAAGCCGTCCTGAAAGCCCACCCCGCCGGCGATGACGAGGCCCTCGCCGACCTCATTGACGCCGACGGACGCGTCCGCCTCAGCCGCCGCCTCGAGACCCCCCTGGATCGCTACTTGCGCGTGCTGACCGAGCCGCACCGCCGCCCCGTCGCCCTCGACGCGGCGATCGACTTCGCCCTGCGGGCCGCCGCGGCCCGGGGCCAGAGCGAGACCGAGGCCGCCGCGAAGCTCAAGGCCCGCTTCCCCGCCCTGGCGCAGGCGATCGACGCGGCGACCGAATTCAGCCGGGCCCTGACCTCAACTGATGGCGTCGCCGGGCGTGAGGAGCCGACGCTCAAGCTGCGTCTGCCCTGCGACCTCGGCCCGTTGTGCATGACGGGCCAACCCCGCTACAAGCTCAAGCGGCAGCTCGCCTCGGGCTCACAGGGCACGGCCTATGTCGCCGAGGACCGGCAGCTCTCCGCCGGGGCCCAGCCGGCGCTGGTGTGCGTCAAGATCCTGGCCCTCGAGATCAGCCATGACGACCCGCACGAGCGGGTCGTGGGCGAGGCGATGAAGGCCCGGCGCATCAACCACCTCAGCGTGGTGCGGGTGCTCGACCGGGGTGTCTTCCACGGGCATGAATACATCGTCTACGAACTCATCGAGGGACGGACCCTCACCGAGTGGATCGCCGCCCACCCCGGCGGCCTCAAGCCCATCGAGGCGGTGCGGCTGATGGTGCAGGTGGCCGATGGCGTGCAGGCCGCGCACGCCGCGGGACTCGTCCATCGTGACCTCAAGCCCGACAACATCCTCATGACCGCTGACGGCGTGCCCAAGATCACCGACTTCGGCGCCGCGGCCATCGTGAGCGGGCGCGCCCCGGACCGGTTCGGCGGGCCCGAGGCGCCGGCCAGCTCGAGCACGCGCG
This sequence comes from uncultured Phycisphaeraceae bacterium, assembly GCA_964611125.1. Classification (GTDB taxonomy): domain Bacteria; phylum Planctomycetota; class Phycisphaerae; order Phycisphaerales; family UBA1924; genus JAEUIX01. The sequence continues at coordinate 27,044 of CAZSZO010000002.1, read as the reverse complement.
CTCTCCGCGGGCCCGTGGGCAACCTGGCCTTCATGGCGCCCGAGCAGTTCTGGATGAGCCCCGGCGGCGTGGCCCCCAGCGCCGATCTCTACGCTCTGGGCGGGATCCTCTGGCACATGCTCACCGGCCGCCTGCCCAACGGCGACACGCCCGAGGAAGTGCGCCGCAAGCACTCCGGCATGAGCGGGCCCGCCGCAGCGGGCGGCGCCTCGGCGGAGCTTCGCCACCCGGGGATCGACTCCGATTTGGCCGCGATCTGCGGGCGCGCCCTGGCCCCCTCGGCGGACCTGCGCTACTCCTCCGCCGACGCCCTGGCGGCCGACCTGCGGGCGTGGCTGGAGCGTCGGCCAATCGCCTGGCTCCACCCCACGCTGGCCCGCCGGGCGGGCCTGGCGGTGCGGCGGCAGCCCCTGCTGGTGCTGCTGCTGGCGGCCATGGCCACGCTGGGCGCCATGACGGCCTGGGTGCTGCACCTGGCGTCGAGGATGGCCGCGGAGCAGCAGGCCGTGCGGACGCCGCTCAGCCAGCCTGCGCTCAACCAGTCGGGCCTCGCCGGCCTCCCGGGGCGGCGGGGCGAGTCCGGCCCGGGCCTCTCGGGTATCGAGCACGAGCGCGCTGTAGGCCGCGCGGCGCTCTCGGTCTTCAAGCGTCTCGGCGGAGACGGTTCGCTTCTGCCCGTGCTGGCGGCGATGGAGGGGCCCGCGAGCGCCCGCGACACCGCCGCGCGCGTGGAGCTGGCCCGGGCCGTGCTCGACCAGATCGAGCGCGAGCGAGCCCCGGACGACCTCGAATCGCTCTCCTGGCGCCTCGCGCTGGGCGTCCGGCTGCTGCGCGACCAGCACGGGCCTGAGGCCCACGTGCATTTGAGCCGCGCTCTGGAGCGGCTCAAGCGCCTGCGCCCGAGCGACGTTGCGGGCGCCTCGGCCATCGAGTCGCTCCTGGCCCTCAGCGAGCCCTCGGCCCTGAAGGCCGCGTCGGGCGCCGCGCCTGGCGACGGCGCCGCGGGCGCTGGTGCGTCCACCGCCCGGACCAGGCTGCTCGAACGCGTGCGCGCGGGGATCGGGGCGCTCTCGGCGTTCAGCGAGTTCGACGACCTGCGCCGCGCCCTGCTCGACGCTGCGGGCGTGCTGCCAATAAACGAGAGCAAAGACGCCCTCTGGCCCAGCGGTGGTGGAGCCAGCCCCGGCGGTGAAAAGGTCGGCGGGGGCTGAGACCCAGCCCGGTCACTCCTCGCGCACCTCGAGCGCCACCACCGTCTGGTCGTCATGGGCCCGGGCGCCGCTGCGGTGCCGCTTCACAGCGTTGGAGATGGATTCGCAGAGCAGGTCGGGCCCGCCGCGGCTGCCCGATACGACCGCCTCCAGAGCCTCCTCGCCGAACTGCCGGCCGCTGGGGTCCTGGGCCTCGGTGATGCCGTCAGTGAAGAGCACCAGCGACTGGCCCGGCTCCAGCTGCACGCTCGCCTGGTCGGAGCCGACCTTGTCCATCACGCCCAGCGGGATGCCGCCCACGGCGTCCAGCCGCTGGATCTTGCCGTCGGCCCCGCGCAGCTTCAGGATCGGCGGGTTGTGCCCGGCGTTGGCGTAGGTGAGCTTGCGCGACACCGGGTCGTACGTGGCGAAGAACGCGGTGACGAACTCGCTGCCCACCCGGCGCGCGAAGAGTCGCTCGTTGAGGAAGTCCAGACACGCCGCCGGCTCGTTCACCACCGTGTCGCGGGCGTGCAGGATCGCGTGCAGCATCGCCACCACCACCGCCGCGGCGGGCCCGTGGCCCGAGGCGTCGGCGATCATCAGCCCCCAGGGGCCGTTGCGTTCCTCGTGGTTGCCGCCCAGGCCCAGCGTGAGGGGCAGGAGGTCGTAGTAGTCGCCGCCGGCGCGGTCGAAGGTCTCGTACTTGCTTGCGACCTGGGCCCCGGGGATGTTGGGCGTCTGCTGCGGCAGCAGGCTCCGCTGGATCTGGGCGATGTGATCGACCTCGTGGCGGATCCAGTCGGTCGCTTCGCGCAGGCGGTTGGCGATCAGCACGTTGTTCATCGTGGTGCCGATCAGGTTCCCGCGCAGAATGAGCTGCTCGAGATCCGCGACGCCCAGCCCGTGCTTCTCCTCGTGCAGGATGATCGTCCAGTTCGAGACCTGCCCCTCCACCACCACCGGCACGGCCATCAGCGAACCGAACTTGGCGAACGCATCGCTGACGATCGGGTCGTTGCGCACCGCAAGACCCTGCACAAGCTTGGGCTCGGGCGTTGCGATCAGGCGGGTCAGCACGCCGCCGTACTGCACCGGCAGATCGGTCATGCCCGACCAGGGATCGCCCGTCCGCACGCGCTCGGAACCGTCGACCTCGAGCCAGCGTGTGACGCGGAACTGGCCGCTGTCGAGCCCCCCGGTCGCCAGCGAGATGTAGCAGCGCGGGCCATAGGCCTTGCGCATCGCCACGATGATCGCTTCGAGAATCTGCTGGGGAGACTGCGCCCGGGAGAGCGAGTCGGTGAGCTCCATCAGCACCGGGATCCGCGTGTTCTGCGAGAGATCAACGAGCGGAAGGTCGGCGCTGGATGGGGGCATGCGGATTCGTCTGGGAGAAACCCCGAAGAGGGCGGGGTCCGGCAATGGGCCTGGCTGGACTCGAACCAGCGACCTCACGCTTATCAAGCGTGCGCTCTAACCAACTGAGCTACAAGCCCGCATGGGCGGAGAGTATAGCCGGGAAACCGGCCGCAGTGGCAAGCCGAGGCCGTCAACTCCGCCCAGCCCGACGCCCCGCCTCCCCTGTATCGGGCCGAGAACAACGCGGCCTTCCGAACGCCGAACCCCCTCAAAAGACGCTGGAAAATGGCCCGGCAAGCCCTTACACCCGGCCCCGGGTCCGCCGGTCGCATCCGGGCCAAACTGGCCGGCGAAATCAACATCGGTGTGTGCGACACCCGCGGCGTGTGCCGCGCCAGATCAAGGAGCCTTCCATGTTCCCCGGCAACGTGTTCTCGATGAAGTCCGCCAGCATCCTCCTCGCCTCGGCCGTGACCGTCGGCGCCGTCGGGATGATCGCCGCCGGGCCTGACGCGAAGGACAAGCGCTGGCGGGGTCCGGATCGCGACCGCGGGGTCATCGGCAACATCACCATCTCTTTGGGTCGCGACGACGATCGCCGCCGCCCGTTCCCCCCGCCCCCCGCGATCTGCCCCCCGGCGCCCTGCGAAGCCGCGCCGCTCTCACTCGACCTCGACGCGTACCAGGCCGGCGACACCATCGTGCTGGTCGCCAAGGGGCAGAACCCCACCCCCGGCTTCGCCACCTCGCTGGAGCGCACCCGCCGCTTCGGCGAGCAGATCATCACCCTGCGGAACCTCGCCCCGGTCCAGGGCCCGCACGGGCACGGCTTCGTCACCCAGTGCCTGACCGGCTTCGAGGTCGCAGGCTCGTTCAACACCCCCGGCTGCGTGAACCAGATCACCGTGTTCGTCGCCGGGACCCCCTACACCGTGCAGGTGCGCCGCGCCGACGCCATTGTCCGCACCCTCTGAAGCCCCCGACCCCTGAGTCCCTCGACCAAGAGCCGCGGCCGGGCGACGCCATCGCCCGGCCGCCTTATTTTCAGCCCTGTTGTCGGCGGGCCTCACGCCCCCAGTACGCGCCGGCGGTTGCTCACATAGTCCCACAGCACGAACCGCTCAAGCTCCTTGCCGCCGGCGAAGAAGACCCGCCCCTTGGTCCGCTCGGCGATCTGGTGGGCGAAGGCCACGTCTTCGCTGCTCTGCCACCAGTTGGGCAGCAGGAAGAAGTTGATCACCGCCCCCTCCTTCGCGGCGGCGCTCGCCTCGCGCATCGTCGCCTCCTCGGTGCGCGGATCAGGCGGGTAGAGCATGTAGAGCTGCTCGTCCTCGAAGTGGGCCGTCGGCAGTCCGTCGGTGATCAGCAGGATCTGGCGGTTGGGCGTCTCCTGCCCCGACAGCAGCTGCCGCGCCAGCCGGATTCCCTGCTGCAGGTTTGTGAAGTGCCCGGGGATCGTCATCTCCGACATGTCGGGCTTGCTCATGTCGGCCCGCAGGCGGACCACCGGCTGGTGGATCGTCACCGGCTTGGGCAGCAGCGCGGGGATTTCGCTGATGTGCCGCCGCTTGGCGAACGTGTAGCACTCGACGAAGGCCAGGAAATCGCCCGGATACTCGCGCCGGATCAGCCCGTCGAGCGCGAGGGCCATCCGCTTGGCGTTGACATACTGGCCGTCATAGCGCATCGACCCCGACATGTCGAGCAGCACCACCGTGGCGCACTTGGGGGTGTTCCGCGTGCGATGAATCTCGATGTCCTCGGGCAGCAGATAGGGCGAATCGGGCGCGTCCGGGCCCTCGCCGGCGTCCCCGCGCACGCTCGGCCCGGCCCTTTCGCGCCCCCCCGCTTCTGACGCCCGCCGCACCATCGCGTTGACGAACGACGCCGGGGCGTCCATCCCCGCCAGCGAGTCGCCAAACTCGTAGGGCTTGGTCTTGGGGAGCTCGATCGGGCCGTCGCCCAGGATCGGCCCCGCGTGCCGCCCGCTGCGGGCCGCCTGCAGCGAAGAGAAGATCTCCTGGAGCACCTTGCCCTGAAAGAGCCTCATCGCCTGCGGCGTGAGCTGGAAGCCCTGCCGACCCTGCTCCAGCCCCTGCCGCTCCGCCTCCTGGCGGATGTAATCCTCGATCTGCTGCTGGAGCTGCTTGAGGGCCTCGATCTGCTCCTGCTCGGCGAACTCCGCCAGCTCCTCCATGTCGATGATGCCGATCTGCGCGTCCTTCATCGCCTGCTTGAGCTGCTCCAGCAGGCGGTCGATCGATTCCAGCTCCTCCTTGATCGCCAGGGCGTCGGCGGGCGAGAGCTCCTCGCGCCCCGTAAACGCGTACTTCGCGGCCAGTTCATCCACCTGATAGCGCGTCGCCGCCGCGCCGATCACACGCATCAACTCCTGGGCGAACGGTGACGTGTCATCCCGCTGCGCGTCATACAGCCGCTCCAGGTCGGGGATCGACTGATCGCGCACGGCCTTGTCAAAGGCGCTCCGCTGCTTGGCCGGCGGCCTGGCGTCGCGAGCGGCGCTGGCCACGTCACGTTCGCTCTGGGCCCGAGCGCTCTCCACCTCGTACGTTTCCAGGATCTTCCGCTTCCGCTCTTCGAGCATCGCGATCAGGGCGTTCAGCGGCGGGCCCATCCCGGCGATCTGCGAGGGATCGAGCTTCACCGCCCGGGCCAGCTCCTCGGGAGTCAGGCCGCGGGTGTTGCCGAAGCGGAGCATGTGCTCCATCGCCAGCGAGGCCAGGTCGGGCGGCTCGCTGGTGGGCGGGGGGAAGTTCTTGGGGTCATACTTCTGGTAGGTGTGAACGATCCCGCCCAGGCCCCTGCCCGGGGCCCGTCCGCTGTCGCCCGATGATGGTTCGGTCATGCCGATTCTTGCCCCCTCCAAGGAACGCCGGTCACGCGCTTGTCTGCGCGCACGGCCGCGCCCGACGATCAAAGGTCCCCGCAACCGCACAGGCCGATGACGACAGCAGCAGGCCTACCGCGCTGAGATCGCCCAAGCCGTTGTTCGCCGGGCGGGTGGCGATCGCGAACCCAACCAGGCCCGCACACACGGCAGTCAGGAAAATCGCCGCCTTCTGAGCCGCGTTGAGCCGAATCGAGCTGAATCGCATGGAGATCCTCCGAAGCGGGAAAGCGTCGTTCCCTGAGTTCTTACCGATTCGGAGCGGCGCCGTTCGCTTTCTGCCCAGAATTCAGCAAAAGTCATCCGAACGGTCGCGGCGAACCAATTCGTTCACTTTCCGCTCACCCAGGCATCACGCTGCGAAGCCAGTTCGTCACCTGTTCCTTGGTCAATTCTCCGGCCGCGACCGCGAAGGTCGTCTTCTCCAGATCCTCCTGGCGCGGCAGCACCGTGCACCCGTTGACATCGAGAAAGACGAGCATCGCCATCGCGCTCGCCCGCTTGTTCCCATCGATGAACCGGTGGTTCCGGCAGAGGTGGAACAAGTAGGCGCCCGCCATCGCCGCCAAATCCGGGTGCAGATACTCGCCCGCGAAGCACTGCTGCGGCATCATCACCGCCGACGTCAGCAGCGCCAGCTCGCGCACGCCCCGGCCGCCGCCCTCGTGCTCCATGGTGTCTTGGTGAATCAGCAGCACGTCCTCGACACTGAGGAACTTGATGGTTGCTGGCGGCATGGGCTTGGGTCACCGGGGTGGGGTTGCCGGGGTGGGTCGCCGGGTTGAGCTACTTGGCCAGGTTCTTGAGCATCTCGGCGTACTGAGGCCGCAAACGGCGCAAGCTGTCTGAAATCCCCGGAGGTCCCACGCCAACGTTCGCCGGCCGGATCGTGAGCGTGTCGCCATGCACCGTGATGCTCAGCAGCGTATCGGGCGTGATCCCCGTCGCGTCCATCAGCGCCCTGTCGATCACCAGTGCGTGGCTGTTGCCATACTTCTGAAGGTTCTTGACCAAGAAGGAGCTCCTGGGTGCGACGGCCCATAGTACGTAGTACAATAGAATTGTACGTCGTACAATCGGCTCCGCAAGTCCTCCCTCCGCGTCCGAGCCACCCGATCAAGTCTCATAACTTACTCGCCCATGCTTGGAGCTGCGCGAGATCAGGTCGCTGGCGTACATCCCGGCCAGCACGAACTCGATGCAGCTCGCCCGCACCGCCGGCTCAGACGCGGCGTTCACCTCAAAGGCCTTGTCCCACACGCCCGGGGCCCGCTTCATGAGCTTCTCGTAGTGGCTGCTGGGGAGCATGTCCCCGACTTCCACGCGGACACCTTTGCCGAAGACATCGGCGATGGCGTCCAGACCGTGCCTGGTCACATACTCGTCGAACACGGTCTTGACGGCCTGGGCCAGCAGGGCCTCGAGCACCTGCTTCTCGGTCAACTGGTGGGAGCCCATCAGATCGAGCTCGAGCTTGCCCACCGCCGACGACTGGAAGTGGGCCAGGTCGCTCACCCGGGGCGCCGAGGGACTTTCGCCCAGCATGATCGCCCGCCGGCGGGCGCTGGAGATCATGGTCTTGTGATTGGCGATCCCGAAACGGGCCGAAACGCCGCTGACATGGTCAACGTGCTTGCTCTTGCGGGCGGCGACCGAGAGCTCCTCGACGATCTCCTTCATGAATCGCGGCACGATCACCGGTTCATCGCCGGGCTGCTCGATCTCAGCCGCCTCCTGCTCGATGATGCGGATGCCCAGATCGCGCTCGCGCGGGTAGTGCGTCTGGATCGTGGAGCCGATGCGGTCCTTGAGCTGAGGGATCACCTTGCCCGAGCGGTTGTAGGTGCCCGGGTTGGCCGAGAAGAGCACCAGGATGTCGAGATCGAAGCGGATCGGATACCCGCGGATCTGGACGTCCCGCTCCTCGAGAATGTTGAACAGACCCACCTGCACCGAGTCATCCAGGTCGGGCAGCTCGTTCATCGCGAAGATGCCCCGGTGCATCCGCGGGATCAGCCCGAAGTGGAGCGCCTCCTCGGCCCCCATCGACACGCCGCGGGCCAGCTTCGCCGGGTCGATCTCGCCGATGATGTCGGCGAATTTGGTCCCCGGGGCCAGCCGCTCGGCGTACCGCCCCTCCCGGGGCCACCAGCGGACCGGCGCGTCATCCCCCCGCAGCTTCAGCGCCTCGCGCCCCGCGCTCGTGATGGGCTTCAGCGGGTCCTCGTGCACGGGTGAGCCGGGGATGTCGAGGTACGGCGTCAGCGGGTCCAGGAACCGCCCCAGGAGCCTCATCAGCCGGGACTTCGCCTGGCCCTTCTCGCCCAGGAAGAGCATGTCGTGGCCGGCCAGCACCGCCCCGACGATCTCAGGAATGACCGTGTCGTCATAACCCACGATGCCCGGGAAGAGCTCCTCGCGCCGCCGCAGGGCCGCCGTGAGGTTCTCACGCAGTTCATGCTTGACGCTACGAGAGCGCCAGCCCGAGCGTCGCAGCTCGCCCAGAGTGCGGATCGACGCCGCGGCGTCGGACGAAATCACGGGGTGTGCGTTGGGCATATTCCTCCGGAATCAGCGTACGCCCCGGAGCCCTCAGCCGTTCGCTCGTGAACGATTCATGCACGCGCTGGCGCGCCCGCCATCGGGCCGCTTCAGCGCGGCCGGTTCACCCAGCCCCACTCCGCCGCGTTGGAGCTGTTCACCGGAAATCGCAGGTTGCCCTTGCGCAGCCTCAGCAGGGAGGCGTTGAGGTCCGCGGCCTCCTCCGTGTCGTCCCTGCCGCCCACCGGCGGTTGGAAGAGCGTCGCGGAGCCATCGAGGTACGCCGTGTGCCCGCCCCGGGCGTGACGGGTCGTCCACTGGTCGCTGCCGGCGAAGCTGCCGTCGTCGAACGAGCGGTTGTAGAACTTCTCGTGCTCTTCAACCAGAATGGGGAGCGAAGGGAACAGCCTGACCGGCGACGCTGCGGAGGCCGGGTTGCTCGGATACTCAACCGTGTGGGTCAGGTCGAGCCGCGCCCCGGCGAAGCGGATGACCATGGTGTAGTCGAAGAGCTTGTTGGCGGCGCGCTTGGCCGTCGGGCACTCCATGATCCGGTCAAGGGTGCTGAGGTACTCATAAAGCACGGAGGTCTGCAGCGGGTGGCGAAACGCCGCGGGATTGGCCCGGTAGGTCGCGTTCTCGCGCCCGCTCCAGTCGAGGTTCCGCGGGCCCTGCCAGTAGGTGCCCGGGAGCGTCTTGTAGACCATGGCATAGCTGGTCATCGCCAGCATGATCTGCTTCTGGTTGGACTGGCAGATCGCGGTGCGGGCCAGCTCACGCGTGCCCGCCAGCGAAGGCAGGATGAGCGCCACCAGCACGCCGATGATGGCGATCACGACCAGCAGCTCAACCAGCGTGAAGGCGCGCCTCATGCAGTGGCTCCCCGAAAAGAGCTCGTTCAATGATCGAGCGGACGGACCGAGCGAGTGCTCTGAGATCAGCATACCACATCGCCCGCCGCCATACCCTCGCCGATAATGGGTCTGTACAGCCGCCTTCCCAGCACGCTCCGCCGATTCCGAGTCGCCCCCCGGGGGGTCATCCACGTCGGGGCCCATGAAGGCCAGGAGCGGGCCCACTACGACCGGGCCGGCCTCCGACGCCAGCTCTGGCTCGAACCCCAGCCCGAAATCTTCCGTCGGCTGGTCGCCAACCTGCCCAACGACCCGCGCGTCCAGGCCTTCCAGCTCGCCTGCGGCTCGAAGCCCGGCGTCGCCACCATGCACGTCCTCGAAGGCAACCAGGGGATGTCCAACTCGCTGCTGCCGCCCAAGGATGTTCTCAGCCTCTACCAAGGTTTCACTGAGGGCGGGCGTTTCGAAGTGCCGGTCGTCCGCCTCGATGACCTGTTGCGCGATCAGGGGCTCAGCCCCGCCGACTACTCGCTGCTGGCCCTCGATGTGCAGGGTTTCGAGCTGGAGGTGCTTAAGGGCGCCAGCGGGCTTGTCGAAGGCGGCGCCGCGGGGCGGGGCGTTGAGGCCGTGATCTCCGAGGTTTCGGAGGTCGAGCTCTACGCGGGCAACGCCCGGCTCTCGCAGATCGATGAGTTTCTGGAGGCGCGGGGCTTCCGGCGGGTGATCACCCGCTTGAACGCCAAGCGGACCGGCGACGCGGTGTATGTGCTGGCCAGCAAGCTCTCGCGCCTGCAGCGGCTCCGCCTCGAGTGGCTCGGCATGCCCCGGCGCTGAGGCGGACGCCAATGAAAACGGCCCCGTCACATCGGACGGGGCCGCGCGGATCAACTCGCTGCGGGTTCAGCGGCCTTCGGACGCCGCGAGGAAGTCGAGGTCGCCCAGGTCGAGGTTGTCACCTTGCGCGTCGGAGCGCGGGCCGAACCGGCCGCCTCGCTGGGGCGGGGGACCTCCGGGCCCGCCGCGCCGCTCAAAGTCGCGTGGGGGCCCATCGAAGCCGGGGCCGTCGAACCGGGGCCGCCACCCATCGTCACGGGGGCCGGGGCCGAAGCCGCGGCCACCCCGCGGGCCCATGCCTTCGGGCCCGCCCGGGAAGCCCGGGTTCCCACGGAAGCCGTCCTGAGACGGCAGGTCCTGCGGACCACCTCGCCGGCCCGGCCCGCCTCGGTCAAAGCCGGGGCCGCGGTCAAACCGGCCCCCCTCGGGGCCCCGGCGATCGTCGCGCCGGAACTGGTCGCGGAAGTGCTTGCGATCGAATCGCCCCTGTCGCCGGTCATCGCGCCATTCGTCGCGCCGGCCCTCGCCTCGGCGTCCGCCGCCCCTGAACTCGCCACGCTGATCTCCGCCACGATCCCGGTCGGCGAAGCGCCGCTCGACGAGGGCCCGCACGCGCGGGTCCTGCATCAATTCCCGCAGTTGACGCAGCTTGTCGCGCAGCTCGCCGTCGCCGCGGAACTCGGGGCCACCGCCACGCGGGCCACCGTCGCGACCTTCCGGCCGGTGATCGCGGGGCCCACCTTCGGCGGGTCCACCCTCGCGCCCGCGGGGAGCCCCGCCGCCACGGCCTTCCATCCGCTGATCTCGGTCGTCACGATCCGGCCCCGGGCCGGGACCCATGCGGCCGCGCCGGCCGCCCGGGCCACCCGGTTCGCCGCCACCGCCGCCGCCGCGAGGTCCGAAGTCGGGGCCGCCGAAGCCGGCCCCAGGGGGAGGGGGCGGCGGCCGATCGTCGCGCTGGTCGCGGCCGGGGCCGGGCCCGCGCTCGCGGCCAGCGGGGCGCTCGCGCTCAGCGCGATCGGGCGGGGGGCCGGGAGGCGCCCCCGGGGGGCCGCCGCCGGGCTGGGCCAGATTGGCCGACGCCAACACGGGCGTCAGGCAGGTGATCAAGGCAATCGTCCACCAGTTCAAGTGGGTCATTCAACCAACTCCTGACCCCGATTCTTCGCCTCGGGGTTGCAGGCATAACGGCCCGAAGGCAATCCGATTGCAGCGGCTCTCAGGCAGTCGCTCTCAGAATAGGGGTTGAACGTGGTCTGGACGGAGCCGGCGCGGGCGATACGGTTGAGCGTGCTTGACGCCGAGTGGTTCATCATCGCGGCGGTGCTGGCCGCCTGCCTGATCTGGCGGGTGGGGCACTACCTGTACTGGCGGACGCGGTTCGGCGGCCTGCCGGCGCTGCGAGGCGAGAAGCCGGATGCTCGCGAGGTGATTGTGGTGCCTGGCGCTGCAGGGGTTACGGCGCCGGACGGCGGGCCGGTTGAGCCGGCCGGCGTGCAGCGAGTAGGCTCAGACCCCCCTTGAGGATCCCGCATGAACGCATCGCCCACCACTTCGTCCACTCTCCCCCCGGCCGCCACACCCGGCCAATCCGCCCCGCGCTGGTCAAACTGGGTCGCGATGACCACGGCGGTGCTCGCGGCGCTGGCCTCGATCGCGACGCTCTTTTCCAACAGCCACGCCAGTCAGGCGATGATCGATCAGATCGAGACCTCCGACCAGTGGAACTTCTACCAGGCCAAGGGTGTGAAGCTGGCCATCGTCGAGAGCAAGCTCGAATTGCTCCCCGTGCTGGGCAAGGAGCCCGCCCAGCCCGACCGCGACCGGGCCGCGCGCTACAAGACCGAGCAAGAGGGCATCATGGCCGAGGCCAAGGCGAAGCAAGCCTCGGCCAAGGACCACCGCCGCCGGCACGACACCATGGCCCGGGCGGGCGCGGCGTTCCAGGTGGCCATCGCGCTGTGCGCCGTGTCGCTGCTCGTGAAACGCAACGCGTTCTGGCTGGTTTCGCTCGTGATCGGCGCGGCGGGGCTGACGCTGCTGGCGATGGGCTTTCTGGCCAAGTAGCGCGACGCCGACGCCGCTTGGGGCGGGGGGGTGCGTGGCGGGGCGTGGGGGATAAGCACCGAGCAGTTCCTGCGCACGCCGCGGCGACATGAGGGTGCGTTGCGTCGGGGTCATGCTGGTGCAGAGAGACATCCGATGGGAGACCCGCGACGTTTCGCCGGTGAACCGGTGCAGCGGCGCGGCTGTCAACCACCCATTTCCGAGGGATCGACCATGATGCACCCGACCCATCTCGCCGCGGCGGATCGACCCGAAGGCGCCGGCATGCAGCCCAAGCGCGAGCCGGCCGCATCGCCGCTGCGCGAGGCCTTGGCGGCCTTGTCGTTGGCTGTGGCGGCCGCCGGGGCGGTGGCCCCTGCGCCGGCGCTGGGGCAGGCGCGGGTTGTGCCGCTGCTGCTGGCGGACCCTGACGGGCCCGACCTGGGGCCTGTGGAGGGCCAGGTGAGCAACCAGATCTCGGTGAGCAGCGTGCCGAGCGGAGTGGGAGCGGTTGTGCAGACGCAGGGGCAGGTGCTCTCGGGGGTGAACTACCAGTTTTCGCTGGTGGCGCTGCTGGGGTCGAACGGGCTGGAGTCGATCGCGCGGCGGTTTGATCCAGTGGCGGGGCAGGAGCCGGGGACGGTCTTCGGGCTGCTGCACGATGTGCAGACCAACCGCAACGGGCAGGCGGTGTTTGTGGATGACTCGCCGCAGGAGCTCAATGACGCCCGGCTGTGGGCGTTCGACCGGAATCGCAACTTCGTGAGCGTGGCGCGACTGCGCCGCGCGGCGCCGGGCGTTTCGAACGGCTTCTTCCGGGCGTTCCTGAGCGCGCCGCGGATCAATGATGCGGGGGATGTGCTTTTCGGCGCGCAGCTGGACCGCGGAAACGCCAGCGGCAGCCTGGCTGATCAGGGGCTGTGGACGGGCCAGCCCGGGCGGATCGCACCGCTGGCGCGGACGGGCATGCTGGCCCCCGGGCTGACCGGGGTTGAGCGTTTCCTGTTCTCGGCCAGCGCAACAGTGGATGGTCGGTTGAACACCGCGGGCGAATGCGCGTTCACCGCGGGGTACTCACGCGATGACATCTTTGTGGAGGCGGGCTTTGGGCTGTGGACAGGAACGCCCGGAGCTCTGACGCTGACGATCTCCTCGGGGCAAAGGCCGCCGAGCCCGTACCCGGCGGATTCGGTGATTGAGTACCCGGAGGTGCGTGACTGGCGCGACAGCGGGGTGCTGCTGGCGAAGGTCACAGCGCGTCGTGAGAACGGGGCCTCGGTCACGGGGCACATCGTTGGTCGGACTGGGCAGTTCAACACCCTGGTGCTGGTCGGCCAGCCGCTGCCAGGGGCGCCGGCGCCGCAGGTATTCGAGCGGTTCGCGTTCCAGACCGAGCCGCGGATGAACGATGCGGGTGAGGCGGTGTTCGCGGGGCTCGCCCGTTCGCCGTCGAACTTCAATCTCTCGACGGCGGGGATCTGGACGACGGTTGGCGGGGGAGCGCTGCGCCCGGTGGTGCTGGGGGGCGAAGCGACGGGGGTGGGCACGATCCGCTTCCGCTTCGGGGATTTCCTTTCGCCGGTGATCGATGAGCGGGGCGAGATTGTCTTCGGGGGGATGGTGAGCAACAACGGGCCGGTGAACTGGCTGTGGCACGTGCAGCGCGACGGGGCCCGCCGGCCGATCCTGCGGCCGGGCGACACCGTGACGTTCCCCGATGGGAGCGTGCGGGCGATTACAGCGATCAACGGCGGGCCGGGGCCGATCGACCGGCGCGGGTGGTTCAGCGCCAATGTGTTGTTTGGACGCGCGACAGGGGTGGTGCTTGTGAACGCGCGGGTGTGCGACGCGGACTTCAACGCGTCGGGGACGCTGGATCCGGACGACCTTGCGGACTTCATCGCGGGGTTCTTCAGCGTGCCGAGCGACCGGGCGTGCGACTTCAACCTCGACGGGTCGGTTGACCCGGACGACCTGTCGGATTTCATCGCCGCGTTCTTTGGCGGGTGCTGAAAGGCCGAAACGCGCCTGCGCGTTCGACCGACCGCTCGGCAGGGTCCGCGGCACTGCTGGCACAGGTGGCCCAGGTGGCCCTACGCGTCTGCGGGGCCGGTCGCCGTCTCGAAGGGCTTCACCTGCAGGCGGCTGCGGTGCTGCGGATCCTCACGGCCGGACATGGTCTGGCCCTGGTAGTAGTTCTTCTGCCACTGCTGGCCGCGGTTGGGGTCGTGGATGAGCTGCGTGCGGGCCTGCATCCAGGCTTCCAGCTCGGCCTTCAGCTGCGGGTTGTCGGCCAGCGGGCGGAAGCGCGGCGTCAGCTCCTCGGCCGCGGCGGGGTCGAGCGGCTGCAGGAAGCAGATCGGGTCGCCCTTCTCGAATCGCACCCACTGGCGCGGCTTGAGGAGCTTCCAGTTCATCGTGAACGTGTATGGGCTCCAGAACGTCTCCACCAGGCCCTCAAGGGCGAAGGCGCCCTCCTTCCACCAGTTCGGCGGCCCCGAGACGCGCAGGCACATCGGGCGCGGCGTGCGGAACAGCCAGGGCAACGAGAACGTCAGAATCCCCGAGCCAAAGTGGCTGCTGACCCAGCGCGACCAGCGGGCGGCCGCCGGGGGGCCGGTCGGTGAGCCGGTCGGCTCGGCATCAAAGACAACCTCCACCGACTTATCAGGCTGGTCGGTGGGGATCCACCGGGCTCCGAGGCCGACGGGGCAGCGGACCACCCAACCGGCCTGGTTGGCCATGACCAGCGGCAGGCAGCGGTAGGCGAAGCGACTGTGCGACTGGTCCATCCAGACCCGCTCCAGCGGGGCGGGTTCGAGGATGAAGCCGCTGTCGGGGACCGTCTCGAAGGCCGTGAGCTCCATGGCGCAGGCTAGGAGCGCCACAGGACCCTAGACTCGGGCATGCCTGCCGCGCTCATTCTTCGTGCCGCCGGGACCAACTGCGATGGCGAACTGGTTCGCGCGTTTCAGCTGGCCGGTGCGGCGACGACCCTTCTGCACCTTGACCGCCTGATCGACGACCCCGCGCGGCTGGAGGCGTACGACATCGTGGCGGTGGCGGGCGGCTTTTCATACGGTGATGACATCGCGTCGGGGCGGATCTTCGCGGCCCGGATGCGGCGGCGGCTGTACCCGGCCCTGCGCGACGCCGCGCGGCGCGGCAGCCTGATGTTCGGCGTGTGCAACGGGTTCCAGGTGTTCGTGCAGGCGGGGCTGCTGCCCGGCCCGGACGGGGGCGTATGGCCGGAGGATCAGCCGCCGGCGCAGGAGACGGCGCTCACCTTCAACGCCGGGGGCCGCTTCGTTGACGGCTGGTTCGGCATCGAGGCCCCGAGCGCGGCGGAGTCGCCCTGCGTGTGGACGCGCGGCCTCGGTGAGGCGTATCCGCCGTCGCTGCGCGCCGACGTGATGAAGCTGCCCATCGCCCACGGCGAGGGGCGGTTTGTCGCCCCGCCGGAGGTGATCAGCCGCCTGCGGCGGTCCGGCCAGGTGGCCCTGCGGTACGCCTCAGGCGACAACCCCAACGGCAGCCAGGGCGATATCGCGGGGATCTGCGACCCCAGCGGGCGGATCTTCGGGCTGATGCCCCACCCCGAACGCTACCTGGAGTGGACCCGCCACCCGTACTGGACCCGCCTGGATCCGGCGCTGCGGTCGCTGCCCACGCCGGGGCTGACGATGTTCCGCAACGCGGTGCTCGCGGCGGAGACGGCGAAGGTGTAGTTTCCCGGTTCAACCCACGGTTCAAACCCCTCCTGACCCTCCACACTGACCCCACCACGTGCCCATCGACCCGAGCATGCTGGCGAGCGCTGTTGAGAGGTCCCGCCGGGCGGCCGGGGGCGGGCCGCCGATCGACCACGACCTGGCGTGTCCGGGCTGCGGGTACAACCTGATCGGGCTGGCGCGCGACGCGGCGTGCCCGGAGTGCGGCGCGACCAAGCGGCACGGAGTAAGCCTCCAGGTGGCCTCATGCGATGCGATCGAGATCCCGCCCGCCGGGCTGCGGTTGATGGCCATCGGGGCGCGGCTGATGGCCGGGCCGGCGCTGCTGCTGCCGCTGTGCTTCGCCTGGGCCGACGCCGAGCCATACTCCTGGGCCAAGGTGCTGGCGCACGGCGTGACGCTGGCGGTGGGGCTCGTGTGGATCGCCGGGGTGATCATCCTGACGATCATGCCCAGGCTCGAGGATCGCGATGTGGCGCTGCAGCCGCCACCCTGGTGGGCGAACCTGCGGCTGCTGAGCCGAGCGGGCGCGGTCTTCCCGGCCCTCGCGGCGGCCATGGGGCTCTGGCTTTCGCTCGATGTCCGCCTGGCCGGGACGGTGGTTGAATGGAGCATCCCGGTCCTGCGGGCGCTGAGCGCGGCGGGGCTGATCCCCGTCTGCTGCCTGGCGACGATGCTGGCCGAGGGCGGGCGCGACGACGACCAGGCGGCGCGGCTCCGGGTGTGCCTGTGGCTGCTGCCGCCGCTGCTGATCTTGCACTCGCTGGGCGTTTGGTTTGGCCCCCTGGCGTTCTGGATTCGCGGGGGCTTCGTCGTTGGCGTGGTGCTGGGCGGCGGGGTGTTGATCGTGATGCTGGCCCTCGGGCTGGGGGCCCTGGGGTCAACACTGGCGTGGGCGGCCCGGCACGCGGAGGCGGATGAAGAGCGGAGCGCCCGTCGGGCCCGGCGAGAGGAAGCGCGGATCCGGCGGGCAACGCCCGGTGGAGGGGCGGGGCGATGAGCATCGATCCCAAATGGCTGGCTGAGAAGACGCTGGGCAAGACCATCGACCGGGCCCGGGCCTGCGCCTGCGGCTACAACCTGCAAGGGCTGCACGCGGGTGGGAAGTGCCCGGAGTGCGGGCGGCTGATCCCCTTCGCCTCCGGCGCGGTGAAGGGGCCGAAGTTCGCGGAGTACCCGCGCCCGGAGCTGGCCCGGCTGGCCCGCGGGATGACGCTGGCGGCCTGGGGGGTCACGCTGCTCTCGGGCGGCTGGCTGCTGGTGTGGGGGATCTCGGCGGTGCGCGTGACGGGCATGCTGCCGGCGCCTCGCACGATGGTCAGCACCGTGCTGATGGCGGCGGTTGTGCCTGGCGCGCTGGCCTGGTGGGCCGGGCTGATGCTCATCGCGGCTCGGGCGTCCGGGCGAGACGTGAAGCTGCCCACGCCCACCCCCGCAGACATGCTCGCGGCCCGGCCAGCGTGGTTCGGCTGGATGCTGCGGCTGGGCCAGGCCTTCTGGCCCGTCGCGGCGGGGCTCACGCTCGCCTCGTCGCTCACCGGTGGGCACGCCGACCCGGTGGGCTTCGCGCTGGCGGTGGGGGCGTGGGTCGCGGCGACCATCGCATCGCTGACGGCCCCGCCGGCGTGCCTGATGCTCTATGACCTCGGGCACATCTCGGCCGACGATTACGCCACCAACCGCTTTCATGGGCTGACGTTCGGCCTGCCGGTGGTGGCGGCGACGCTGGCGTTCATCCCGATGATCGAGTGGGCCATGGGGCTGTCGCTGGCGTTCTTCGCGATCGCGGTGACGCTGTACTGCGTGCTGGTGTCCCCCGCGGTGTGGCTGCTGAACTCCGCGAGCTGGTCGCTCGCCTCGACCTGCCGCTGGGCGGTGAACAACTCCGCCTCGGCCGAGGAGCGGGAGGCCCGGTTCCGCGAGCGGGCCGAGCGCCTGCAGCGGACCGGCGGGGCCCGGGCTTCGCGCTGACGCGGCCCTCGCGCTGACGGCGCAAAGCCCCCGGCGGGGAGGCCCGCGCGGGCCAACCCTACGATCGTCCACATGAGCGGCGATGGCCCAACTCCGAACGACCCGGGCGGCGCTGGCCGGCCGGGCGCCCCCCGCCGGCCGAAGGTGCTGTGCGCCATGTCGGGCGGGGTTGATTCATCGGTCGCCGCGGCCTTGCTGCTGCGGCAGGGCTTCGATGTCGTCGGGGTGTTCATGCGGCTGGGTTCACCGGGCGAGGCCCTGGATCAGCTTCAGCCGGCTGAGGGCGAGGCGTGCGCGCGCGCCGGCGCCTCGCGCCCGCTCAAGATCGGCCACCAGGGGTGCTGCTCGATCAACGATGCCGCCGACGCCCGCCTGGTGGCCGCCCAGCTCGGGATTCCGTTCTATGTCGTGAACTTCAAGAAGGACTTCGGGCGGATCATCGACTATTTCGTCGATGAATACGCGGCGGGCCGCACCCCCAACCCGTGCGTCCGCTGCAACGACTGGCTCAAGTTCGGCAAGCTGCGCGAGTACGCCGCCCAGATCGACGCGGAGTTCGTCGCCAGCGGGCACTACGCCCGGGTGGCCGCGGCGAGTTCGGGATCGCCCCGCCTGCTGCGCGGGCTCGATCACGAGAAGGATCAGTCGTATGTGCTCTTCGGCGTGCCGCGCGGGCGCCTGGGGCGGATGCTGCTGCCGATCGGGGGGATGAGCAAGCCCGATGTGCGGGCGCTGGCCCGGGAGCTGGGCCTGCCGGTCTTCGACAAGCCCGATTCGCAGGAGATCTGCTTCGTCCCTGACAACGACTACGCCGGGCTGGTGGAGCGGCGACGGCCGGAGCTGGCGAGGCCCGGCGCGATCCTGGACACCGCGGGCAACGCCGTGGGTGAGCACCAGGGGCAGCACCGCTTCACGCTCGGGCAGCGGCGGGGCGTCGGGGTGGCCCTGGGCTATCCGATCTATGTGGTGGGTAAGGACGCCGGGGCGAACACCGTCACCGTCGGCCGACCGGAGCTGCTGCTCGCGGCTGCGTGCACCGCCGGCGAGGCGAACTGGCTGGTTGATGAGGGCGCCCTGACGGACTGGACGCCCTGCTTGGCCAAGCACCGCTACAACAGCCAGGCCACCCGCGCGAGCGTGCGAACCATCGCTCCCGCGTCGCCGGATGGGCCGCCCTCGCCCAGCGGGCGGCGCGGCCGGTTCGAGGTGCGATTCGATCACCCGCAGAGCGCCGTGACGCCCGGTCAGGCGATCGTGCTCTACTCGGCGGACGAACCCAATGTGGTGCTGGGCGGGGGCTGGATCGAGCACGCCGAGGCGCTGGCGCCCGGCCCGACCACGCCGATCACGCCTTCCCGGCCGTGATCTCCGCGAGTACGGCGTCATCGATCCCCAGGAACTCGCGCATGTGCTGGTCGTAGACCTCCTGGTCCTTGTCGCGCGACAGGTCCAGGCGGAGCTCGTTGATCACCTTGGTGCCCTGCTTGATCCAGAGGTCGAACGTCTCCTTGGAGATGTTCGCGGCGATCCACGCGCCAACCGGGCCCTTGAACGGCTGGCGGGTGAAGCGGGTCCCGAGGCGGCTGGTCTGACGGCAGACGATCTTGCCCTCCGGGACCGCGCCGCTGTGCGGGCCGGCGTCCGCCGCGGCGGCCCCGGCGCCCTTGGGCGCCTGCTCCTGCACCTCGGGCGGGGTTTCGCCCATGCTCCGCAGGAGCGTGCCCATGGCGTTCTTGGGCATCAGGTCGCCCTTCTGAGCGGCGATGATGTACCCCTGGGCGAGCACCGCCGCGGCTTTCCGGGTGTCGCCGGACTTGATCAGAGCCTCGCCCGCGAGCTGATAGGCCTTGCTGAGCTCGGGGTTGATGCTGA
Source organism: uncultured Phycisphaeraceae bacterium (assembly GCA_964611125.1). Classification (GTDB taxonomy): domain Bacteria; phylum Planctomycetota; class Phycisphaerae; order Phycisphaerales; family UBA1924; genus JAEUIX01. The sequence continues at coordinate 7,735 of CAZSZO010000002.1, read as the reverse complement.
CACAGCGGAGGAAGCTCTCGGCGGCGTCCTTCTGGCGGCCGGCCTGCACATAGGCCTGGCCGAGCGAGAAGTGGGCCATCTCGTTGGTCGGATCGGCCTGGGCCATGTTCTCGAACTGGGCGATGCGGGAGGCGATATCCATGGCCAAGGGTACGGGGCGGAACGCGGCGGAGCCAAGCGGCTCTCAGGGGAAGCACTTGCCGAACGCGGCCATCAGGCGGGCCCCGCCCAGGAACCCGGAGATGCGGATCCCGCGGGTGAGCAATGCCCAGGGGAGGCTGACCTCCTTGCGGACGAACTTCACCCAGGTCTGCGAGTCGGCGCGGACGGTCACGCTCGCCCGGCCCTGCAGCCCCTCGGCGACGGTCAGCGTGCGATCGCGGATGGTGATGGTGGCGTCGCGGGCCTCGCGCCCGCTGAAGCGGAAGTGGTACACCGCGTCGAGCCCGTGGGCGCGCCCGGGCTGGAACTGCAGGCGCATGCCGCTGAGGAATGACGAGATCGACGTCGGGCGCAGGCCGCTGCGCACGAAGCGGAGCCGCTTGTGCGGGAACCGCTTGCGGGCGTAGTCCTCCGCGTCGGAGCCCTTGACGACGTAGAGCGGCTCGACCTTCTGCTGCAGCGGGCGCAGCACCGCCTCGACATGCGCGGCCCGGGCTTCGACAAACGGGCCGATGACATCGGTTCCCGCGGGGCACACCGCCAGGCAGTACGCCGCCTTGTAGTTCGGGCCATAGGCGAGGCTCTGCCACATCGACAGGGTCTCGGGGTCCTCGACGCGCCGGCGGTATCCCAGGGCCCCGGCCGACTCGGTGATGGTCTCGACCCAGTCGGTGAAGCCGGTGAGGAACTCGCGGTAGTTGTGCGTGGAGCACGCGCCGAAGTTGAACTGCCCTTCCGGCGAGATCGCCCCCACCGGGCACGCGGCGACGCAGAGCTTGCAGCTCACGCACGGGTTGTCATCAAGCGGGCGGCCGTAGTCGTCGACGATGGCGTCGCAGATAACGGCGCCGAGCAGGATGAAGTTGCCGAAGCGCGGATGGATCACGTTGCGATGGATCCCCATGCGGCCCAGTCCCGCCTGCTCGGCGAGGATCTTCTGACTCACAACCCAGGGCTTGCCCTCGGGGATCCGCTGGATCTCCATCGGGAAGGCCATCCCGGGGTTCACCGCCTGCACGCCCGCGCGCCGAAGCTGGTCGACCACCCGGCGGGCCACGTGATTGACCTCATCGCCCACGGCGTGAAACTCGGTGTTGGCCACGCTCCGCAGCGGGCTGCGGACGCTCTCGGGCGTCATCCGCAGCACCAGGCTGATGACCGTCCGGGCGCGCGGCAGCACGGTGAGGATGTCGCCCCGATCGACCGCCAGCGCCGGTCGATCAACCTCCACGAACCCGGCGTCCGCCGCGCCGGCCTCCAGGCAGATCCGCCGGAGCTCCGCCGCGCTGAAGTGCTTCGCGCCGGCGGAGACGGTCAGGCCCATCGGGGGCGTGAAGGAGGCGACGGGCGGTGAGGCGGATGGCGAAGCCGCCGAAGCAGGGGTATCGCCCGCGGACAGTTCGCTCAGCGTCGATCGGGTGGGGTTCATGAGGGGATCCGGTGAGGCGGGGGTGAGAGGGGGGTGGGGGGTGGGTATGGGTGGGCGGGCGATCTTGTTGTATCTGCAACTGATAGGTCGAGAGATGGGCAGGAAGCCCGAAGGCGCCGGTGAGGCCTGGGTGGGCCCCCCTGGGACCGATGGGGCGGGTGTTCAGTCGGTTTGGGGGTGCATCGGGGTCGTTGGGATCTTGCCGGCTGCGGGCGCCTCGCGCCGCCGGCCGCGGGCTCGCGACGCGGTGCTCAGTCGCGACCCGAGGCGATGGAGGGCGCCCACTCCGGTTTCGCCGAGAAGCTGGCCGACCTCTTCCTGGGCCTGGCGCCAGGCGGGGAGCACGGCGTGCACAGCGTCGACGCCGCGGGCCGACAGGCGGACATCGCGGATGCGTTCGCTCCCCTCGGGGCCGCCCAGGAGGTACCCCTGAGCGAGCAGGCGCTCGATGTTGCGGCTCACGGTGGATCGCTCCATGTGCAGAGCCCGGCCCAGGCGGCCCGGCGCGCAGGGACCGATCATGCCCGCGGCGACCATGATGTTCACCTGCGAAATGGTGAAGCCCGAGAAGCCCATCACCCGCTCATAGATCGCGCTGACGGCCCGCGAGAGCATGCGGGCCCGGACAGCCAGGCAGCCTGATGCGATCTCACGAATCGCCGGGCTTGGCTCGGATCGGGCGGGGATGACCGCCGCCCCGGCGCCGCTCGTGGGGCGTCGGGTCGGTTCGGACGGGTTCGGCTTGGACCGGGCAGGGGGCACGACCGAATTGTTGCACATACAACTTAAGCTGTCAACCCGTCCGGAATCCGCACAGGCCCGTCCTCCCGCTATGCTGCCCGCATGTCCACCCTGCTCGCCACATCGCTCGCCGGGGTTCCGCTGCGCAACCCGGTCATTCTCGCGGCGGGCACGGCTGGCAACCTCGATGAGATGCAGGACGTGCTCGATCTGTCGCGGGTCGGGGCGCTGGTGACCAAATCGATCACCCCGCTCCCGCGCGATGGGAACAAGGTCTGGCGGATTCTTGACGCGGGTCCGGCGGGGATGCTCAACGCCATCGGGCTGGCCAACATGGGCCTCGACGCGTTTCTGGAGCATTTCGCCCCCCGGGCTGGCAAGGTCCCGTGCGCCGTCTTCGCCTCTGTCGCGGGGTTCTCGATCGATGACTATGTCCGTGTCGCGGCGAACCTCGACCAGTTCGCGGCGCCGCCCACGCCGAGCATCCCGGCGGTGGAGCTGAACGTCTCCTGCCCCAATGTGCACTCGGGGGTCGAATTCGGCTCGTCGTGCGAATCACTCCGCGAGTTGCTGGGGGCGGTGCGGCCGGTGCTGAAGCACGCACGCATGCTGGTCAAGCTGGGCCCGATGACGCCGGCGATCGGGGCGGTGGCCCGGGCGGCCGTCGAGGCCGGCGCCGACGGCCTGACGATCTCCAACACCATCCCCGCGATGGCGATCGACGTCCGGACGCGCCGCCCCAAACTCGCCAACGTCACCGGCGGGCTCTCAGGGGCCGGTCTGCACCCGGTGGCGGTGAAGCTCGTCCGCGATGTGCACCGCGCCCTGCGCGGCGCCCCGGGGGGCGCGCCCGGAGGCGGCGCACCGATCATCGGCCTCGGCGGGGTGCTCACTTGGGAGCACGCGGCGGAGTTCATCCTCGCCGGGGCCACGGCGGTGGGCATGGGCGCGGCGCTGTTTGCGGATCCGCGCTCGCCGCTGGCGGTGGTGAAGGGGCTGGAAGGCTGGGTGGCGTCACAAGGGAAATCGAGCGTGACCGAGCTGCGCGGCGCGCTGGAGGAATGAGCCATGCTGAGACTGATGATCGCGTGCGGGGCGGTGCTGGTGGCGGAAGGCTGGGTGCGGGGGGCGAGCGCCGAGGGCGCGGCGACCCGACCGGCGTCGGCCGCGGCCCCGCCGGCGGAGCCTGGGCGGCCCGGCCTGGCGGCGCCGCAGCCGCTCGATGACCTGCTCGAACCCATCCGGGCGAGAAACAAGGTGCCCGCCCTTGGCGCCGCGGTGGTGTCCGGAGGCTCGGTCACCGCGCTGGGCGCCGTGGGGGTGCGGAAGGCCGGGCACGAGGCCCGCGTGACCACGGCTGATCTGTGGCACCTCGGATCCGACACCAAGGCGTTCACGGCGACGCTCGCGGCGATCATGGTCGAACGCGGCGAGCTGCGCTGGGACACCACCCTGGCGGAGGCGTTCCCCCAGCTGAGGGACCAGATGCACGAGGGCTTCCGCGGGGCGACGCTCGCGCAGCTGTGCACCAACCGGGCCGGCGCACCGGGGGACCTCAGCGCGGGCGGGCTGTGGGGCAGGCTCTGGACCGCCACCGGTACGCCGACGCAGCAGCGGCGCGTGCTGCTTGAAGGCGTGGTGCGGCGGGCGCCGACCAACCCGCCGGGGACGCAGTTCGAATACTCCAACGCCGGGTTCGCCATCGCCGGGCATCTCTGCGAGACGGTCGCGGGCAAGCCGTATGAGGAGCTGATGGCCGAGCGGCTTTTCAAACCCCTGGGCATGACCAGTTGCGGATGGGGAGCCCCTGGGAGCCCCGGCGGAGGCGGGCCCGACCAGCCGCGCGGGCACGATAAGTCGGGCAAGCCGCAGGAACCCGACCCCACGCGGCGCAGCGGCGTCGCCGCGGACAACCCGATCGCGGTCTCGCCGGCGGGGAGGCTGCACTGCACGCTCGATGACTGGGCCCGGTTTGTGACGCTGCACCTGCGGGGTCACGCGAGCAACCCGCAGCGCCGGTGCGAGCTGCTCAAGGCCGAGACCTTCGACCGGCTGCACGCCCCGCCTGACAAGCTCAACGCCTATGCCTTCGGGTGGTTCCGCGACACACGCCCCTGGGCGGGCCCCGAGGGGGACCGCCTCGTGCTGACGCACAGCGGGAGCAACACGCTGTGGTTCAGCGTGGTCTGGGTCGCGCCCGCCAAGGACTTTGCGGTGCTGGTCTGCTGCAACCAGGGCGAGCGGGGCGAAAAGGCCGCCGACGAGGCGGCTTGGGCGATCATCCAGCGCCACGCCAAGTGAGTCTGGCGGGTGAGTGTGGCGGCTACCGGATCTTGCCGATCTGCACCGCGGGTCGGTTCCGCGAGCGAACCGCCGGGCCGTTGGACGGCACGAACTCGCACGCGAACTCGGCGGTCTGGCTCTCGAACTCATCACCGCCCACGTCAAGCAGGCTGAGCTGAATCGAGTACCCCCAGCCGGGCGGGAGTTGCTTAACCAGCTTGGCCGAGCGCTCGGGCTCGAAGGTCCAGCGAGCCAGGGTCTTGCCGTTCTTGTCAGCCAGCGTGAAGATGAGCGTCCCGGGCACGGCGATGGCGTACTGGTAGTTCTCGTCGAACAGGTAGACGCTCACGTCGAAGGTGTCGGCCCGGCCGTTGTTGTCGGCGTCGGTCGAGAAGACGCCGACGCTGAACACCAGGCGGGTGGCCACGAGCGTTGCGGGCTGCTTGGGGAGGGGCCTGGGCTGCTCGCGCGGACCCTGTCCGTCGTTGACGCACGCCCCGCACGTCAGGCCCGCCAGCAGGGTCGCCAGCAGGGTCGCCAGCACGGACGCCATGTGCCCCGTGCGGCCCGCCAGGCCGGATGCGATGCGTCGCGGCGGCGTCAAGGCTTGATCTCCGGGCCATCGTCATCCGGGCGCGGGCGGCCGGCGCCCGGCACGCGCGGATCGTTGGGCTCCGCCGCGCCCTGGCCCGGGCTCGGCGGATCGGGAGGGAGCCAGCGCCGGATCTGCCCGGTCTTGGAGAGGTTGTTGATCTCATCCTCGCGGATCGAGCGCTGGAAGATCTCGGCGCCGGGCTCGGCGGAGCGGATAACGCGCGGGGTCAGCAGCACCAGGAGCTCTGTCTTGGTCTGGCTGGTCTTGGTCGAACGGAACAGCTCGCCGAGCAGGGGGATGTCGCCCAGGCCGGGCACCTTGGTCTTGAAATCCTGTTCGCGGTTCTGGATGAGGCCGCCCAGCACGATGGTCTCGCCGTCCTTCACCGTGACAACAGTCTGCAGGTCGCGCTTGTCGACGATGGCGGTCTGGATCTGCTCGCTGATCTGCGTGGTGCGGTCCGAGAGCGAGGAGATGGTCGGCTGCACGTCCATGCGGATGTAGCCGTCGGTCGAGACCGAGGGCGTGACGTCGAGGATGATGCCGACGTCCTCGCGCCGGATGCTGGTCTGCGTGGTGCCGTTGGAGAACGTCTGCAGCGAGTCGGCCAGGCCGATGTTCTGACCGACCTGGAAATGGGCCTTCTCGTTGTTGCGGACGGTGAGCTGCGGACGCGACAGAACCTCCAGCCGCCCCTGGCTCTCCAGCGCGCGGATCAGCAGGTTGAAGTCGACTGACGAGACCGAGAAGTTGGGCACGCCCAGCGCCGTGCCGATCGGCGACCCGGCGCCGAGGTACCCTCCGCGGACCTGATCGCCCCCGAACGGGCCGAAGGTCGCTTCGATGCCGAACTGCCCGGCGCGGTCGAGCGTGACCTCCGCCAGCAGCACCTGGATGAGCACTTGCGGGGGCGTTGCGTCAATATCGCGGACGAGTTGCTCGACCTTCTCGCGGTAGCGGGGCGAGACCGACACGAGCAGGCTGTTGCTCTTGTCATCGCCCTGGACGATCACCTCGCGCTCCAGCTGCGTGACCAGCGACCCGACGCGGTCGGGCCCGAGAAGCTGGCGGACGCGGTTGGACTCCTCGGTGAAGTACTCGCGCAAGGTCCGGGCCACCTCCGGCGCCTTGGCGTTGCGGAGGCGGACGGTGAGGTTCTCGCGCTCGTTCACCTCGCGGGCGTCGAGACGAGTCACGACCTTGCGGACTTCGTCAACATACTCGGGGGTTGCCGAGACGATGAGCGAATTGGTGCGGGCATCGATCGTGATCGAGAGGGCCTGGCGCTCGTCAAGGGTCGGGAAGAACTGGCTGCCGTCGCCAAAGCTCCCCGCCCCGCCGCCAACCCCGCCGGCCGGCGGGCCCGCCGTGGTTGCTCCACCCGCCCCCGCCGCACCCCCACCCGCCCCGCCCGGGGCGGCGTTGCGCTCGGGGACGAGCACGAGGGAGTTCCCCTGCTGGCGCAGGTTGAACAGCTCGCGCAGCACCACCGCCATGGCGCGGGCGTCGGCGTGCTGAAGCTCGAAGATCTCGATGGTCCGCGCCCCCGCGGCGGTGGTGTCGATGTCGGAGACGAGGTTCTCAATCAGCACCATGAGCTGCGAAGGCGCGTTCACGACGATCGAGTTGGTCCGCGTTTCGGGCGTCAGCGTGACCTGCTCCTGAATCGCGCCGGAGATCTCCGCCTCGGTCACGGGCTTGGCCGCGCCGTCGCCCAGGGCCCCGGCGGTCTGGTCCTTGATGAACCGCAGCACCAGGGCCTGGCGCTGGCCCACGGCGCCGCCGCCCGACAGCGGCCGGCCCGCCAGCACGTTCTGCAGGAGCCGCACGACTTCGACCGCGTCGGTCTTCTTGAGCTCGATCCGCTTAATCTCGGTCACGGCGGTGATCGGCGTGGCGTCCAGCCGCTTCACCAGCGTGCGGATGGCGTCGACATCCTGGGCCGTGCCCGTCACGACCAGGGCGTTGAGCCGCTGGTCGGCCTGCACGCGCACCGCATCGGCCCCGCGCTCGCGGTTGGCTTTGTCCACGTACAGCTCGCGCAGGGCCAGGGCCATCTGGTCCACCCGGGCCGACTTGACGCCGATGACCTCCACCAGTTGGGCGCCGGCGAGCGCCTCGGCCCCGCGCGACAGCACCTCGACCAGCTGCTTCACGATCGCCAGGTTCTCATCGCTCGCGGCGACAATCAGCGAATTGGTCGCCGGCTCGGCCTGAACCGAGAACGTATCGCGCGGCTGGGCGACCGACCCCGACCGCTGCATGCCGTCGATCCGCTCGCGCATCAGCTGCAGGATCCGCGGGGCCAGCTGGGCCGCGTTGCCCGCCTGGAGCGGGATGACATGCAGGCCCACCGCCGGGTTCATCGCCTCGCCGTCGAGCTTGGCCAGGAGCCCCTCGACCACCGCGAACGAGCGCCCGCTGGTCGAGATCACCAGCGCGTTGGTCCGCGCATCGGAGGTGATGGCCACGTCGTCCTCAGGGCGCACGGCGCCCGACTCGACCTGCTGGCGGAAGATCTCGCG
>CAZSZO010000001.1:0-213194 GCA_964611125.1 uncultured Phycisphaeraceae bacterium | reverse complement strand
GCGGCCCGTCGGGACTCTCATAGTTGGTGGATCAGGTTTTGGGGGGCAGGTCAGAGGATGTTCGCTCCACCGCCTCGGCGGTCGAGAAGGCGGGCGGCACGGTGGTCATGAAGCCATTCCTGATTGAGCGCGTCGGCACGCTCATCCAGTTTCAGGACACTGAGGGCAACTCGGTATCGGCGATGCAGTACGAGAAGGGCCTGCGGTCCTGAGGTCCGCCTGATTGTGCGCCCGCCTGCACAACAGCCAAGCAGCCAAGCGATTGCCGGGCCGCCGCCTGCGCACGCGCGATCAGTTGAAGTACGCGGTGATGAAATCCGACAGGTCGTCGGGATCCACCACACCGTCCAGGTTGAAGTCCGCCGCCGGGCCCGGGGGGACGTCAAAGTATGTGGTGATGTAGTCCGAGAGGTCGTCCGGGTTCACAAGCCCGTCGCCGTTAAAGTCCTCAGCCAGCAGGAACCGCACCACCACCGCCTCGCCGCCCGGCGCCGGCTCGACGCCGACCCGCGCCCGCACCGCGCCGTCATGCACCACCGGCGCCTCGATCGCCGCGAACGCCCCGCTGATTTCGCCCGCGGTCAGAACCGTAAAGGCATCGCCTGCGCTGGGCACAAAGCTGCCCAACAGCGCCAACCGCAATGTCCCGCCCAGGGTCGCCGGGCCCATCACGGTGAGCAAGTCATGGCCCGCCACGGGGTCGCCCGCCCCCTCGAGCCCGGCGAACTCGACCTCCAGCACCGCGCCGGCGTCGAACGCCACGCTCCCATCCACTGTCAACACGCCCGGCGAGTTCCCCGGAGAGATTGTGCATCCTGAACACTCCAGCGTCACCGGCGGGCTCGAAACCCCACCCAACTGTCCCACTCCACGGATCGTCGCCGCCGCCGCGTGAACGCTGGCCGAGAGGCCGCCCCACTCAACCATCCCGTCCACATCGAAGCTGCCGCCGGAAAGCGTGAGCGGCCCGCTCAACCGCAGGGCGCCAGTCTGAATCACCAGCCCTCCTGTCTGGGTGAACGTCGGCGCCGTCAGGGCCTGATTGATGGCCACCACGCCCCCCTCGACGCGCACGGGCCCGCCGAATGTCGTCGGCCCGTTCACCCCGATCGTGCCGCCCCCGCTGTTGGTGATGCCGCCGGTGAAGGTGCGCGGGCCCGTGAGGGTGAGGGACCCCTGGTTCACGCTTGGTTGGAACTCCGGCCACGCTCCGTCGAGCCGCACGGTCGCGCCGGCGCCGAGTGTGCGGATGATCACCACGGTGCTAAGCGTCGCGCCCGCGTTCACCGTCCAGCGGCCGCCGTTGAGCGATCCGTTGTTCAGCGACCCGCTCACCTGAGCGATCGGGTCAAAGATGCCGAGCGTCCCTTCCACCACCGCCAACGTTCCCTGGTTGTCCAGCGGCGCGAAGATCTCCGCCGTCGTCCCCGGCGTCACCTTCGAGAACGTCCCCGTCGCGCTGTTGACGAAACGGCCCGTCGGGAAGGTATTCACGATCAGGCCTTCCGAAATGATGTACGCCGCCTCGTTGCGGATGGTCCCGAGCGAAGACAACTCCACCCGCCCCGCCTCGTGCAGAACCGTCGCCCTGTTCGCCAGCGTGCACGACGCCACCACCTTCGCGACGGGGTTCTGGATGTACAGGCGCGCCAGGTTCGTAAAGCCATCCCCGAAATCCGAGTCGCAGCTCACCGAAATCTGACCCGCCCGCCAGTACATGTCCCCCGCGTTGATGAACTGCGCGACGAACCCGATCAAGTCCTCATCATCCAGCCCGCTCGTCAAAGTGTGATTCAGGAAAAACCCATCTTCCGCTGTGCTGCCCGAAAGCTCATTCGTCAGCGTCGCCCCGTCGTCGATGCGGACGAACGTCGCCGTGGGCCCGTTCCCCGTGGTCGCCAGTTTGCCGCTCCCCACCCACCGCGGCGAGCCCCGCGTCGCCGCCATCGTGCACTGCAGCCGCAGTTCCCCGAGCGTGCTGATGTCCACGATCGCGTTTTCCGCCAGCGAGAGCGGCACCCCCGTCAAGATGAGGTTGTTCACCTCCAGGCGCGTGTTCCCCAGCAGCAACCGCCCGTTCCCCTCAACACGCATGTCCACCCGCGCGATCGTCGCCGCGGGAGGCCCGGAAAGAAAGAGTAGATCTCCCTTCACGAGGAAGCCCGACTCGTTGTCATTGCCGCGGATGCCCCGCCCGGCCGACACTGTCCAATTCGCGCCCTCCTCCACTTGAACAAACGACCCGGGCATGACGAACTCCCCCTGCTGCCTCACCTCCGCCCCGCTCGTCACCCGCGCCTTCAGATTCACAAACTGGCCCACCGATGGCGACTCGACCGGGAACCCGATCTGCCACAGCGCCCCGGGCTCCAGGGTCAGGTTCGGGAGGCTCCCTTGGTCCACCGGTTCGAGCCCCTGTAGCGTCCCCTGGCTCCACGAAACGAGTCCCTGTGATTGCACGTTCGCTGGATACGTATCGAACGACCGGTTGCTGAACCAGAGCCCGTTGCCCCTCTCGCGCGACAGGTTGCTCGTCAGCGGTCCGAGGGCCACGTTGCTCCCGTCGAGCTTCAGCGTGCCCTCCCCGCTTACGGTCGTGTTCCCCATCGTCATTTCGTCCAGCGCCACCCCCCCGCTCACGAGGATCGTGCCGTTCATGCTCAGCGTCAGGGCCGCATCCTCAATTCGCCGCAACCCGTTCGTGAACTCAAGCGTCCCGCTGTTCACGTTGATCGCGCCGGGCCCTTCGTAGCCCCCGGCGATCACCGCCGCGACCCCCGACCCCACGCCGATCGTCCCGCTGTTGATCAGCACGCCTCCGACGCCAGCGCTCACCGTCGCGCCCCCCGCCTCGCCCGCAAGAAACTCCAGCTCCCCGTTGTTCCGCACCATTCCGCCGCCGGCCATCTGGAGCGGAGCCTGCACCTCCAGGCGCCCCTGGTTCTGCAAAACCGCCCCCGGCCCCACCGTCCGAGTTCCATGCCCCGTGAATCCGAGCCGCACCGTCCGCATCGTCCCCGTGTTCAGAAGCGTCCCGCCCGCCACCAGCCCCGACGTAAACGTCGTCCCCGTTCCCGACAGGGTCAGCGTCCCCGTCACCACCGACGGGTTCCCCGCGTTCATCGCCAGGTCCGCGTCAAACAGCATCCCACCCGCCAGAAAATCCATCTTCGGCCAGAACCGCACCCGCCGCTCCGTGCTGATCGGCCCCACCGCATACGGCCCCTCCCCGCACGTGAACATGTCGATCGGCTCCCCCGGCCCGATCATGATCGGCGATCCCGCCGGCGGCACCTGCATCGGCTGCCAGTTTCCCGGCGTACACCACGTGTTGTTCGGCGTCCCCGCCCCGGTGAACGTGAACTGCCCCAAGGCGGCCGGCCCGCCCGCGAGCGCTCCCAACCCACCCGCCAACCCTCCCAACCTCCCCAACCCCGCCAGCCACCCCGGCCGCCAAGCTGGGCGCGGGGACCGCCCACCGTTCAACACACACGCCGTCGTACCCGCGCCATTCCGCACGCCCGCTTGCGACTGCCTAATCATGTTGAGCGCCCCGATGGAGGTGAGACGGCCTTTCCTATCCTTCCACCTTAACCGATCCTCGAGTGAGTCGCCATGAAAACCGCCCGAAAACGGGCGATTCGCGGGGACGCCCCGCCGCGGGCCCTCTGCCATCGGCTTGTCAGCCCCCAGCCCTGTCCGCATCGCTGAGGGCGCTGCCGGGAACTGTGGTCATCCGCCCCTTCAGCCCGGCTCGTCTAGATACGAGCGGACCCACCTGGCAAAAGCGAACGCCCCGACCACAAGGCCGGGGCGTTTGCATTCCTGTTGAGGTTGGACTGCCCGCTGGCCGAGTCGATCGACCTGCCCTTCGAAGAAGGGTTGCGCCGACTCATCTGGTGATGAGCCGACCCCGCTTCGGCTGAAGACCGCCTGAGCGATCAGCGCTAGCGTAAGCAGGACAGTCCAACCCCCCCCCGACTCGGCAAGGATTGTGGTGAACTCGGTTGCCATGGGTGCGCATCGCTCTCCCCGGTTTCGCCGGGGGGCGCGTCCTGAACGTTCATTGGACACTGAAAATGGGAAACGCTTGGCCAAAGCGCGGCACGCCGAGCGGACCTGGCATTTGGCTGGGGCACGGGCAAGCCCCACGAATGTGAAGGCCGCCGAAGCCGGACCGGGTGGAGTGGGGCGGGCTGGGCGGAAGCGGGAGCGAGCGCGGCTCAGGCGTTGCTTGCGCAGCCACTGAAATGGGCGGTGGCGCCATGGCTCAATGCCGTGCGGATGGTCTGGCGCCCGCCGGGGGATCAGCGACGGGCCGGATCGGTGCGAGCGGCCCAGTAGCGGAACTCCGGGTCGTCAGCGAGTCCATGGCGCTGGGCCTCGGAAAGCGCGTGAGCTCTCCTGGTGTGGCCCGCCGGATCGCCCCGCGCCAGCATGACCGCGCTGAGGATCAGTTCATCGCAAGGGTGGGGTGCGGCGCCCTCCGCCGAGCGGAGCTGGCCGGACTTGCTGCAGGCGGCTTCGGCCCTCTCCCAGTCCTGCAGACGGAAGTACAGCGATCCCAGCGTGTTGAGGATGGCCCAGTCGCCGGGCCGAAGCGCGGCGGCCCGTTCGACGGCGCGAGCGGCCTGTCGGAGTGATTCGGGATCGGCGTCGTCGCTCAGCGAGACGGTTGTTGCGGCGCTGTTCATGTAGTTGGGGCGATCGCCCAGGCGGCGGGCCCGCTCGGCCGCGGCGCTGCGTGTCGCCGGGTCGAGCCGGCTGTCGGACTCGACGGCCGCGGCGCGATCCTCCCAAAGCAGGAGGGGGTCTTCGAGACGGGCGAGAGTCTCAGCCGCCTGCGCATGAACGCGGCGAACGGCGACCTTCATCGCTTCCTGTTGCGTCCTGCGGGAGTCTGGGTTGTCGGACTCGTAGAGGCGAAAAAGCACGGAACGACCTGCGCCGACGAGGGCCTGGCCATCGTGCACGAATCTCCAGCAGCCCGTGGGCCAAACCCCGGGGAGGTTGGCGATGGTCGAGCCGTCGCGGGTGTCGATGATCCGTACTGTCGCGTCGGCTGAGGCCACCGCGATCCGCCGGCCATCGGGGGCGAAGGTGAGGCTGGCGGTGCTGACGGGAAGGTCCCTGACGGTCCAGAGCAGATCACCCGAGGCGACATCCCACATCCAGAGTGTTCCGGCCGTGGTCACGGCGGCGACGGAGCGCCCATCGGCGCTTAGTGCCGCCGAGAGGGTGCGCTCGCCGGCGCACTTGAGCACCCGGATGACGCTGAGAGCGCGCGCATCCCAGACGGTGACCTCCTCATCGCGGCTCGACGCGGGATCGAGCATGCCTTCGGTGAGCAGGCCGTTGAGGGTCACGGCCCGGGGGGCGGCGTCGGCGACGCTCAGCAGGCCGATGGGGACACTGCAGGAGGCCGATGCGGCCCGCGCAGCGCCGGTATCGCCGTCGAGCAGGCGGAGCACGCCGTCCTCGCATGCCGCCAGCCAGGCCCCGCCGCCCGGGGCTTCGGCCAAGCTCCAGATGACGAAGCCGAGCCGCTGCAGGTGGACTTTCACCTCTCCGGTGGCCCCGTCGAGCAGGAACAACTCGGCCTGGGCTGGGTGGAAGGGTCGGCCGCTGCGGCCCGCGCCCGCCGCGGCGACGCGCCGGCCCTCGGCGGAAACAGCCACAGCGGGGATCAGGGCGCGGGAGAGGCTCCTGGTCCACAGGCGCTCACCGGTGGCGGGGTTGAACGCCTCGACCGAGCCCCAGCTCGACGCCACGCCGAGGCTTCCGCTCCCGGCGAAGGCGGCCCAGAAGCGGTGGTCGCTGGCGTCGTAGGGCATTGTGAACGGGACGGGCGCCGGGCGGGTGTCGAAGATGCTGATGGCGCCGGTGGCGTCGGCGGCGGCGACCATGCGGCCGGTGGGATCGATCTCGATATGCGTGACGCCTGAGGCGCCGAGCATGACGGCGTGCGGCTCGGACCGCTCGGAGCTCCAGGTGGCGATGGCGCCTGAGCGGTCTGAGGTCGCCGTGGTCCGCCCGTCTGGCGTGGTTCGCAGTTCGGCCAGGGGAGAGCGGGTGGGAGATCGGGCCCGCCACAGGATGCGGTCAGACTCCGGAGACTTGAACCCGAAGTCGCCGGAGTAGCTCCAGGAGACGTAGCGGCCGTCGGCGATCGGCACGGCGGAGGAATCGATGGCCCCCGTTTCACCGGTTGAAGCGAGCGTGTGGGCGGCGAGGGCGACTCGCCGGACGGTGGGCCCGGCCAGGAGCGTGAACGCGCCGGTGGTCGCCAGCAGGGCGGGTGGGGTGTGCACGGGCGGGGCGAGGTCGGTGCGTGCGAGCTCCGCCCCGTCGCGGGCGGCCAGCAGCACCACGGTGGGGCTCGCCTGGAGCAAGACGGCCAGGGCCTCGCCATCAAGCGTGAAGGGGTAGCGGGACACCTGGCCAATCCCCTCGCGCGACCAGACGGGCGCCGCCCATGGGGCCTCGAACACCTGCAGCGTTCCGCCCTCGGTGAGCGCGGCGATCCGCCTGCGATCGATCGACGCCGCGAAGCCCCGGGCGGGTCCGCGGGTCAGGCTGGTGAGTCGTCCGGAATGCAGGTCGAGGAGGCGAACCGGCGTTCCTTCGCCTCCGACCGCCAGCAGGGCGTCGGACATGAAGAGGGGGCCTTGCGACGTGCGGCCCTCGGGTATGCGGACGGTGAGGAGCGCTTCGTGAGAGCGGGCCCAGAGATGGCGCCATTCCCAGCCGCGGAGCGCTTCGGGGGCGTCGCTGAGGGCGGCGATCGCCCCCTTGCTATCCTTGGCCTCGATGGACGCGATGCTGGCGGCGATGCTTGCGCGATAGGCCAGTCGCTGGGCGCTTTCCCGCTGTCGTGCTTCAGCGACCAGCGCGGCGTCCTTCAGGTCGCGCTCGCGCCGCGCCGAGAGGAAGCCCAAGGTTGAAACGACTGAGGCGAAGACCAGGGCGCCGGCCACGGCTGCGAGGCTGAGCAGCAGCCCGCGATGGCGGCGGGAGAATGTCCGCAGCAGATACCAGGTGCTGGGGGGGCGGGCCAGCACGGGCTCGCCGGCGAGATGCCTGAGCACGTCAGCCGCCAGGGCCTCGGCGGTGTCGTAGCGGCGGGAGCGGTCCCTCTCGATGGCGCGCATGACGATCCAGTCCAGCTCGCCCCGCATCATCTTTCCGAGGCGGGCCGGGTCGGTGGACCGGCTGTCGGCGATGCGATCGAGGTCGGCGGCGCTGGCGATCCGCGTGCTGGGCCTGACGGCGGAGGCGGAGCTGAGCACGGCCCGGAGGCCGGAGGCGCCTGCGCGCGCCAGTTCGCCGGAGCGGTGCGGCGTGCCGCCGGTGAGCAGCTCGTACATGATCACGCCCAGCGCGTAGACATCGCTGCGGGTGTCGACATCCTGCCCGCTGAGCTCCGCCTGCTCGGGGCTCATGTAGGCCGGCGTGCCCACGATGTGCATCGATCCCGTCACGATCGTGGCGTCGCTCAGGCGGCCGCTGATGGCCTTGGCGATGCCGAAGTCGATCACCTTGGGGACCGGCCCGGCCTGGTCCTCCGCGACGAGCACGTTGGCCGGTTTCAGATCGCGGTGGATCACGCCCTTCTGGTGGGCGTGCTGCACCGCCCGGCACACCTGGACGAAGAGCTCGAGCCTGCGCCGCGGGGTCAGGCGCCGCTCATCGCAATACCGCGTGATCGGCGGGCCGTTCACCAGCTCCATGACGAAGTAGGGGCGACCCTGCCCGGTCGACCCGGCCTCCAGGACCCTGGCGATGTTGGGGTGGTCCATGCGGGCCAGCGCCTGCCGCTCGGCGTCGAAGCGGGCCAGAACATCGCGAGAGTCCATGCCCGCCTTGATGATCTTGAGGGCCACGCGCCGGGCGATCGGGCGCGACTGCTCGGCGAGATAGACCGCGCCGAAACCGCCCTCGCCGATGACTTCGACCAGCCGATAGGGACCGACCTCGGATCCGAGGATCGCTGCGGGGCTGAGATGGTCGGGGCTTGGTCCGGGCGCCGGGGCGTCGAGGTATCCGCCGGCGCGGGTGAGGGACTCAAGCAGTGCCTCCACCTCGGCCACGAGATCGGCATCGCCGCCGGCCTCGTGCTCGATCACGGCGCGACGCTCCTCCTCGGGCCGTTCGGCGGCGGCGGAGAAGACCTCGCGCACACGCTTAAGCGACGGTTTGGCCAATGCTCGGATCCCTCACCGCCCTTGGCGGGCGTGCTGAAACAACACCGCCCGCGCAAACGACCACATTCGATCCACCTGGCGCGGCGACAACCCCAGCGCCGAGGCGGTCTGGTCGATCGTCAGCCCCGCGAAGAACCGCAGCCGGACCACCGCCGCGGCCTCCGGGTCCTCCGCCTCCAGGCGTGCGATGCCCTCGTCGAGCGCCAGGATTTCCGCCGGCTCCGCCTCGCAGGCCAGATCCGCCACATCCAGGGGGAGCTTTCCGGCGGCCCGGACGCCGTCGCCGCCCCGCTTCTGGGCCGCCCGGGCCCGGGCGTGCTCCACCAGCAACTGGCGCATGGCCCGCCCGGCGGCGTGGTAGAAGTGGGCCCGGTCCTCGAAGCCGGCGGGCGATTCGCCCAGAAGCCGAACATACGCATCGTGGACCAGGGCGGTGGCCTGCAGGGTGTGCCCGGCCCGCTCGCCGTTCATGGCCAGTTGGGCGGCCCGCCGCAGCTGCTCATACACGAGGGGGAGCAGCTCCCCCGCGGCCTGCGAGTCGCCCTCGCGGGCCCGCCGGATGAGGACGGTGAACGCAGGGTCCGGCGGGGCCGGGTGCAATGGCGGATGCGCGGGTGTCGGGGGGGGGACGGCGGACATGGGCGGGCCGGACTTCTCGGGAGCCTGTCAACGTCGCTGGAGTGTACCGCAGAGCGATTCTGCGAATTTCTGGCGCTCCGCCCCGGGAGATCTCACCTTGAGGGCAGCCAGCACCCCCCAACCCCCCCCAGCACCCAGCGGCGTGTCGCCGACGGCCTCTGAAAGGAGCACGATCCATGGAACGAACCTCAGTCGGACTCGACCTCTCACTCGCCCTCGCCGGGGCCTTACTTGCCGCGCCGCACGCCGTCGCCCAGGCGCCGTGCCCCGGGGGCTTCGCCGCCCCCGTCCTGACGCCGATCGCCACCCCGTCGGGCTTGCTCGGCGGGCCCGCCATCGCGCTAGGCGATGTCAACAACGATGGACGGGCCGACGCAGCCGTGGGAACCGACAACGGCGTGCAGATCTACCTGGCCACGGGTTCAGGCACGTTTCAGATTGGCGCTTTCATCGCCTCCCCAACTCCCGAGAGCGTGCTTTTGATCGATCTCAACGAGGACGGCTGGCAGGATGTGTTTGTCGCGACCGTCACTCTCTGCTACGTGCACCTTGGTGGGCCTCAGGGCGCATTCACGCCGGGCGCTTTCAACCCGATCGGACCAGGCCTCTCGGCCCTGGTCGCCCGAGATCTTGACGGAGACGGGCTAAGCGACATCGTGGGCGCGCTTCTGTCGGGCGCCACCTTTCGCCCATTGATCACGCGCCTCGATCCGAGCGGCGGGCTGTCGCCCTTCTTGACGAATGGCAACTTCGGAGGATCGTCACAAGGCGTTCCACGCGCGCTGGCCGTCGCGGATTGCGCGGGCGATGCGCGACCCGATGTCGTAGCCGCGACGACGAATGGATGCTACCTGTACAGGGCCCAAGGTCTCTTTGGTTACGGCGAGGGCGGCGCCGCCAATGGCTCGCCGACATCCATTCTGCTGGCGCCGGACGTCGTCCACCTCGCCTTGGGGGAACTGACCGGCGACGGTCGAACCGATATCGTCCTGGCGCGGTCCGGGTCCACCAGCCTGTTCATCGGTCCGGGACTCCAGACCGGCGGCTTCGGCACGCCTCTGCCCATCGGCATCGGCGGCCACCCTGCCTGGGTCGTCCTCGAAGACGTCAACGACGACGGCAATCCCGACATCGTCGCGGCCTGCCCAAACCAGGGCAACGTGAGCGTCCGCCTCGGCGATGGCTTCGGTAACTTCCAGCCCGAGCTGACCCGTGGAACCTCCTATCCCACCGGCGGGCACGCCGCGTTCGTCGCCGCTGGGCGAGCATTCGCCCAGGATGGCCCTGTCGACCTGATCGTCCTGAACCTCAATCCGCCTTCACTGGCGGTGCTCCCCAGCACCCTTCGGCCGCCGTCGATCAGCCAACAGCCATCGACGCTCACGGTCGCGCCCGGTCGCCCGGCCGGCTTCTCAATAGGCGTGCGCGGCGGCGGCTACACCTTCCAGTGGCGGCGGAACGGCCAGCCCCTCAACCAGAGCAGCGGCGCCCAAGGGATCTCCTCCAGCACGCTCACCCTTCCCGCCGTGACCCTCGCCGACACCCTCTCGGTCTTCGATTGCGTGGTGTCGGTCGGTTGCACGCAGGTGCTCAGCGCCCCCGCCGTGCTCAACATCCAGCCTGAGTGCATCGCCGACTTCAACGTCGACGGTGTTGTCGATCCCGACGACCTCAGCGACTACATCTCCGCGTTCTTCGGCGGCTGCGATTGAACCCGGCGTGGTTCGCCAGCGCCTCCAACGACTCGATCGCCCTCAGGGCTTCTCAACCGCGCCCAGTACCTCGCCCATTCCCGCACCCCAACACGCTCCCCGCCCCCGATCCACCGCCCCCCCTCACTCGCCCTCGCCCGCTCTGCTCTCAAAGGAGATGGCCCATGCACCGCCCCCTCGCCAAGTCGCCTATCCGGTTGCACGCCCCCGCCCCCGCCCTCGCCACCCTGGCCGCCGCCGCGGCGCTCGGCTCGCTCGCGGCGATCGCCGCAGCCCAGTCAGACCCGCACGCCGGGGCGCCCGTTGGGGCCGGCCGCACGGGGCTTGAATGCCTGAGCGCGCACGCCTTCGGTTGCACGACGCCCAACCCCGAGGACCAGCCCGTCGATGGCGTCCGCGCTGCGGGACTCTCGGGCGGGGTCGCCTGGCCCCAGGGCGTGGTGCCCTACCGCTTCGACCCCGGCGTGACGCCCGAGCACCAGGCGGCGATGGTCGCGGCGCTGGGCCTGATCTCGGCCAAGGTCGCGGTGCAGTTTGTGCCTTACGACGGCGAGGTCGCGTTCATCACCATCCGCAACGGCGCGCTCGCCGATGTGAGCAGCTCCTCGGCGATCGGCCGCACCGGCGCCGAGCAGTTCCTCAATATCGGCAGCCTGCACTGGGCTCGCCCGGGCATCCTGGTCCACGAGACCTGCCACGCGCTGGGGCTCTATCACGAGCAGCAGCGCAGCGACCGCGCAAACTTCGTGACCATTGTCACCACCAAGGTCCAGAGCGCGCACATCTCCAACTTCAATGTGATCTCCTCGGCCACCCGTCGAGGCGGATACGACCTGCGGTCGATCATGCACTACGGCCCGGCCTACTTTTCCACCGATGGCGACCTCACCATCGAGGTCCGACCGCCCTACCGCATCTGGCACCAGTACACCATCGGCGCGGCCACCGAGCTGAGCCCCGGCGACATCTACGCCCTGCGAGATCTCTATCCCGGCGGCCCCACGCCCCCCCCGGGCTACTTCGACTTCGCCGCCCCCGCCGACGGCATGCTGCTGGGCGCCGCCGCGCCGACCTTCGCCTGGACGGCTTCGCCCAACGCCGAGAGCTACTCCATCGAGATCGCCCGCGACCGAACCTTCACCGACATCGTCCATGCCGAAACGACTACGGGCACGTCCATCCAGCCGAGCGTCGTTCTGGCGCCCAACCGCGTGTATCTCTGGCGGGTGAAGGCCTCCAACGCCCAGGGGACCACCGACATCTACCCCATCCCCTCACGGCTCCTCTACACGGCTGATCAGTACCCCGCGGTGCTCTACGTGGACGCCTCGGCGTCGCCCGAGGGCAACGGGCTCTCATGGGGCTCGCCGATGGCTTCCCTGCAGGAAGCCCTCGAGATCGCCCGCGCATCGCGCAATCTCGGGACGCCTGCCCGCGTCACGGAGATCCGCGTCGCTCGCGGGCTCTACACCCCCAACCTCTCTGCGGGCGACAGGCAGTCATCGTTCGTGGTCTCATCGGGCCTGGCCTTGAGGGGCGGGTACGCCGGGCTCGCCGGTCCCGACCCCGATCTCCGCGACCTCGCCCTGCACCCGACCATCCTCTCCGGCGATCTCGACCGCAACGACACCGACGACCCGGCCTCGCGCTCCGACAATTCCGATCGCGTGGTCGACTTGTACGACACCACCGCCGGAACGGTGCTCGACGGCCTCACGATCCGTGCTGGTCAGCGGTTTGGACTCCGCTTCGACAAGGCCGTGGCCAGCGTGGTGGATTGCACGGTCGCCGACACCAAGCCCGCCCCTGGGGTCTACGCCTTCGGCGCTGACGTGCTCTTCGGCTCGGCCAACGTGACGTTTGATCGCTGTGTGTTCATCGGCAATGGCGGGGGACCGGGCTTCGGGGGAGCGATCTCGGTCAACTACCGCAATGCCGCGACCATCCGCGACTGCGTCTTTGTGGGCAACACCTCGCTCTGCGGGGGCGCCGTGGCCATCGCCAACGCCAACGTCACGATCACCGACTCGATCTTTGTGGGCAACTTCGCGACCGCGACGGCCCCGCCCTATGTGGGCGGCGGGGCCGTGAGCGTGGCCCTGCCGGGCACGAGCGTGCGGATCACCAATTGCACGATGGCGTCTAACTCCGCTGCGACGGGCGCCAGCTCGATCGCCACCTTCGACGGCATCACCACGCAGATCTTCAACACCATCGTGCGCGACGCCCTCCCGATCGCCTCCGGCGGCCTCTCGGGCGTCAACAACGACATCCGCGGCGGCCTCTCCGGCCTCGGGAACTTTGACGCCGATCCGCTCTTCCGGCGCGCCCCCTCCGCAGGCGGCGACCTCCTGTGGGGCACGGCCGACGACGACCGCGGCGATCTCCGCCTCGCTCCCGGCTCCCCGTGCATCAATACCGGGCGAAACACCTCCGTCCCGGCCGGGAACACGCTGGATCTCGCCGGCGAGACCCGCGTCCTGGGCGCGATTGTCGACATCGGGGCCTACGAGTTCCGCTGCCCGGCCGACCTCAACCGCGACGGCGTCAGCGATCCCGACGACCTCGCCGATTACATCGCCTGTTTCTTCACGCCCGCTCCCTGCCCGGAGGCCGACTTCAACCGCGACGGGGTGACCGATCCTGACGATCTCTCCGACTACATCAGCGCGTTCTTTGGCGGCGCGTGCTGAGCCGCCGGGGCGCCTCGCCCGCCGGCGACCGCCACGCACCGCGTCCGTGCTCGCTTGACTCACCTGCTGACAAGGAACCACCCATGAAGCTTCCATTCGCCTCACTCGCAACCGCCGCCGCGGCCTTCACGCTGGCCGCTGCGACCATGGTCGCCACCGACGACTGCAACGCCAACGGCGTTCCTGATGACGAGGAGATCAGCGGCGGCCTCGTCTCTGACGACGATGCCAACGGCGTGCCGGACTCGTGCGAGTCGCCGGGCTGCGCCCCGCTGCCAGGCGGCGCGCTTCGGCTTGATCGTTCGAGCCTTGACCGCGCGGAGATCCTGAACTTCGGCGAGCGGACTCCGACGCGGGAGATCACCATCGAGTTCTGGCAGTTCGTGCTAGCGCCGGCGTGGCAGACGACCTTCAACATGTCGCCGGTCGACGAGGGCAGCCGCTACCTCTTTCATGGTCCCTTCGCGGACGGACGCGTGTACTGGGACTTCGGGGCCTGCAATCCCAACTTCGGCCCCTGCGAGCCAGCTTATCTGGGCCGCCTTGACTACCTCCCTTCGGAGAACATCTGCGGGTCGTGGCAGCATTTCGCGCTCGTCGCCAGCGCCGAGGGCGACTTCATGCGAATCTACCGCAACGGCATGCTCGAGGCTCAGAAGACCGGCATGCGGCCCCACACCCCGGGCCCCGCCGCGCTCGCCATCGGCGGCGGCCCCAGCTACCACGGCATGCTCAGCGGGTTCGTTGACGAGTTCCGCATCTGGAACTTCGCCCGCCAGCCGGCTGACATTGTGCGAGACATGCGGCGCGCCGTTGCGCCCGATGCCCCGGGCCTTGCGGCCTACTTCCGGTTTGATGAGCTGCAGGCCGTCGGGGCTGGCGACCTGACGGGGCATGGCTTCGACGCCGCGCTGCTTGGGTCTGCGCGCATCGTGCCGGTTCAGCGGTGCTGCCCCGCCGACATCAACCGCGATGGGCGCATCGATCCTGACGACGCCGCGGACTTCATCGTGTGCGCGTTCGCGGAGCCTCCTTGCCCCGAGGCGGACTTTAGCGGCGACGCCGCCGTCGATCCGAGCGATCTCGACGCGTTCCTCAACGCGTACTTCGGCGCGGGTTGCTGACGACGGTTGCCGGGCCGGAGCGTCCGGAAGGGGAGTGCTCGACGCGGCTCGCCGCCCACACGCGGATCGGCCGACGGGGACGCCAGCGCGCCGGAGCGCGGCCGGATCGCCCGGGCTACCGTCTCATATGCAGTGGCTCGCCCATATCGCGATCATGATGCTGACTTTGGTCGCTTCCGCACCGGTCCAGCCGAACTCCCGGACCCCGTTGAGGCGGCGTCGCCCCTGGTGCTGTCCAAGGCCGCTGGTCCGCTGCGGCTCGCCGTCATCGGCATGGTCCACGGCCATGTCGAGGGACTTCTGTGGCAAGCGTCGCAGCGAACGGATATCCAGATCGTGGGTGTTTTCGAGCCGGACCGGCCGCTCTTTGACCGCCTGGCGGCGAAATACCACCTACAGCCATCGCTGCGGTACGACTCGCTTGCGGTCATGCTGGATGCGGTCAAGCCTGAGGCGGTCAGCGTGATGGGTTCAATCAAGGAACACCTCGCGGCGGTGGAGGCCTGCGCGCCGCGCGGGGTGCACCTGTTGATCGAGAAGCCGCTCGCGTTCTCCACCGCTGATGCGAAGCGCATCGAATCGCTTGCCCGCCGGCACGGCGTGTTGGTGCTCACCAACTTTGAAACAAGTTGGTATGCGTCGGTCCACGAGGCGAAACGACTGGTCAGTGCTGGGGAATTCGGTCTCCTACGCCGGATGGTGTTTCGTCATGGGCACAAGGGTCCGCGCGAGATCGGGTGCTCACCCGAGTTCCTGAGCTGGCTGACGGACCCGGAGGCCAACGGCGGCGGTGCGGTCGTTGATTTCGGGTGCTATGGCGCCGTGCTCTCGACTTGGCTCATGGATGGGCGTCGCCCGACAAGCGTTGTCGCCAGCCGGGCGACCCTCAGGCCGGCAGCGTACCCGAGTGTGGATGATGACGCCACGATCGTGCTGACCTATCCCGGCGCGACGGCGGTGGTCCAGGCGTCTTGGGCATGGACCCACGATAACAAGGAGATGGACCTGTACGCCGAGCGCGGGTCGATCCACGCCGGGAAGTGGGACGAACTCGCCCTGCGAGCCGAGAACAAGCAGCCCAAGCCGGTGCAGCCGCCAGCCAGGCCTGGGGCTTTGAAGGATGAGTGGACGTACTTGCGGCTGGTCGTGCGCGGTGAGACAGAGGTCGATCCTCTGTCGAGCCTCGAATACAACGTGATTGTCGCTGAGATCCTGGATGCCGCGCGGTCGCGCTGAGCCGCGGAGCCCGACACCGCGCCGATCGCGGTGTCCACGCAGAGGCCGCCGCGACGCGGGGGCGATGTGGTCGAGCCACGGGACGGGCTGCCGAGGTCGGGCGGTCGTGAGAAGTCACGCGGCAATGAGAAGGTCAATCGCCCGAATCGCCGGATCGTCAGCAGCCCCGCCCATCTCTCATCCGCCCGTCACCACGGGCCCGCCCGCGTCACCCTCGCCGAGCTTCCGGCGGAACAGGTCGACCACCAGGCCATAGCACTGGCGGGCCAGCTCCGGGTTGTAGCGGGCGCCCTCATCGCGCATGAAGGCGTGCGCCGCGTTGAACTCGTGCCAGGCGAAGTTGCACTCGGCGTCGGTCATCACGTCGTAGATCATTCGGCGGCCCTCCCGGGAGATGTGCGGGTCCTGGCGGCCAAAGACCATCATCGTCTCGCAGGTCAACTCTCGCCGGGCCACGCGCGCCAGCGAATCGTCGCCCCCGGCGCCGAGCGAGCCCTTGTGGATGTCGGTTGCGTAGAAGCACGCCGCCGCGAGCACGTCAGGGTTCATCCCCGCCCTGAAGGCCAGGTGCCCGCCGATGCAGATCCCCATCACCCCGGCCTTGCCGGTGCAGCACGGGTGGGCCCGAACCGCCGCGACCGCCGCGCGGGCGTCATCGTCGTACGCCTTCACGGGCCGGCCGATCTTGCAGGCGTTGCCGCGATCGGCCCCGGGCGTGTCATAGGCGAGCACTTCGCCTGGCGCGAGCAGGTCGTGGAAGATCTCCGGCATGATGACCACGAAGCCGTGGCCCGCCAGAATCTGCCCCATCCGTCGCACCGGTCCAGTCACCTGAAAGATCTCGGAGAACAGCACCAGCCCGGGGTACCGCCCCGCCGCGGCGGGCCGCAGGACATACGACCGCATCGGCCCCGAGGGCGTGGCGACATCGATCGGCGCGTCTTCACGAATAACCATGCCGGGATGCTAGTAGGGGCCCTGGGGGCGGGCGCTGGGGAGGCAGGTTGTGTGGTGGGCGTGGGCGCGAAGAGAAAATGAAAGCGACCCCGGGAACGCCGGGGTCGCTGAATCGATCGATGCTGTGGATGTGCCTGGGCCTGGGAACTGGCTTTACTGGGCCAGACGGGGGCCGCCCTGGCCCATGGGGATCTCGCCGTTGCGCTCTTCGAACTGGCGGATGACCTGCCCGAGGCTGATGGCGAGCTGCTTGGCGCCGCGCCAGTTCATGACGACGCGCGAGCCGAGCGTCAGCATGATGACGGGGGTCTGCTCGCCGGGCTGGGCGGGCATGGGCATGTGGATGCCGAAATCGAGCACGACCTCGTCGGGAGTCGTCGATGTGCGAATCGTGTTGGAGTAGGTCGTCTGCATCTTCGACTCGTCGATGCGGAGCTGGACCTGACGCTGCTGGTTCTGCGGGGTGTCGGACATGGAAGTGCTCACTTTCTTGACCTGCACGAGCCGCCCGTCACGCTGGGCGGGAAGGGCCGGATGGATGGGCGATAAGCGTAGCGGCGGGGAGCGAGAAAAGCGCCTCCCCCGTCCTCACGGCCGGGATCATGGGCAGGCCCGGACCGGGCCAGACCGGGGACCTCACCCAGGGCCGAGCCCCGGGGGTCCCAGTCGCGGGCCCACTCGCGGGCCCAGTCGCGGATTACTTGTCCTTCTTCACCTCGGCCGGCTTCTGCTCGTCCTTGCCGTCCTTGTCTTTGGCATCGCCCCCGCCCACTGCGGCCCCACCGCCCTCCGCGGCGGTCTTCAGGGCCCGGTCGGTGGCGGAAACCACGTCCGCCGCGGGCAGGATGACCAGCTGGCGACCGTCACCCCGCTCGTTGTCGGCCTCTTCGTCCTCGGCCGAGGGGGTCTGAATCACCGCGAACCCGACCGACTTCAGATCCTCGGAGAACACCGGCGCCCCATAGCGGGAAAGCACGCCGGAGGGATACAGCAGGTGACGCGGCTTGCGGATCACGGCGCCCACCCGGACATCGGTAACGACCGGGGCCCGGTCGAACAGCTTGCCCAGTCGGTCGAGGATCAGCAGGTTGTCGCCCAGCTTGCCGTCGGCGGACTTGCTGAAATCGACGAAGTTGTACGGCTTGTCAGCGGCCCTGTCGATCCGCACCCAGGCCAGATCGAGGTCGCTGTCGCGGGCGATCAGCTTGGCGTCGACCCCCTCGGTGTCCTCCCCGATCAGGATCTTGATCTTCGTCGGCGTCAGCGTGAAGTTGCCCATGCGGCGGGCGAACTGCGGCGGCACGCCGCCCATCTGCAGGTTCGTGCACAGGATCAGGCCCTTGGGGTCGATCATGCACCCGGTGACTTCGGTCTCTTCCTCACGGTCTCCGGCCCCGCCAGTCTCGAGCTTCATGAGGAACTTGATGGTGACCAGGGCCGAGGCCTTGTCAGCGAGGAGCTTGCCGTACTCGGGGCCGCGGGCCAGCCCGGCGGCCAGAGCGGCTGGGGCGGCCGGGGCGGCTGCGTGAGTTTCAGCGCGGGAGAGGGTCGGAAGAGCGGCGCCGGCGAGCAGGGCCGAGGCGATGAGGACGCGGGTCAGCATGGTGGCTCCGAAGGCAAAAGTGGGTCGGTCGTGCGTCACAAAGTGCGTCAAAGAGTGCATCTCAGGGCGAATCGCTAGGGTAGGGTGCGCCCGGCGCGAGTCCAGCGGTGGGCGGCGGCCGGCCGGGCGGCGACGTCGGGCGTCATTTTCGAGCCAGCGAAGGCCGCTGTTGCGGCTACTTGCCGCCCTGGGCCTCGGCGCCCTTCGGGCCCTTCTGTTCGAGCGTCGGCTTCCAGTCGGGCTCGACGAACTTGTACAGCGAGCGCGAGCCTCGCAGGATCACGAAGACCACCCGCTCAGGCTGCTTCTTGGTGATCGCCTCCATGGCCGCCCGATAGGTCGGCAGGTCGATGATCTCGGTGTCGTCGATCCGCTGGATCAGGTCGCCCTCGTTCACGCCGCCCAGGCCGGCCCAGCCGACGTTCTCGGCGCCCGTCACCAGCACGCCGTGCACGCTCTCGTTCCAGCGGAAGTCGTCACGGTCGAAGAACGTGATCTCGCGAACCGACAGATCAAAGTCCTTGTTGCTGTCCTTGCGGGCCTCCTCGGGGAGCAGCTGCGTCCGCTCCATGGCGACCTCGACCTCCACCGGCTTGCCCTCGCGGAGGACCGCGAGCTTGGTCTTGGCGCCGATCTCGAGCCGCTCGATCCGCCGCTTCAGCACGCCGGCGTCCTGGGTGCCCTTGGGGGCGACCTTTTCGTCATTGATGGCGGTGATCACATCGCCCACCTTCAGGTCGCTCTGCGCAGCGAGCGTCTTGGGATAGACCCGCGTGATGCGGAAACCCGTGGAGGCCTCGTGCCCCAGCTCGCGGGCCAGGTCCTTGAGCACGATCTGGGTCGCGATGCCGATCCACGCCTTGGCCGCCTCGCGGGGCGGGTCGTCGGTCTTCGAGGGGCGGGGCTTGATCAGCGTGACGTTCTTCTTGACCCCGCGAGCGAACTCGATCAGCACGAACTCGGGGGCTTCCGCCGGCGTCGCCATGATCTTCTTGTAGCGATCGATGATCTCGCCCAGGCTCTTGACCGGCTCCCCGCCGACGGCGGTGATGACGTCGCCCCCGCGGATCGGGGGCTCAGCCAGCGCCGCGGGCGAGCCGCCCTTCACACCGGTCACGAAGACGCCGTCGCGCGACTCGATCCGCAGGTCGCGAGCCAGTTGCTGGGTCACTTCCTCGCACGAGAGGCCCCAGAGCCGCAGCAGGCTCTCGTCGCCCTTCTCGTCAAGGAGCTTCTCGGTGGTCACCTTGACCTGGCGGGTCTCGCCCTTGCGCCGGAAGACCAGCTCCACGGTCGATCCGATGGGCTTGTCGGCGAGCATCCGCAGCAGCGGGGGGATCTGCTCGGGAAAGCGCGCCGTGACGGGCTTGCCGTCGATGCTCAGCAGCAGGTCGCCAGGCGCCAGCCCCGCGCGGGCCGCAGGCCCGGGGGGGCTGTTGGTCACCGACGTAATCAGCACGCCTTCCTTCTCGCCGGTCTTTTCGATCTGCTTGAGAGCCCAGCCGATCGTCGAACGGGGGACCTCGCCGAACTTGATCAGCCGGTCGGCGATGTCGCGGGCCAGGTTCGCCGGGCTGGCGAAGCCCATACCGGCCCCGCCGCGGGTGTTCACGCCGACCACTTCACCCTTGAGGTTCACGAGCGGCCCGCCCGAGTTGCCCGGGTTGATCAGGGCGTCATGCTGGATCCAGCGGGTGAGCATCCCTGTCGCTCGCCCGTCGATGTAGTCGACCGCGTCCACCTCGTCGTTCCCGAAGCCCCCGGCGAAGACCCGCTCGGTGTTCGAGACGATTCCCAGCGTCACCGATCGCGAGAGCGAGAAGGGAGAGCCCATGGCCAGCACCGAATCACCCACCTGCAGCGCGTCGGAATCCCCGAGCTCCGCGACGTTCAGCGGCCCGGAAACCTCGGCAAGATTGATCTTGAGCACCGCCAGGTCCGTCGCCGCGTCCTCGCCGACCAGCTCCGCCGAGATGGTCTGGTTGTCGGCCAGCGTCACCTTGTACTTCTTGCCGTTGGAGGTGACGTGCGCGTTGGTGAGAACGTGCCCCTCCTTGGAGATGATCGTTCCCGAACCGGTGCCGCCGCTCTTGATCTCGCGTCCGCCGCCGTAGCTGACGGTGATCACCTTGATGTTGACGAGGGCCGGAAAGACCCGATCGCGGGCCGCCGCGATCACGCTGTGAGCGTCTTGAGTCGCCCCCGGACGACCCTGATTCTGAGGGCCTTGGGCCCAGCAGGCGCAAGCCAGCGTGCTCATCGCCGTCAGGACTGCGGCGCTCCGCAACCAGCCGGCCCGCCTTCGGAGGAGCGGAGAGTCGGGGGCGGTTTGGATCTGCGCGGCGGAGTTGTCGGCGAAGCGAACTGGGCGAATCGGCATGGCGCCTCCTTGCGGGTGGTGCGGACGCGCCAGTGTAGCGGGCGCGCGGCCCCCGGCCGCACGCTGGTATGCTCTCGCGGGAGCGCCCTGACCGCCCCAACAAGGAGCACCCTCCATGGCCCGCACGAAGCCCTCTGACAAGCCCAACTGGACCGCCAAGTCGATCCTCGCCGCCTTGAAGTCGCTCCCGGCGCCGCTTGCAACGCCGGACCAGGCCGAGTTGTTCTCCGACGCGACCATGGCGTTCCAGTCCGCGCCACGGGCCAGCCGGCGCAGCGTGCTTGGCCCGGTCTGCGCTGAGCTCATCCGGGTGGTTGATGCAACCGTCGCGGCGCGGGGGGCGAAGGCCTTCACCGACCAGGTGCTCTTCGCACTCAAGCTGTTGGCGTATTCCGGCGACCCCGAGGGCCTCGACGCCGTCTTGAGAGCCGCCCGCAAACCCTTCGCGACCGACGCCTACTTGTGGTCGGTTGTGCTGGCGCCGTTCGGAGAGGGGCACCCGGGCGCCGAGCGGCTCTTTGCAGAGCTGGCGTCGCCCCTGCCTGACAAGTTCATGGCCATCTGCCTCCTCGACGCGGCGAACGAGGCCTGCCGCGAGCACGGGCTGAAGCGCCACCCGTTCGACTCCGCAGAGGGCGGCGAGCGGCTCGCCAAGCTGCTCTCGTCAAACAGAGCCGACCAGGTCAGTAAGGCTGTGAGCGCCTGCGCGGCGCTGCCGTTCCTCTCCGAGGGGCGCCGAGCCCCGCTGCTCGACCTGGCCCGCAAGCATCAGGACGATACGGTCCGCCTCGAAGTCGCCTGGGCGATGGCCAAGCTCGGGGACAAGGGCGGGCTCGATGGGCTTGTCTCCATGAGCCTCGACCCCCACAGCAGCGCCGCGGCGGTCGCCTACCTGATCGAGCTGGGGCGCGACGAACTGGTCCCCGCCCCGGCGCGGGAGCCGGACTTCCGCGCGCTGGCGGAGATGTGCTCCTGGCTTCGCCACCCCATGGAATTCGGCGAACCCCCGGCCAAGATCGAGCAGATCGACACCCGGGAGATCTACTGGCCCCCGCAGAAAGAGACCCGCCGCGTCTGGCTTTTCCGGTACGAGTACCCCAAGGGCCGCGGCCGCTCGGCTAAGGACGTGGGGGTCGGCATGGTTGGGTCGATCACCTTCGCCCTTTTCGACACGACGAGCGCGAAAATGAGCCCGGAGGAGATCTACGGGCTCCACTGCCTGTGGGAGCTGGAGATCGGCGGTGAAGCCGGCCCCAGCAAGAAGGGAAAGGCCGGCGGAATGGCGGGATGGCGCCTGATCGAGGCCGGTCCGCCAGCCCGCGGAGGGCGCGCGGCAAGCTCATCCAAGACCAAGCGAAAGACCACTCGCAAGGCCAAGGTGAAGACCACAGGCAAGTCGAAAGCCGGGCCGAAGGCCAGAGCCGCCCGCCGCCGTTAGCACGCGGAGGGGCGCCCGCGCTGGTCAGTTGGCCCGTCAGCCCGTCAGCCGGCCAGTCGGCAGTCGGTCAGCCCGTTAGTCGGCCAGTTAGCACCCGCCGAAGTACACCGTGATGTAGTCGCTCAGGTCGTCAGGGTCGACGTTGCCGTCGAGGTTGAAGTCGGCGTCCTGGCAGGGCGGCTCGCTGAAGTAGCAGGCGATGTAGTCGCTCAGGTCGTCGGGGTCGATGTTCGAGTCGCCGTTGAAGTCCGCAGGGCACCCCGTCGCGGGGACGAAGATCACCGCCAGGGTCCCCGGGCCGCCGGTGTTCTGGTCGTTGCCCGCGATGCGAACCAGGATCGGCGTCCCGGCCAGCACGGGCAGATCGGGAATGACGCTCTGCAGGATGCACCCGGGCTCGAAGGTGCTGTTGTTGCAGGCACGCTCGTTTCCGCCGCAGCCGGTGTAGGCCGACAGCACGGTGTCGAAGAACGTTCCGCAGGTGCTCAGCGTGACCTTGCCGCGGGCCGGCGCGGTGAAGGCGAACCAGACGTCGCGCCCCGTGTCGAAGCCGCAGGTCGCGTTCCCATCGCGGTCGGCGAAGGTCGAGTCGAAGGGGTGCTCACCCGAGGCGCTGATCGCCTGGGCGTTCTCGCAGTGGTCGTTGGCCGGAGCGGGACCGACAAGCTCGAAGGTGACCTGCACCGGCGCCGGGGGCGCCACAAACCCGACGCCCAGACGGACCAGCACCGGCTGGCCCTCAGTGAGGTGGATGCGGTCGATGCTCGCCAGGCTGAAGCAGAAGTCGCCGCTGCAAGCAGTCTCCGCCCCGCCGCACGAGTTGTAAGTCGAGAGGATCGTGTCGTACGAGTCCTGGCCGCAGGTGGTGATCCGGTGGTCGCCGGTCGATGTCGGGGTGTAGCGGATCCAGACATCGGCGCTCTGCGTCCCCTGGACGCACGAGGCCGGGCTCTCGTTGATATAGGCGCCGCACATCTCCAGCGACACTGTCCCGGGCCCGGTGGTCTCGAGGGCCGTGGCGCACGTGTCATACGGGCCGGGGGGAAGGGCCGTCACCACGCGCGCCTCGCTGGTGATCGAGCTGCACGCGTTGGCCACGACGCAGTCGTACGACCCCGTGTCTGACAGCTTGGCGCTATTGATGAACACCTGCGAGCCCGTCGAGCCCGAGATCGAAGAACCGTGCGGCGTGTCGCCGTCAACCAGGTCCACGCCGTTGCGCCGCCACTGGTAGGTGAACGGCCCCGAGCCGGTCACCGAGACATTCAGGATCACTGTCGGCTCGCAGGCCGAGATCTCAGTCAGATTGGGGGCGCCCACCTCGGTGAGCTGCACGCACGCCGGGCCGCCGGTCAGCGTGATGAGCCCCGACGGGCTGAAGAAACCGCCCACGGTGATGGCCGAACCGTCGGGCGAGACCGCCAGCGCCGCCGTGAGTCCCGCCCCGGCCGGCAGGCCGGTGATGCCCCGCTCGGTCACATACGCCAGCAGGTCCACCATGCCCGTCGCGGGCGTCCAGATGAACGCCTGCTGGCCGAAGAAGAACGACCCCGAGGAGCCCACGATCACCTGCCCGTCGGCGCTCATGCCCTCAACCGTCACCGAGCCGTTGAGCGTGCCCAGCGCGGTCGGGAGGTACGTCGTGCCG
This sequence comes from uncultured Phycisphaeraceae bacterium, assembly GCA_964611125.1. Taxonomy (GTDB): domain Bacteria; phylum Planctomycetota; class Phycisphaerae; order Phycisphaerales; family UBA1924; genus JAEUIX01. The sequence continues at coordinate 189,560 of CAZSZO010000001.1, read as the reverse complement.
TTCCAGTCCCAGCGCACGAGCTGATCGGGGAAGGCCGAGCTGCCGCCCGCGACGCTGGAGCCGTCGAAGTTCACCCCGCCAATCTCACCGACATCGTCGGCGGGCGTCTCGAACACGAACTGGGTCACCACTCCGGTCGCCGGGTTGACCCGCCAGACCGCCGGGCGGTTGACGCTTGAAGTGGGGCTGCGATCCCACCCGCCCACCACGTTGCCGTCGCCCGAGACGCACGTGGCCTTGGAGCCCTCGCCGCCGAGCTGACCCAGGCTGATAAACGTCCGCGCGGCGATGTCGGTCCGGAACGCGCGGAAGTTGCTCAGGGGATTGCCATCGACATAGGCCAGGCCGACAACGACGTTGCCGTCATGAGAGATCGCGCTGGGCGTGTTCAGATAGCCCGGGGGAATCGGGGTGCCCAGCCCGGGGATCGGCCGGTCGGTCGTAAACAGTCCCAGGTTCACGAAGCCGGTCGGGGCCGACCAGCGGCCCGCCAGGTAATACGCGGCGGGATACCCGTTGACGAGCTCGCCATCAACGCCGTTCTCAATGTCGCTGGCGACGAACGCGCCGTTCGCCGAGCAGCTGGGTGTTCCGCCCTTGCCCCCGGGAAGCAGCGTGAAGGTGGCCGAGGTTCCCGTCCGCACCCAGCGGAAGGTGTTGTCGCCGTTGCTGCCGACCACGACGGTGCCGCCGTTGTTCACGGCCGAAGCAAACCCGGGGATGCTGACAAACCGCGGCTGCGCCCAGGCGGAAGAGACAGCCAGGCCACAAACCAGGGCGAGCGACGCGGTGCGGATCTTCATGGAGCTCTCACGATGAAAGGGTGGGTGACGCGCCGTTCTCACCAGAGCGCGCGGCGGCTTCGGGGCACGGACCCGTTGAACGTTCACGGAGTATGCAGCCTAAATCTGTTTCGGCAAATGTTTTTAGAGAACTTGCCACCATAAGGGGCAGATAGCCGGCGGATCTAATCCCTCAATATAGGGAATCACCCAATCGGCTGGTTCAGCTCAGTTCGCCAGCCCGCCGGATCGGGGCCGGATTCAGGGCCCTTCACGTAAACTCCCAGAGACCGGCCGCAGGCGCGTGACCCTGGGCTGCGATCCATTCGCAGAACTTGCCCCATGCGTCGCCGAGGCCTTCGTAGCCGCCATGGTGGATGGTCCGCGCGACTTTGACGCCCGGCAGGCTCCCGCCGATCACCCGCCCGATCGGCGTCACCGCCCGGTTCACCGGCACGCCGACCTCGAAATCGAACATGGCGGGGTCCATCCGCAGGTGGTAGCTGAAGACCGGGCCTGCGGGGCCGATTCCCTGGGTGGCCACCGCGCCAAAGACCTCGCCGATCGCGGGGCCCATCGCCGCCTGGATCTGCTCGCGCGGAATGGTGAGCCGGATGACGGCGGTCAGCAGCGGCGCCGAGGTCGTGATGTGCGGTTCGTCGATCATGGGGGCTCCGGTGGTGGCTGGAGTGGGGGGTACCAAGCCGAGAGGTGAGCGTAACAGAGACTTTGAACGGGCCGCCAAGGCGGTAGCATGCTCCGCATGCGCGACCCTCGACTGGACAAACTGGCCGATGTGCTGGTGAACTTCTCCACCAGCGTGCGGGGGGGCGACCTGGTGACGATTGTGGGCGAGCCCGAGTGCATGGAGCCGGTCGAGGCCCTGTTCGAGGCGGTGCTGAGGGCCGGTGGACATCCGAGCTTTCACCCGCGCCCGGAGCGCCTGCATGAGCTGATGCTCCGGCACGCGAGTGATGACCAGCTTCGGCACGTCTGCCCGTTCGAGGAGTTCCGCCTGGCTCGCTGTGATGTGCTGATGGTCCTGCGCTGCCCGCGCAACACCCGCTACCTCGGGCGGGTCGATCCCGCGCGCGTGGCGATGGCCCAGGCCGCCCGGCGCGGCCTGCTCACCATGTCGCTCCGCCGCAAGGCCGCCGGCGAAACCCGCTACGTGCTCACTGAGATCCCCAGCCAGGCGGCCGCCCAGGAGGCGGACATGTCGCTCACCGATTACGCCGAGTGGGTCTACCGGGCCGGGTTCCTGCACCTGCCCGACCCGCTGGCCGCGTGGCGCCGGCTGCGTGAGCAGCACGAGCGGCTGCTGGACCGTCTGCAGCGCTGCCGCGAACTGCGAATCACGGCGCCGTCTGAAGCAGGCTCGGCGGACGGCCGGGCTCACGAGGGCACGGATGTCACCGTGGACGTGTCGGGACGGAGGTGGTGTGACTGCTCGGGGCAGGAGAACTTCCCGGATGGCGAGGTGTACTCGGGCCCGCGATCGGTGGATGGCGTCGTCAACTTCACGTTCCCGGCGATCCACCGGGGGCGGGAGGTGACGGGGGTTCGACTGGAGTTTCGGGGCGGCAGGGTGATCGCCGCCAGCGCAACGCGGAACGAGGCCTACCTCTTGAAACTGCTCGACCAGGACGCCGGCGCCCGCAACGCCGGGGAGATTGCGTTCGGGACCAACTACGCCCTCGACGATGTCAGCCGCAACGAATTCTTCAATGAGAAGGTGGGGGGGACGTTCCACATCGCGGTCGGCGCGGGGTACCCGGAGACAGGGAACACCAATGAATCAGCCCTTCACTGGGATCTGGTCGGCGACCTGCGCCGCGGCGGGGCGGTTTACGCCGACGGCGAACTGATCCAGCAGGAAGGCCGGTTCGTGTTCCCGGGCTGGCCCGGAAACTGATGTCCGCGGCCCCAATTTCGGAAAAGAACAAAGCCCCGCGAGCAATCGACTCGCGGGGCTTTGGTTTGGACGCTCGGGCGGGTGATAACGAAGACGACTGCGTCAGGCGTGGATAGGCGCGGGGTGGCCGTGCTGGGTCAGACGGGCCATTTCCGCGGCGAGATCGATCTTGAGGTGCGCGGCGACGCGCCGGCCGTAATCCTCGTCAGCCCGGGAGAAATGGCAGAGCTGCAGCAGCTGGATATCACGCCGGGCCTGGCCCAGCACGCCGGCGATGCGCCGGGTGAGGCGGTCGCGGTGGGCGTCGTCGAACATGCGGTAGAGGTCGCCGGCCTGGGTGAAGTCGTCGTGGTCCTTGGTGCTGTCGAAGCGGTCCACGATCGTCTGGCCGAGCGACCAGGCGGGATCGGCGAAGCTGGCGTCGGGCTTGGGGGCGCTGGCGATGGTGTTGGGCCAGTAGTTGGGCGCGCTGCCATAGGCGCCGTCGGCGAGGGCGCCGTCGCGGATGTAGTTCATCACCGGGCAGCGGGGCTTGTTGACGGGGATCTGGTGGTGGTTGACGCCCAGCCGGTGCAGGTGCGTGTCGGCATAGGACATGAGGCGGGCCTGGAGCATCTTGTCGGGGCTGGGGCCGATACCCGGCACCAGGGCGCCGGGCTTGAAGGCGGCCTGCTCGACCTCGGCGTGGTAGTTCTGGGGATTGCGGTTGAGCTCAAGCTCGCCGACCTCGATCAACGGGAACTCCTTGTGCGGCCAGACCTTGGTGAGGTCGAAGGGGTTCCAGCGGAAGCTGTCGGCCTGGGCCTGGGTCATGACCTGGATGCAGACGCGCCAGCGCGGGAACTCACCCTTGGCGATGGTGTGGAAGAGATCGCGCTGATGGCTCTCGCGGTCCTGGGCGATGGTCGCGGCCGACTCCTCGTCGGTCATGTTCTTGATGCCCTGGCGGGTCTTGAAGTGGAACTTGCACCACACCCGCTCGCCGATGGCGTTGATCAGCGAAAACGTATGGCTTCCGTAGCCATTGATGTGGCGGTAGCTGGCGGGGATGCCGCGATCGGAGAACAGGATCGTCACCTGATGGAGTGACTCGGGGCACTGGCTCCAGAAATCCCACTGCATATCCATGTCGCGCAGGTTGGTCTGCGGGTTGCGCTTCTGCGTGTGGATGAAGTTCTGGAACTTGTACGGATCACGCACGAAGAACACCGGGGTGTTGTTGCCGACCAGGTCCCAGTTCCCCTCCTCGGTGTAGAACTTCAGGGCGAAGCCGCGCACGTCGCGTTCCGCGTCGGCGGCGCCCCGCTCGCCGGCGACCGTTGAGAACCGCAGGAAGGTCTCGGTCTTCTTGCCCACCTTGGCGAAGAGCGCGGCCTTGGAATAGCGGGTGATGTCACTGGTCACCGTGAACGTGCCATACGCCCCGGAGCCCTTGGCGTGAACCACGCGCTCGGGGATGCGCTCGCGATTGAAGTGCTGCATCTGCTCCAGCAGCGCCACATCCTGCATCAGGAGCGGGCCGCGCGGCCCGGCAGTCAGCGCGTGCTGCACGCCGATCGGGGCGCCGTTGGCCGTGGTCAGGACAGGACAGGCGGACTCGGGCTTCTGCTGGGAGTGGCCGTTGTTCATGGATCCTCGCTGGGTCGGTGTGGGTGAAGCGGTCGTCGATTCGCAGGCGGGCGATCTGGGAGTTTAGAATGTTGGCGACTCGGCTACAATCAGTCAAGCCGATCTTGACAATCGTACCGATCAGGAAAGCCGATGGATAGCGATCTCTCTCTGGCCGATCTGCGGGCGGTGGTCACCGTGGCGGCTCACGGGCACTTCGGGCGGGCCGCCGCGGCCCTGCGGCTGGCCCAACCAACGCTCTCCGGGCGGGTTCTGCGGGTCGAGCGGGTCTTCGGCGCCGCGCTCTTCGAGCGGGCCGCGCGCCGTTTCGTCATCACGGCCGAGGGCGAGCGGCTGCTTCCGCTGATGCGCGAGACGCTCGCCGCGGCTGAGCGGCTGCACGCGCAGGCCAGCGGGGGCGACGCGGCGCGACCGCGACCGCTTCGGCTGGGGATCATCCCGACCCTCGGGCCCTATCTGCTCCCGCACCTGCTCCTGCCGCTGCGGCGCGAGCGGCCGAGCCTGGAGCTCTCCATCAGCGAGCGTCCCACTGCGGCGCTCACCAGCGCGCTGCTGGACGGCGTGCTCGACGCGGCGTTGCTCTCTCTGCCTCTCCGCAGCGACTCGCTTGAAAAGATCCCCCTGTTCGACGAGCCATTCAAGTTGATCGCCCCGCGGGGGAGCCCGATCATCTCAGCGGCGCCGCTGGTCCCGTCGCGGCTGTGCGCCAGCGACATGATCCTCCTCGAGGACGGGCACTGCCTGCGCGATCAGGCCCTCGCTGCGTGCGGCCGGCGCGGCGGGGCTGCTCCCCGGCTGGTCACCACCAGCCTGGAGACGCTCAAATACCTCGTTGCCTCCGGCGCCGGCTACTCGCTCCTGCCTGCGCTCGCATGCGAGCTGCGCCGCGGGTTGGGCGAGCTCGTGCAGCTCAGGGACTTTGACGAGCGCCCGCCCTCGCGGCGCATCGCGCTGTGCTTCCGTCGGACTCTGACCGGACGGGAGGCCCTGCTCGACCTCGCGGAGTTCATCCGGCGGCGGGCGCCGGCCGATGTCGCCCAGGTCGCCCATGTCGCTCCGGTCAGGCCGCCACAAGGCATGAATCGCGCAACTCATCCGCCCGGCGCCATCACGGTCAACTGCTCGATACCCTCGCGCTAACACCCCGAGAAGAACACACTGATGTAATCCGAGAGGTCATCGGGGTCTATGACGCCATCGCGGTTGAGGTCGGCCCGGTCGCATGACGGGACCGAGAAGAAGCACCCGATGTAGTCGCTCAGGTCGTCGGGATCGACAAAGCCGTCACCGTTGTAGTCCGCCGGGCAGGCGGGCGTCCCTGATGACGCAGCCGCCCAGAACCCGCCGGTGATCGAAAAGGTCCCGCCAACCAGCGGAGGCCCGGCGTCCGGCTGTCCGATCGTGCCCGAGAGGGTGAACGGGCCGCCCGATGAGGTGCCGCCGCCGCCGTCGATCGTGAAGGCGGTGATGGTGAAAGGGCCGCCCGACTGAGCGCGGCCCGTTTGGCTGATGCCGAGCACGCAGGCGACGGCGACGAGGGGAATGACGCGAGTAGTTCCCATGGAAGTTCTCGACGGACGACGCGAACAGGTTCCGAATGCCGCGGCCGGCTGTGACTGGCGGCAGGCGCCGGACCCGCCGTGCTCAGAGCTTACCACGCCCTCGGCCAAATGCACGGACCGGGTCAGCAAAACCGTGCGTTGACGGGCTGGATCATGAGGGCCGAACCGTTCCGGCGCCGGATGCTGGGGCCTCGTGTCCCCGCGGGCCCCGGCGGTCGCACCGGGGTGACATCCGGCAGGTTGATACCCTGCAACCATGCGCCCGCTCGATCGCCAACACGCTGCTTCGGAGGTCCTCCGGCTGCGGCCGGTGGTCCCAGGCGATCTGCCGGTTTTGTTCGAGCTGCAGGCCGACCCCGAATCGAACGTCATGGCTGGGACCAAGCCGCGCACGCGCGAGGTTTTTTTCGCGGTGTGGGAGCGGATCTTCGCCGACCCGGGCGTCAACGCCCGAGTGATCGAGGTGAGCGGCGAGCGCGGAGTCGAGATCGTCGGCAGCATATCGAGGTTTCAGGCCGAGGGACGCGACAGCGTGGGGTACTGGATCGCGCGGGCCCACTGGGGAAAGGGCGTGGCCTCGCGGGCCCTGGCCCTGTTCTTGCTGGAAGAGCGCCGGCGACCGCTCCACGCGACCGCCGCGCGGTCAAACGCGCCGTCGCGGCGGATCCTGGAGAAGAACGGCTTCCGATGCGTGGGCTATCGCGTGGGCGAAGAGACCGAGCGTTTCAGTGCGCGGGAGATCGCGGACTTTGTCCTGGAGTAGCGCCTCAAGGTTCGCGGTGCACGGCGGCGGCGCGTTCGCGCCTCGACGCGCTCGGCTCGGAGCCCCACTGGCCTTCAATTCGGCTCCGCGCATGCGGACCGGCCGCTGGCTCTCCCCTCGCTTCCGCCCGCCTATCGCCCCTTGATCTGCGACACGATGCTCGCGTCCTTGATCTTGTCGTCCTCGGCGAGCATGAACGCCTTGCTCAGGATGATCGAGAGCGTGCGATCTCCCTCAAAGGGCAGGAAGACCTCGGCCGCGCTCGCGCCGGTTTCGTCGCGCGAGCTCGGCACGATGCACAGGTATTGATCGTTGGGCTCCATCAGGATGTTCCCGCTCCCCAGGTGGATCTTGTACGTGCGTATCTTCCCTTTCACGATCAGGAATCGGTCGCCCAGCTCGCACACGGGCGCGATCTTCAGTCGCGGGATCAGGCGGGCCAGCAGGTCGCGCCGGCCCGAGCCTGTCTCCGACAGATCCCCGAACCCGCGGCTCCACCAGTAGTCGCGATGTGTGCCGCCCGGGCCGCCGTCGCTCCATTGCGGGTTGTTCGACACGCTGCACACGCCCACGAACAAGTCCACGTCGCGCAGCACCTCGCTGAGCACCAGCGCCGGGATCTGTTCCAAGGGCAGAGGGTCGGTCGGCGCCTCACGCCAGGCCGGGCCATAGCCCCCACCCGCCGCGTGAGCCGTGACCTGGGCCGTTCCGTCCCGATAGAACCGGACCTGGTCGGTCGCCAGGTGCAAATAGGCGCCCGATTCGTTGGTGTCGCGTCCGAACTCATCACCCGCCCCCTCAACCCAGAACTCCGCCCTCAGCTCGAAAGCCCGCACGCGCCGAGTCGCGGGCGGGTACTCGTCGTCCACCATCAGCCGGAGCTTGTTCTTCCAGTTCCGCACCCCGCACAGCGTGCTGAACTGGTGCTGCCTGATGATGTGCGCGGCGAACCGGTTGGAGTAGATCCCTGTGCGCCGCTCCGCGTCGGTGAGCAGGTACACCTCCCGGTGGGCTTGCTTGAAAGGCTGGCGGATACGCCGGTCCTCGAAGAACCGCCGCCACGCCATCACTTCGTCCCGATCGACTTCGATTGGATGCCACAGCCGGACCGAATCCTCCGGTCCGGGCCCCGGGTCGAGGCGCCCCTGCGAGTCCACAAGCGATCCGGCCCCGTGGGGCCCGGCCTCGTCGAGCCACGCGACGCTCCGCCACGACCCCGCTGGTGCCGTCGGCTCCGCGGATCCCGCCGGGCCCGCCGGGCCCGCCTGACTCGCCGAACTTGCCGGACTCGCCGGAGCGGCCCCCGGGCCCGACACCCGCCAGATCAGCCTCCGGCTGATCACTCCGACCAGCGGGTGATCCAGGTATCGCTCGCGCCACGTCTCGCCCTTCCACGTGCGGTTCTCCAGGAACAGCGAGTCGATGCGGTCGCGCTGCGCCGGCAGCATCGTCCCGGCGTCCTTCGCGGCGGCCTTGATCTCCTTGAGGGCCTCGGCGTGTGAAGTCTTGAGCGCCGCAGGAACGCTCTTCTGCGGCTTCTCGCTCCCCTTCTTGAAGAACACCAGCTCCGTAGCCCCGATGCCGCTGAGCGTGAGGCACGCCCGATAGTCACCCAGCTCCTCCTCGAGCACCCCAATCCCCGTCAGGCCATAGGTCGGTACGCCCAGCTCCTCGATCTCGTCGCGCGGGAGCCCCTCGCGCGCGGCCGCGGCATTCAAGGCCTTCTCGATCGACTTCTGGGCGCCGCCGAACTTGACCTTGACGCGCAGCATCGCCAATTGCCCCAGCGAGTCCATCCCGGGCATGACCCCCAGCGCGTGGACCGCGCCGTTGCCCACCTTGATCGCGCGGGGACCGACCCCCGGCGCCTTGCGGTAGCACGAGATCGCCAGCCGCCCCAGCTCCCGCGCCAGCTCGGGCGAGCCGAGCGTCCCGGCGATCCAGCAGAACCCCTTGAGCACCTCCATGTGCGGATCGATGATCAGGTGGTTGTAGTCGGGCTCGTACTGACTGCGGCGCGCCCGCGGCGCCGTGCGCGCCTTGTCAACCAGCGGGAACCACGCGGCGAGCCGGTCGGCGAACGGTCCGGCCCCGATCGGCTCCAACAGGCCCTGCGCTGACTTCAACCACTTGCCCGACGGGGCGCTGCCGCTCCCGCTCTTGCAATGGGCGATGAGCTCGTTCCACGCAGCGCCCAGCTCCGGCGGCATCGCCTCGATGTTGGCGATGGCCCCGTCCGACCACGCCTCGCCGGGCTCCAGCTCCAGCTTCGGGGCGACGCCCAACACCGTCCTGGCGCGCTTGATCCAGCGGTGGTCGGCCTTGTGCTTGCCCTCCTCCGCCTGCACGCGCTTCTGCAGGTAGGAACGTAGCTTGGGCGGCAGTTCGAACCCGCACCGCTCGGCGAGCTTGAGCATCGACCGATCGAACGCATCCGGGGCCATCCACAGGTCCGGTCGGCTCCATGTTGCCCAATCTTCAAGTTCTGGCGAGGTCCAACTGTCGGTGACGCCGAGCTGCTCGACCACGAGTGTCGAAAGAGCGCAGAACTGGCGGCAGGAGGGGTCCCTCAGGTGCTCGTGCAGGCGCCCTTTCCAGCGCGGGTTTCTCGCCAGCAGCTCTTCGCACCAGCGGCGGGCCCGGACCAGCAGATCGCGCTTCTGCGCAGCGTTCAACTCCCGGAACCCGCCCAGGCCTGGCGGATCCGGACGCGGCCACGACGTGGACGCGTCCAGGATTTGTTCGAAGAGCGCATCAACCGGTTCGAAGGCCGTCATCTCACCCACCCACCAGAGGCACCAATCTCAGGAAGCTCACCTCCGTCCCGCGCCCGATCTCGATCTGATCCTCCAGCGACGCCGTCTGCCGATCGCCGACCAGCACCAGCAGCCGGCTCTTCTCGTACGCCTCGCAGGCCCGCTCGAACTGGGTCTGCCAGTTCACCTCGCGCCCGCCCTTGACACGCACCCCGTTCAGGGCCACCTCCGCATCCGTCGGCTGCACCAGCCCGCGGAACACGACGCCCTCCTGCCGGCTCGTCCGGTTGTAGTCGTCCACCTCCTGGTACACCCGCTCGCGGATCAGTTCGCGCACCGTGATCCGCTCGCTGGGAAACTCAAGCGTGAACGAGCGTTCCACCGTCCCGGTCAGGGACTCGTCGTTTACCTGCAAGGCAACACTCATGGTTCCTCCGATCTCAACCCGTGGAGCCGCGACAAACCGTAGATTATCCCAAGGATCGAGGGCGTGCAAGAGAGGGTTCGTGCCGGGTCCCACCGGGCAGACGCGCTGGCGGGACGCACCTCACCGCCAGATCGACTATCGGCCTCATAGGCTTGGTGCGTCGTGAATCCGTCAGGTAGCGGCCAATCCGACCAGGCACCTTCCGCAGGCGGCGGGCCCAGCGCGGCCGACCGCGCCTTCTGGGTGACTGTTCTGTATGAGGAGCTCCGCTCTCTGGCCCAATCAGAGCTGGATTCGGAACGACGCAATCACACGCTGAGCGCGACGGCTCTGGTCAACGAGGCCTACCTCAAACTCGCCCCGAGCGGGGGCGCCGCGCACGGGAAGCGGGCCGGCGGGCCGCCCATCGACCGCGGGATGTTCTTCGGGCTCGCCGCCCAGGCGATGCGCCGCATCCTCGTCGATCACGCCCGCGGCAGGAGTCGCCAGAAACGCGGCGGCGGGCAGCCCGTTGCGGGCGGCGATTCGCTGGGCTTCGCGGCGGACCGGGCCCGGGGTGGCGCGCCGCTGGATGCGCTCGCCCTCGACCAGGTGATCGATCGGCTCTCTGTCGAGCACGACCAGGCCGCGCGGGTTGTCGAGCTGCGGTTCTTCGCCGGGCTGACCGACGCGGCCATCGGCGAGTGCCTCGGCATCAGCGAGCGGACAGTGCGCCGGCACTGGACGTTCGCCAAAGCGTGGCTGGCCCGGGAGATGAGCCCTGGCGATCAGCCGGGGCCGGATCGTCGGGGCCCATCGGCATGATTGGGCATGATCGGGGCTTCTTGGCGTTCCCCCTCAGCGGCGGCGACGACCGGCCGCGACGAGCCCAGCGAGAGCCAGCACGCCTGCCGCGCCGGGAGTCGGGATCTGCGTCACGGTTACGCTCGTGATGTCGTAGTTGACGCTGGTTTCGATGTACTGGTACGGGTCCTCAAAGTTGAGGAAGTCGCCATCGCCGAAATACGCCCCAGCCGTGAAGCCGCGTTCGGGAAAAGAAAGGAACGTGGTCGCCGAAAGCGGTACGGAGAGGTCTGTGATGTACTCGGCGCCGCCGCTCGCCGGCCCGACGCCGCCGCTGAAGCCGGCGATTGACTGAATCGCCCCGACTTCTCCCTCCGCAGCGTAGATCGGCGCGGGGGTAACCAGCCCAGTGACGCTGTTCACGAAGCAGAAGAGATTGACGAAATCGTTCGGGGCGCCCCCGAGGAAGCTGAGGTTGTTTCCGACCGTGGCCCCGGCCGACGTTGGCGCCGTGCCGCGGTGCACCAATGAACCGGCGGAGTCGAAGAGGTCATAGGTGAACCCCGCAGGCTGGGCGAAGGCGTAGCCGGTGAAGTCGCCGGTGTCGGGGCTGGCGATGGCCCGGTAGCGGAATGTGGCGGAGAACGTTCCACCGGTGAGACGCGGGATGTTGTAGATAGGGTCGAGCGGGCCGCTACTGGCGCCATCGAAGAAGCCGCCGTCATTGGTGAATGACCGGTAAGGGCCCGAGACGGTGATCAGGTAGTCCTGGGCGAGGACGGGGGTCGCGAGCGCGGCGGAAGTGACGGCGGCAAGAGCCAGGTGCGAGCGGGCCATGAACGGACTCCGGGACGATGGTGGATGAGGGACGGACAACGTGGGTGTAAATCAGTCGGCGGTCGGCGAAGCCGGACGACCTTGGTGGATCAACGCCGTCGCAGGGTCGCCATCAGCCCGCACATCGCAAGCACTCCTGCCGCGCCTGGCGTCGGGATCGTCGCGACATAGGACGTATCGAGTTCGTGATAGATGCCCCATCCGGTGATGGTCCTGCCGTCCGCGGAGACGGCCCAGCCATTGGCGAGCGACGACCAGCCCGTCAGATTGACGCCGAGGGAGGTCAGGTAAGTCGAGAGGTCGGTCACGCCGGTCTGGGGGGTCCAGATGAAGGCGCGATCGCCGTCGGCGGCGTTCCCGAACGCGCCGACGATGACCCCGCCGTTGCCGCTGACCGAGAGCGGGTAGACGTAGTCCATGCCAGCGGGCAAGCCCAGGTCCGCCATGCCCGCGCTGGTCCAACGGAACCCTCGGCTGCGGAACTCGCCTGAGGGACCGTCGGGCAAGCTCGCCACGCCAGTGATCGTCGTCCCGTCGCGACTCAGCCCGAGTACACCCGTGCTGGTCGAGCCCGGGAGCCGCCTGCGGCGGCGTGTCGCGGCGAATCCGCCCATCGCGAGCACCCCCGCCGCTCTTGGGGCGGGGATGTTGTGCAGCACAAGCGTTCCACGCGGAGAGTTCTGGACCAGAATGACCCGGTCGCGCAGCGCTGTGCCGTCGGCAAGCATGCCGCTGACGCCGTACACTCTGAAGCCCGAGCTATTGGGATTGAGCAAGGTCTGTGTCAGCTGGCTGCCATAGATGTCAAGCCTGACGTCGCCGATGCGCAGGACGGTGATGACGCCGTCGCGCGGGTAATACTCGTTCTGGGCCCGGGCTTCCGGGCTGGCGACGCACAACACCCCCAGACACACCGCCAGCGCGTTGGCGGAGGCGTGAGCGGTCGAGAGCAGGGCGGGGGTGACAGGTCGGTATGTGGGGTCCGGAAGAGGCATGAGACAACTCCAAGGCCCACGCCGGTGCGGCGCGGCCCTCAGGCAGTACGATGTCTCTCTGCCTCCAAACGGCGCCCAGAGAGCGACAAAGGCGCCGGTATCCGGACAGGCGGCGGGCAAAATCTGCCAGCCCTTCACTTGACGTTCACCGGGCAACTTGGGCAATATGGCCGCCTGCCCGGAAGGCCTGACCATTCTGGCGGCGAAACGTCGCTTCTACCATTGTCGCTGATGGCCGCCCGACATGGAATCCACCCGCGCCGAACGCCTTCGCGCAATCTTTGATGAAGCCGCCGAGCGGCCGGTGGTCGAGCGGCCTGGCTTCGTCCACGCAGCATGCCAGGGCGATGCATCGCTCGAAGCCGAGGTCGCCTCCCTCCTGCGCTCGCTGGAGACGTCTTCCGACGCCCTGGATGTCGACGCGGCGACGTGGTTCGGCCACGCCGCGGGGAGCGTGCCGTGGGATTCGCCTGGCATCCCTGACGGCGCCCCCGGCATCGCGACCGATGGCGGCTCACCCGGGATCATTGTCGGCGATTTTCGGTTGGTGCGGCTGATCGGCCGCGGCGGGATCGGCGCCGTGTACCAAGCCGAGCAGATCTCGCTCCGGCGTCCGGTCGCGCTGAAGCTGCTGCAGTCATGGACGGCGTCGCGGCAATCGCGCCGGCGGTTCGTCGAAGAGTCGGCGATCTTGGCGCGGCTCAACCACCCGGGCATCGCACGGGTTATCGCCGCCGGCTCGCGCCCGCTCGACCTCGCCGGCCCCGACAAGTCTCTCGCGGAGGGGCTGTTCGATGAGGTCCAGTCCCTCCCGTGGATCGCGATGGAGCTTGTTGATGGCGCCCGCACGATCCTGGAGGCCTGCCGGGGTGCGCCGCTCGACGCCGTGCTGCGCCTGTTCGCGCAGGTGGCCGACGCGGTGCACTACGGGCACCAGCAGGGCTTCATCCATCGCGACCTCAAGCCCGCGAACATCCTCGTGAGCGCCCGCGGAGAGCCCAAGGTCATCGACTTCGGCATCGCCCGCGCCATCGGCGCCGACCGGAGCCCGGCGACCACGCACGAGGGCGCGCTGCTGGGCTCACCCCGCTACATGTGCCCCGAGCAGTGCGGCGTACCCGGCGCCCTGCTCGACACGCGCAGCGACGTCTACTCCCTGGGCGTGGTGCTCTACGAGGCCATGACCGGGTTTCCGCCCTACGAAACTGGCGATGATTCCGTCGCGGCGTGCATGCGGGCCATCTGCGAGCAGCCGGCGCGCGATCCGCGCAGGCACGCGCCGGCGATCCCGACCGACGCCGCCATGGTCGTGCTCAAGGCCCTCAGCAAGGACCCGGGCGACCGCTACCAGTCGGCGGCGGAGTTCGCCGCCGACCTGCGGCGCGTTATCGCGCGCGAGCCGGTCCAGGCTCGCCCCAGCTCGACCATCTACGCAGCGGGAATGCTCATGCGCCGCCGGCCGGTGATGACGGGGCTCGTGGTGCTTGCGATGCTTGGCCTGATTGCGGGCGTGGTCGGGATCACGCTCGGACTCTCGCGCGAGCGGGCTGCGCGCCGCGAGGCCGACCGAGCCGCTTGGCTGGCCAACCTGACCGCGGCGGATTCGTCGCTGCGATTGGGCGATGGTGGTTCGGCCATGCGCCGACTGGATGCGATTCCGCAGCAGCAACGCGGATGGGAGTGGCGATTTCTCCACGCCCTGGCCGACACGAGCGAAAGCCAGTGGCAAGTCACCGACAAGTTCGCGGGGACGTTCCTATCGCCCAGCGGCCGATGGGCGTATTGCAGCCACCTGCATGATGGCGACACCCACGCCGACATCATTGACACCACCAACCGCCAGGTCGTGGCTCGTATCGAAGACGGCCTGCCCTCCGGGACCGTCATCTGGAATGCCGACGAATCACTGATCGCCATTCCCCGGCGGGATGCCGTAGTACTGATCGACGCGAAGACGGGAGTGGAAGTGCGAAGATGGCCTCAGCTGCCAGATCGATATCCCCTTGGTGGCGGCTTCAATCCCGACGGGTCTCTGCTTGCAATCGGGCTGAGTGAATTTGCTGGCGTCGAAGTGTTTGACACACGGACCGGTCAGACCGTCTTCTCGAAGCGATCAGACTCATGGGTCTACTCCCCGGCGTTCAGCCCCGACGGCGGCTCGCTGGCTTGGTCGAACGCGACAGACGTTGAGCGCGTTGAGGCGGCGACTTGGACGCCCCAGGGATCGGTTGCGACAGCACGAGTGACCAAAGTCGAGCCCGGGACTCTGTGCTACTCACCCAACGGCAAGCTGATCGCGGTGACGTGCGGCGTGGAGGTGCAGATGATTGATACGCAGACATGGGTCGTGCGAACGACGCTTCGAGGGCACACGCAGCGAATCCACTCGCTGTCATTCGACCAGTCGGGCAATCGGCTCGTCACGACCTCGATCGATCGCACAGTGCGTGTCTGGAACGCGCTGAATGGCGAGCCACTCACTACCCTGCTCGGGCATGAGTCTCCCACGCTTCAAGCTCGGTTTCTCCCAAGTCAAGAATTGGAGTCGTCGGACGTGATCTCGGTCGATGATGCCAGTCGCATACGCACCTGGAGCTTGAAGGCCAATGGCCCGGTCTTCTCGGCCATCGCGGACGAAACGTCGCCGTTCATCAACCACCTCGACTTTCTTGATGCAACGTCCTCTCATGCCGCAACAACAACGCTCCGGGCCGTCGGGCAGACATCCCTCATCACCATCGATGTTGACAGGCGGCCCAGCATCTTGTCGAGAGATCACTTCGAGAGCCACTTCCTGGCTGTGATTCCAGGCGAACAGCTGGTCCTCCAGAACATCGCGAAGAAGAATCTCTCGCTCCTGTCGCTGGTCGATGACCACGTAGAGTGGTCCCGTGACATAGACCCGGTGTTCGAGTTTGTCGTAAGCCCCGATGGACGGTTGATCGCAGTGCTGTGCAAGAACTCCGAGATCGCGATTCTCAGAGTGTCCGACGGTGTCGAACTCGGGCGCACACCCGCTGAGCCTTCGGGCTATCACCGTCCGGCCTTCTCCCCCGACGGCGCAACCCTCGCGACACTTTCGCGAGCTGGTTCGCTCCGACTCCGGAACGCGAGCGACGCAGCCTTGATTGCCGAACTTGCCGGCGAAGGCGACCGCGCAAACGGCCTGTGCTGGAGCACCGACGGATCTCTTCTGGCTTACGCCCACGCACGCGAAGGCGTCACGATTCTCGACATGCGCACACGAAAGCCGATCACCACCATCGAAGGCGTCGGCGGCAACGTCTGGTCCATCGCGATCAGCCCCGACAAGACCCGCATAGCAGTGGGCTCACAAGACCGCATCACCCACATCTATGGGGTTCCGAGCGGCGACGAACTACTCCAAATCCGCAACCACACCGGCACAGTCATGGTCATAGCGTGGAGCCCCGACGGCCGCTACCTCGCGACCGGCGGGTACGACAAAAGGGTCTTTGTGTACGACAGCCTGGCGGGCGAGCCTGCTGCTTCCGCGAAGTGACCGTGAACGAACGCCTAGCGGAGAACGTGCAGCGCATCAGCGATGTCCGGGTGAACGGGAGCGTGCGCGTGCATCAATCAGGAGACAGCCATCCCGATTCCCGGGCGCCTGCACTCGTGGGCGTGGTGGCGGCATCACGGGGGCCGCACCGGCATCGTTGATTTCGAGGTTGCGGACTCGATTCCTGAGGGGTGGCCGGTCTGGCCCGATTGGCAAACGGGGCTTATCCGGGCAACGCCGCCGAGTTCGAGGCCATCCGCACCGATGCGGGGAGATCGTTCGGCTACCCGCGCCTGGTCGCGCGGCGGCGGAGCGACGCCGCGCTTCAGGAATCTCCTGGCCCGACACCACGCCCTCGTTCCCGATTGGCCGCAAACCCCATCCGCTGCCGCGTACTTGACTCGCGGGGCGGCGCCCACGGCGAGGGCCGCTGTCGCGCGGCACGTGTGGCGAATCCGCAAGAAATCTGTGCGTAGAGGGTTGAAACGCGCGCATCACTGTGTATACTGTGTATATGAAGGGCGAGTTCGTCTTCTCCCAAGCCGACAAGCGGCCCATGTATCAGCAGATCATCGACCAGATTGTCCAGCGAATCGCGGTCGGAGACTGGCCTCCCAACACACCGTTGCCGTCCATTCGCGAAATGGCTGCGGAGATCAAGGTCAGCGTCATCACGGTCAAACGGTCGTATCTGGAACTCGAGCGTGACGGCGTGATCGTCACTCAACAGGGAAAGGGCAGTTGGGTGAGTGAGAGAGTGAATCTCCAGAGTCTTCAACGTCGCGAACTGATGCAGCACCTCGAAGATGCGGCCAGGCTTGCGGCGTCTCTCGGAATGTCCGACGACGACCTGCAGGCCATGCGGCGACAGTACTTACCCTGAGGAGTTACCAATGACCGACCCGCTGGCGTTGCGTTGCGAGGGATTGAGTAGACGCTACAAGCACTTCCAGTTGAAAAATCTTGACCTGAAGCTCGAGCGAGGCGCCGTGATGGGTCTTGTCGGGCCCAACGGTGCGGGGAAATCGACGCTTCTCCGCATCATCATGGGGCTCATATCGCCCGACAGCGGCCATGTTGAGGTGCTGGGGCATCAGATGCCCAAAGAGCAGGTCGCGGCGAAGTACCAGATTGGACTTGTCGCCGATGACATGCGACTTTATGAATCGCAGACGATCGGGTTCCACATGGACTTCATCAAGTCGATCTTCCACACGTGGGATGACGACTATGCGGCGGCCCTGCTGCGACGGCTTGAGCTCATCAAGCAGCAGAAGGTCAAGGGGCTCTCGCACGGGCAGCGCGTCAAAGCGATCTTGCTGCTCGCCCTGGCTCGGCGGCCGAACCTGCTGGTCTTTGACGAGCCGACGACAGGCTTGGACCCGGCCGTGCGAAAGGAGGTGCTTGATGCGATGATGAGCACGCTCGAGGACGAGACTCGCTCGATCCTGTTCTCGTCTCACAACACCCTGGATGTCGAGCAGATCTCCGACTACATCACGTTCATTCATGGCGGACAGATTGTCGAATCCCGGGACAAGGACACATTCATGGATGGTTGGCGAAGACTGCGCCTGACCAACATGAACAACAGGCGACTGCCGGAAATGAGCAATATCCGGGAAGTGCGACAGTCTGGCCGCCTGTGCGCCGTGACGGTGACGAACTACGACGAGTCCATTCCGAGTCAGTTTGTCGCCGCGGGGCTGACGGTGGAAGCGGTCGAGCCCCTGACACTGGAAGAGATCTTCTTGAGTAATGTCTCATATGCAAAGGCCGTGCACGCAACCGGGAGCGTCAAGTGAACACCGCGATCATTGCGCGACTGATCATTAAGGACCTGATGATCTGGAGAAAGTTGATATTGATATTCTTCGCAATCTATGCGGCCTGTGTCGTACTGGTTGCTGTCTTGCATAATCGCATCCCGGGTCATGTGTTCCTGAACCTGGGGTTCACACTCCTGATCACGCCCACGGCGACCCTGGGAATTATCCTGCTTATGCAGACGAATGTCTTTGAAAGGGTCAAGTCCACGCAGCATTTCATCATGAGCCTGCCGGTGACGCCAATGGACTTCACGGTGGCCAAGCTGTGCGTGAATGTCCCGGTTTTCACAGTTGTGTGGCTGGCGACGACGATCACGGGCTTTTACTTCGCCTTCGGGCTTGGGATGCTGCCCCCGGGCGCAGTCCCCTACATGAGCATCGTCTTTCTGGGCGTCTTCGTCGCGTACGTCGGCGTGCTGACCGTCAGTCTGATCAGCCAGTCGCTTGGCATGACCGTCGGCGCGATCCTGTTCTTCGACGTGCTCACGCCCGCTTACCTCTGGGCGATCGTCTACCTCGAACCGATCGGCAGCGTGATCACCAGTCCGGTCGTCGTCTGGAATGCCGCCGAGATCAGTATCATGGCGCTTCAGGTCGCAGCAGCCGTAGCCGCCGTCGCGGGCGCCTTGCTTCTCCAAGGCCGAGGGCGAGACGTTGTCTGACCTGCTGCTTGCACAGAACGCCCGCAAGGCAGCGGCTGATCTCGCCCATTGACGGCCCGACGGCGCGGTCTCGATCGGCAAAGGTCACCGCGAAGGGCTCGCGGGCTCGCGGCGGCGGACCCGCACTGGCTCACGACCCAGTCCGCTGCAATTCAACCGCCAGAGAACGAACAGACCCGTGTGCCCGGATTTCCCGAGTCTGTTTGCATTGTAATCGGGGTGAGAGTGCACCATTAGAAACGTCCCTCGGAGGGCGTTAGGGTCTGGGAGCCCGGCAGGCGCGGTGCGCTGGGCTCGGAGAATCGGGAGCACGCAGCGACCCTTCCGACCCGTACACTCCCCTCTCGTGCACCCAGCCGCCATCGGGCCATTCCAGATCCATCGTGAACTCGGCCGCGGCGGCATGGGCGTGGTGTACCTCGCCACCGACACCCGACTCGACCGGCAGGTGGCCATCAAGGCCCTGCCCGCCGACCTCGCGGCGGACCCCGATCGCCTCGCCCGTTTCCAACGCGAAGCCAAAGTCCTCGCCTCGCTCAACCACCCCAACGTCGGCGGCATCCACGGGCTCGAACAGGCGGATGGCCACCAGTATCTGGTCCTGGAGTACATCGAAGGCGAGACGCTCGCGGATCGTCTGGCCGCAGGACCGATCCCGGTCGCCGAGTCGCTGACGCTCGCCAAGCAGATCGCCGAGGCTCTCGAAGCCGCGCACGAGAAGGGCATCATCCGCCGCGACCTGAAGCCCGGCAACGTCATGGTCACGCCTGATGGCGTGGTCAGGGTGCTCGACTTTGGGCTCGCACGCATCGCCGACGGTTCACCGTCCTCGACCGACGCTCCCGCGAGGCCGGACTCGCCAACGGTCGCGTCGCCAGCCCGTCACTCCCCCACGATTCCCGGCGCGATCATGGGCACCGCAGGCTACATGTCCCCCGAGCAGGCCCGCGGCAAGCCGGTCGACAAACGCTCCGACATCTTCTCCTTCGGCTGCGTGCTCTACGAGATGCTGACCGGCGTTGGGCCGTTTCCTGGCGAAACAGTCACCGATTCTCTGGGCGCGATTCTCCACCGCGAGCCCAACTGGTCGTTGCTCCCGGCGAGCACGCCGCGTCGTGTGCGCGAGCTGCTGACCAACTGCCTCGCCAAGGATCGCAAGAATCGCCTTCACGACGTCGCCGACGCCCGACTCGAACTCGATCGTGCAATCGGCGGGCAGGAGTGGGTGAGCACAACCAGCGGCGAGCGCGCGACGCGCGTCAGTCCTCTGCGATGGAGCCTTGCGGCGGTCGTTGGCGCGGCGTTGCTTGGGGCGGGATGGCTCGTGGGCCGGTTGCTGCAGCGTCCGATCGCGGTGGCTCCCGCGCAGTCATTGCACGTCTCGTCGGAAGTCCCCGCCGAGCCCATGCTCACGGGCATCGCCGGCATTTCGCCCGATGCACGATTTGTGGTGTATTTTGGTGACACTCCGATGGAACGCGGAAGCACCAAGCCCAGAGGTGTATTGGTCGTACGGCGACTGGATCGGGATGAAACGAGGGTCATCGAGACAACCGAGGGTGCTTATGACGCCGCGCTCTCGCCCGATGGACGCTGGATCGCCTTCGTCACGGCGACCGATCACCCCGAAACCAAGTTCACTCTGAAGAAGGTGGCGTTGGAGAATGGCCAACCACTAAGGCCGGCCGACACGCTCCTCGAGCTGCCAACAGACGACCAGTACACGATCTGCTGGTCATCCGATCGTGAGATTGCCGTCGCCGCGGTTCAGCAACGGAGGATTCTGGCCGTTTCCGCTTCTGGTGGACAGCCGCGTGTGGTGCTTCAGGAGGAGCAGTCAAATGACACGCAAACCATCTATTCGATGTATCCCTTGGTGGCGGGCAAGTCGATCTTGGTGAACCGCGCGTCGTCGGCCGGAAAGACCAAGTCGTACAGCACCGAGGCTGTGGATCTGGTCACGGGCAAGCGCACGCCGCTGTTGGTGAACGCTGGGTTTACCCAACTTGTCTCGGGTGAGTTCATCATCGCGGTACGTAACGAAACGACGCTGATCGCGGCGCGCCTTGATCTGGACAGGCGGGAGATTGTTGGCGAGCCCGCCACGGTTTGGAGCAGCGTCAAGTCGGTGGGTACGTTTTCCATCTCCGACAGTGGCGCGCTGGCGATGGTGGCATGGTCCGACGAACCTCTGGCTCGACGGCTCATGTTGCTCGACGACCAGGGGGAGCCACAATCGGTCCGCATGCCGGTCCGGGCGTATGAACGCCTCCAGGTCTCGCCCGATGGCGGGCGGGTGGTGACGTACGTGCAGGGCGCGAACTCGAATGAGTTCTCCTCCGAAGTGTGGATTCAGGATCTTTCCCGCCGCACCATCAGAAAGCTCTCCACTCAGTTGCCCACGAGTAATTTTATTTGGAGCAACGACGGGCAGCGCATTACACACAACTGTATCACCAAGGACGAGATTGCGATCTGGGAGCGCCGGGCGGACGGGTCTGGCGACGCGGTGAAGATGTACGCGAGACCGGTCGTAGAGGGCTTCATGTTCCCCTGGGCCTGGTCCCCCGATGGGACGACACTTGCCGTAACGCAGGGTTTCAGTAAAAGCACGAACTCTGACGTGCTCATGCTGGAGCGTGACCCGGGCGGCTCAATGTGGAAGGCCACACCCTACCTGGACTCGACCTCCGCGGAAAACGCCCCGCGGTTCTCGCCTGACGGCAAGTGGATTATGTTTACTTCGCTCGAATCGGGACGAAGCGAATTGATCGTGCAGCGGTTCACCGGCGCCGGGTCGGGGGCGAAAGACGCCGCGTCCGGGCGAGTGCAGATCTCAACGAACGGAAACCTGGACCTGACCAGCGGCTGGTGGATGCCGGACGGCAAAGAGATCCGCTATATCGATGTCGACAAGCAGGTCGTCAGCGTTGAGGTGAAGACCGAACCGACATTCTCCGTGTCGCTGCCGAGGGTGCTGTACAGCGTCAAGGATCTCAAGTTCCGGTTCTTTTCGTGGACGCCCGACGGGGCCTTGATGGTCAACATGGAAGAAGAGAAGGAGCAGGCGAACCGCATCGACCTGATCGTCAACTTCGCGGACGAGATCCGAGCGAAGTTGGGCGCGGCGAAATAGTGGCGGCGGCCTCGGCGAGAAGCACGCCACATCGCTTCTGCCTGAACCACATGGGCCTCGAACACAAACGCCCACGAGCGCGGCTCGCGGGCGTTCGTACTTCAATCGGGGTGACAGTACACCAATAGAACTTTTGTTGGAGGGCGTTAGGGTGTGGGAATCGGAGATACGCTGGTTGCTGGGCACCAAGGCGGATTCGTCAGACTGAGGGTACCGTTGCCTCAGCATGAGCGCAACCGATGACAGGGGCGCCGACTGAAGCGATAGTAGAGAACGAGGGATCACGAAGCCGCGCACGAAAAGGGCGTCGTTCACCGCGACATCAAGCCCGGAAACGTGATGGTCACACCCGAAGGCGCGGTGAAGTTGCTCGGCTTCGGCCTCGCACGCACCGCAGAAAGTCCATCGACTTCTAAGGCTCGCTGGATTGCAGTGCGGTACGGGAGAGTGCCGGCCTACCGCGGCCCGACGGCGATGAACCCGAACGTCAGATTGACGAGTGAATCTCCAGAATCGCGCAGTCGAATCAAAGCCGACGAAGGGGTCACAGAGGACACCGTCGCGACTACAAAGCCCAGCGAAGCGTCGGCACTCGCGGTAACGACCGGCAAACCGGTAAAAGGTGTCGCGAACGTGACCCTGAATGTGCCCGTGGATTCGCGGACAGCCGACCATCCGAGTCCCACGAGCAAACCACCGGAGGAGTCCGCCTTACCCCGGATCATGCGCAGCGGCTCTTCTCCCGCGATCGGGCGATACTGGCCGACGGAACCGTATCGCACCTCGCCGCGCACATCGAGTCTCGCCGCGGGCGTGGCTGTTCCGATCCCGACGTTGCCGCTGGGCGTGGCGGACAGGGTCGTGCCCGCGGCGGTGCTAAGGGCGACGTTGCCCGTGTCGGATTGAAGATAGATGGAGTTGTCCGCGCCGCCGCCATCCCCGACGTAGCCGATGCGCGCGCCGATGCTGTTGAAGAAGTCCATGTACGCGAGGTTCGCAACGCCCGGAGACGTTCCTCGGATCCGCACCCCCGCGCCAGGAGTTAGGCCACTGATCGGCGCCTGCACGTCGAGCGACGTGGCGGGCGAGATGGTCCCGATCCCCACGTTGCCGTCGTTGCCCACGAACACGGCCTTGGCGGGCGAGCCATCGGGAGCCGCCAGCGAGAAGGCCGACCCAGCCTGGGTGGCGGTCGGGGCGGGCGTGATCGGTTGGCGCGGGGCGAGCGTGGTGAAGCCGGTGGTGTCGGCGCAGGTCTGTCCTACATCGCGCCGAACCTGGATCTCGATGAAGCGCTGGGCGGTGGTGGTGAACTGCGGGCCGAAGTCGATCAGGGTGGTGAACACGCCGTCGTTCACCTGGATGTTGTCGACGCACTGGGTCGTGCCGAGCTGCGTCCCCCCGCTGGAGGCGTCGAACAGGCGGAAGCGGAAATCATGCTGCCCGGCAGCCGGCACATCCCCGTCCTTGAGTTGGCCTTGATATGTAAAGCCCGTCGTCTGACCGGTGGCCCCACAGGCGAGGGCGGACATCACGATCAACAAGAGGGTTCGGATTATCGCGTTCATACTTGGCCTCCTTCGACCCCGGGATTCGGGGCCAGCACTCCCCATCAAGCGGAAAGCGTCGCGACGAGCGCCACGATTGTGAATGAAGTGGAACACTTCTTGGATCAACCGAACCCGCAGGCGGTCCGCCGGCACGGGCAAACGCTACTTGCCGGGACGCTCGCCTCGCCCGTCGTATGAGCCAGTCTTGGCATCGCTCCAATGTCCGACGACGATCGTCTGCGGCGACGAGGATGCGTTTACCCCGCGCGATGAAGCCGATCTGATGCACCGGCTCATCGAGGGCTCATCACTGGTCTGGCTGCCCGGCATCGGTCACCTGCGGAATTGGGAGAGCCCGCAGGCGTTCAATTCGGCTCTCAGCTCTCAGTTGCACGCTCGCAGCGAAGCGGCCGGCCATTTGCGGCGGTAATCGCGCTCCCGCGCTCCCGCGAGCCGCCAAAACGATAACGCCCGCAAACCGGGCGTTTGCGGGCGCTTCAATCGTCAATCGGGGCGAGAGGATTTGAACCTCCGACCTTTTGGTCCCGAACCAAACGCGCTACCAAGCTGCGCTACGCCCCGGTCGATGTCATCCTAGCACCTCCGGCCGCGCCAGCCAACCGGATTCCCCTGGCTAAGCCAGATTCGCGTTATTCGCACACTCAGCCCGCCGACCCGCGGTTTCCCCGGCACGACCGGCCGCCACCCGCTTCCGCGGCGGCCCCAAGGGGCCAGTCAATCCAGATTGACGCGGGCCGTTTCCGTCGGCCACTGCGGCGTGCCGCTGGGCAGATAGACGTTGTCCACGCGCGTCCCCGCGTCCCCGTCGCGCCCCATGCTGTAGACGTACGGCCGGTTGGCCAGGCAGCGTCCTTCGTCGGCGTCGCCGGTCTGGCCGGTCTGGGTGGCGACGGGGTCGAACGGCTGGCAGGAACGCGAAAACTCCGTCGCGTCGGCCGGGCCCGGCCGCAGCAGCGTCACCGGCGGCTTGATGAACAGGTTGAGCCGCTCCTCGCCCTCCTCGCCCGGTCCCTTGTAGTAGCGGCCGAAGCCGCCGTGGAAGGCCGGGTGCACGATGCGGAGGGGGTTGCCCCAGCCGTCGAGGATCACCGGTGCGTCGAGCGGAGAGAGATCGACGGTCGTCGCCGTCGCCTGGAACCCGTAAGCCAGCGCCACCGTTCGGGTGATGAATTTGCTGTCGATGCCGGTCATCATCTTGTCGGCGATGCGCGACCGCTGCGCCTCAAGCAGGAACAGCGAGAGCGACGGTTGCACCAGCCCAGCCCCGCCCCCGCCCGAGCCCGGCGCCCCGCCGGAGGCCAGCCGACCGTCCACGATCGGGAAGTCCACGCCGTCGGTGCTGGTGTAGAACGCCGGGACCTTGCCGCCGGTCGAAGCGGTGTACTCGGTCACCAGCTGGTCGACGATCTTCATCGTCTGCTCGGTGGCCCGCAGGCGGCCGCCATCCAGCACCCGCGAACCCACCGTCAGGCTGATCGCCAGCAGCAGCGAGATCACCAGGATCACGATCAGAATCTCGGCCATCGTGAACGCCCGCCGCCGACTGGCTACGGCTGTGCGTGCGGTGCTTGCGGTTGCCGTCGAGGTTGCGATCATGTCTGGTTCCCCCAAAGTCGCCCAAACACCACTCAAGCACGACCACAACGACGAAGCACTCACCCAGATGGCGAGCGCGAACCGCCCGCCCCCGCACGAAGGCCGCACGCCATGCGATACGGCTCGTGCGGGCCGGCTGTTGCGGTCAACTGCAATGATCGGACCCCCGGGCGCGCGAAGCAACCATCACCAGCAAACCGCTGTCAGCGTGTTCGCAATCTGTCAGGTTTCCGTCGGCCCCGCTCAGCCCTGGGTCGGTCCCCGACCCGGCGGGTTCGGCGCCGCGGCGGGCATGGGCGGTGAATAGTACGGATCGCCTCCGCCCCCTGCACCCCCTCCGGCCGCGCCCGCGCGCGAGGCGCCCGAGCCGTTGATCGCCGGGCGGGCCGCACCCGCCATCACCCTCGCCGGCGGTGGCGCCTGCGGGGTGGGAGGAGTGGGAGGCGCCAGCCGGACCTTGAAGATGTAGTCGGTGACCCGGTCGCGGATCGCCTGCATGGTCTCGTTCATGAGCCGCGAGCCCTCGCGCTTGAACTCGTAGCGCGGGTCCTGCTGGCTGTAGCCGCGCAGATGGATGGTGTCGTAGACCTGGTCCATCTGGTAGAGGTGCGTCTTCCAGAGGTCGTCGAGCACCTCGAGGAGCATGGTCCGCTCCAGATAGAGCAACTCGGCCCGCAGAATCGATTCGATCTTGGACCGGATCGCGTCGGCCCGCTCCTGGCCCTCCATGAACCGCATCGCCTCCGGCAGCTCGATCTTGAAGCGGTTCTTGAGGTGCGCCTCGAGATCGTTGTCGGTCTTGCAGGCGATCGCAGCCTGCACCTCCTTCTCAAGGGCGCCCTCGGCGAGGAACTTCTGACTCGCCTTGATGAGCTCCTCGCGGGCCCGTGCCGGCGAGGCGAGGGTCTTGGCGACGTGCTCGGGCGTCCAGCCGAGCTGGAAGCGGGTGTTGGCCCAGCTCACCAGCTGGTTCATGGCCTGCACCTGCGACTGCTGCTGGGCCATCATGCGGGTCATGTCGATCATGAAGTCGACAGGGAACTCGACCTCGCGCTTGGTGTGCAGCTTCTGCGTCTCGGCGAGGATCAGCGCCTCGACCTTGTCGGTCCCCTCGGTCTGGGCCTTCACGACGTCCTCGATCTTGATGGCGATGTCGAACTTGTTCGCCGCCCACTTGCACAGCTCCTGGGCGCCGTAGTTGGGCTCCAGGAACGCCGCCATCCCGCGCAGGTCGATCTCATCGAGCCTGGCCGCCGCGGCCTCGTACAGCCGGTCGACAACCATGCGGCGCAGCTGCGACCAGTCGTGCTGCTCGCCGGAGAGGTCCTTCTCGCTGAACTCCACCCCGTACCGCTCCTTGGACCATTTGATGAGCCCGGGGATGTCGAGGTCGACCGACGGCCCGTCGCCCTCCGACGGCGGAAGGTACTCGCCGACGGTGATGCCGATGAGCGAGTGGACCTCCTCCTTGCACTCCTCGCGGACGCGCTTGTCCAGCTCGCTCAGGCTCAGCCCCCGCAGGCGCGAGTCGCTGATGGTGCAGTCGGTCTTGGACTTCACGAACTCCGCGATGGACCGCGCCGGGAACTTGGGGCTGAGGTGCTCCTCCACCGCGTCGCGGACCGACTCGCCGATCCAGCCGAAGATCAGCCCGCGCATGTCGCGCCCTTCCAGCACGCGCTGGCGCAGGCCGTAGAACTTCTGCCGCTGGTGCTCGCGAATCTCGTCGTACTCGAGGATGTGCTTGCGCCGCTGGAAGTTCTGCTCCTCGACCTTGCGCTGGGCCCGCTCGACGCTCTTGGAGAGCATGGGGTGCTCGATCGCGTCCCCTTCCTTCATGCCCAGCTTGGAGAGGATCGCCATCGTCACCTCGCCGGCGAACATCTTCATCAGGTCGTCATCGAGCGCGATGAAGAACCGCGTCGAGCCCTTGTCGCCCTGCCGGCCCGACCGCCCGCGCAGCTGGTTGTCGATGCGCCGCGACTCGTGCCGCTCGGTGCCGATCACGTGCAGCCCGCCCAGGTCCTCGACGCTCGAGAACCAGCGGATGCGGTGCAGCATGAACCGCCCGTGCTGATCGAGCTCCTTGCGCAGCTCCTCGGCCGACGCGCGGTCGATCGCCTTGTCCGACGCCCAGGTGTGCTTGCGGGCCCAGTGCCGCAGCAGCCGCAGCTCGAGCTCCGGGAAGGCCAGCGCCTCCACCTCGCGCTTGGGGATCTCCAGGTGCCCCGGGCCCACCTTGCGGTAGACCGCCTCGCGCAGCTGGTCATCGGTGCTCTCCACCGTCACTGACCCCGGGCACACCTCGCGCAGCTGCCAGTGCCGCAGCAGCGCCTCGCGGGCCGCCGGCCCCAGCTTGATGTCCGTCCCGCGCCCCGCCATATTGGTGGCGATCATCACCTGGCCCAGTTGCCCGGCGTTCTCGACGATGTGGGCCTCGCGCTCGTGCTGCTTGGCGTTGAGCACCTCGTGCTTGATCCCGTGCCGCCGCTGCAGCATCTGGGCCAGCATCTCGCTCTTCTCAACGCTGGTCGTGCCCACCAGCACCGGCCGCCCCACATCGTGGAAGGCCTTGATCTCATCGACGATGTGCGACCACTTGTCCTTGCCCGTCAGGAACACCGTGTCGTCGAAGTCACGCCGCGTCACCGGCTTGTTGGTGGGGATGCTCACCACGTCCAGCCGGTAGATGTCGTGGAACTCCTGCGCCTCGGTGTCGGCGGTGCCGGTCATGCCCGCCAGCCGCTTGTACATCTTGAAAAAGTTCTGAATCGTGATGGTCGCGACCGTCTGGTTCTCCTGCTTGATCGGGACGCTCTCCTTGCACTCAACCGCCTGGTGCAGCCCGTCGGACCACTGCCGGCCCACCATCGGCCGGCCCGTGTTCACGTCCACGATCACGATGCTCGGCTCCACCCGCCCGGTGTTGGGGTTCTCCTGCGGCGCCACGATGTAGTCCCGGTCCAGCTGGTACACCACGTGGGCCCGCAGCGCCTGCTCCAGCAGGTGCGGCACGTCCATGTTCTCACCCACGTAGAACGATCCCACGTTGGCCGCCCGCTGCGCCTCGGCGATCCCGTCGTGCGTCAGGTGCACCGCCTTCCGCTCCGGCTGCGTCTCGAAGTATTGCGTGTGCTTGGTCCGCTCCGCCTCAGCCCGGGGCAGGTCGGCCCGCGCCTTGCTCAGCTCCTGCTGCATCGCGGGGATCGCGTCCTTCTCGCGGGCGTTGCGGATGTCCCCCTCCAGACCCTTGATCCGCTTCTTGCACGTCTCCAGCGCATCGTCGGCAGCCTGCCACGGCCGCTGCTTCTGAAGCAGGTGCCGGGCCAGCTGGTCGGCCAGCTCGTACCTCGGCCGGTCCTCGTGGGCCGGGCCCGAGATGATCAGCGGCGTGCGGGCCTCGTCGATCAGGATCGAGTCCACCTCGTCGACGATCGCCATCTGGCGCATTTTCTGCACCTGCAGCTCCGCCGAGCGCTTCATGTTGTCGCGCAGGTAGTCGAATCCGAACTCGCTGGTGGTGCCGTACACCACATCGCAGCGGTACATCTTCCGCTTCACGTCCTCGCCCTGCATGTGCTGAGGGTGGATCGCCCCGACGGTCATCCCCAGCGCGTGGAAGTAGGGGAACGTCCAGTCGCGGTCGCGCTGCACCAGGTAGTCGTTCACCGTCACCACGTGCACCTTGATCCGCTCGATGCACGCCAGATAGCACGCCAGCGGGCCGACGATCGTCTTGCCCTCGCCGGTCTTCATCTCGCTGATCTTGCCCTGGTAGAGCACCATGGCGCCGATCAGCTGCACGTCGAAGGGCCGGGCCCGGAACGGCGGCCGGCTCTCGGGATACAGCTTGCGCACCTCCTCATAGAGCTCGGGCTCAAGCTCCGCCTGCAGCCACCCCGGCTGCGGCTCGGTGCAGCCCAGAAACGCACCATCCGGGGGGGCCGGCGCCAGCGCGGCGATCCGCGCCTTGGCCTCCTCGAACAGCGCCCGGCCGCGCTCCGACAGGCGGCTGGGGTCAAATTTCGCCGCGTGGACCGGATTGAAGATGCTCCGGATGCCCACCGCACGATCCATCGCCTCGCGGGCCACCGCAAAGGCCTCAACCATCAGGGCGTCGGCCTTGCCCCCAGCCCCGCCCCCGTCGAAGCGGGCCCGCAGTTCCTTCACCTTGCCGGCGACCTGGCCGTCAGTCAGCTTCCGCATCTCCGGCTCGAGCTTGTTGATCGCCTCGACCCGCTGGGTGTACCGCTTCACGAACCGGTCGTTCCTCGTCCCGATGATGCGGTTGAGGATGGGGCCAATGAGAGGAATATCTTGCTTCATGGATGGAATCCGTCGGAGAATCTTGGGTGCCCGAACGCCTGGGGCGGCGGGGCGGCTCGCATGGGCGGGCAGGGCCCGCAGCGGCTCACGGCCACACGCTCCGAACGCGCACGCCGGGTGGCTTGCTGACGTGTCGACCTTTCGACCTGTTGGTTGAACCGGGTTGAACTGTGGGTTGAACTGGATGACCCGCCAAGGCTCACCACGGCCTGTCAAGCAGGACCGCGAGCGGCCTCTCAGGGTTCTGTGCGTCGTCGATCCGGCGTTGGCCGGAAAGACCCCATGGCGTGCACCGCGCCGGCGTCGCTGGAGCGATGCCCGGCCCGGACCCGCTCACCCCCGCGGCGGCGGAAGGTCAAGCAGCGCCAGCCGCACCCGCCCCGGCCCCGGGAACACCCGCCCGCGCTCGCGCCCGCCGCCGCCCTCAAGGCGGCCCGAGGCACGCACCGGATTCACATTCGCCGACCCCGACACCGGCGGCCGCACCCGCTGCACCCGCCGCTCCGCCGTCACCACCACCGGCGCCGGGGAAGTGATCCGGTCGGGCGCTTCCCGAGCCGCCTCGGCCAGGGCCTTCGGGCTCGTCCCCGACATCGCCAGCGCCACCACGATGAGCAGCGTCAGGCCGCTCAGCGTCAGGACCTGACTCCGGTCGGTGATCGGCGCGGGTTTGGTGGTGGTTTGGTGCACGGAAAGCCTGCCTGCCGCGGCGCAATGTCGGCGAGAGTATAGGATCGGCTGGTCGACGCGTTGAATCGCCAGACATTGCGGTGAGAAGCGGCCTGCGTCCGATAGTACAGATCGCAGCGAATCTCCGCCGGTCTCAGCTGACGCCGTCGCAAGCGTGCGCGAGGGTTGCCGATGACCGAGGAGTCGAAGGGAAAGCCCGACATGGTCGCCACCCGACAGGTCCTTCCGCCGACGCGCTCATCGATCACCCACAAGTTCACGATCGGGGGCCATGAAGGCTACCTGACCATCGGACTCCATGCGGACGGCTCCCCGGGCGAGATTTTCATCAAGATGAGCAAGGAAGGCTCGACGATTTCAGGCATGTGCCAGGCTTTCTGCCGGGCGTTCTCGCTGGCCCTCCAGTTCGGGCTCCCCCTGAGTGAGGCCGTCGCCCGCTTTAAAGGCATGCGGTTCGAGCCCATGGGTGCCACGAGCAACCCCGAGATTCCCGAGGCGCTGAGCATCGTTGATTACGTCGCGAAGTTCCTCGAGGTCCACTTCAGCCGCCTCCGCCGCTGAGTCCCCGCAGATCTCCCTGCCGCGCGCCACGCCATCCGGCGTCCGCAACCCCCGACACGCCAACCCCAGCCCGGCCTACTTGCCCGGACCGGCGGTCACGTTCCACACCACTTCCAGCGGAGCGGGGTGGTCGCTGACGATCTTCTTGAGGTCGTCCAGATCCTTCTGCGTCGCAACCCGCCCGTTGACCTCGATCTTCACCTTCTCGCCCGGCTTGGGCTCGCTCGGGCCGACAGTGAACGACACGGCGTTGAACCGCTCCTCACGCAGTTGCTCGCGCACCGTCTGCTGGTAGCTCCGCCCCTTCTCCAGGGCCGCCAGGTTCTGCGCAGCCTCAGAGCCGCCGCCGAAGTTCTGGTACACGATCGCCCCGGCGACCCCCAGCAGGATCAGGGCCACCACCACCAGCACGACATTTTTCGAGGCGTTCCCATGACCGGTCATGCGCACTGCTCCAAGAAAAGGCGCCCGCCCAAGAAAAACAGCCCCGAAACTCTCGCTCCGGGGCCGCATGATTCAGTGATTCCGTTCGTCGAAGGTCACTTGACCTCGATGATGTCGGGCGCCGTGCTCGCGGCGAACTTCATCACGGCAGCGCGGTCGGCGTCGTTGGCGCCGCCCTGCTTGAGGGCCGCATCCAGGTGACCAGCGATGGCGTTGAACTCCGCCGTCGTGATCTTCATGCCCTTGTGCGAGTCCTTCATCGTCTTGCCGGTGTACTTCAGCGGGCCGCCGGTGCCGGAGCTGATCAGCTCGACCAGGCGGACCTTCAGGTTCTCAACCTGCTGGCCGGTGGGCTTCCACTCCGGGTAGCCCGCGACGTTCTTGCGGAAGAAGTTGACGTTCTTGTCGTCCTTCACGCAGCGATCAACGAAGTCGTCAACCACCTTGCGGACGTTGGTCTGGCCGCCCAGACGGTCCCACGCCGTGTTCGCCACCGCGGCCTTCGAGTCAGCCTTATCGCTCTTGCAGCCGGCCAGCATCGTGCCGCCCAGCGCCAGACCCGCACACACCACCATCATCGTGACCTTCGACATGCCATGCTCCTTGGAGGTTTCAGTTGGCGAACCCTTTGGGCCGAGAAAACCGCCCTCGTCCCGCCTTTTCAGGCCCCGAATCTACCACCTGCCTGCTTAGATTTCCAGCCGATAACCTGGGTGGGTAACTGTCAGGGGACGATGCCTCCATTCCGGTGGGTGGGAGGCCAGGGCCGCCAGCACAACCGTTCCGTGACCGATCTTGACGTACCGATGCCTCTAACAGACGCCTATCAGCGAAAGCACGAGCGAACCTCACATCCGCCCCTGAACTCCCCCAGATCCCCAGATCCCCAGATCCCCAGATCCCCAGATCCCCAGATCCCCAGATCCACTCAACCCTCCCCGCCCACCCAAGTCCCCGTGACCTCCCTTCGCCGCCACCTCGTGCATTGGCTCACCCTCCTCGGGCGCCGCTTGGCTTCGCCCTTCCGGGTCTTTGCCGGCGAGGCCCACCGCTGGGATGCTGATCCCACCGGCCAGACCGGGCTCTCCGACCCCCGCCAACCGGACCCCCGCCCATTGGCCCCCGGCGGCTCCGCGCTGCCAGGCGGACCCGCCCCGGTTGACGAGGCCCACCGCCTCCAGGCGGCCCTCCTCCCTGTGGGGTTCCCGATCGATCGGCGGTTCTCGCTCTTTGCGGCCTCCGAGCCCGCCCGCATCGTCGGTGGCGATTCGTTCGACTTCTTCGTCACGCCTTCCGGCCGCCTCGCGATCATCGTCGCCGACGCCTCCGGCAAGGGTGTCCCCGCGGCGATGTTCATCGCCGCCACCCGGGCCGTGCTCCGCGAGGTCGTCATGTCCGGCGCCGGACCAGCCCGAGCCCTGGAGCGGGCCAACGCGATGCTCCTGGCCGCCAACCCGCTGTGCATGTTCGTGACCGTCTTCCTGGCCGTCTACGACCCCGACACCGGCGTCCTGGTCGCCGCGTCCGCCGGCCACCCCTGGCCAGTGCTCATTCGGCCGCCGGCGACGGCGCTCGGCTCCTCTCGGGGTCCCGGGTCGGCTCCCGGCGAGGCGACCGAACTCACGCCCCCCGCCCGGTCACCCTCCTCGCCCTCGCCAGCCCCCAGCGGCACCGTCCTGGGCGTCGTCGAGGGCCTCACCTTCTCTGAGCACGCCTTCCAACTCGTCATCGGTGATCGCCTGCTCGTTTATTCTGACGGCGTCACCGAGGCCCGAGCCCCACGCTCCGCCCCGCGCCCGGGCGAGTTTCTCCGCATCGAGGGCGTTCTCGCCATCGCCGCCACCCACGCCGGGCAGGACGCTGAAGACCTCGTCCGCACGATCCTCTCGGAAGTCAACCGTCACCAGCTCGGCATCCTCCACGATGACGCCACCGCGCTCGTGCTGGAGCGGCGGGCGTAGCCTTGCCCGACGTTACCCAGCGAGGCTCGCCGTGCTCACGATCGACCTGCACACCCACATCCTGCCCGAGCGCTGGCCCGATTGGACCCGTCGCACCGGCTACCCCGGCTGGGTCGAGCTCGAGCACAACGGCCCGGGCTGCGCCGCCGGGTGCGCGCGGATGCAGCAGACCGAGGCCGGCCCCGCCGGCGACATCTCGCGCCGCTTCTTCCGCGAGGTTCAGCCCAACTGCTGGAGCCCCCTCGCCCGCCTGGCCGAGTGCGACGCCGCCGGCGTCTCGGCCCAGGTGCTTTCGACTGTGCCGGTGATGTTCTCCTATTGGGCGAAGCCTCCGGATGCCTACGACCTCGCCCGCCTGCTCAATGACCACATCGCCGAGGTCTGCCGTGCGCATCCCAAGCGCTTCGTCGGTTTGGCCACCGTGCCGATGCAGGACCCCGAGCTCGCGTGCCGGGAGCTCGAACGCTGCATGGGCGAACTCTCTCTGAGCGGGATCCAGATCGGCACCAACGTCGGCGGGCTGAACCTGGGCGAGTCCGCCCTCCGGCCTGTCTTCACCGCCGCCGAGCGCCTCGGGGCCGCCGTCTTCGTTCACCCGTGGGACATGCTCGCCAAGGACCGCCTCGCCAGGTACTGGGCCCAGTGGCTGGTGGGCATGCCCACCGAAACCTGCCTGGCCATCTACACCATGCTCGCTTCAGGTCTGCTCGAGCAGTGCCCGCGCCTGCGCCTTTGCTTCGCCCACGGCGGCGGCTCGTTCCCGGGCACCATCGGCCGCCTGCAGCACGGCTACGAGGCCCGCCCCGACCTCTGCGCCGTCGACAACCCGCGCACGCCGCGGTCCTACCTCGCCGGCCCGTCGGGCGAGCCTGCCCGGTTCTTCGTCGACTCGCTGACCCACGATCCCGATGCCCTCCGCACCCTCCTGGCCCTCTTCGGCCCGCGCCGCGTCGCCCTCGGGTCCGACTATCCCTTCCCCCTGGGCGAAGACCGCCCCGGCGCCATGATCCGCGCCATGCCGGACCTCAGTGACGCTTCCAAGGCCAGCCTGCTCGCCGGCGCCGCCCTTGAGTTTCTCGCGCTCCCCGCCGAGCGGTTCACCCGGGCCTGAGCCTCTACCATCCCGACCCATGCCCCTCCCTCAGCCGGATTCAGAGGCGCTCGCCCTCGAACTCGACCACGCCGACCGCCTCCGGTCGTTCCGCGACCTGTTCCACATCCCGCCCGCCCGCGCGGCGGTCGGCAACGGTGGTGGTGGTGGGGGAGGACCGGCCGCGAGCGGCCTGGCGCTCCTCCCGGGCGTGGACCCCGACTCGCCTTCGATCTACCTCACCGGCAACTCCCTGGGCTGCATGCCCCGCGCTGTCCCCGGCATGCTCCAGCAGGAACTCACCGACTGGGCGGCCCTGGGCGTCGAGGGGCACCTCCACGCCGCGCACCCCTGGCTGCCCTACCACGAGTTCGTGCGCGAGTCGGCGGCCCGGCTCGTCGGCGCGCGCCCCGCCGAGGTCGTGTGCATGAACTCCCTGACGGTGAACCTGCACCTGCTCATGGTGTCGTTCTACCGGCCAAGCAGCGAGCGCTACAAGATCATGATCGAAGACTCGGCCTTCCCCTCCGATTCCCACGCCGTCGCCAGCCAGGCGGCCTTCCACGCCCGCCACGAGGGCTTCGATCCGCGCTCAGCCATCGTCCGCCTCAAGCCCCGCGCCGGCGAGGAGACCCTCCGCACCGACGACATCGTCGCAGAGATTCGCCGGCACGCTCCCAGCCTCGCCCTGGTGATGCTGGGCGGGGTCAACTACCTCACCGGCCAGTTCTTTGACATGCCCACCATCACCGCCGCCGGTCACGGGGCCGGCGCCATGGTCGGCTGGGACCTCGCCCACGCCGCGGGCAATGTGCCGCTCCGCCTGCATGACTGGGACGTCGACTTCGCCGCGTGGTGCTCGTACAAGTACCTCAACAGCGGCCCGGGCGCGGTCGCCGGGGCGTTCGTCCACGAGCGTCACCTGGCCGATCGCACGCTCCCCCAGTTCGCCGGTTGGTGGGGCAACGACCCGGCCACCCGCTTCCGCATGGGGCCCGACTTCACGCCCGTCGCCTCGGCCGACCGCTGGCAGCTCTCCAACCCGCCCATTTTCGCCCTCGCGCCGGTCCGCGCCTCGCTTGAGATCTTCGACCAGGCCGGGCTGCCCGCCTTGCGCGAGAAGTCCCTCAAGCTCACCGCCTACCTCGAATCAGTCATCGACGGCGTCAACCGCGACTGCGGCAACCCCATCGCCATCGTCACCCCGCGCGACCCCGAGCAGCGTGGCTGCGCGCTCTCCCTCCGCCTCAATCGCGGTGTCGACGGCGCCCTCGCCGCACTCAAGCAGCACGGCGCCATCTGCGATTTCCGCCATCCCGACATCATCCGCGCCGCGCCAGTCCCGCTCTACAACACGTTCCACGACGTCTGGCGCTTCAGCCAGGTGCTGCGCGCGATCGTCGCCTGAGCCGGATCAGCCGCCCCCGCCCCCGCCCCCAACCCCAGCCCCGCCCCTTCCGCCGGCAGCCAGCCCTTGGGCCTTGGCCGCCGGACCTGGCTCGCTGCGCCACAGCCGCACCGCGAGTATCCCGATCCCCACCAGCAGGAACGCGTCGGCCACGTTTGAGACGTACGGCCACACTTCGCCCGTCGAGCTGGTCAGCGTCCACCCGAACGGCCACTTCAGCCCGGGCAGCGGATGGATGAAATCGCGCACGCAGCCGTACACCATGCGGTCGTAGAAGTTGCCCAGTCCCCCGGCGATCAGCAGCCCGATGGCTGCATGCGCCAGCCAGTCGCCGACGCCGGCCCGCTTCGCCGCCCTGCCCGCGCCCTCAACCGGGTTGAGATCCACCCCGCGCGTCCAGAACGCGAACATGTACAGCGCGAACGCGATCGCCACCCCGGTGAAGCCCAGGAAAAACCACCGCTGACCCGGCCCCATCCCGAAGACCGCCCCGGGGTTGAGCACCAGCGTGAACTCCAGCACGTGCGGGACGATCACCACCGGCGCATGCCTGGGCAGCACCCGCGCCCCGATCGACTGCGGGTCCAGCGCGCTGTACTCGAGGATCTCCTGCCGGTCCAGCAGCACGGGGTTCCCGGCCACATACCTGAACGCCAGATCCTTGCTCCACAGGTCCGCCACGAGCCCGATGATGATCACCCCGGCCAGCAGCGTCCACGACGCCCAGCAGCGCCACGCCGGTCGGCCGGGGACCGCGGCTTGAACAAGACCGGGCCGCTGCTCCGGCTCTGCTGCTCCGCCCGCGCCGAGGGTGGATCCGCCGGGGGTGGGTCCATCCGCCGCCGCGCTCCCATGGTCGCCATTCATGCTCATTGGCTCACTGGCGCTCGCCGTCCGGGACGGCCTTCCGAGCTTGGCGTCAAATCGACCGCATCGCCCGGCGCTCGCGCTCCCGGGCGCCCTCGATCGAGTACCGCGTCCAGGGGAGCTCGTCCAGGCGCTCTTTGCTGATCGGCTTCCCGGTCATCTCGCAGGTGCCGTAGGTGCCCCCCGCGATCCGCTCGAGCGCGTCGTCGATTTCCTTGATCAGATTCCGGTCCACCTGCGCGAGGTCCAGCGACAGCGCCTGGTCATACGCGTCCGAACCCTGATCAGCCATGTGCTGGGGCGTGTGGGAGAGCGAACCGCTCGACCCCTGCAGGGCCTCGCCCTCCATGCCCTTCACATCGCCCACGAGCTCTACCCGCTTGCGGAGCAGCACCTGCCGATAGTGCTCAAGGTCACGCTTGGGCAGATGCGTCTTGAGCTTCGCCGGGTCGGTCACGCCGCCTTGTCCCGTCACCTGCGCCGGGGCGTTGGGCCCAGAGGCGATGAGCGGCTTGGGACGCTTCTGACCGGGCTTCAGCAGCGGGGCGCCCAGGTTCGGCATCACCAGCGGCTTCTTGATCTTCGGCTTCCGTTGCGGCTTGGGCGAAACGATCGTGATGCCCTTGGGCTTGGGCCGATCGCCTTCCGCCCCGGCCGGCGCGGGAGTCGGGGCGGGGGGGGGCGGCGGTGGCGCCGGAGCGGGCGCAACCTTGGGCGCCTCGACCTTCGCCGGGGCCGCAGGCTTCTTCGGCGCCGGCGCGGCGGCCGCGGGCTTGCCCGGCTTGGCCACCGGCTTCACGCTGGTCTTGTCAGTGGGCTTGCTGGCGGTCTTGCCAGCGGGCTTGATGGCGGGCTTGGGAGCGACCTTGACTGGGGTTTTCACCTTGCCGCCCTTTGAGCCAGACGCACCAGCGCCCTTGCCTGAAGACTGCTTTGGTCGATTTTTGGTTGGTGTTTTGGTCTTCGCCACGCGCCTGGTTCCACACTGGAAGCCGACCGACTCCGGTTCCGCCAAAGGGTGCGAAGAGTAGGCGTGCGAAGGCGCCTTGGCGGAAATCTCACCCGAGTTCACCCAATTTGACGATTCGCCGCGCGCCGCGCCGCGTTCACCAGCCGCTCAAAGAGGTTTGCCCCCATGGTCGCCAGGGGCGTTCGTTCCGGGTGCCACTGCACGCCCAAATAGAACCGCCGGGTGGGATCGTCCACCGCCTCGATCACGCCGTCCTCGCTGCGGCCCACCACCCTCAGCCGCCCCGGGTCCTCCACCGCCTGCCGGTGGTTGCTGGTGACCAGGCCCGCTGAAATCCCGCCAGCCGGCCCCTCAGGTGCCGCCGCGACCACCCCGTGGGCCGAGTCGCCCACGTGCAGAGCGTGCCCGGGCAGCGTCTCCGCCAGGCACTGGTTCAACTGGCCCCCGGCATGCAGCGCCATCATCTGCATCCCCAGGCAAATCCCCAGCACCGGCGCGGCGGGGCGCTCGTCAAGGGCCTCCAGAATCGCGACTTCATAGGCTTGGCGTATGGGATGCATCGGCTGGGCCTTGGAATGGGTCACGCCGCCGAAAGCCTCCATCCGCGGATCCCCACCGCCTGACAGCACGATCGCGTCGCAGCGGGCAACGTGTTCCCGAGCCAGCGCCGCGATCGGGGAGAGCACCACCGGCACGCCCCCGGCCGCATCAACCGCCATGGCGTAGGTCATGGCGCTCTCAGCCCGGGTTCGGAGCTGGCCTCGCCACAGGTACTCCTCCACGTCTGCGGTGATCCCGATCAGCGGTCGGCTCATGCCGGAGTCTAGAGCCCCCGCTCCCGCGCGCGGGCCCTTTCCACCTGCTCAGGGGTAGCCGATCGAAACCCGACGAGCCGATATGCTCATAAGCTGACATGATCACCGTTACCTGCGACAAATGCGATCGCCCCTTTGAGGCCGCCGACAACCAGGTCGGCAAGAAGGTGCCCTGCCCAGCCTGCGGCGATATCAAGGTTGTTCCCGGGCTCGCCGGGGGGCCGGGTTCCGCCGCGGGCGATCGGGCCGCGGCCATGGGTCTGCCCCCCGCCATGGGTCCGGAAGTCCCCGTGTTGCGAGTGCGCGGGGCTGCCTACCGCACCCGCCCGTTCGTCGCCACCCTTGCGGTGCTGGCGCTCCTGGCCGGCCTGGTGGGCGGCGTGGTGTTCCTGTTCATGCCCCCGGGACCGCCTGCGGCCGCGGCCTGCGGCGTGCTGGCCCTGGCCGCGGCGCTGGTGCTGGGGTATTGGAAGCTGCACAGCTGGGCGGCCCGGTTGGAAGTCACCAATAAGCGGGTGGTCTTCACCAAGGGCATTCTGAGCAAAACGACCGTCGAGATGCTGCACCGGACGATCCAGGACATCGAGATCAAGCAGAGCATCACCGACCGCCTGCTCAACGTCGGCACCATCAACATCGCCAACGCCAGTGAAGACGACGACGCCATCGTGCTGACCGATGTGCCCGATCCCTATGCTGTGCGCAAGACAATCGACGCCTACCGTCCCATGTAATCGCCCGGATTCACCTCGCGCCCGCACTCCCCGCCGCCCCCCCCGTCCCCGCCGCCCCCGCACCGCACGCGCCCATCGAGGATCCCAGCTTGAGCCGCCGGACCGCCCACAAACTCGCCCAAGACGCTTTGGTCCATGTCGTTGACACTGGTCAACTCTGGATCAGCGCCATCCGCTGGCGGGCCCTGGCCTGGGTCGTTGGAATCACCTTCGCCACCGTCGCCACCGTCGTCATGACCGGCGCCTGGATTCCGGTGGTCGGCGCAGCGGTGGTGGCCGCGGCGGTGTCGATCAATCGAGTCGCCTCGAAGCTCACCAGCACCGTCTGCTACGGCTGCGGGCGCGACCTCGCCGACCAGCCCAAGAACGCCATCGGACTGCTCTGCCCAGCCTGCGGGGCCATCCACCAGCCGCGACTCGACGGGGGCTGCCTGCCCGCCGACGAGTACGCCGACGCTCACGGCGGCGGCGAGGACGACGACCGCCAGGCCTGATCACCGGACGCTGGCGCGCTGGGCCCGCCGAGGACAATCGACCAACGCC
This sequence comes from uncultured Phycisphaeraceae bacterium, assembly GCA_964611125.1. Lineage (GTDB taxonomy): Bacteria > Planctomycetota > Phycisphaerae > Phycisphaerales > UBA1924 > JAEUIX01. The sequence goes on along the minus strand of CAZSZO010000001.1, from coordinate 150,385 downwards.
CATCGTCCAACGAAAAACGGAGGCCCGCTGAGCGGGCCTCCGTCTGTTCATTTCGCATGACCCATCGCGGGAGCGAGGTCCGCCGATGGCGGCCTCAGGCCTGCGCGCCGGCGCCCATCTGCTTGTTGAATTCCTCGACCGGCAGCTCCGTCACCGCGGCCTTGGCCAGGATGGCGTCCATGGTCTTGTGCTCGCGGATCTGCAGGAAGATCCCGCTGATCTGGTTGCTCTGGATGAGCTGCTGACGCAGCCGCTCGGGCCGGTCGTTCCGCTCCATCGCGATCTGCGCGATCCGCCCGTTGATCTCCTGCTCGCTCACCTTGACGCCCAGCTCCTCGCCGGCCTTGTCGAGGATGAAGAAGATCTTCAGATCGCCCGCAGCGGTCGCGGCCGACTGGTTCCGCAGCTCGGCGATGTTCTCTTCGATCTTCATCGGGTCGACGCCGCGGTACATGAGCTCCAGCCGGCGCCGCTCGAAGTTGCGCTGGGCCTGCTGGGCGGTCATCCGCTGGGGCAGGTCCATCTTGGTGTTCTCGATGAGGTGGCGGGCGATCTGCTGACGCATGACCGACTGCTGATCGACCAGCACCCGCTGCTGGAGCCGCTGCTTCATGGCGTCGCGCAGGCCGCTCTCACCCTCGAAGCCGAAGCGCACCGCCAGGTCGGCGGGGTCGGCGGGGAGGATGCGATCGCACCGGGCGGGGGCGTAGGTGATCGTGAGGTCGAGCCCGCGCAGCTCCTCGCGCTCGTGGTTCTCGGGGCCCTTGGTCTTGATCGTGACCGTCTCGCCGCTCTTGGGCAGGCCCAGCTGGTCGGCCAGGTCCTCAACGACCAGGCCCACGATCATGCCCTTGCCGTTCTTGTCCGTCGTGGGGATCTGCACCACGATGCCGTCAGACTCAAAGAACGTCTTGTTCTCGGGGCCGCCGGTCATCTTGGCGTGGCCCGTGAGATAGTCGCCCGGCTCGGGGGCCGGCCGCTCCTCGAGCGAACCTTCCTGAATGCACAGCTTCTCCATCTCCTTGCCGACCATCTCGTCGGTCACGGGGATGATCGGCTTCTTGACGGCCACGCCCTCGAGCGCGGGCAGTTCGAACTCCGGCACGACCTCGACCTCCACCTCGAAGATCAGGGCCTTGCCTTCCTCGACCTCGACCTTCGCCAGCGTCTCGCTCGCGGGGTCGCCGACGACGCGCAGCTTCGCGTCCTCGATCGCCTTGCCGTAGGCCGACGCCACCAGCTGGTCCTTGGCCTGCTTCTTCATGACGCCGCCGAAGCGCTTCTCAACCAGCCGCTTGGGCGCCCGGCCCTTGCGGAAGCCGGGGATGTCCGCCTCAACCAGCAGCGTCTCGAGCGATGTGCCCAGCGTCTCGGACACCGTCTCGGCAGGAACCTCGATGCGGATCTTGCGGCGGGTGGGCCCGAGCGACGTGATATCAACCTTGTTCGGACGTTCAACAGCGGCGTTCGACATGGACAGGCTCCGGGGACCAGGGCCGCCCGGCTCAACGCGAGCCCGCGACCCCCCGCCCGAGTGCGTAAGGAGCCAAGGGTAGGCTGCAAACACTTCCGGCACGCGCCCCGGCGGCCCGCCGCTGCGGGCGCCGCCGCCGCGCCGATACACTCACGTGATGTCAGACGTCCCGACGCTGCGCCTTCGCGACTTCAGCAAGCGTTACGGCGATTTTGCGGCCGTGCGCCGCCTCTCGCTTGATGTCCATCCCGGCGACGTCGTGGCCCTGGTGGGCCCCAACGGCGCCGGCAAGACCACCACCATGCGGGCGGTCTGCGGCGTGCTCTCCGCCAGCGGCGGCGACATCTTCGTCTGCGGGCACGACCTGCGGCGCGACCCCATCGCCGCCAAGGCCGCCCTGGCGTACGTGCCGGACGACCCCAAGCTCTTCGACATCATGACCGTGCACGAGCACCTTGAGTTCATCGCCGCGACCTACCGCGTCGCCGACTGGAAGTCCAAGGCCCAGGCCCTCCTCGAGCAATTCGAACTCACCCCCAAGCGCGACGCCCTCGCCAGCGAGCTCTCCCGCGGCATGCGCCAGAAGGTCGCCATCGCCTGCGCCTACCTCCACGACCCGGCCCTCATCCTGCTCGATGAGCCGCTCACCGGCCTGGACCCCATCGGCATCCGCCGCATGAAGGACTCGATCCGCGACCGCGCCCGGGCCGGCGCCGCGGTCATCCTCTCATCGCATCTGCTGAGCCTGGTGGAGGACATCTGCACGCGGGTGCTCATCATGACCAATGGTGAGGCCCGCTTCGCGGGGTCGATCGCTGAGGCCCGCGCGACCTTCGCCGCCGGCGACGGAACCGCGTCGCTCGAAGACGTCTTCTTCTCAGCGACGAGGGAATCTGAGGCCGCGTCTGAGGCCCCCTCGCTGCTCACTCCCCCGGCCGCTCCCGCGCCGCTCGCTCCGGGCGAGCGGGCATGAGCGCCACTCTCTCTGACGCAGCGCCTGTTCAGCCCGCCGCGCCGCCGCCAGCATCGAACGAGCCGGATCGCTCCCTGCTCCCCGCCGGGCTGCGCCGGCTGATTCGCCTGCGCTACAAGTCGCGTCTGCGCCGGCTGATCTTCAGCGGCGGGAAGAAGCGGGCGTTCTCGATCGTCGGGCTGGTGGTCGTGGCGCTCTACATGCTGCCGCAGTTCTTCGTGGCCGGCCAGGGCATCTCCGCCGAGGCGGTAAGGCTCTGGGCGCCGCTGGCCATGCTGTGGATGGTCATCGGCCAGACGGCCGCCCGCGAGCTCTCTGCGCGGGCCAGCTTCGAGCCTGCCGAGCTCGACCTGGTCCTCCCCGGCCCGGTCACGCGCCGGCAGCTCCTGATCTATCAGTTCGCGTACCAGGTTCCGCTCATGGTGCTGGGCGGGCTGTGGATCGCGATCTTCCTGCGGATCGGCGCGTCCTATCCCCAGCGGGCCCTCGGCTTCACCCTGCTCGGCCTCTTCCTGAACGTCTTCACCGCCCTTCTCGGGACGCTCATCGCCCGGGCCCGCACGCTTGGCCGCATCGGCCTGCTGGCGATCGTCGCGCCCCTGGTCATCGCGCTGGCCGCAGCCGTCCTGACCGCTCCCCGGCCGCCCGTTGGCCAGGAGGGGCTCGACGCCTGGGCGGCCTGGGGCAGGGCCCTGCGCGCAACCCCCGCGGCCGAGGCGCTCTTCCTGCCCGTCGCGCCCTTTGTCGAAGCGATGGTCGTTCCCTCGGCATGGGCCTGCCTGGCGTGGTCGGTCGTGTCGCTGGCGATCATCGCCGGCCTCTTTGTGGCGTTCCTTCTGCTCGACCGGGGTGAGGTGGAGGCCCTCGTTGTCGCCAGCCAGAAGCGGGCCGCCCGGCTCGAGGCCATGAGCCGCGGCATTGCGACCCCCACCGGCGCTGCGGCGTCGCGCCTGGCCCGCCGCCGGGTGTTCATGCCCCCTCGCCTGTCTGGGGTCGGGCCCATCGCTTGGCGGCAGGCCGTCAAGCTCTACCGCACCGGGGCGGTCCTGCTCTTCGCGGCGCCGCTCCTCTTCGTTGGCGGGGCGTTCTGGTTCGCCCGCCTCCAAGTCGAGGGAACGTCGCCGGGCGCTCCGGTCGGCGTGCTGCTCTCCCTCTCGCTCTGGCCCCCGCTGCTCTTGCCGATGCTGCTTAAGTGCGACTTTCGCGCCGACCTCGATCACCTGCCCACGCTCAAGGCCCTGCCGCTGAGCCCCTGGGCGATCGTCGTCGGCCAGATGCTGGTCCCGCTGCTGCTGGTGCTCGGCGCGCAGGCGACCCTGCTGATCGGGTACATCCTCGGCCGCCTTGACCCCGAGCTGGCGCTCTGGGGGCTGGGCGCCCTGCCCGCCGGCCTGCTGGTGGGCCTGATCATGCTCGCGGTTGAGAACACGATCTTCCTCGTCGCCCCGGTGAGGGAATGGCGATCAGCCATGCAGAACGGGATCGATCCCGCCCTGATGGGCCGGCTGGTCGTCACGACGATCGCCAAGATCGGCCTGCTCGTGGTCATCGCGGCGCCCATCGCCAGCGTGGCGATCCTGCTGCCCGCGTGGCTCAATGCGCCCTGGTGGCTGGTTGTCATCGTGACGGCGATCATGGCCGGCGGCGCCGCGGCGGGCTTGCTGCGGGCGTGCGTCTGGGCCTTCACCGCATTCAACGTGACTGAAGACCAGCCGTGAGAGCAAGAGCACGGGCGGGCGAAGCCGCGCGCAGGTCCCGGCGCCCGGCGCTCACTCACAGTGGCAGGAGCGGCTCTTGCCGCAGTCCTTGGGGCTCACCGGCTCGTTGTCAGGCCCGAACTGGTCTTGCGTTTTGGTGCAGAAGAAGATCCGCGTGTCGGAGGAGTCATCAACCAGGCCGGGCGTGGTCTGCCGCATGTCGACGTACATGAGCTTGTGGCGGAGGTGGCGGCAGGCCGGCTGCAGGTTCACGGTGCGGAATTCGTCGCTCACGCCATCACCCCCAATTCCTCTTCGAGGTTGCGGCCCGTCGCCCGCAGCACCGCCCGCTTGACCGCGACCGGCAGCAGCTTGAGCTTGTAGGCGTTCTCAGTCATCGGCTTGGCGCCTTCGATCGACAGGGCCGCGGCCTTGGCGATGCCCGCCTCGTCGCCCACGGCCAGACCCACCAGCGCCTCGCCGACCTTGGGCAGCGGCCAGGGCGTGGGCGCCGCCGCGCCGGCGCACACCTTGGCGGCGCGGATCTTCCCGCCATCGATCGTCAGCGCCGCGGCGGCGAAGGCCAGGGGCCAGTCGAAGCTCGCCTTGGCCTTGATCGTCCAGAAACCGCTGGTTGGGGCCGGTCCGCAGGTGATGTGCGTGATGATCTCGCCGGGGGCCAGCACGTGCTCGGTCCGCACGTCCGAGCCCGGCATGTGATACAGATCGCCGATCGGCAGCGAGGCCCGACTGCCGCCCGTGAGGTGCACCACGCCGCCGCACACCCACAGGGCCGGGGCCAGATTGCTCGGGTGCACGATGTGGCACGGCCCATCGCCGAAGATCGCGTGATAGGCGTTCTCGCCCTCGGCGGCGAAGCAGGTCGATCCGCCCTTCTTGAGGCAGTCGAACTGGTCATTGCGGTAATACCAGCAGCGCGGGCGCTGCAACAGATTCCCCGCAACCGTCGCCACGTTGCGCACCTGCGGCGTCGCGGCGTTGCTTAGCGACTGACCCAGCACCGGGGCCAGTTCCATCAGCTTGGATGACTCGACGACATCGACGAGCGCCGCCGCGGCCTCAAGCCGGATCGTCGAGCGGCCCCCGGCCGATTCGACCAGAACGCCGCTACCCGGGCCAGCGCCGCCAGAGCGGACCCGCTTGATGTTGATGAGCAGATCCGGGCTGATCAGCCCCTCCTTGAGGTGGTCGACCACGTCCATCCCCCCGGCCTTGAGCACGGGGAGCTTGAAGCGCTTGTCGACCAGGAGGGCGGCGGCCTCGGCGAAGTCCTTGGGCGTGGCGATGGCGAAGGTGTTCATGTCGGCGCCCTTTCAGACTGCGGCCAGGATCTTGTCGGGGGTGAGGGGCAGGTGACGCACAGGCTTGCCGATGGCATTGAAGACCGCGCAGGCGATCGCGCCGCTGGTAGGAATGGTGGGGGGCTCGCCCAGCGGCCGCACACCCGGCGCCGCCCCGGCGTCGGCCCACAGGATCGGCTCGATCAGCGGCATCTCAACGGGCCCGGCGATTTTGTACCACTCCATGTTGGCGTTCACCATCGCCCCGGTGTTGCGATCGAGCAGGCGGTCCTCAAACAGGGCATAGGAGAGGCCCTGGATCACCCCGCCGATCACCTGGCTCTCGGCCGTCTTGCGGCAGACGATCTTGCCGCACGCCTGGATGGCGATGATGCGGTCGATCATGACGATGCCGGTCTCGGTATCCACCCGCAGGTCGACGAACTGCACGCCCTCTGAGTGCCCGGTGGTCTTGTCGCGCCCCTTCCACTCGCCCCGCCCGGTGATGGCGTCAGGACCGATCCGCGAGCACGCCTGCGCCCAGGTCATGACCGGCTCGTGGTTGCGGAGCACCTGCCCGTCGGCGATCTTGAGCTCCTCGACCTTCGCGTCGGTCAGCTTGGCCGTCAGCTCCAGCAGTTTCTTCTTGGCCGCCTCGGCGGCGCTCGTCATCGACGGGGCGGTGTTGGTGCACGTCACCGACCCGCCCGAACCGGGCGCCGGGGGATTGGTCGAATCGCCGATGCTCACCTGCACGTACGCCAGCGGAATGCTCAGGGCTTCCGCCGCGACGATCGCCATCGCGGTGCGCTGGCCGGTGCCGATGTCCTGCGAGCCCGTCTTGCACAGGACCGAGCCGTCGCTGTTGATGATGACCTCCGCCTCCGACTCCGACGGGAAGCGGCCCCAGGCGCAGGAGCCCAGGCCGAAGCCGCGCCGGATCACGCCCGTTTGGGAACCCGTCTTGCGGCGGGCGCCCCAGCCGATCAGCTCGCCGCCCAGCTCCATCATCTTCTTGCGGTCGGCGAAGGTGCACAGCTTCATCCGCAGGGCCAGCGGGTCGACACCGGCGATCGTCGCCACTTCGTCGATCATTAGCTCTTCCGCAAAGGCCGCCTGCGGCCAGCCCGGCGCCCGGAACGCGCGCGGGGGACCGGCGTTCAGCTGCACATCGGTGTGCTTGGCGCGGGCGATCTCGCCCAGGTCGTAGCGTCCGCCGGGGATGCTCAGGCCGCCGCCGCCGCGCGATTGGCCGACGCCGCCCCAGGTCTGGATGAGCCCGCCCTTGATGACCCCGTCATTGCCGAAGCCGATCTTCACCTGCGTCCGGCTCGACGGCCGGTTGCCGGTGTCGAGGTGCTCCTCCTCGCGGTTCTCAAAGAGATAGGCCGGCCGCCGGTGCTTCGCGGCGATCTTCGCCGCGAGCACACCCTCCTTGTCAGCTCCCGCGAGCTTGGAGCCGAAGCCGCCCCCGACATACTCGCACACCACGCGGAACTTGCTGCGAGGCAGGCCGATGGCGTCATCCAGGCCGTCGCGAGCCGCGAAGGTGCCCTGGGTGCTGGAGTACACCGTCGCCTCGTCGCCCCGATGGTCGACGCAGGCGCCGTGCGTCTCGAGCGAAGAGTGCGTCTGCACCACGGTGGAGTAGACGGCGTCGAGCACGTGGTCGCATTGGGCCAGCAGCTTGGTGGTATCCTCGCTGGGCGCGGCGATATCGCCCAGGCTCTCCGCGATCAGGGTCTGCACAGAGCGGCGCTTCCACTTGCACGCCAGCGCCCGGAGGGCCCGCTGCAGGGCGGCGGGCGACTCGGCCGCGATGTGACCGACGCGCTGCCCGTGGTACTTGCCTTCCTTACCGGTCACCTCGACTTCGACCACGCCCTTGACGGCCTGGGCCGCGTCCTTATCGAAGGCCGTCAGCTCGGCGCTCCCCCACGGACAGCGGACGAACCCGATGAAGAGCGAATTGGGCAGATAGCGGTCCCGCCCGTACTTGGCGCGGCCGGTGACCTTCGCGACGCCATCCAGGCGCGAAGTATCGTCGTTCATCGACCGGCCCATGTTCCGGGGCCGGTTGTCGGTGGGCATCGACGTGACGTTGAGCTTGGTCTGAGGAGGCTGGGGCATCGGGGTCATCCTCGCAGGCGGACGCAGTCGGATGGTCGGGGCGGCGGGGGGGCTGGGAGCGGGTGGGCGGGTCAGCGGCGCCTGAAAACAGGCTCTGCACGGCGGGAATCGCCGCTCAGGCGTCCTTCAGCACCGGTTGTCCGGAGACTTCCAGGCAGGCGTTGAAGATATTGGTGTAGGTGCCGCAGCGGCAGATGTTGCCAGCAAGCCCCTTCTTGATCTGGCTCAGCGAGGGCTTCGGCGTGGCGTCCAGCAGCGACTTGCAGGCCATGACCAGCCCGGGAGTGCAGAAGCCGCACTGGAGCGCGTCGTGCTTGACGAACGCCTCCTGGATCGGGTGCAGCGATTCCCCGTCGGAGAGCCCTTCGATCGTCTGCACCTTGGCGCCCACGGCGTCGGTCGCCAGCATCATGCAGGACACATGCAGCCGCCCATCGATGATCACCGAGCACCCGCCGCAGGAGCCGCGATCGCAGATCTCCTTGCTGCCTGTGAGGCCCAAGCCCATGCGCAGAGCGTCGAGCAAGGTGGTTGACGGCTCGATCGTCACCGGCATTTCCTTGGCGTTCACCGTCAGCACCACCCGTTTGGGCCCGGGGCCGAACATCTCGGGCCCGTCCGCCGGGGCCTCCTTCGCGAGGGCATCCCGCACGCCCACCGAGAGCGAGCTCGCCGCGGCGGAGACGCCAAGGGTTTGCAGGAATGACCGGCGCGAGACACCAGACCCGTTGGCGGCGCCGTCGCCCTCGGTGCTCTGGTGGGGGTGCATCGGAGGTGGCTTTGGTGATCCGCCCATATACGTGCTCCTCACGGGTTCGACGCGAGTATAACGGAAGGGGGCCGGTTGCGTTGCCCCCGCAGGCGGCCCCGCGCTCCGCGGCGCGCGCTCTTTTCGCGACATCAACCCGATTTTCCACGGCGCCGCGGCCGGGCGAGCCCTGATACACTCGACTCCGCCCATGGGGCTCTCCCTCCTCGTTCTTGATGATCGCGCCAAGCCCGCGGCCCCTCCGGCTGGGCCGGCCTTGCCGCGGGCGATCAACCGCCATGCCGGTCGCATGATCGATTCGCACGGGCGAACCATCCGGGATCTGCGCATCAGCCTGACCGATCGGTGCAATTTCCGGTGCCTCTACTGTCTGGAGCCGGAAAGCACGTTTCTTGATCAGCGCGAGTTGCTCTCGCCGGACGAAATCGTTCGCCTGGCGCGCGTCGCGACATCCCTGGGGGTTGAGAAAATCCGCCTCACAGGCGGTGAACCGACCCTCCACCCGCGGCTCATCGAGATCATTGAGCGAATCGCCCGGTTGCCCATCACCGATTTGGCGATGACCACCAACGCCTCATGGGGCCCGGCGGGCGAGAACTGGCCCAGCCGGTGGCGGGCCGCGGGGCTGCGCCGATTGACCGTGAGCATTGATTGCGTGGATCCTGCTCGATTTGCGCAGATCACGCGATCGAGCACCCCCCTCGCGCGCGTGCTCGACAACGTCCGCGCGGCGCAACGCGCCGGGCTGGACCCGATCCGCCTGAATGCGGTGGTGATCCGCGGGGTAAACGACGACCAGGTCGTTCCGCTCGCGGGGCTCGCCCGGGAGCTTGGCGTCGAGGTGCGATTCATCGAGTTCATGCCGCTTGACGCCGGTCGCGATTGGAGACCCGACAGCGTGGTCACGGCGGCCGAGATGCTCAGTGCCATCCAGCGGGTCTATCCCCTGACGCCGCGCGGGCGGGCAGGCGAATCGAGCACTTCAGAGGATTTTGCCTTTGTGGGGGATTTGGTCGGTCGTGCCGCGCGGGCGGGCGGGGTGGGCTTCATCGCGCCCGTCAGCCGACCCTTCTGCGGCGCGTGCAGCCGATTGCGGATCACGGCCGACGGCAAGGTCCGGCCGTGCTTATTCAGCCGGCAGGAGTGGGACATCCGGCCGCTGCTGAGGGGGGGCGGGGGAAGTGGGGGCGGGAACGCCGCGTCGGACGAGCAGATCGCTGAGTTCCTGCAGGATGTGACCTGGACCAAGCAGGCCGGTCACGGGATCAGCTCCAGCGCCTTTGTGCAGCCGGAGCGGACGATGTCCGCCATCGGCGGGTGAGCGGTCCGCCGGCGTTGCGGACCCGGGTGGAGAGCGCCGCTAGGTGGTCTTCTTTTTGGGCGCTGAGACGGTCACCTCCGCCCGGGCGGCCTTCCAGCGTCTACGAGATTCGAACGCGGCGATGTCGGCCACTGATGTGGAGCGCAGGAACTCCATGACCTTTTCGCGGTGCGGCGACCAGAACTTATGGGCGGGGCAGGCGCGGTCGTCGGAGCACTCCGCCGTGCCCAGCATGCAGGTGGGCTTGACGATCGGGTCGTCCAGGGCGGTGGCGACATCGTGCATGGAGATCTGCACCGCCGGGTGGGCGAGGGTGACGCCGCCGCCGACTCCGCGCTGGGTGTTGACCAGCCCGCGGCGGGCAAGGGCGTTGATGATCTTGGCGAGGTAGGGCGCCGGGATGTCGGCCGCCTCGGCGATTTCCTTCACCAGCACGGGCGTTCCGCCAGCGGCTGCGATGTGCCCCATGGCCGTGATGGCGTACCCCACCGCTTGACTGAGCATGACGGAACTCCAGGCGTTGGCCGGATTATACACGATTTGCGGGTCGGGATGTCAAGCCCAAAGGTATCAATGGGCGGTGTCTTGCCGGAGGCTTGAACGGACGGGCATCCCAAGATTTGCCCGATTTGCTGCGCAGGTCTTGACAACTGATTGATGGGTCCGGACAATTGGGCTATAAAAGAGTTTCTGGTCAGGTTTTCTGTTGATCAATGCGATCGTCAGGGCGATCGTCAGGCCCGGATCTTCGAGAAGCTGAAGTTCTAGAGGAGGCTCCCAGCATGGCCAGCGTGGCGCGAACCGCCGTTTCCGCTCCCTTCTCTGCTGAGCCCTCGGTCCGCCCGGCGGAGCGGTCTGGAAGGCTGGAGTCGTTTTCCTACGACGATCAGATCGTCCGGATGTTCCTGCTGGCATGCGTGATCTGGGGCGTGGTCGGCATGCTGGTGGGGCTGATCATCGCCGCGCAGATGGCGATGCCTTCCCTGAATCTGGGGATTGAGTACCTCTCGTTCGGCCGGCTGCGGCCGCTGCACACCAACGCGGTGATCTTCGCGTTCGCGGGGAACGCGATCTTCACCGCGATCTACTACTCGACCCAGCGCCTCTGCAAGGCCCGAATGTGGAGCGACACGCTCAGCCGGCTGCACTTCTGGGGCTGGCAGGCGATCATCGTGAGCGCCGCGCTCACGCTCCCCCTGGGCATCACCCAGGGCAAGGAGTACGCCGAGCTGGAGACGCCCATCGACCTGATGATCGCGGTGGTGTGGCTGGGGTTCTTCGGGACCAACTTCTTCATGACGCTCAAGACGCGGCGCGAGCGGCACATGTACGTCGCGCTGTGGTTCTACATCGCCACGATCGTGACGGTGACGATGCTCCACGTCTTCAACAGCCTCGCCCTGCCCATGGCGCTGGCGGACATCTTCAGCGGCCGCCTGCCGACGCTGGCGGGGTGGTTCAAGAGCTGGTCGGTGTACGCGGGGGTGCAGGACGCCTTCATGCAGTGGTGGTACGGCCACAACGCCGTGGCGTTCTTCCTGACGACGCCGTTCCTGGGGCTGATGTACTACTTCCTGCCCAAGGCCGCGGAGCGGCCGGTGTACAGCTACCGGCTGTCGATCGTGCACTTCTGGACGCTGGTGTTCATCTACATCTGGGCCGGGCCGCACCATCTGCACTACACGGCCCTGCCGGCGTGGGCCAGCACGCTGGGCATGCTCTTCTCCCTCATGCTCTGGATGCCCTCCTGGGGCGGCATGATCAACGGTCTGCTCACGCTGCGCGGCGCCTGGAGCAAGGTCGCCGCCGATCCGATCCTGAAGTTCTTCGTCGTGGGGATCACCTTCTACGGCATGTCGACCTTCGAGGGGCCGATGCTCTCGATCAAGAGCGTCAACGCCCTGACCCACTACACCGACTGGACCATCGCCCACGTGCACGGCGGGGCCCTGGGCTGGAACGGGTTCATGACCTTCGGCATGATCTACTGGCTCCTTCCGCGCCTCTTCCAGGCGCCGGTGTGGAGCCCCAGGCTCATGGCCGCGCACTTCTGGACCGGCACGATCGGCATCCTGCTGTATGTGCTCTCGATCTACGGCGCGGGGGTCACGCAGGGGCTGATGTGGCGGGCCTTTGACGAGACCGGCCGCCTGCAGTATCCGGAGTTCATCCAGACCGTCACCGTACTGATCCCCTTCTATTGGGTCCGCCTGCTGGGCGGGGTGATCTACATGGCCGGGATGCTGATGCTCGCGGCGAACATCTTCATGACCTGGCGGGCTCGCCCGGCGGTGTACGACGTGCCGGTGCACCAGGCCCCGCCCTTGAGCGCCGACTACGTCGACCCGCCGATTCCCGTGTCGACCCTGGGCGCCAACGCCGAGGTCGCCAAGGAGATCGACTCGGTCGTCCTCAGCGGCTGGTTCCACCGCGTGTGGGAGCGCAAAGCCCTCAAGTTCACGCTCCTGACGATCGCGGCGGTCGTGGTCGCTTCGCTCTTTGAGATGATCCCGCTGTTCCTGATCCGCTCCAACGTGCCCTCGATCGCGTCGGTGCAGCCCTACACGCCGCTGGAGCTGAGCGGGCGCGACATCTACATCGCCGAGGGGTGCTACAACTGCCACTCACAGATGATTCGGCCGATCTGGTCGGAGACCAAGCGGTACAGCCCCGAGTACAGCAAGGCTGGCGAGTTCGTCTACGACCACCCCTTCCAGTGGGGCAGCCGCCGCATCGGCCCCGACCTGCACCGCGAGGGCGGGCGGCAGTCGCACGACTGGCATGTCCGCCATCTCGAGAATCCCCGCAGCCTGGTGCCGCAGTCGATCATGCCCACGTACGCGCACCTGCTGACCCAGCCGCTGGACTTTGACTCGGTTCAGCGGCGCGTCGACGCCATGGCGATGCTGGGCGTGCCGTACGGACAGGCCGTGCGCGACGGCAAGGCCGGTGAGCTCGCCCGTGAGCAGGCCCGCAAGATCGCGGCCGACTATGTCCAGCAGGGCGGGACCCACCGCGACATCGGCGACAAGAAGATTGTCGCGCTCGTGGCCTATTTGCAGCGGCTGGGCACCGACATCAACAAGCCCCCGCCGGCGCCCGAGACCCCTCCGGCCGGCGGCGGTGAGGCGCCCAAGTCGGCCGCTTCCGCCAGCGAGCCACGCGCAGGAGCCCGCCCATGAGCGAACTGATGAGCTCGCTGGACCTGGCGTTCTTCCCCATCGTGGCGCTGCTCCTCTTCGGCGCGGCCTTTGTCGCGATTCTCGTCCGCACCTTCGGGGCGACCCGCGACGAGATGAGCCGTGCCGCCGGGCTGCCCCTGCACGACGACGCGGATGTGAAGCCGCGCGGAACCGGCCCGTCCATACCTCCGGACCCACCTTCGACCACACCATCCATGCGGAGCGCCGCCCGATGAGCACCACCATCAGCCACGAGCACAAGCAGGCCTCGCCAAGCCCTGACGGCGCGCCCGCGCCGGAGCAGATTCCCGATGACCACCTGACCGGGCACGAGTATGACGGCATCAGCGAGTTCGACAACCCCACGCCTGGCTGGTGGCACATGATCTTCTTCGCCACGATCATGTTCTCAGGCGTCTATGCGCTGTTCTGGCACGCCAGCCCGCTCTCGTGGACGGTCGAAGAGGATTGGCAGGCCAATCAGCTCGCGTACTACCAGCAGGTGTTCGCGGGCGTCGGCGAGCTCAAGCCCACCGAGGAGGACATTCTCCGCATGATGGGCGACAAGAAGCTCCTCCCCATCGCCGAGTCGAGCTTCCGGGCCACGTGCTCAAGCTGCCACGCCGCCGACGGCGGCGGGCTGGTTGGTCCAAACCTGTGCGATGACCTCTACAAGAACATCAAGACCCTCCCCGACTTGTACAACGTGATCACCAACGGCGCGGGCAACGGCGCCATGCCCGCCTGGCGGTCCAACTTCTCCCAGAACGAGCGGGTGCTGCTCGCGGCCTACGTCGCCACGCTGCGCGGAACCAAGCCATCGGCCCCCAAGCCCCTCACTAAAGTGGAAGAGCCGCTCTACCGCCCGATCGACCCGTGGCCGCCGATTCCCGCGTCCGCGGCGCCGACGGAGCCCACGACCAAGTAATCCGCACAGGCGACCAGGAACGCGATGCCGAACCTCGAAGCACCACCCCGCTCTTCTCCGCAGGCCAGCGCGCCGCCGCCGCCTCGCACGCTCTCCACCCTGGCCGACAACGGCTCGCGGATCTGGTTGAACCCGCGCGTCAGCTCCGGGCGATATCTCACGGCCCGGCGGGCGGTGGCCTATGTGCTCATCGCCGTCTATGCCGCGCTCCCGTTTCTCTCCAGCGACGGCAAGCCGCTCTTCCTGCTCGACCTGGGGGCCCGCCGGTTCACCATCTTCGGCTTCACGTTTCTCCCCACCGACACGCTGCTGCTGTCGTTGTTCATGGTCGGGCTGTTCGTGGCCATCTTCCTGCTCACGGCGGTGCTCGGGCGGGTGTGGTGCGGCTGGGCGTGCCCGCAGACGGTGTACATGGAGTTCGTGTTCCGGCCGATCGAGCGGTTGCTGCAAGGGGCCCCCGGGCGGCCCAAACGGGGCTGGCTTCAGACCTCCGGAGCGGGCGCCGTCATCAAGATCCCGATCTTCTTCCTGATCTGCGGGCACCTGGCCAACACGTTCCTGGCGTACTTCGTCGGGGCCGAAACGGTCTACCACTGGACGCTTGAGTCGCCGCTGCAACACCCGGGCGGGTTCATGCTCGTGGTGTTCGTGACGGCGCTGATGATGTTCGACTTCGCGTTCTTCCGCGAGCAGACCTGCCTGGTCGCCTGCCCCTACGGCCGGTTCCAGTCCGTCATGCTCGACCGGCAGTCGCTGGTGGTCACCTACGACCGCGCCCGGGGCGAGCCGCGCGGTCGGCGGACCGGCCGGCCGGCTAACCCGCTCGCATCTCCCCCGTCCGCCGGCGACCTTGCCCTTCCCGTGCTGGCTGCTCAGCAGCCCTCCTCGATGGGCGATTGCGTCGACTGCCGCATGTGCGTCACCACCTGTCCGACGGGGATCGACATCCGCGACGGCCTGCAGATGGAGTGCATCAACTGCGCTCAGTGCATCGACGCGTGCGACGCCGTGATGGCCAAGCTCAAGCGGCCCCTCGGGCTCGTCCGCTACGGCTCGCAGGCCGGCATGGCGGGCGAGCGGCGCGCGATCATCCGCCCGCGCACCGTGATCTACCCGGCGATCCTCGGCGCGGTCGTGACTCTGTGGGTGGCGATTTTCGCGGGCCGGGACGCCGCGGATGTCACGCTGCTGCGGGCCCGCGGGGCGCCGTTTGCCCAGCTCGAAGATGGCCTCATCGGCAATTCGGTGCGCATCATGCTCGTCAACCGCTCCAATGCCCCCGCAGCCTACACCCTCGCGGTGGTGTCGCCCCAGGGCGCCGTGATCCGCCCCGAGGAGAGTCCCGTCACGCTCGGCCCGGGCCAGTCCCGCTCCGTGAACGCGTGGATCGCGGCGCCGCGCTCTCTCTTCCGGGGCGGCCGCCTCGATGTCAGCGTGCTGGTCGAGCAGCCCGGCATGCTCCACAAGATCGTGCCCTTCGTCCTGGCCGGGCCGGGCGACCCGGACTCCCCGGCGGCTTCCGAACCCGCATCTGGAGACCACCCATGAAGTCAGGCAGGATCTGGCCGTTCATCATCATGGGTCTGCTGGGGCTCAATATGGCGATCGTCGGCGTGACGGTCTACGCCGCGAACTCCGACCGCTCCTTCGCCGTCGTGCCCGATTACTACCGCAAGGGCCTGCGGTGGGATGACTCGGCCCGGCAGCAGGAGCGCAACGGCTCGCTGGGCTGGACGCTCGACGCGACGCTCGAGCCGCGCGCGTCGGCCGCGGCGCCGGGCCGGCTGTCGGTCCGCTTCACTGACGGCGCCGGCCGACCCATCCGCGCCGCCAAGATGATGCTGGAAGCCTTCCACGACGCCGACCCGGCCAACGTCACGCGCGTCGAGCTGGCCAACCTGGGCGAGGGCGCCTTCGTCGCGACGCTCCCCCCGCCGCGCCACGGGCTGTGGACGCTCCGCTTCGTGGCCGACGCCGCGGGCATGCGATTCACCTCCGCGCAGACGCTCGACGCGCCCGCATCGCCGGGCGAGGGAGCCCGCGCATGCTCGCGCTGATCCTGGCCGTGCTGGCGTCGAGCCTGCTGGGCAGCCTGCACTGCGCCGGCATGTGCGGCGGCTTCGCGGCCATCGCCTCGGCCCCGCGTGCAGGCCCCGGAGTGGGCACGGGAGCGCGTTCAGCCGTCCGCGGCGCCCGCCCCGGGCCGCTGAGCCTGACCGCGGCGTACAACCTCGGCCGCCTGATCACCTATCTCGCTCTCGGGGCCCTTGCGGGGCTGGCGGGGCACGCGATCGATCTCGCCGGGGGCGCGTGGGGTCTGCAGCGGGTCGCCGCGGCGCTCGCCGGGGGCGTGATGGTCGTCTTCGGCGGTCTCACCATCGCCCGGATCGCCGGCGCGCGCCTGCCGGCGCCGCCGGCCCCGGAGTTCATCCGGCGGGCGCTGGTGTCGGCCCACAGCGCCGTGTTCGGCTGGGGGCCGCTGGCGCGGGCGCTGGCGGTTGGCCTGCTCACCACGCTGCTGCCGTGCGGCTGGCTCTACGCGTTCGTGGCCGCCGCGGGGGGAACCGGCGCGGCGTGGGCGGGGGCGATCACGATGGCCGTCTTCTGGCTGGGCACGCTGCCGATGATGGCCGCCCTGGGCCTGGGGGTGCAGAGCCTGCTGGGCCCGCTCCGCCGGCACATGCCGCTGGCGACATCACTGATGCTGGTGGCGGTTGGGCTGTTCACGATCTCCGGTCGGGTCGGGGCGCCCGACCTGTCAGGGCTCGATGCAGACTGCTGCGGCCCGGGGCCGGTCCTGCCCGGCCAGCCGTCGCGTCCCTCCGTCGCTTCGCCAGCGCCTCCTGCCGCTCATGACGCCAGTCCATCCTCCCATGCGCCCTGAAACCGCCCGATCCGACGCTCGCCAGCCGGCCGCGACCCGCGAGCCCCGCGCGTCGGTGGCCTGCTGTGCTCACTGCGGCCAGCCCATTCCCGCCGGGCTTCGCAGGGCCGCGCCCGCGGAGCACGGCGCCGCCCCGGACCAGTTCTGCTGCCACGGCTGCGAGACCGCCTTCGCGGTGATTCACGCCTGCGGCCTCGATCGCTACTACGCCCTGCGCGACCGCTCGCAGGCTGACCAGCCGGGGGACGGGCTTGCTGGCGGCGCCGCGGGCGGGGCTTCACCCGCCGCGCGCTCCACCGGGCGGGCGTATGTGGAATTCGATGATGCGCTCTTCCACCGGCTGTACGTCCGCTCCGCGGGCGAGGGGGCGGCCACGAGCTCCGCTGAGCTGTTCCTGCAGGGTGTGCACTGCTCGGCGTGCGTGTGGCTGGTTGAGAAGCTGCCCCGCCTGCTTCCCGGCGTCATCGAGGCGCGGCTGGATCTTCGGCGGGCGATCGTGCGCGTCACCTGGAGCCCCGCGGCGGTCAGCCTCTCGCAGATCGCCAAGACCCTCGACGCCATCGGTTACCCGCCGCACCCGGCCCGCGACGCCCGCTCGCGAGCCCTGCGGGCTGCGGAGGATCGCCGGCTGCTGGTGCGAATCGCTGTGGCCGGGGCGTGCGCGGGAAACGTGATGCTCTTCGCCGTGGCGCTCTACGCCGGGGTCTTCGACTGGATGGAACCGTCGCACGCCCAGTTCTTCCGCTGGGCCAGCATGGCCATCACGCTCGTGTCGCTGCTGTGGCCGGGCTGGGTCTTCTTCCGCAGCGCCTGGGCGGCCCTGCGGGCCCGCGCGGCGCACCTCGATGTCCCGATCGCCCTGGCCCTCGCCGCGGGCGGCGTGTGGAGCGTCGTCTCGACCCTGCGCGGAACCGGCGAGATCTACTTTGACACGCTGAGCGTGCTGGTCTTCCTTCTGCTCGTCGGCCGGTTCATCCAGCACCGCCAGCAGCGCTGGTCGGCCGACGCGGTGGAGTTGCTGTTTTCCCTCACGCCCACCGCGGCCCGGCGCGTCGAGGGCGACCTCGTCCGCGATGTGCCCATCGAGGCTCTGCAGCCGGCCGATGTCGTCGAGGTCCGCGCGGGCGAGTCGATCCCCGCCGACGGCTTTCTGCTGCCCAGCGGGCTCGCGGGCGCGGGCGATGCCCACGCTTCCGGCCGCACCAGCGTCGATCAATCGCTCCTGACCGGCGAATCCCGGCCGGTTTCGGTGGGTCCGGGCGACCGGGTCTTTGCGGGTTCGGTCAATCTCTCGGCGCCGGTGCGGCTGGTGGTGGAGGCCGCCGGCGAGGGCGCCCGCGTCGGCAAGCTGATGCGCATGGTCGAGGACTGCTCGCGCCGGCGGGCGCCGATCGTCCGCCTGGCCGATCGCGCGTCGGGGGCGTTCATCGCCGGCATGCTGGGTCTGTCGGCCCTCACCTTCGCCCTGTGGGCCCCGTCGGGCCTTGGGCGGGCGATGGAGCACGCCGTGGCCCTGCTGGTGGTCACGTGCCCGTGCGCGCTGGGCCTCGCGACGCCGCTGGCCCTCACCGTGGCCCTCGGGCGGGCCGCCCGAATGGGCGTGCTGATAAAAGGTGGCGATGCGGTGCAGCGGCTGGCCTCGCCGGGGGTCATCTTCCTCGATAAGACCGGCACGCTCACGTTCGGTCGCATGTCGCTCTGCCGCTGGATCGGCGAGGTCGATGTGCGGCCCGCCGTGGCCGCCCTGGAAGCCCATTCCAACCACCCCATCGCGCTCGCCCTGGTCCGCGATCTCGCCCCGGCCGCAACGGCTGACACACCCGCCCTGACGGCGTCGGCGGTCCAACACACGCTGGGCGGCGGGATCCGCGGCGTCATCGGCGGGCAAACGCTCCTGGTGGGTTCCCCGAACTTTCTGCGTGAGCAGGGCGTGACCGACCCTTGCGCCCTGTGGAGCCACGAGGCGGGGCTTTCCGAGCAAGCGTTCACGCCCGTCGGCATCGCGGTCGAGGGCCGGCTGGTCGCGCTCGCCGGGCTGGGGGATGACGTCCGGCCCGATGCCGCGCTCGCTGTCGCCCGCCTGCGGGCCCTGGGGTGGAAGCCGATGATCCTGTCCGGTGACCATCCGCGCGTTGTCGCTGTCGTGGCGGAGCGGGTCGGCGTGCCGCTGAGCGACGCCCGCGGCGGCATCACGCCCGAGGAGAAGCTGGCCATCGTCCAGGCGGCGTCGGCGCGCGGGCCGGCGGTCATGGTCGGCGACGGCGTCAACGACAGCGCGGCCCTCGCCGCGGCGGGCGTGGGCGTCGCGGTGCACGGCGGGGCCGAGGCCAGCCTGGCCGCGGCCGACGTCTACATCAACCGCCCCGGGCTGCTGCCGGTGGTCGAACTGGTGGAGGGGTGCCGGCGAGCGATGGGGGTGGTGAAGCGGAACCTCGCCGCGTCGACGTGCTACAACCTCATCGCCGCCGCGCTCGCGATCGCCGGGCTCATCAGCCCGATCGGCGCGGCGGTGCTCATGCCCATCAGCTCGCTGACGGCGCTGACGCTCTCCTTTCGCTCGCGCACCTTCGGAGGCCGGCCATGAGCGTGCTGTTCATCGTGATTCCGCTGGCGTTGCTGATGGCCGGGGCGGGCGTCGCGGCGTTCATGTGGGCGGCCCGGGCGGGCCAGTTCGACGACCTCGACACCCCGGCCCATCGCGTGGTGCAGGACGACGACGACTGAGCGCACCGCGGGGCGGGCGGCTGCCCGCCAAAGAAAACCGGCCGGCCCCGCGAGGGGACCGGCCGGTGTGAGAAGTCGCTGCGAGAACTCGCGAGCACCTCGATGGACCGTCAATGAACCGTCAACGACGACGGCTCAGCGCGGCCCGCCCGGCATCAGCAGCCGGGGGGGAGGGGAAGCGTGAAGTAGTCGGAGATGTAGGTCGAGAGATCATCGGGATCCTCGAAGCCGTTGTTGTCGTAGTCGAAGGTCACGGTGGTGTCGAAGAACCGCGAGATGGCGTCGGAGAGGTCGTCAGGATCGACGTTGCCGTCGCCGTTGAGGTCCAGCGAGCAGGCCGAGGGGCCTGAGACCAGCGAGATGTGCTGCGTGCCGGCGATGTTGTTGAAGTTGAGGCCGCGGACGTTGCCGCCCAGGTTGCCCGAGCCGGCGGGCAGACCGCCGATCACCTGGTTGGAGAGGAACGTGCCGTCGTTATTGATGACGAAGCCGCCCAGGAGGATGGCGCTCGTGCCGTCCCAGCCGAGTTCGGCCAGGTCGATCGAGATCTCAAGTCCCTTGGTGGCGTTCTCGCCGCCGGCGCCGCTCGTGCCCGAGACGCCGCCGGTGTTGCCGTTGTCCATGTCGAAGATCAGCTTGCCGCCGACGCCGACGGGGGCGTTGAAGGGCGGCGCGAAGGGGGGCACCTGGCCGACCACGAGCGAGTCACCCGTGGAGCGGGCGGCGAAGTTGGTGTAGATGTTCGCAACCGAGCCGTCCTGGTCGTTGGGGTCGAGGAACCCGGCGCCCGCCACGAACGAGTTGCCGTCGTAGCGGGCGGGGCGGTAGCGGGAGTCGCTCTTGGGGCCGCCGAAGTAGGCGCCGTAGTCGAGCGAGCCGCCCAGGAAGGGCACGATGCGCCGGCCGTCGGACCGGAGCACGGCGCTGTCCATGACATGGACGACGGCGTTGTTGGGGCCGACGTTCTTGTACTGCACCCAGTAGTCGGGCGAGAAGCCGGTGTCCCAGGTCAGGCCGTTGCCTGAGCCGTCATCGCCGAGGCGGTTGAGGTTGCCGAACGAGATGTCGACGTTGTCGCCGCGCATCCGGTTCTGGCCGCCCGACTGGGCGTCGACGAAGAGCATGATCTTGTTGCCGCCGTTGCCGGTGGGGCTGGTGTCCTCGTTCTGCAGGTTGCCCGTCACCATGATGTACAGGCGGTTGTTGACCGTGTCGAGCACGGAGTAGACCGCGTCGATCTCCGAGCCGGTCGCGGCGTCGCGATCGCTGGGCGGCGGGGGGGGCGGGGGGCAGGTCGCCGCGACGCCGGCGGTGTTGGAGTTGTCGCAGTTCCAGCCCGCGAGGTTCGCCTGGTTGCCGCAGTTGCTCTGGCCGCCGGGCGCGCCGTTGACATAGCAGCCCTGGAACGCGCCCAGGCCGTTGCCGCCGTCGAGGAGCTCGGCGTAGTTCGGGAAGAAGGTCGGGGTGTCGCCGCCGTTGCCGCCCCAGACGATGTAGTCAGGGGTGAAATCGGCATCGAAGGTCAGGCCGTTGCCCGTGCCGCTGTCGCCCATGCGGTTGAGGGCGCCGAAGTCGGCCCCGCTGTTGTTGCCCAGCAGGCGGTTCTGGCCGGCGCCGGCGATGGTGTCGAAGAACACGTTGAGCTTGTTGAAGTTCGACTCAACATTGCCCGTGAAGCAGAAGTAGAGCACGTCATCGGTGGCGTCACCGGGGGTGCCGTTGTCAAAGCGAACGCAGTACATCCCGTCGAGCTCCGACCCGTTGCCGGCGGTCGCCGAGCCGTTGGTGGCGTTGCCGAAGCCCGTGCGGTTGAGCTGCAGGGCGATCGCGGCGCCGTAGCCGTCGCCGGCCAGCGAGCCGTTGAGCGAGGGGGCCACGCTGACCACGGCGGGGACGAACTGAGCGAACTGGTCGCCCGCGATCGTGCTCAGGTTCACGTTGCGGGGCTCGCCCAGGTTGCCCGAACCGGCGGGGAGCGAGGGGAGGAACTGGTTCGAGAAGAAGTCGTTGCCGCCGCCGTTGATCGCCGCCATCACCTTGACGGAGGCGCCCAGGGCCAGGCCGCCCAGCGAGGAGACGGGGACGCCGAACTCCACGCCGGTGGTGACCGCGGCGGGGTCGCCGCCGGGCAGGTTGGGGTTGCAGGGGTCAGGGATATCGCCGTTGTTGCCGAAGCCGGTGGCGTTCAGGTTGACCCACTTGGGGGCGCCGTAAGCGTCGTCCTTCACGCCGTCGACGACGGGCTGGGCCAGGGCCGAGGGGAGGCCTGCGCAGAGCACAATGGCGAGCGCAAGCGTTGACTGGGTACATGGGCGTTGCAACATCTCTGACCGCTCCTTCTCGAGGGGTGTGGACAATGTCGGGCGCGGCCGGCTGACGGCGCCGCCTCCCGAACACGATGGACAGCTTGATCCGTCAGCCTCCGACTGCACAGCCACCCCTGCGACAGCGGGGGGCTTGCAAAAGAATAACTCGGAAATCGGTTGCAGGAACATGAAAAACGCTGTTTTCCGGTAGGAAGGCGGGATTTCGACCGGCGGCGTTATCGACTCAGAATCGCGTGTTGGAAATCGTTCACGGTTTGAGACTAGGAGGATCGTGTAACCGATTACAGCGACCAGTCGATGCCCGCGGGCACGCCACCAGTCGGCTCCGGATGGGCATTGGTTGCACGGTTTGCCCGGTTCGGAGCGGTGGTGTGGCGGGCGGCAAGCCTGCACATTCTCGGCCTCCCCCCTTGCAGAAGCCCCCTGAGAGCCGATACTGTCTTGACGCCCGGACGCGGCTTCACCGCCCTGTGCGACGTATAGGCAGGCGAATTCTCGCCGCCGAAACCGATGGATCTCTGGAGTTCGCCCCATGTCGAGCACCCACCTTGCACGCCGCCGTTGTCATCCGTCGCAATCGGTTACAGCGGAGCGTGGTTTCACGCTGATTGAACTGCTGGTGGTGATCGCGATCATCGCGTTGCTGGTGGGCATTCTGCTGCCCGCGTTGGCCAACGCCCGCAAGTCGGCCCAGCAGGTCAAGTGCCTCTCCCAGGTGCGCCAGACGGGCCTGGCGATGACCCAGTACGCCAACGACCAGAAGAACTGGTACCCACTGATTCCGTTCAATTCAAGCGGCTGGCAGGCCTGGAACAACGCTTCGGGCCGCTCGTTGTCCGAGCAGTGGGTCGCAGGCGGCGTCGCCGGGTTCTTCAGTCTTTTTCAGAACCCTGACGGTGGGGATTCCGCACCGGTCGGCGATTATGGGTTCGTGTCGGCCGGTAACTACGCCACCGCTGAGTACTCGCAGCCCCGGACGGATCCGTCGGGCAGGGTCCTTCAGCGCCTCACGCAGCCCATCCTGAAGGCGTATATCGAAGGATTCGGTATCCTGACGTGCCCAGCCGATCGGGAGGACCGCAACTACGGGCCGCAGGCGACGTTCTCCCCTTCGGCGGCGCCCGCGATGCCCAACGCACCCGTCAAGATCCCGAAGACGCCCGCCAACGAGTTTGAGGTCATCTCGTACAACGTCTCCTACCTGTACATCGCCGGGTTCAAGACCGACGAGGGCGTGATCATCAAGCCCGCTCCGCTCTGGGGTGATGAGACCAACGCGCCTGACCTGAGCACGCGGGCCTGGTACTACGGCTCTCAGGACCGGCCGACGGGGTCGGACATCCGCGCTGGCTTCATGGCCAAGGCGGACAACCACGGGACCGACGGGGCCAACTACGTGTTCACCGACGGCCACGGCGAGCTGGTCAAGTACGACATTCAGGACACCTTCTTCAGCACCAGCAACAGCAACAGCCAGAGCGTCAACGTGATCGATCGGAACCGCAGCCGGCGTGTGCAGACGATCGACTGAGGCCGTCAGGTCGGTATGATCTCCGCTCGTGACCTCAGCCCCCATGAGTTCGACATCGCGTCCCCGTCCTTCGCTCTGGCTGCGCCTGATCGCCGCCCAGGAGTTCGGGCTGATCGTCGTCATCGCGCTCATGGTGCTGGGGCTGGCCCTCACCACCCACCTGCGCAACGGGCCGATCGTCTCCCGCCAGTTCATCGATCAGCCGCCCGGCGCCCGCCTGATCGGCGAGGGTGACGGCGAGTCGTTCGTGATCGAGGTCGCCGGCCGCCAGACCACCTACACCCGCGCTGCGGGGTACACCGCCATCGCCGCGGGCGAGCGGCTCACCCTGAAGCGCGAGAGCCTGGTCAACAAGTTCCTCAATCGCGACAACATCCTCTCGGTCCTCACTGCGGCGAGCTTCATCGCGGTGATGGCCGTGGGCATGACGGGCATCATCGTCATGGGCGGGATCGACTTGTCGGTGGGGTCGATCTACGCCCTGTCGGCGATCCTGGGCGCGATGGCCCTGCACGCGATCAACACCGGGCCGGAGTCGCCCGTGCCGCTGTACTTCAGCCTGCCGGTGGGCCTGGTGGTGACCGTGGGCGTGGGGGCGCTGTGCGGGCTGGTGAACGGCGCGGCGACCGTCGGCCTGCGGGTGCACCCGTTCATCATCACGCTGGGGGGCATGGCGGTCTATCGCGGGATTGCGTTCGTGGCCACGCAGGGCCAGTCGGTGGCCCAGTTTCCCGAGTCGTTCGTCAAGGGCTTCTTCCGGGCCGAGGTGTTCGGGGTCACCCCGGCGCCCATGCTCGTGATGATCGCGGTGGCGCTGGGCGGGGTCTTCGTGCTGGCCCGGACGGTCTTCGGGCGGCGGATCTTCGCCATTGGCGGTAACGAGACTGCCGCCCGCTACGCCGGGGTGCCGGTGGGGCTGGTCAAGGTGGCCATGTTCACGCTGTGCGGGGCCCTCGCGGGGCTCTCGGCGACGATGTTCCTGGGGTACTACGGCGCGGGGACCTCGGACGCCGGCAAGGGGTATGAGCTGAGCGTGATCGCGGCGACGGTGGTGGGGGGGGCGTCGCTCTCGGGCGGCCGGGGCTCGGCCCTGGGGGCGGTGCTCGGGGCGATCATCATCCAGCTCATCGACAACAGCATCCTGATGATCGAGATCGACCAGAGCTACAAGGAAATCGTCATCGGCCTGGCGATCGTGTGCGCGGTGGTGGTGGACCAGACCAAGCAGCGGCTGACCAGTCGGGCCCGCTGAGCGGGCTTCTTGGTCGGGCCCGCTGAGCGGGCTGCCAACCCGGGCCCGCTGAGCGGGCTGCCAACCCGGGCCCGCGGAGCGGGCTTCTTGGTCGGGCCCGCCAAACGACCTTCTGATTGGCGGGCCGCAGACGCGATTCTGGCCTGCGCCGTGGTATGATCGCCGCGAGGGCCCTCCAGCCCGATCAGTGGCCCAAACACTCTCTCCCGCGCGGAGCGCGGAAGGATGCCCGAGCATGGCGCACGCAGCGCAGACCCGGCACGAAGCAGGGACGCTCCCCGAAGCCGGACAGGACAATGCACCACCCCTTTCGACCCAGCCGGCGGCCGCGCCGGTGGTGATCGACATCAGCGGGCTTGCGCCCTCGGAAGGCCGGCCCGCGGGCCCAACCGGGGAGGGCGTGGCCAGCGAGGGCGTGGCCGACCCCTTCGCGGCGGCCCTCGAAGCCAAGGCGGCCAGCCTGGCAAGCGGGGTTGAAGCCCTGCTGATCTCGAGCCCGCGGGCGATCCCGCCGCGGCGGCTGGGGCAGGCTCTGGGCCTGATCGCCCCTGATGAGCCGCCGCCCGAGTCTGGGACGACGGTTGCGGCGCCCGGCGCGGAGATCAGCCCGCCGGATGGCGATTCGTCGGCCTCGGCGTCGGCGCCGGAGTCTGCGCCAGCGCCGGCCAAGCCCAAGCGGGCTGTCCGCAGGCGCAAGGGCGCCTCGGGCGAGCTCGACCCTGAGGCGGTGATCAGCCGCGCGGTGGCGTTGCTGAACCAGGCCTATGAGCAGACGGGGCGGAGTTTCCGTGTTGAGACCGTGGCGGGGGGCTACCGGTTCATGACGCTCCCGCAGCACGGCCCGGCGATCGCGGCCCTGCATGGCGTGACCGCGCACGCGAAGCTCAGCCGCCCGGCGATCGAAACCCTGGCGATCATCGCGTATCGCCAGCCGGTGACGCGGGCCCAACTGGAGGCGATCCGCGGGGTCGCCTGCGGCGAGGTGGTGAAAACGCTGCTGGACCGCCGGCTGATCACCATCGCGGGGCGTGCCGAGGAGCTGGGGCGGCCGCTGCTGTACGCGACGACGAAGCAGTTCCTCGCGGCGTTCGGGCTTTCGAGCATCAAGGATCTGCCGGCGCCGGGGGAAGTGGGCCTGACGCTGAGCCGGGGTGGTTGAGGCCCAGGGTGGGCCTCGGCCGGAGGGAGAGGCAGGGCGACGGGGGCGTGTGGCCGGGGTGTTTTGGAATCCGACTGGTCGGTCCGGGCGTACACAAGGGTGGCGCCCGGCTCGTGGCGTGGCTGTACGATGTGTCGAGGTCGTGTGCAAGTGGCGACCCCAACGAGAGGCCCATCCCATGAATCGCGTCAGCCAGGCCGTCAACCCCTCCCGCCAGTTCCCAGGATCAGGTGTTCAGCCGGCCGCGGCGCACGGGGCGCGCCCTCGCGCGGTCGCTGGGCTGCTGATGGGGGCGATGGTGCTGGCCCTGGCGGCGGCGCCAGCCTCGGCCCAGCTCGACCGGGACCGTGACAAGAAGAAGAAGCCGGCGCCGGCCCCTACGCAGCCGACGCAGCCGAACTCGAACCAGCCCGGGCCGCCGCCGGCGCCGACGCCGGGCCAGATCCTGTCGCGCGAGAAGATGAAGGACTGGACGGCGACGCTGACGCTGCATGTCGAGGCGGGATCGGTGCGGAAGATCATCGACAAGTCGTATGTTCCGGAGCCGCGGTCGTTTGCTTTTTCAAGCGCGGCGGTGGTGTTCCCGGTGCTGGACAAGACGGCGGGGCACAAGCTCCTCGAAGGCGACGGGGGGTTCAAGGGTGAGCTGTTCTGGAACGAGAAGCTCGCCGACGCCCAGCCGACCTTTGCGACGGGGTACGCGGCGGGGGCCCGGCTGGGGCGGTGGGAGCTGCGGAACGTGGAGGGGCGCGAGCTGGACCTGAAGATCACGATGAAGGTGGAGTGCTTCGAGACGGTGTATGACGAGGCGCAGGCGGAAAAGGTCCCGTGGCCGTCGACGGTGCTGGGGGTGGCGGGGAGCGCGCTCAAGTCGCAGATGTACGTTGAATACAACGGTTACACGCAGGAGCATCCCGACCCGGCGGATGGGACGGTGGCGGAGTTTGTCAAGAGCGCCCTGGGCGGGAAAGACCCCAAGAGCATGCCGCCGGCCCGGGTGGCCAAGGTGCTGGCGGGGGCGGTCATGGAGCGGATCCAGCCGTCGGGCGACGGGCTCCTCTCCAACACCAACAGCAGCCTGCGGGGCTTTGACCTGAGCAGCGCACCGCAGACGATCCGCGAGCGGCGCGGGAATGAGCATGAGATCACGGCGGTCTACGCGGCGGTGCTGCGCTCGGCGGGCATCCCCGCCCGCACGGTGATCGGCTGGGACCTCAGCGACAGCAAGAGCGGGGCGGGCAGCTTCACCAAGGGCGGTGGACGGGGAAAGTTCCGCTCATGGGTTGAGTTCGCGCTCGTGAACGAGAAGACCCGGGTGGATACGTGGGTGCCGGTTGATGTGGTGCGGCTGCGGAAGGCGAGCTCGCGGGCCAAGCCGATCGATCAGCCCTGGAAGTACTTCGGCGACAATGACGAGCTGGCGTACATCATTCCGCTGGCGTTCCAGTTCCACCCGCCGGCCACGGTGGTGGTCCAGACGCCCGCGCTCTGGGGGTGGCTGACGATGCCTGAGTCGCAGCCGCACGTAGCGTCGCTGATGGTGACGGCCTTCCGCACAGAGAAGCGCGGCGATGACAAGGACCGCTCCAAGCGGCCCGGGAACTGAGGCGAGGAGAGCCGCAGGGGCGCGGCGCCGATGCCTGGTTGCTCACCGGCGGGATGCCTGAGCCACCGCTGCGGCTGAAATGAAGCTGCTCTAGCGCCGGGCCCGGGCGTAGAGCTCGCTGACGCGCGGCCAGTTGATCACGTTGAAGAACGCGTCAACGTACTCCTTGCGGTTCCACTTGTACTTGAGGTAGTACGCGTGCTCCCAGACGTCGACGCCCAGGATGGGCGTGTAGGCGCCGATGGCCATGAGCTGCTGCTTCTCGGCCTGCATGACCATGAGCAGGTCGGTGTCTCGATGATGGACCAGGAAGGCCCAGCCGCCGCCCTCGACCTGCTGGGCGGCGGTCTTGAAGTGGGCGGTGAACTTCTCGAAGGAGCCGAAGTCGCGCTCCAGGGCCCGGGTGAAGTCCGTGCCGGGGAGGGGGGCGCCGCCGCCGCCAGCCCCGGGGGGGGCCATGGTGGCCCAGAACAAGGCGTGATTGACGTGGCCCGAGAGGTGGAAGTTGAGCTCGCGCGACCAGTGCTTGAGGAGCGACACGTCGCCCTGGTTGTCGCGGATGTCGGCGAGCTTCTTCAGGGCGTTGTTGACGCCCTTGACATAGGCGTCGTGGTGCTTCTCGCGGTGGATCGTCATCGTCTCCTTGTCGATGTGCGGCTCCAGCGCGTCCACGGCGTAGGGAAGCTTTGGGAGGACGAACTCGCGCTTGGCGGGGTCCCAGCCGAGCTGCTCGGGGGAGAGGGGCGAAAGCGGTCCCCCACCCCCCGGCCCACCCGGGCCAGGGTTCACTGGGCTGGTGGGCGGCTGGGGCATGCGGTCGGGCGCAGGCAGGGGAGAGACCGGCCTGGACGGATCGGCGGGCAGCGGCGGCTTGGACGGCTGGCCCAGGGCCCGCGCCAACGCGGGCGCGGCGACGGCCCCCAGACCGACGACCCCGAGCGCGGACATGGCGTCACGGCGAGAAAACGCTGAATCAGGCGTAGTCATGCCGGAGTGTACCGGCGGGACTGGCCGGGGGATGCGACTGGTGGAGAGCGGCGAAGATGCAGGCCTGAGCCCGACGTGCTCAGGCGCCTTCGCCCACGGCCCAGCGGGTGAAGGCGACGATGGTGGCCTTGGGGCCGACGACGTCCTTCACTTTCTTGCTTTCGTCCTTGATGAAGCCCTGCTCGAGCAGGGCGATTTCCTCGAAGAACTTGCGCATGCCGCCCTCGACGATCTTCTCGGCGATTTCCTTGGGCTTGCCGGACTCGATGGCCTGATCGACGCGGAACTTGCGTTCCTTCTCGACGACATCGGCGGGGATGTCGTTGGCGCTGACGCCCTTGGGCGCCGGGATCTTGGCGACGATGTGCATGCCGATGTCGCGGAGGGTTTCGAGGGAGATGTCGCCCTCGGCGTGGATGAGGGCGCCGGTCTTGCCGTCGTGGTGAACATAGGCGCCGAAGATGGCGTGGGGGCCGCCGTTCATCTTGACGCCGCGGGTGAACTCGCACTTCTCGCCGGTGCTGGCGCGGATGCGTTCGATCTCGTTCTGGATCTCGGCGGTGGCGGAGACGGGTCCGGAGGGCTGCTCGGCGGCGATGTCGGCGATGCGCGAGGCCATGGCGACGAAGTGCTCGTTCATGGCGGTGAAGTCGGTCTCGGCGCGGATCTCGACGATCGAGGCGTGGGGGAAGCTGCCCGCCGCGTCGGGGGCGTGAATGGCGACGGTGATGCGCCCGGCGCCGGCGACGGCGGTGCGGGCTTCGATCTTGTTCTTGAACTTCTTGCGGATGATGTCTTCAGCGGCGGCGAAGTCGCCATTGGCCTCGACCAGGGCCTTCTTGCACTCCATCATGGAGAGGCCGGTCTGGTTGCGGAGCTTCATGACGTTGGCGGCGGAGATCTCGATGGACATGGCTTACCTCTGAGGGCCGGGGCGCGGGGCGGGGGGCGCTGGGGCGGTGGGCAGTGGGAGCGGGCGGGGTGACCGCCGGCGGGGGTCTTGCTGAAACAGGACGGCTTGTGCGGACGGGCGGTGCGTTAGGCGGGCTTGCCGGAGGGCGCCGCGGCGGCCTCGGGGGCGGCGTCGGCGGAGGCGGGGGTGGGCTCATCGGCGCGGAACTGGGCGCGGCGGGAGCGGCGCGGGCCGTCTCCTCCGGCGCCGCCTCCGGCGGCGGCCTGATCGCCCTCGGTCTTGGCGACGCGGGCGGACTTGCCGTCGGCGATGGCCAGGCACAGCTCGCGGATGATGACGTCGATGGAGCGCATCGAGTCGTCATTGCCGGGGATGGCGATGTCGGCGAGATCGGGGTCGCCGTCGGTGTCGATGAGGCAGACGGTGGGGATGCCGAGCTTGCGGGCCTCGCGCAGGGCGTTGATTTCCTTCATGACGTCGATGACGACGACGGCCCCGGGGAGCTTCTCCATGTGGCGGATGCCCTCGAGGTTGCGCTTGATCTTCTGCTGCTCGCGCCGGAGCATGCTCTCCATCTTCTTGGAGTAGCTTGCGAAGTTGTCCTTCTGCTCGATGGTGTCGAGCTCGTCGAGGCGCTTGAGGCGCGAGCGGATGGTGCGGAAGTTGGTGAGCGTGCCGCCCAGCCAGCGCTCGACGACGTAGTGCATCTTGACATCGGCGACGCGCTGCTCGAGCACGGCCCGGGCCTGGCGCTTGCAGCCGACGAAGCAGACGTCTTTGCCGTCAGCGACGACGCGGGCGAGGAACTTCTTGGCAAGGAGGAGACCCTTGATGGTCTCCTTGATGTCGATGATGTGGATGCCGTTGCGCTTGCCCCAGATGTAGGGCGCCATCTTCGGGTTCCAGCTGGCGGCCCGCTGGCCGAAGTGGATGCCCGCCTCGATCAGGTCCTGAACGAGGGTGTTGGCCGAGGCGGCCGCTGGTGCTGAAGGGGCGGGGGCAGGGGCGGGGGCGAGAGCCATGGGGAGCGACCTTTCGTGCAGCGCCGGGCGGAGAGTGAGTCGGTAGGATTCTCGGAGACGGCGTCGCATGGACGCCGGGGCTCCGGGGATGGACTCTTCGCGGATTGGGCGCTTCGGGGAGGGGAAAAAGACCCGCGATCGAACGCCGCGATGGCGCGCGAACCAATCAGCCGCCGAAACCCGGCCGATCGGGCAAGTATAGACCGTGGTCGAGGCATGTTCACGCGGGGCGGTGTGTGTGCCTCGATGCCGCACGTTCACCTGTTTAGGGGATATTTGGTAGGAGCGTGCGGCTCGGCAGGCGGCCCGAGGCCGGTTACGGTTGGGCATGGCCATCCTCATTGACGAAACGAAGAAGGTGATCGTCCAGGGCATCACGGGGCGCGAGGGGCAGGCCCGCACCCGACTCATGCTGGACTATGGCACGCGTGTGGTCGGCGGTGTGACGCCCGGCAAGGGCGGGGCCAGCGTGCTGGGTTTGCCTGTGTTCGATTCGTGCGCGCAGGCCGTGGGGGCGCTGGGTGGGGTGGATATCTCGGTGCTGTTCGTGCCCGCGGCGGGGGTGAAGGCGGCGGCGCTCGACGCGATCGAGGCGGGGGTGAAGCTGGTCGTGCTGGTGGCCGACCGGGTGCCGGTGTGGGACGCGATGGCGATCGCGGCGGCGGCCCGGGCGACGGGAGCGAGCTTCGTGGGTCCCAACACCCTGGGGATCGCCAGCCCGGGCAAGGCGGTGGTGGGGATGATCGGGGGGCGGGCTGAGTCGGCGCGGGAGTGGTTCAAGCCGCCGCTGCCGGGCGGGACGGGGGTGGGGATCATCTCGCGGTCGGGGGGCATGTCCTCGAGCACGGCGTATTACCTGGGGCAGGCGGGGGTGCGGATCAGCTCGATCGTGCACATCGGTGGCGATGCGGTGCTGGGGCTGAGGATCCCCGAGGTGGCCCGGATGTTTCAGGCGGACGGGGCGACCGACGCGATCGTGGTGTTTGGGGAGATCGGCGGCTCGCAGGAGGAGGAGCTGGCCGAGCTGATCGCCAGCGGCGAGATCACCAAGCCAGTGGCGGCGTACATCGGCGGGAAGGCGGCGAAGGCGGGGACGCGGTTCAGCCACGCGGGGGCGATCATCGAAGGGAACAAGGGGACGCACGCGGGCAAGGTGGCGGCGCTGCGGGCGGCTGGGGCGCGCGTGGTCGACGCCTTCGGCGAGTTGCCCGAGGCGGTCGTGGCCATGCTGCGGGCCAAGGGATCCAAGTCGCTCATGAGCGAGGCGGAGCGGAGGGCGGTGTGGACCACGGCGGTGACGAAGATCGAGCCCAACGTGGTGGCGGTGCGCGGGCGCGACATCGCGAGCCTGATGGGGAAGGTGAGCTTCGGGGCGACGGTGTACCTGATTTTGACCGGGAAGCTGCCCGACGAGCGGGTGGGGCGGCTGCTGGATGCGATCCTGGTGAGCAGCATCGACCATGGGGCGACCCCGCCGAGCTGCCTGGCGGCCCGGACGGTGGCCAGCACGGGTGCGTCGCTGTCGCAGAGCGTGGCGGCGGGGATCATGTCGATCAATCGGCACCATGGGGGGGCGATCGAGGATTGTGCGCGGTTCTTGGGACGGTTGCTGTGCGAGGCGGCGGGGAGGGGGGAGAAGTTCAAAGTTCAAAGTTCAAAGTTCAAATCCGGAGGGGAAGGAGATGCTGCGGGGTTGCGGGTGCTGGATGAAGTTGCTGCGGAAGCGGTGGGGCGGATCAAGGCAACGGGGGAGCGGATCAGCGGGTTTGGGCACCGGATCCATACGAAGGATCCGCGGACGGTGAAGCTGTTTGAGTTGGCGGGCGAGGCGGGATTGACGGGGGGAGCGGGGACGTACGTGGGCGCCGCGCGGGCGGTGGAGCGGGCGTTCGCGGCGATCGGCAAGCCGCTGCCGATCAACGTCGACGGGGCGATCGGGGCGATCCTGGCGGATCTGGGGATGGATCCCAAGGTGTTCAACGGCATTTTCATGATCGCCCGCACGCCGGGGCTGGTGGCTCATGTCATTGAAGAGCAGACGCGGGAGAAGCCGATGCGGCGGATCGACCCGGTGAACCATGCGTATGACGGGCCGGTCGGATCGTGACGCCAGTGGTCCGATGGAGGCGGGCGGGGGGTTTCGGGGGAGTTCGGGGGCGTAACCTCGCGGCATGGCTGAATCAGCGCCGCAGCAGGTCGTGATCGTCGGGGCCGGACTGGCGGGTTCACTGCTCGCCGTGATGCTGGCGCGACTTGGGCTCAACGTGACCGTGTTTGAGCGTCGCAGCGATCCTCGGGCCCACGGGTATGCCGGCGGCCGGTCGATCAATCTGGCGCTCTCGGTCCGAGGCATTGAGGGCATGAAGCGGGCCGGGGGTGGGTTGGCCGAGCGCGTTATGGCCTCCGACGCCATTCCCATGCGCGGCCGCATGCTGCACCCGGTGGCAAGCCCTTCCGCCAAGCCCGGCGAGCCTGCCAGGCTGGTGTTTCAGCCGTACTCGGCCAATCCTGCCGACGCGATCAACTCGGTCTCGCGCGGGGGCCTGAACCTCACCCTGCTGAGCGAGGCTGCGAGTCTTCCCAACGTCCGGTTTGTCTTCGATCGTTTCTGCACCGATGTGGACCTGCTGAGCCCGCGGCCCGCGGCGTTCTTCAAGGCCTCCAGCGCCCAGAGACCCATTCCTGAGATCGGGCGCGAGGGCGCCGAGCGGGTGGAGGCGGACCTCATCCTGTCGGCCGACGGGGCCTTCTCGGCGGGGCGGATGGCGTTGCAGCGGACGGATCGGTTTGAGTACAGCCAGAGTTCGCTGGCGCACGGCTATAAGGAGCTGACGATCCCGCCGACGCGCGAGGGTGGGTTCGCCCTTGATCCGAACGCGCTGCATATCTGGCCGCGGTCGAGCGCGATGATGATCGCGCTGCCGAACAAGGACTGCTCGTTTACGTGCACGCTCTTTTGGCCCTTTGATGCGCGGGCGGCCGGGGACCAGCACGCGTTCTCCGCCCTCAGGACGCCGGAGCAGATCAGGGCCTTGTTCGAGGCTCAGTACGCCGACGCCGCGCCGCTGATGCCCACGCTGGTGGAGGACTTCCAGCGGAACCCGGCGAGCTCGCTGACGACGGTGCGGTGCTGGCCGTGGCGATTCGAGGGCAAGCTGGGGCTGCTTGGCGACGCGGCGCACGCGATTGTGCCCTTTTACGGGCAGGGAATGAACTGCGCGTTTGAAGACTGCGCGTGCCTGCTCGACTGCCTGGCCCGGCATGGGGCCGGCGGGGGGCGGATCGGCGACGCCGGGGCGGCGCTCGAGGAGTTCCAGCACCTGCGCAAGCCCAACGCCGACGCGATCGCGGACATGGCGCTGGACAATTTTGTCGAGATGCGCGACAAGGTGGGCGACCCGGCGTTTCTGTATCGCAAGAAGGTCGAGCAGGCCCTGCACAGGCTGTTCCCGAGCGCGTGCGAGCCGCAGTATCACCTGGTGAGCTTCTCGACGGTTCCGTACAGCGAGGCGCGGCGGCGCGGGCGGGCTCTGGAGGGGTTGTACGACGCCGTCGCGGCGGCCCTGCCGATGGGGAGCGACAAGGCCCTGGGCGAAGAGGCCTGGCTCGCCCGGGTCGGCCAGGTCCGGGCGGCCTATGAGGCGGGCGGGGGCCGAGGAGCGGCGGACGGGGGGTTGATCGATATCTCGCCGGCGCTAACCTCGGCGATCAAGACCTGGCCAGGCGACACACCGTTCTCGCGCGAGATTGTGTGCGAGCTGGAGAAGGGCGCGACCGTGACTTTGTCGACGCTGCGGTCGACGGTGCACCTGGGTTCGCATGCGGATGGGCCGAACCACTACTCGCACCCGGCGCCGGGGGTGGGGGAGTGGGCGCTCGAGCGATACCTGGGCCCCTGCCAGGTGCTGGAGGTGCGGGTGGCCGCCGGGGCGCGGATCGCGCCGGCGGATGTGGTCGGCGGGCTGGAACAGGTGCGGCGGGAGCGGGTGCTGCTCAAGACGGGGACGTTTCCGGATGCGACGGTGTGGCGGGAGGACTTTGCCGCGCTGTCGGTGGAACTGGTGGATGGGTTGGCGGCCCGGGGTGTGAAGACGGTCGGTATCGACACCCCGAGCGTGGATCTGTTCTCTTCCAAGGACCTGCCCGCCCACAAGGCGATCGCCCGGCACGGGATGGCGATCCTGGAGGGGGTGACGCTGGCGGGTGTCGAAGCAGGGGAGTACGAGCTGATCGCCCTGCCGCTGAAGCTGATGGGCTTTGACGGCAGCCCGGTGCGGGCGGTGCTGCGGCGGATGTAGGCTGGCGGTGGGAATCTGCAGGGATTTTGCGTTCCGGCGCGCCGCGATGGCGACCTGGCGGCGTCTTCTGGGCATATTGCACAGGAGGTCCCGATGCTCATCCGGCGATTGACAGGCGAACGCGTGGCGACCCAGATCCTCAAACCGGCGCCGAAGCTGCCTTGGGCGGTGGTGGGGGCGCTGGCGGGGGCGATCCTGGTGGGGGCGGCCGGGCATGCTCGGGCGGTGGAGCAGCCGGCGACGGCGGCGGGGCAGGGGGGGGTTGGGGGGTCGGGGGGGGCGGGGCGGGCGCTTGAGGCGACCGTCTCGCTGGACTTTCCCGGAGGAACTGTCGAACAGTTTGTGCTTGGGCTTCGGAGTGCGACGGCCGCGCCGGTGAACGTGGTCTACGGCGGCGGGGCGGAGCGGGTGCGCCTGCCGGCGATGCAGATCAAGAACGTTGACGTTGAGATTGCGCTGCGGGCGGTGCAATACCAGGCGAAATCGGCGGCGCTGCAGGTTGCGCGGATCATGCCGGAGCCGCAGCCAGGCTTCCCGCAGAACTTCCCCGCCGGCGGCGCCCCGGTCTTTGCGATCAATCGGGCCGATCGGGCCGGGCGGTCGGGCGACGAAGGGAGCCGGATCATCTCGCTCAACGAGATCACCCGGGCCCAGTGGGCCTCGGGCGGCGGCGAGGGTAAGGCGGGGCCGATCTCGCCCAAGACGGTGCTGACCGCGATCGAGACCGCGACGTCGGTCGCCGACGAGGAGCCGGCTGAGCTGAAGTTCCACCAGGAGTCGGGGCTGCTGTTCGTCACGGGCTCGGTGCGGCAGTGCAAGCTTGCCGAGGAAGTGGTGATGAACCTCCAGCGCGATGTTGATCGAGAGGTCAAGAGGTATCGGTCGGCGGGCGGGGGGAAGGCGATCAGCGAGATCTTCAGCCTGGCGCATGCGTCCCCGGCGGACTTTATGGACGCGGTGCGGATGGTGACGTCCAACGACCCCAGCCAGCCCGCGCGGGCGCTCGTGGTGCCCGGGGAGAAGGGGAACACCGCGATCGTGACGGCGCCGGAGGACGTCATGATGACGGTGCGGGCGCTCACCCGTGTGGTGGACCGGCCCGTTGTGGAGTCGCCGGAGCTGGTGAAGCTGAAACTCCAGTTGGAGGATGCGCTGCGGCGGCTGAGCGACTCGAATCTACAGCGCAGGGAAGGCGATGCCGAGCTGCAGAAAGTTCTTCAGGATGCACGCGCCCAGAGCCTCGAAGCAGAGAAGCTGAGAGGGCGCCTGCAGGTGGCGGAGAAGGAGGCGTCGGACTTCCGAACGCGGGCCAAGGATCTGGAAATCCACCTCACACAGGCCATGGACTCCATCGCAGCGCTTGAGAGGCAGCAGGAAAGCCTCAAGAAGATGATTCAGCCCAAGTGAGCTTCGCCCGCACGAGTTCGGTCTCGATTAGGCGGCCAATCGGACCCGGTGGGGTCGGATTGGGCTGGCCAGACTCTCGACAAGGTGGTCCGCCGCGCATGCATGGACCCCCGCCACCAGACGAAACTGAGGGAGCCGGGAAGGGCCCGGCCGGGGCCCGCGCGAAGCGGCCAGGGGACTCGGCGGCGGCGGTGGGTGCGGGTGCGGCGCTCCCGGATGGCGAGGCTGGCGACATCGCACGGCGGATCGGCGCTGGCGACCCAGCGGCGCTGGAGCAGCTGTACGGTGTGTGGTTCGAGCGGGCGCTCCTCCTGGCGCGCCGATTCAGCGGGCGGGATGAGGCGTTCTGCCTCGATGCGGTGCAGGATGCGTTCATGCGGGTGATCGTCTCGCTCCGGGCGGCCGAGAGCGGGGCGGCCCTTGACGGCTGGATGACGAAGACCGTGCGGAGCGCGTGCATCGATGCGTTGCGGCGGGAGGGTCGACGCCTGGCCCGGGAGCGGGCCCGCCGGGCCAGCCCGCCCGATGCCCGCGTGGCCGCCGGGGAGGCAAGCCTTGAAGAGGCCATCGAGGCGGTGTGGGCCCGCCTGGCGGAGCTCGCGCCGGGGGATGAGGAGGCGATCCGCATGCGGTTTGGCCCCGGTCTGGGCGCCAAGGCGAGCGCTGCGAATCTGGGAACGACCATCGATGCGGTGCAGGGCCGGGTGCGGCGCGGCCTGGCCCGCTTGCGGCGGCTGCTTGGGGAGCAACACGAATGATCAGGCGATCCTGCGGGAGCGGGCAAAGCAGCGGGGATGCGGTGATGGACGACGAGCGCCAGCTGACTCCGGAGGCGGCGGCGCGGCGCGAGCTGATGCTCGGCGAGCTTCAGGCCGCGATGGCGGCCCGCCGGCTTCGGCGGCGGTTGGCGCCGCTGTGCGGGGCTGGGGCGGTCGTGCTCGGCGGGGTGGTGCTGTGGGCGCTGGCGACAGCGCTGGCGACAGGGCGATCCGCTCAGAACGGGGCGCCGGAGCTGGCGGGGACTCAGGCGGGGCCTCCGAGCGCTGGGGCTGAGGTCTCGGCCGGCGTGACGCAGCCGCTCGCGGGGCGGGTGGAGCTGATCGGCGATCGGCCCGGGATCCAGGAGCGGCTGATGGTGACGGGGTCGCCGGAGGGGCCCGGGGTGGAACTCATCAGCGATGAGCAACTGCTGGCGCTGGCGGGGCGCGACGGCGAAAGCTACGGGATCGTGATCGTCGACGGGCGGGCGACGCTGGTGTCCAATCGGTGATGGCTGGTCGGTGATTTGGCCGGTGATTGCTGGCCGGTGATTGCCAACCGGTGATGGCAGTCAGCGGGCTTCGCGGAGCACCCGGTCCCATTGCAGGGCGGGGCCGGGGTCGGCCTTGTCGGCCTGAATGTGGTAGTGCCCGAGCACGCCCTTGAACGTGCGGAGCTGCTCCTCGCCCAGGGCGCGGGTGATCAGGGCGCCCTGCTCGTCGCGCGGGTAGTCGGGCTTGATATTGGGAAAGACCCGGCAGAGCGTGGCGGTGAGCTTGGTGAGCGAGGCGTACTGCTGCGGGGTCAGGTCGTATTGCCGGAGGGTGCGGCCCTGGATCTCTCCAGTGACCAGCTCAGGCCGGGCGGGGCGGCCGACGTAGCCGGGGGTGCGGACGCCGCCATCGCCCAGGTCCTCGGGCACGGTGATGCGGGGGCCCTGCTCATCGCGGCCGTACCAGCGGTCGAAGGGGTTTTTCTCGCTGTCGGTATAGGCGCCCATGTTGGCGATCTCGATGCCGATGGAGCGGTCGTTGCTGACGGTGGCGTGCCAGGCGCGCTCCTTGAGGTCGAGGGTCTGGTAGATGGTGCCGTCGATATCGAGCATGAAGTGGACCGAGAGGCCGCGCAGGTCGTGGAGGACACGGAAGCACTGGCGGCTGGTTCCGCAGACGTCATAGTGGAGGACGAACTGGTCGACCACGCCCTGTAAGGCTGGGAGGTCCCAGCCGCCGCCGCGGACGCGGTCGACGGTTTCTTTGGGGAGTGGGCCGGCGCCCCACCAGCTTTCGGGCTGCTTCTCGGCGAAGCGGAAGAAGCGCACGCCGTAGCGCTCCGGGGAGTCGGGGGCCTTGCCCTCCTTATGGAGGGATTGCCAGGAGGATTTGTCCAGAGGTGCGAACCGCTTCTCGGTGCGATAGGCGTCATAGCCCCCCGGATCGGTCCAGAGGACGACGGGGGCGCCGGTGTGGAAGAGCTGGCCGCAGACGACGATCTCGTCGCCCTGGCGGGTGTAGGCGGGGGCGCCGGGCTTGGCGGCGCAGCCGTGGACGGCGGGGAGCAGAAGGAGCAGGGCGAGCGCCTGGAGGATCCATCGAAGGCGGGTGCACATGGGCGAAGCGTACTGCGCGGCGGCTGACGAAGTCGATACGCTCGGCGCATGGTGCAGCAGGTTCCGATGGTGGTGGGGGTCGCTCAGCTCGCAGCGGGAGACTGGCTGGTGCTTGGCGGGTACTTCGCCGCGCTGATCGGCGCGAGCGTGTGGGCGTCGCGGGGGGGCGCGAAGAGCACGGAGGACTACTTCCTGGCGTCGCGCTCGATGCCGGTGTGGGCGGTGGCGTTCTCGATCCTGTCGACGGCGCAATCCGCTGCGACGTATGTCGGGGTGCCTCAGTCGTCCTATGCGGGCGACCTGACGTATCTGAGCAGCAGCATCGGGGGGATCGTCGCGGCGATCGTGCTGGCGACGGTGTTCATCCCGGCGTACTACCGATTGGGTGTGGGGACGCCCTACGAGTTGCTCTCGCGCCGGTTCGGGGAGGCGGGGCGGATCGCCGCGGCGACGGCGTATCTGGCGGGGCGGGTCTTTGCGAGCGGGGCGCGGGTGTTCGTGGCGGCGATTCCGGCGGCGATCGTGATTTTCGGTGAAGGGGCGGGCGCTCGAGAGCAGGCGGTGCTGATCGTGTTCTTTACGTTGCTGGGGATCGGGCTGTGTTTTTTCGGCGGCGTGCGGAGCGTGATCTGGCTGGATGTGCTCCAGGTTACGGTGTATCTCGGGGCGGCGATCGCGACCATCGTGGTGCTGTGGCTCCGCATCCCGGCGGGCACGGGGGCGGTGCTGGAGGCGCTGCAGCACCCGGGCGCGGTGCCGGGAGTGGCGGGGGGTCTGGGGGGTGTGGGGGGTGATGCCTCGAAGCTGACGGTGATCAGCCTCTCGTGGGATCTGTCCAAGCAGTTCACGCTGTGGACGGCGCTGACGGGGTTCGTGCTGCTGACGATCGCCTCACACGGCGCGGATCAGGACCTGGTTCAGCGGATGCTGACCTGCCGGTCCGCGTCGAAGGGGGCGTGGTCGGTGATCAGCGGGGTGCTGATCGGCGTGCCAGCGGTGCTGGTGTTCCTGGTGCTGGGGCTCTTGCTCTGGGTGTTCTACAAGCGGCCGGATCTGATGGGCGGCGCGGCGCCGGGGTACGAGGCGGGGGGAAGCGACTCGGTTTTCCAGGTCTTTGCGCTCCGGGAGATGCGCGGGTGGGGCGCGGGGCTGGTGATCGCGGGGCTCTTTGCGTGCGGGCCCGCGGGGATCAACTCCGGGCTCAGCGCGATGGCGAGCTCGTTCGTGGGTGATGTGTACCGACCACTCCGGGCGCTGCGGCGCGGCGACGCCCGCCGATCGGCGGCCGACGAGGCCCACGATCTTCGAGTGGGGCGCTGGGCCACGGTGCTGGCGGGGTTCGCGCTGGGCGCGATGGCTCTGGCTTGCACGGTGTGGTACGACCCCAGGGACCGGACGATCCTGGACTTTGTGCTTTCCGTGATGACCTTCGCGTATGCGGGGTTGCTGGGGGTGTTTCTGGCGGCCTTGTTTACGCCGCGCGGGAGCACATGGAGTTGCATCGCCGCGCTGGTGGTCGGCGGGCTGACCCAGCTGGCCTTTCAGAAGCCGATCTGGGAGCTCTGGGCGGGGTCGGTGCGGTGGACGGAGACCAACGGCGGCGCGGGCATTGCCCGGAGCCTGAAGGACTATCCGATCGCGTTCCCGTGGCAGCTGCTTGTCGGAGGGGCGATCGCGTTCGGCGTCTGCTGCCTGGGGAAGGCGAGCAAACCGGCTCGGGTTGAGCCGGCGGGGCGAATCGGCTGAAGGGCTCGGAGCGAAGGTACGATCGGCGACGGCGCCCCTCTGGGCCCGCCGCATATTCACACGTCCCCCTGCGAAACTCGACATGACCACCGCTCCCGCCAAACCCACTCCTACCGCCGCTTCGACCGGCGGCCCGGTCGCCGCGACACTGCGTTCCGACCGGCTCAAGGCCCTGCCGCCGTTCCTGTTCAACGCCATCGACGACAAGAAGCGGGCGGCGATCGCGGCGGGGAAGGACGTGATCAACCTGGGCGTCGGCGATCCGGACAGGCCGACGCCGGAGTTCGTGATCGAGGAGATGGACCGGCAGATGCGGATGCCGGCGCACCACCAGTATCCCGACTGCTACGGCACCAAGCGGTTTCTCTCGGCTGCGGCGCAGTTCATGCAGCGGCGCTTCGGCGTGACGGTCGATCCGGCCCGCCATCTGCTGGCGCTGATCGGCAGCAAGGACGGCATTTCACACCTGCCGCTGGGCCTGCTGAACCACGGCGACGGGGCGATCATCTTTCCGCCGGCGTACCCGGTGTACGCGGCGAGCACGGTGATGGCCGGGGGCGTCGTGCACCGGGTGGAGACGCATCCTGAGGACGGCTGGCGACCACGCCTGGACCGCGTTCCTGCCGACGCGGTCAAGGGGAGCCGGCTGATGTGGCTGAACTTCCCGGGGAACCCCACGGGGGCCTCAGCGACGGTTGAGTTGTTCGATGAGGCGGTGCGGTTCGGCGGGGAGCGAGGGATCACCGTCGCGTCGGACCTGGCGTACAGCGAGATCTATTTCGATCAGCCGGTCCCGAGCATCTGGCAGGCGCCGTCGGCGAACATCGCGACGACTGCGGCGATCGAGTTCCACTCGCTGAGCAAGACCTTCAACATGACGGGGTGGCGGATCGCCTTCGCGGTGGGGCACGAGGCGGTGATCGGGGCGCTGAAGCAGACCAAGGACAACTATGACAGCGGTGCTTTCAACGCGGTGCAGAACGCCGGGGCGGTGGCGCTCGACCGGTTCGATGACCCGCTGATCGGGACGATGCGGGCCGAGTACGCCCGGCGGCGGGATCTGGTGGTCCAGGGCCTGAGGGCGATCGGGTGCGAGGTGGCCGCGCCGGAGGCGGGGATCTTTGTGTGGGCTCGCTGCCCGATCGACCGCGCGACGGGGGCGCCGATGGACTCCTGGGCGTTCGTGGGGAGGCTGATTGATGAGGCCGCGGTGGTGACGGTCCCCGGGGCCGGTTTCGCCGACAGCGCTGCGGGATGGGTGCGGGTGAGCCTGACCCGCGAGACCGCCCGGATTGCAGAAGCGATGGGGCGGCTCAAGAACATCGTCTGGTGAGCAGCGACGGATCGGCGATCCAGCCTTCCAGCGGGTCGATGCCGGTCGGCGGGCCCCAGCCGTTGTTGAGCCGGGCCCCCGCCCAGGCTGCCTGCACCGCGGCCAAGACCGAATCGAGCAGATCGCCTTGGTCATCGTGCAGGCAGGCTTTGCGCTGGCGCGGGGTGAGGACGATTCGGAATCCGTAGATGTCGGCGGGCCCTTCGGCCGACACATCGGTCAATAGCCAATCGAGGATGCGGCCGCGGGCCGCGCGGCGGGCTGCAAGCTGCGTGGCACGGCCGTCTTTGTAGGGGAGTGGGGGCGCCCGGTCGGTGGGTGGGGCCGCGGCCTGGGCCGCGAGCTTGGGGTAGACCTCGACCAGCCGGGGCGCCCCGGAATTGCGCTGATGGGCGAGCGCGTCAAAGCGGGTGAAATCCAGGTGCGCGGCGGCCTGATGGAACATGCGGGCGACCGGCGGGCGGACGAAGTTGTTCGCCGCGGCGGCGCCGGCGAGTGAGTCGGTGCGGCGACGGATGAACTTGCGGCCCTCGGGGCGGCCGGCACAGAACGCCCGGAGAGCGTTCACAAAGCCATCGGCGGACATGGCGCGAACGTGCGCGATCAGCGCCGGCCACTCGGTCGGCCAGCCGATGGCGCGGACGAACTCCCGCGCCTGGCCGAGCGGGCAATCAAGCCCGATGACAGCGTCTGGCCCGGCGTTGTCGATGGCGGCGGTCAGGGCCGCCCAGCAGGGCAGGGCGTCTATCGAATCGATCTGCAGCAGGCCGGCGCCCCGCTGCCCTTCGACGAATGTCGCGGCGCACGCGGCCAAGGGCTTTTTCGGCCCCGGGGTGCTCGTGATGTCTACGCCCAGGATCCGCATGAGCGCTCGGACCCCAGGCGCCTTGCGGCTCCGCCGGTGTCCTTCCTGACCCCCATCCACGTGATCAGACGAGCAGGGTCGCGGGTCTTTCGAGCATCGACTTGACCGTGGAGAGGTACGCCGCGGCCATGGCGCCGTCGACGATGCGATGGTCGCTTGACAGGGTCATCTGCATCTCGTGCCCGATCACGATCGAGTCCTTGCCGGCGACGGTCTCGACCAGGGGCTTCTTGGCGGCGGCGCCCACGGCCAGGATGGCGGCGTTGGGCGGGTTGATGATGGCGGTGAAGTGCTCGACGCCGAACATGCCGAGATTCGAGATGGTGAAGGTGGCGTCGGACATCTCGTCGATGGTGAGGCCCTTGGTGCGGGCCTTCTCGGCCAGAGCCTTGGTCTCGCCGGAGATCTGGCGGAGGCCCTTGCTGTCGGCGCTGCGGAGGGTGGCGACGACGAGGCCGCCGCCCTTCTCCTCGGGCAGGGAGATGGCCACGCCGACGTTGACGCCTGAGAGGATCTCGATGGCGTCGCCGGCGCTGCCTTGCGTTCCCTTGGGCGTCCAGCGGCTGTTGACGAAGGGGTGGCTGTGCATCGAAAGGGCACAGGCGCGGACCAGGAAGTCATTGACGCTGAGTTTGACACCCTGGGCGGCGAGCTGGTCATTGAGCTGCTGACGGAGGGCCAGCAGGGCGTCCATGCGCACGGCGACGGTCACCTGGTAGTGGGGGATGGTCGTCTTGCTCTCGACCAGGCGACGAGCGATGGTCGCGCGCATGTTGGAGAGGGCGACGGTGCGGCCCTGGAGCGGCGTGACAGCGTGCGTGAACGCGGCCCCGGGCACGACCGCGGCTGCGGCGGGGTGGGCGGGCTGAGTCCGTGTGGGGACCGACGGGACCGACTGGGCGACCAGCACCGCAGCACGCGGCGCGGCGGGGGCCTGGGCGATAAACGCTTCGACATCCTTGCGGACGATGCGGCCGGCGGGGCCCGAGCCTTCGAGCCCGTGCAGGTTGACACCCGCTTCGGCGGCGATCTTGCGGGCCAGCGGCGACGCGAACACGCGATGTTCGGCGGCGTGGCCGTTGGCATCGGCCGCGAGGACCGGTGCGGCGAGGGTGGCGGTGGCGGGGCCGGCCGACTGGGCTTGACCGTTGGCCAAGGACTTGGCGGCGGAAACAGGGGCGGTGGCGGCGGCGCCGCCTTCAAAGGCGACGATGGGCGTCCCGACGGGGACAGCCTGGCCTTCCTTCACCGAGAGCTCGGCGACCACGCCATCCTCGAAGGTTTGGAGCTCCATGGTGGCCTTGTCGGTCTCGATGTCGGCGATGACGTCGCCGGATTTGACCCGCTGGCCGGGCTTGATGTGCCACTTGACGATGGTGCCGACCTCCATGGTGTCGGAGAGGCGGGGCATGGTGATGTTGGAGGGCATGGGGAAATCGTCCTTGGAATCG
Source organism: uncultured Phycisphaeraceae bacterium (assembly GCA_964611125.1). Taxonomy (GTDB): domain Bacteria; phylum Planctomycetota; class Phycisphaerae; order Phycisphaerales; family UBA1924; genus JAEUIX01. The sequence goes on along the minus strand of CAZSZO010000001.1, from coordinate 106,737 downwards.
CGATGAGTCGGAGGTCGGTCAGCCGTGCAGGAAGGCGGGGCGGCTCGACGCCGCGTGGAGGGCGTCATCAGAAAGGAACGGCCAGTATCCGGTGAGTGGCCGCGAGGAGATTTTGGCCAGCATGTCGGAGGGAACCATGGCGGCATCGCCATGACCACTCCGCGCATTCACGACGAACGTCCAGGTTGCTGCGGGGCGTGCTCATGCTGCGCCCTTGCGCTTCCTGCCCTTGCCCTTTGTTGATCGCTTGAGAGGGGCCAGGTCGGTCACCAGGAGTGCATTCACCAGAAGGTTCGCGTCGGCAGCTGCGTCGTAGAGCCAGAATGACGTCGCGAGGCGTCCAACCCGGCCTTCGGGCTGACCGAAGCCGGGCGTGAACCACACGTAGTCCCGATGCGGCATGTTGTAGACCGTGCCATCCACCATCTTGATCCGCACACCCTGAGGGTGTTCGTTTACGAAGCTCCGTACGGCATTGGCGTCCATGGGTGCTCCCGTGGGTGCACGACCGAAATGTCACAGCCTCTGCAGTGAACTCTTCACCGCCCTGATGATCTTGCCCTTGTGGGGCAGATACTCCGCCTCCAGGTGCTTGGCGTACGGGGTTGGCACGTCATCGGTATTGACGCGGATGGGTTGGTGGTCGAGGTAGTCGAAGGCCTTCTCGACGACCTGGGTGATCACCTCGCTGGCGATGCTGGCGAAGGGCCAGCACTGATCGACAACCACGATCCGGCCGCTCATCTTCAGGGAGCGGACGATCGACTCGCTGTCGAGGGGGCGGACGGTGCGCATGTCGAGGACGTGGGTGTTGATCCCCTCGGCTTCGAGCTCCCTGGCGGCCTCGAGGCAGAAGTTGACCGGGCGGCCGAAGCTCACCAGCGTGCAGTCGGGGGCGGGGCCCTCGCCGTTCCAGGAGCCGTTACGGAGCTCGGCCTGGCCGAAGGGGATGAGGTACTCCTCCTCGGGGACGTCGCCCTTTTCGCTGAGCATGCGCTCGCTCTCGAGGAAGAAGACGGGGTCCTCATCGCGGATGGCGGTCTTGAGCAGTCCCTTGGCGTCGTAGGGGTTGCTGGGAATGGCGATCTTTAGGCCGGGGACGGTGGCGTACATGGACTCGACGGTCCACGAGTGGGTGGAGCCGAGCTGGCCGCCGGCGCCGTTGTTTCCGCGGAAGACCACCGGGCAGCCCCACTGGCCGCCGGACATGTAGAGCATCTTGGGGACGTTGTTGAGGAGCTGGTCGGCGGCGACGAGCGAGAACGACCAGCTCATGAACTCGATGATGGGCCGCAGACCGTACATCGCGGCGCCCACGGCGAGGCCGGCGAAGCCGTTCTCGGAGATGGGGGCGTCGATGATCCGCTGCGGGCCGAACTCATCGAGCATGCCCTGCGAGACCTTGTAGGCGCCGTTGTATTGGGCGACTTCCTCACCCATGAGGAAGATCCGGTCATCGCGGCGCATCTCCTCGGACATGGCCTCGCGAATGGCCTCGCGGAACTGGATCTGACGGACGGCGGTGGTGGTCATCGTGAAAGGCCTTACAGAACCCATTCCGGCCGCATCAGGGCCGGGTCTCAGCGTTCTCGAAAGAGTTGGCCGATAGTAGGGCTCATCCGGCGCCCCTTCCCAAGGCGTGGCCCGAAGTGGGGCCCGAAGAGTGACCCGAGCCGGGCCGCGCGGGCGCCGGCCGGAGGCCCGTGCAACCTTGGAGAAATCGTCCATCCGCGGCCGCCAACCCTGGAGCTATCCTCAGACCATGCACTTTGACGCCCATCAACCCGTGATCGCCGGTCTTGAGGCGCGGATCTTGACGATCCGCGACTCGCTTTAACTATCCCGCCAAGATCGCCCGTCTGGCCGAGATCAAGGCCAAGATGGAGGCCCCGGAGTTCTGGAACAACCAGGCCCTGGCCAACCGATTCGTGGCGGAGCTTAAGAACATCAACAACCAGCTCGACCCGCTGGAGGCGGCGGCCAAGCGGCTTGAAGACGCCCGGGCGGCGTTCGATATGGCCCGCGAGTCTGGCCCGCCGGGCATGCCCGACAAGGACCTGCTCGGCGAAGCCGACACGATCCTGTTCACCCTGCAGACCGAGATCGACCGCGTCGAGCTCCGCTCGCTGATGTCGGGCAGGCACGACTATCGCAACTGCTTCGTGACCATCTCAGCCGGCGTGGGCGGCACCGAGGCCAACGACTGGGCGGAGATGCTCTTCCGCATGTACCTCAACTACCTCGAGCGGACCAACTTCAAGATCGAGGAGATGGACCGCGGCTTCGGCTCGGAAGTGGGGATCGACAGCGTCACGCTGAAAGTCTCGGGCCCGTACGCCTTCGGCTACCTCAAGTGCGAGCGCGGCACGCACCGCCTGGCCCGCGTCTCGCCCTTCAACGCTCAGGGCAAGCGGATGACGAGCTTCGCGACTGTCGATGTCATCCCCGAGTTCGAGGAGGCGTCGGTCACCATCCCCGACAAGGACCTGATCATCGAGGCCTTTGTGCGGGCCCGAGGTCCGGGCGGGCAGAACGTGAACAAGGTCGCGTCCGCTGTGCGCGTCACGCACATTCCCACGGGGATCCAGATCGTCGCCAGCACCTACCGCGACCAGCCGCAGAACCGCAGCCAGGCCCTGGCGGTGCTGCAGGCCAAGCTGGAGCAGATGGCTGAAGAGAAGCGCGAGAAGGAGATCGCTGCGGCGAGCGGGGGTTCGCTTGAGCAAGGGTGGGGCACCCAGATCCGCTCGTACGTGGTGTACGACTCGCGCGTGAAGGACCACCGAACGGCGCACGAAAGCGGCGACGTGCAGCGTGTGCTGGACGGCGAATTGCAGCCGTTTATCGACGCCGAGCTGCGGCGCCGGCGGCGCGAAGAGGCCGAGCGGGCCGCGGCGAAGTCGTGACAGGCGGGCGGGCCGCTCCTGGGGTCGTTGTTCGGGGGCGGATCGGGGTGTCGCCAGCTTGACCGCCCGTAGGGTCGGACCGAAGATGTAATCATGCCACGCTGGCTCGCCGCCATCCTGATTCTGCTCGCGGCCATCGCCCCGGTGGGCGCGGGCTGGGCGCAGGGCGCCTCTCCGGGAGCCCTGGCGGCTGGCCCGTGCGCTGTGACGGCTCCGGGCGCGAGCGCCAGTGAGGCCGACGAGGCCGATGAGGCCAACGCCTGCCCGTGCTGCGCCAGCGGGGTGTGCGGCTGCTGCGGTCCGAGCCGGTCGCCGTCGCGCGACCCGCTCCCTTCGTCACCCCCCCCGCGGAGCCATTCCGGGCTGCTCATCGCGCTGCTCCTCGGTGATGGACCGCTGATCGCGATGACGCCGCGCCAGCCGGCCGTGGTTGAGGCGGTGGGCGTGGATGCGCCGATGGGCCGGCTGAGCGTCTCGGAGCGGCTGGCCTTTTTCTGCCTGCGGTTGACCTAGCGGACGGGCTTGGCCCCATCACTGCGCGCCGAGCGCATCGTCTCGTTGCAAACCGCCTTGTTCCTTCACCAGCACTCATCGCCTCGCCGCCCCCGGGCTGCGGGGCGAGTACGGACTATCACCATGCACCAGTTCCTCCACCGCTTCTGTCGTTCCGCCCTCCTCGCCGGCGCCATCGCCCTGACTTCTGGCGTGGGGGCGTGCTCGTCAGCCCCTTCCAACACCTCTCCCGAGTACGAGGAGAACTTCATCAACCACGAAGTCTCGCAGGCCGACATCGAGGCCGCCAAGAGCCCCGAACCCATCGCTGCCGACAGGGTGGTGCTCTGGGTGAATGGGCTTGGCTGCCCCCTGTGCGCTTCGAACATTGATCGCCAGCTGGAGCGGGTGCGCGGGGTGGAGTCAGTAAAAGTTGACCTGTCGGTGGGCAAAGTCACCCTTGGGCTGTCCAGCAAGGGCTCTCATCCCTCGCCAGCGCGGCTGGGCGAGGCGGTCGAGGATGCAGGCTTCACCCTCGTTAAGGTCGAGCGGTAGGCCCTCGGGGCTCGCGCTCGCCAGCTCCGCTTCAAGATCAGAACCAACACGACCGACAAGGAGGCACCATGCACGCCCGCTTTTTGAGCGCGCTCCTGGCCCTGGGCCTGGCTGGAACGGCCCAGGCCCAGGAGGCCATGTACACCCAGGCGGCCACCATGCCCTCGCCTGGCATCACGATCGTCCGGCCGCAGTTCTTCATCGCCGAGTATGGGTTCAACCCCGTCGACAACAGCAGTTCAACGCGTCAGTACAAGTTCAACACGTCGGTGCAGACCGGGCTGGCCCGCGGGCTGTCGCTTTCGCTTGATGTGGTTCCGGGGCTCGAGCGGAGCGTGGACGCCGCGACGGGCGTCGCCAAGAACGACAAGGGCGTCGACGACATCGACCTGATGCTGAAGTGGCGGTTCTTCAAGGAGGATTCGGGCGGGATCGACACGCTGCGGATGGCGTTCATGGGCGGGGCCCGTGTGCCCAGCGGCGACGACCGCGACTTCAGCACCGGGAACGTCAACCCGCATGCAGGGGTGGTCGTCACCATGGTGCGGGGGCGGCACGGCTTCAACCAGGACCTGATCTACTCGGTGAACACCGGGTCGGAGGGCGACGGGTTCGACAACACCGGCGGCGGGCAGGGTCCGGCCGATGCGCTGCGGTTCAATACTGCGTATCTCTACCGCATCATCCCGGACGCGTTCCGGGCCGACTCGCGCGGGGCCTGGTATGTCACGGCGGAGCTCAACGGGATCTACGAGACCAACGGAGACATCGAGCTGCGCTGGTCGCCGGGATTGATGTACGAGGGGTATGAGTACGCCTTCGAGGTCATGGCCCAGTTCCCGATCTACAACGACGTGAACCAGCGGGCGGAGCTTGACTTCGAGGTGGGCATCGGCTTCCGCTTCACGTTCTAGCGGCCTTGCGTCGCGAGCTTGGGCGCGGGTGATATCATCGCGAGAACGCGCGGCGGTCGGCTGCGCGCAGCAGGAAGCTCACATGGCAAAGGCGGCGAAAGACAAGGTCAAGAAGCCCATCAACACCAAGACGGTCGCGGGTCGGCGGCAGCTGCGGTTCCACTCCATCCCCGATCTGGCGGTCGAGATCGACCGCATCGTCGCGGCGGACAAGGCCGGCCGACTCGGGCGTGTCGGCAACTGGACGGCGGGCCAGTCGATGGGGCACCTGGCGAAGTGGATCGAGATGAGCTACCAGGGTTTTCCCTTCAAGGTACCCTGGCTGATGCGGTTCATCGGTACGAACTTCATGAAGCGCGGCATGCTGCGCGATGGCATGAAGCCTGGGATCAGCCTGCCCAAGTCGATGATGGAGAAGATCGGCGGCAATCCGGACATCCCGACCGAGGAAGGCGCGATGCGCCTCAAGCGAGGCCTGGCCAGGCTCAAGGCCGGCGAGGTTCCCCCGCACGACAGCCCCCTGCTGGGGAAGCTGAGCCTGGAAGAGTGGATTCAGCTGCACTTGCGGCATGCCGAGCTGCACCTGAGCTTCCTGCACCCGTGATTGAGGTTGGACTGGGCGCACGCAAAGTGGAGACACGGCATGACGGACCGCAGCCTGAGTGAGCGGAGTTTCGGCCCGCCGGGGGAGTCCGATGTTCCGGCGCTGGCGAGACTGATCGCGCTGGCGTTTGCTGGGCCGCCCGCCGCGGCGGAAGCCTGGGTGAAGGAGTGCGGGCTTGCGGAGATGCGGGTGGTCCGTGAGCGCGGCGGGGGCCCGATCGGGGCCGTCGCGGGGGGCGGGCCCGCGACTGATCTGGCGCGGTCGTGCCTCGCTCGAGTGCCCATGGGGCAGTACTTCGGCGGGCGGAGCGTGCCGATGGTCGGCATCGCGGGCGTCGCGGTGGCGCCTGAGGATCGCGGACGCGGTTTGGCCCTGGACATGATGCAGCGGGCCATGCGGGAGCTCGGGGAAGCGGGCGTTCCGCTCAGCGGGCTCTACGCCTCGACGCAGACGCTCTACCGGCAGGTGGGGTTTGAGCAGGGCGGGCACTGTTTCAGGGTTCGCCTCCCGCTGGGGGAACTGGCCGTCCGTGACCGAGCCATGGCGGTGCGGGCGCTCACGGACGCCGATGAGCCGGCGGTGCGGTCGTGCTACGCCCGCTTCGCGGCGTGCTTCGACGGCATGCTCGAACGCGGGCCGTATGTCTGGAAGCGGGTCCGGAAGTGGCGGGAGACGCTTTATCAGGGGTGGGGCGTCTTCTCTGAGGGGCGCGTCGGGGATGATCTGAACGGGGGGCTCCGGGGCTATCTCTTCATCGCTCAGGACCGCAAGGTGGAGTCGGGCCGGTTCGACCTGCTCGTTTCCGATCTCGCCTTTGACCACAGCGCGGCGGGACGGCGGCTACTCGGGCTGCTGGCGGATTTCGCAACGATCGGAGACGACGGGGTCCTGGCCCAGGCCGGGCCGATTCACCCGCTGCTTGCGCTGCTGCCAACGCAGAAGTACAGCGTCGATCGGCGCGAGTACTGGATGACCAGGATCACGCACGTTCGCAACGCGCTCGAGGCCCGCGGCTATCCGGCCGGCGTGTCTGCGAGGCTGGGCCTTGATATCGAGGACCCGCTCATCAACGGGAATTGCGGCCCGATCACGCTCACGATTGAGGGCGGCCGCGGGCGAGTGGCGGCCGGGGCGCCGAGTCACGGCCGGCCGATCCGGCTGAACGTCCGGGCGCTCGCGCCGCTCTACACGGGATTGTGGTCACCCCGGCAGGCGATGCTCGCCGGCCTGCTTGAGGGTGATGACGACCAACTCAGCTCCGCAGCGGCGGTCTTACCGGCGGGTTCGCCCTGGATGGCGGATTTCTTCTAGGGGCGGCGGCGGGGGCGACTGCTGAGCTCAGCCGTCGCGCCGGCTGCGACCGGCTGGCCGCCGAGGGCTTCGACCGGGCGTCGCGATCCCGGAGACCGCGGCTGGGGCCGGGGCCTTGACGGGCTGGGCGGCGTTTTCACAGAGCCCGCAGGTGCCGTGCAGCGTGACATCCTGCTGGCGGACGCGAAAGCGCCGCTCCGGCGAGCGTTGGGCCCTGGGCTTCACGGTGACCTCCGCGTCGTCGAGGCACTCGACGCGGCCGCAGTCATCGCACACGAAGTGGGCGTGCTCGTGCTGGTGGTGTTCGCCCTCGCACCGGCCGTGGTCGGTCAAGTTGTATCGAAAGACGCGGTCGCCGGGGTCCACACGGTGGGCCAGGCCGGAATCGACCAGCGTGTTGAGTGTGCGATAGACCGTGACCCGATCTGTCGCCCCGCGCCCGGCGATGCGGTCGAAGACCTGCTGGGCGTCGAGCGCGGCGCCCGCCGCGGCGAGGGCCTGGATGATTCCCAGACGCACAGAGGTCACGCGCAGCCCGGCCTGCCTGAGCAAGGCGTGCGGATCGCCGCGGGGCCCGGTTTCGGAGTCGCGCTTCTGGGGCTGATCGGCCGCGGCTGGCGAGCCCTCGCGCTGATGCGAGATGGCGCGGGCGTCGGCTTTGCGGGCAGGCTTGGGCATGGCCGTTCGGGTCAGTAGACGGGGTTCACCACATGGTCATTAGCACATGGTCAGGCCGCCGTCGACGCAGATCGTCTGGCCGGTGAGGAAGCCCGCCTCGTCGGACGAGACGAAGGCGACCGCGGCGGCGATGTCTTCGGGCGTGCCGAGTCGGGGGACGGCCATCGCGCTGGTCACCCTGTCCTTGATTTCCTGGGGCAGGTGGTCGGTCATGTCGGTGGTGATGAACCCCGGGGCGATGACGTTGGCCGTGACCCCCTTGGAGCCGAGTTCGCGGGCGATGGACTTGGTGAGCCCGATGAGCCCGGCCTTGGCCGCGGCGTAGTTGCTCTGGCCGGCGTTGCCGACCACGCCGCTGGTGCTGGCGATGTTCACGATGCGGCCGAAGCGGCCCCGCATCATGCTGCGGGCGGCGGTGCGACAGGCGACGAACGCCGCGGTGAGGTTGGTCTGGATCACCGCGGCCCAGTCCTCGTCGCTCATGCGGAGGATCAGCCCGTCGCGGGTGATCCCCGCGTTGTTGATGAGGATGTCGAGGCGACCGAACTCCGCTGCGACGGCCTCCAGGCACTCGCTGAGGGCCTTGCCGTCGGCGACGTCCACCGCCTTGACAGTGGCCGAGCCGCCGGCGGCCTCAATGGCCGCCTTGACCTCGGTCAGCGGTGGCGCCGAGCGGGAGACGAGCACCGCGTGCCGCCCTTCGCGGGCGAGGCGGAGGGCGATGGCCTTGCCGATGCCGCGGCTGGCTCCGGTGATGACGGCGATGCGCTTGGGCTGGGCGGGATCTGGCACGGGAACGGCGCCTCCTGGGCAGCGGGTCGGACGGGAGACAGGTTCGGCTTCATGAACACGCAAGCCCACGCCGGGCTGCGGCGTGGGCTTGCGGGACGGGCATGATGAGTGGCGGGAGGCTCAGCCGCCGGTGGGCTTGGGCGGCGCGGGGCTCTCCGTCTTCTTGTCCTTATCCTTGTCTTTGTCCTTGGCGTCCTTCTTGTCCTTGGGATCTTCGACGCCCTGGAGGGTGTCGATCGTGTTCACAAGGGCGAAGCCGTTGACGCCGACGGCGTCCCAGTCCACGGCGCGCGGCTTGGTGTCGTCGCTGGTCGCGGCGGGATCGAAGAGCCACTTGTCGCCGTCCTTGGAGGCCTGCCATCCGGCGAGGTAAGCGCCGCCCGGCTCCTGGACGGCCATCAGCAGCGTCATGGTCGAGCCGGTGGCGAAGATGTTCCCCGGCTTGAGGGCCGGCATGTTGAGCAGGCGGATGATGTACTGGTCGATGGCGCGATACTCCGACTCGCGCCCGGTGTCCTTCATGCGCTTGGCGAAGTCGCGGGCTTCCTTCTCGAAGCGGCGCGTCTCTTTGATGCGGTCGGCGGGGTCCATGTTGCCGCCCAGCACCTTCTTGTACTTGTCCATCATGGACTGGGCCTCGACGATCTCGGGCGGCAGCGGGGGCATGCCTTCGAGGGCCATATCGGCCGGGGGCGGCTGAGCCACCGTGAAGCGGAGGCCTTCGATGTTCTTGAGGGCGGGGCCGAACTCGCCACGCTCATCGAGCACCGTCAGAAGCTCGCCGCCGCGACGGCCCAGATGGGCCTTCAGGCCGGCGACATCACCCTTAACGAGGGCGTCGGCGAACTTGACGGCGGCCCGTGCGAAGGACTCGTCGGTCACCGCGATGGTGTCGGCGAACTGCAGGCGGGCGTCGGCCTTGAGCTCCTGCTTGATCGACTCAAAGGAGACCGGCGGGGGCGGGGGCGGCGGCGGGGGGGGCGGCGGCGGAGGCGCCGGCGGCTTCTTCTTGGCGCAGCCGGGCATCCCGGCGATCGCCGCGGCGATCAGCAGGCCGCACATGGCGACGCGCATCGAGGTGCTGAGCATGGATCGGCTGTTCTTCATTCCTGTTCACTCCGTGCCGGCCGAGCTTATTCACGAGTTTCACACCGGCTGGTCGGTTGAGGGCGCCAGCGGGCTGAGAGGTTCAATCGGTGGGCGAATCGTGCGTGTGCACCTTGAGGGTCTTCTCGATACGTCGCATGAGGCCGGCGAGGGTCTTCCCGGGGGCCAATTCATGGTATTCAGCCCCGCCGCCCACCTGACCGGCGACGAACGTGCCGCTGCCCCACACGCCGTTGGCGATCCACTGGCATGACTCCGACCACCGAACAGGAGCCGTCAACTGCTCGACGAGTCGCTGGCGGATCTGGTCGGGAACCGAGGTCTTCTCCATGGACTGGTGCGGCCGGGCCGTGACGTTGGAGACGACGGTGGCCAGCGGGGTGGTGATCTGGGCCTTGGCCAGGGCGGCGGCGAGCTGGGTCGCCGCGGGCTTCATCAGCGGAGAATGAAACGCCCCTGCGACCGCCAGCACGGACGCCCGCAGTCCGGCCTTCTCGATCGGGCCGCCGAGGGCGGCGGCCCGGTCGCAGGCGGCCTTGTGGCCGGAGATGACCACTTGTCCTGGGGCGTTGAGGTTGGCCACCACCAGGCACTCGCCCGGATGGCCAGCGAGCGCCTGCTGGCAGACCTGCTCGGCCTGCTCTTCCGTGGCGCCGATGAGGGCGACCATGCCGGAGGGCACGGCCTGGGCGGCTTCCTGCATGGCGCGGCCGCGCAGGGCGACGAGCTCCAACCCGTCCTTGAACGAGAACGCGCCGGCGATGTGCAGGGCCGTGTACTCGCCCAGGGAGAGCCCCGCGGTCGCCATCAGCCCAGCGTCGTCGACACCCTTGGCGCCCCAGCGGGCCAGCAGGGCCCGCCAGCAGGCGACCGAGCAGGTGTAGATCGCCGGCTGGCTCACGTCGGTCCGGTTGAGCGTCTCGACCGGACCGGCGAAGCAGATTTCCGAGAGCTTGGCCCCGCCCGGCAGCCGGCCGGCCAAAGCACGGTCCGCTTCGTCGAAGGTCGCCTTGGCCTCAGGGCCGGCGTCGCACCAGGCTCGGCCCATGCCCACGGCTTGGGCGCCCTGTCCGGGGCAGAGGATGATTCTGGTCGCATGCGGGTGCATCATGAGCAGCCGGAGTGTAGGAGGGGGCGATGGCAGGGTTCCGGCCGGGCGCCGGCGTGAGGCGTCAGGCGAAGCTGATCAGGTGAGGGCTCATGGCATGCTCTCTGTTCACATCTGCCAGAGGCACGAACCCCATGTGACGCCGGCTCCGAAGGCGACCATCATGACAAGTTGGCCTTCCTGGATCTTGCCGGCCTTCCAGAGCTCATCGAGGCAGACCGGGACCGATCCCGCCGAGGTGTTGCCGACGCGGTCGATGTTGATGTAGAGCTTTTCAGGGGGGATTCCGAAGCGCTCGCGGGCCGCCTCCAGGATGCGGGCGTTGGACTGGTGGGCGACGAAGACGTCGACGTCCTCGGGGCTGAGGCCAGCCTTCTTGAGGGTTTCGTCGATCAGTTCAGAGAAGGTCGACACGGCGAACTTGAAGACCTCACGCCCGTTCATGTGCAGGCAGTTTGCACGATGGGTGGTCAGGTCGTCGCCGGGCAGGATGTCCTGGAAGGTGCCCGGCATGTACAGGTCGCGCCAGCCCGAGCCGTCGGCCTTGGTGACCTGGGCGACGATGCCTTTGGAGACGTCGTCGGTAGCCCTCAGGATCGCAGCGCCGGCTGCGTCGCCGAAGAGGATGCATACGCCGCGATTGTGGTAGTCGATGATCGACGAAATCGTGTCAGCGCCGATGACGCCCACGGCGCGGTGCGAGCCGGCGCGGATGAGGTCATGCGCGGTGTTGACGCCGAAGACGAAGCCGCAGCACGCGGCGCCGAGGTCCCAGGCGCCGCAATGACCGGCGCCCACCTCGGCGGCGACGACGCAGGCGGTGGAGGGGCACCGCTGGTGCTGCGTGATGGTCCCGCAGATGATGAGGTCGAGATCCGCGCCGGTCATGTTCGCGGCGGCGAGGGCCCCGCGGAGAGCCTCGGCGCAGAGGGTGGTGTTGGTCTCGCCCTTCTCCCAGTCGCAGATGCGGCGCTCGCGGATGCCCGTGCGCTGGTAGATCCACTCGTCGTTGGTATCGACGACGGTGGCCAGCTCGGAGTTGGAGAGGACCTTGGTGGGAAGGGCGCTGCCGGTGCCGGCGATGCGGACGCCCAGCTTGGGGAGGGGCGGAATCTGAACCGAAGGACGACCTTGCGGAGTCTTCATTTCGGACAGTCTAGCCGGTGAGCGCCGTGGCGGCCGCCGTGGAAAGGGGTCCGAGGCGGGCGCCGCCGCAGGTCAGACTTCCGCGGTCTGCTTGCCCATCAGCGTTTCAAGCTCGCCGACGCGCTGGACGATGGCGTGGTTGAAATTCGCGTCGTGGAAGGCCTTGCTGTTGCGGATGGCCGAGCGGATGGTCCGGGCCTCGGAGGAGCCGTGCGCGATGACGCAGACGCCGTTGACTCCCAGCAGCGGGGCGCCGCCGTACTCGTGGTAGTCCATCTTCTTGTGGAGCGACTTGAAGGTGGGCTCAAGGGCGGTGATGGCGTCGGCGTTGCTCGTGAACAGTTCGTGGAAGATCGCCTGCACGATGGCTTTGGCCATGCCCTCGATCATCTTGAGGAGTGCGTTGCCGATGAAGCCGTCGGTGACGACGACGTCGCAGCCGCCGTTGAAGACCTCCCGGCCCTCGATGAAGCCCACGTAATTGATGCCCGGGGTGCGCTTGAGCAGCTCGGCGGCGTTCCGGATGAGGTCGGTGCCCTTGCCCTCTTCGCTGCCGATGTTGATCACGGCGACGCGCGGGCTGGGGATCTTGTGCACGTGCCGGGCGAGGGCGTCGGCCATGATGCCGTACTGCCAGAGGTGCGACGCCCGCGGCTCGGGATTGCCGCCGACATCCGACATGACCACCGGGCCGTGAAAGGTCGGGATGGTGACGGCGATGCCGGGGCGGTGAATGCCGGGGAGGCGGCGCATATGCATGGTGGCCGCGGCGACGCAGGCGCCGGTGTTCCCCGCCGAGAGGACGACGTCGCATCGCCGCTCAGCCTTGAACGAGCCCAGCAGGGCCATGCGGACGATCGATGAGTCCTTCTTGGAGCGGACCGCCTCGACCGGCGATTCGTCCATGCCGATGACCTCGGTGCAGTCAACCACCGAGACCCTCGGGTCGCGGACGGATCGCTCGGCGAGCACATCATCGATGATCGCTTTGGGACCGACCAGGACGAGCTCATCGCCCGGTGCGAGAACCTCGAGCCCTTGGATGCAGCCGTTCAAAATCGCGTCGGGGGCGTTGTCGCCACCCATGACGTCGACAGCCAGACGCATGTCTTTGTCCTCTTGGCGCCGGCGTTGCCGAGCGGGCGCCCCGATGATGCGGGCGAGCGGAGGAGAGAAGCGGAAACCGAGGTCAGGACGCGGGCGGCCGATCAGCCGTTGTCGACGCCGATCCCGAGCTTCGGAACGCTGATGCGCAGCCCGGGGCGGACGTAGCCCGACTCCTTCGAGACGCGGTGGTGAAGCTTGGGCATGCCGCTGATCGGGCAGACCGTGGTAACGATCGCCTTCATGGCGTGATGGTTGCGGCGACGACGCGTGCGGCCGTACGAGATTCTCTGCGGAGGAAGCATGGTGTCCGTCCTGTCTGGCTCGTCGGTCGCGTGCGACCGGGGTGCCTGCGTGCTGATCCCAACTACCGGCGGCGTGCCGGGCCGGAACAATAAGGGGTGAGTTGGGGTAGGTCAATCCCGCGCGGAGTGACCGCCCGCCAGAATTGTAAGGATTTTGTTTGCAGGCGAGTCGTCGGCCTACAGCGTCTTGAGGTACTCGATCAACGCCCGCCGCTCCTCATCGGTCAGGTCGTCGCCGAACGTGTGGCCCCCGTTCCCGCAGCCCCGGGTCGAAGTGTCGTAGTCCTCACGGGCCGGCGGGCCGTCCTCGGGGGCGATCGGGGGAAGCTCCTCAAAGCGCCAGCCGGGGGAATCCACGTCGTAGTCGTCTTCGCTGAACGACCGCCGCCAACGCGCGGGCCGCTTGCGGCTGTCCAGCACGGTCTCAAGCGAGGGGACTGACCCATTGTGGAAGTAGGGGGCTGTGCACCAGACCCCGTCCAGCGGCGGGGCGATGTACGCCAGCTTGACATCCGCGTACGCCGCGCCGTCGCGGGCGAACCAGCTCTTGTTGAACCAGTCGTGCAGCGGGCTGCTCCTGAGCCGCTCGGCGTAGACCGGGTCGGTCCCGATCTTCTCCAATGGGATGAGCTTGTTCGGATAGGTCTCGTGCGCGCCGTAGGTTCCGTGGCAGTCGGCGCAGCGGTCGTTGAAGATGCGCTCCCCCGCGAGCCTGAGCGCCTCATCGATCGGCCCGGGGTGCCTGGGGGGCTTGAGCGTGCGGATATACGCCAGGACGTCCTGCATCCGGGGGAGCGTCCGTTCCGCGTCGCGGGCGTCGGTTATCATCACGACGCCGATCTGCTGGATGAGCCGCGCCGGATCGCCCCGCCCCATGCCGTTGTAGTAGAGCGACTGCTTCTTGCGGACGTTCCACCACGCCGGAACGTCCGACCACACCCCCTCGGGGCTGTACGCATACCCTGGTTGCTCACGCCAGCTCAGGTCGGCAGGGTCGCGGTGCGCCGCCGCGACCTCCTCGAAGCGAAAGGCCGGATTCAGCCCGCGCGCGGGGACCCACGCCTTGCCCTCCAGCGCCTCGGCCCCGCGGAGGAACTCCTGCAGCGTCAACGACTCCGGCGAGCCCTTCCGATAGGCCAGATCACCCAGGATTCTCAGCCCGGCATACGAGCGGCGGACGGGAGGCCAGTCCCGCAGCGAATTCCCCATGCCGATGACCAGCTCGCCCCGAAACCTCGATGCGTGGCACCCGAGGCAATTGACGCCCGAAACCACTTCTACGCCGCGGTGGGTGACGTACTGGTTCAGGTCATCGCCCACCGAGGGGTCGACTTCGGGCCGATCGAGCTCGCGGGCCGGCGCCACGGGATTGAGCTGCCTCCAGAGCTTGAGCGGGATCCCTGCGCCGATGTAGTCGCCGTGCAGCAGGTACCGCCGGCCCGCCTCCGCATCGCCGGCCACCGGCGGGGCCCGATCCTCTCGAGGACCCGCGGCCTCGCCTGCCGCGGGTGCAGGAGGGTCGTCGTTTGGGGGGCGGAGCTGCTGGGGCGACGGAAACGACGCGGCCGAGTTGAGGAGCGCGATCAACACGGCTGCCGCGAACGCGCAGGCTGAGACCGCTCGGGGAGGTGTCCCCCTGACGAGACGATTTCCGGCGGTTGTGCTAGACAGGACTGCCCTCCGCGGCTGGAGGCGCCGCCGAGCGGATCCCTTCCAGCTTGGGATGCTAGCCCGGGGCCTGTGCGCCTGCCGCGATTCGCCGCGGCGGGAGTGAATTCGTCCATCAGAAAAGGAAGCTCACCCCGCAGCCGGCGAACACGTTGTCCGCCTCCTGATTGAGGCCGAAGCCGACGCGGGCGTCGAGTTGCACCCGGTCATCGAGGAGGTAGACGCCGCCGAGGTCGATGTAGTGGGCCGCGTCGCCGCCCTTGCTGTTGGGGCCGATGACGTAGTACTCCGCGAAGCCGCTCAGTCGGTCGGCGATCGGGAATGACAGGTAGACGGAGCTGATCAGAGCGGCCAAGCGCATGGCGG
The DNA here is from genome assembly GCA_964611125.1 of uncultured Phycisphaeraceae bacterium. Classification (GTDB taxonomy): domain Bacteria; phylum Planctomycetota; class Phycisphaerae; order Phycisphaerales; family UBA1924; genus JAEUIX01. Next base: position 91,681 of record CAZSZO010000001.1, on the reverse strand, counting down.
CCGGGCTGCACGCCGATCTCATCGCGGTGTACGTTGAGACACCACGGACGGCGAACCTGTCCGCCGCTGATCGAGATCGCCTCTCGCGGAACATGCGGCTCGCCGAGAGCCTCGGCGCGACAACGAGCACGATCGCCGGAGAGGACGCCGCGAGCGAGCTCATCGCCTTCGCACGGTCCAGAAACGTCGGCAGGATCGTCGTCGGCAAGACCGAGCGGCCGCGCTGGCGCGAGATCGTCTTCGGATCGTTCATCGACAACCTCATCCGCCAGAGCGGCGACATCGACATCTACGTGATTCGGGGCGACGAGGCGCCAGCGGCCTCCCAGGAGCCGCTTGGCGAACAGGCCAGCCGTTCACGACGCAACCGGCCGACGCCGGTGCTCCAGGCTCACGGGCTGGCGCTGCTGCTGGTCGGCGCCGTCACCGCCGTCGGGGTTGCGGGGCTCTCCGGGCTCGAGCTGGCCAACATCGCGATGGTCTACCTCGCGGCCGTGGTTGTGTCGGCGATCTGGCTCGGCCGCGGGCCGGCGATCCTGGCCGCCGCCGCGGGCGTCGCGGCGTTCGACTTCTGCTTCGTCCCGCCGCGCTGGAGTTTCGCCGTTTCAGACTTGCAGTACCTGCTCACATTCGCGGTCATGCTGGGCGTGGGGCTGGTGATCGGGACGCTCGCCGCCCGGACGCGCAGCCAGTCCCGTCAGGCGTGGGACCGCGAGCGGCGGACCTCAGCGCTCTACGCGATGTCGCGTGAGCTCGCGGGGGCTCAGGATGCCCGCGACGTCGCTGCGGTGGCGGTGCGGCACGCTCACGACCTGCTGGGCGCCGATGCGGTGGTCGCCGTGCCCGTGCAGGGCAAAGCCGGCGCGCCGCTGGATGTCCTCGCCTTCGCCGGCTCGCCGGACTGGTTTCACGACGCCGGCGGACGCGAGCGAGGCGTGGCTCAGTGGGCGATGGACCACTCCGCGCCCGCGGGGATCGGCACGCAGAAACTCCCGGCGTCGGCGGGCCGATACATCCCCCTGGTGGGCACCAGCGGGAAGCTGGGGCTCCTGGGCCTGCGTCCCTCCGCGGACGGAGGCGCGGCGGATGCGCCCAGGGCGTTCGACGCTCCGACGCTCCTGCTGATCGACGCCCTCGCCAGCCAGGTTGCGTCATCGCTGGAGCGCGTGTCGCTCAGCGAGACGCAGCAGGCCGCCCGGCTCGAAGCCGAGCGCGAGCGGCTGCGCAGCGCGCTTCTGAGTTCTGTTTCGCACGATCTGCGCACGCCGCTGGCCAGCATCACCGGGGCCGCGAGCACGCTCGAGCAGGCGTCGAGCACGCCCCCGCCGGGCGCCGATGAGCCCGCCGCGCAGACGCTGGACGCACCCACCCGAGCCGCCCTCCTCCGCACCATCGTCGACGAGGCCTCTCGCCTCAACGACATCATCGCCAATCTGGTCTTCGCCACGCGGCTTGAGTCGGGCGCCATCGCCCTGAACCGTGAGTGGACGACGCTCGAGGAGATCGTCGGCGTAGGTCTGGGCCGTCATCGCGTTGAGCTGGCCGCTCGGCCCTTCCGCGTGCACCTGCCCGGCGATCTGCCGATGCTCCGCGTCGACAACGCCATGCTGCCGCAGGTCGTGCACAACCTGATCGAGAACGCGCTCCGGTACACCCCCGCCGGCACGCCGATCGCCATCAGCGCGTGGACAGCCGACGGGCTGGTTGTCGTCAAGGTCTCCGATGAAGGCCCCGGCCTTGGCGAAGATGAGGCCGCCAAGGTCTTCCAGCGGTTCTATCGCGGCCGGGCGTCGAAGTCCGCGCCCGCCCCGGGCGGCCCCTCCGCGTCGAGCACCGGCATGGGGCTCGGCCTCACCATCTGCGAGGGGATCATCCGCGTCCACGGCGGGCGCATCTGGGCCGAGCCCAACGCACCACGCGGCGTTGCCTTCGTGTTCTCGCTGCTTGTGGAGCAACCGCAGCCCGCCATGCCCGGCGACAAAGCGCAAGAGTCGCCGGCGGGCGCCGCAGTTCACGGAGACGCGGCATGAGCGACACACGCGCCGCCCCCAACGCCGCCGCCCCGCCCACCGGGCACGCGCCGCTCGTCCTCATGATCGAGGACGAAGAACCGATCCGACGCTTCCTCCGCGCGACTCTCGAAGCCAATCACTTTCGGGTCAAGGAGTCCAACACCGCCCACGAAGGGGTCCTTCAGGCCGTCACCGCGCGCCCCGACCTGATTTTGTTGGATCTCGGCTTGCCTGACGGCGACGGCCTGCAGGTCACCAGGACGATCCGCACCGAATCGGCGGTGCCGATCTTGATCCTCTCAGCCCGCGGGCAGGAGCGCGACAAGGTCGCGGCGCTCGACGCCGGGGCGGATGACTACCTGACAAAGCCCTTCGGCGTCGGCGAGTTGCTCGCCCGCATTCGCGTCGCGCTCCGGCACGCAGCGGTCGCCGGGTCCCGCAGCGCGGGCGGGGAGCCGCGGGTTTATGAAGCCACCATCGATGGCCGCACGCTGCGGGTTGACACGATCGCCCGGCTCGTCCACATCACTGAGGCCGCCGGGGCGGAGGGGCGCCGCGAGGTGCGGCTCACGCCGATGGAGTTCAAGCTCCTGGCGTTCCTCGTCAAGCACGCCGGCATGGTGCTCACCCACCAGATGATCTTGAAGGAGGTCTGGGGTCCACAGCACCAGAGCGATGTGCAATATCTGCGCGTGTACTCGGGGGAGCTTCGCAAGAAGCTCGAGGTTGACCCGGCCCAGCCGAGGTTCGTTATCACCGAGCCCGGCGTGGGATACCGACTCCGCGAGTCGGACCCGTGATCGCCGGCGCAGGTCCGCACGCCAGCCGAACCGGCCCTGTGATGCCGTTCAAGACATCCCCTTACCGGCCCGAAGATGTTGACCGATATCCTCTCCCTGAACTGCTGCGGGCTGGATCCGTATACACTCCGGCCGCTGCCTCATGACCCGACCACCCGCCAAGCTGATTGCGATGCTCTGCCTCCTGGCCTTCGGTCTGGGGCAATCGGTGTTCGCTTCACTGGGTGTTCGGTGCACAGACTCGGCTGGGAACGTGCGCATCGAGCTCGGCTGCGTCAAGACGGTGCAGGGCGCGTGCGTGACCGCCTGCGATGAGTCTCAAGCGGAGGACGAAGCCGAGAAGAGCCGCCATTCTGACCCGGCTGCTCCGACTCCGTGCGAGGATGAGCCTCTTGGCTCGCAGGCGTCGACCGGTCGGCTGACCCCATCAAGCCTGTCCCTGGAGGCGGTTTTCGCGGCGGTGGTCGTGACGCTCGTCTGGGACCACCGACTGCTCGCATCTGACCAGCTTGGATCGATCCACCGTCCGGAGAGGGATCGAGACCGACCTCCGGATGCGCTGGGTCGCTTGCGCTCGGTCATCCTGATTGTCTAGCTGCGCGGTCACCTGATCACCTCTCGGCGCCTCTGCGGCCGCCGTGATGGTGCTGTCGTTGCGCTCGGGCTGGCCTCACCATCGCGTCGTGGCCATCCCGCAAGCAGCGCGGCGACGCTCAACAACCTGTGCATCCTGACTCGGGTGGTTCACGCCCCCGGTCGCCGCGATGTCGGCATCATCGCTGGCGCCACCGGCGTGGACCATTCTCGAACCACCCATCCTGCCATGGCGAGCTTCACCCATGAACTCAGCGATCAGGCAACGTCATCCTTCACCCGCTCGCTCATCCGCTCCCCCCAGCGCGGCCCTCTTCGCGCTGGTGATCGCTTGCGCGCTCCTTGCGGGCTGCCAGCCGACGCCGCGGGTGGACCTTGAAGCCGCACGCCGCGCCGGCGAAGCTGCGGGACTCGCCGCTCCCATCGAGTTCATCGCCGTCGGCCCCGACGGTGGACCGCTGGATGAGCCTGATGCCGTCGGTGACACGCTCACCCTCGCCGAGGCCTTGCGGCGAACCCTGACTACCGACGCCGGCCTCCAGGCGGCGATGGCCCGCGTGCGCATCGCGATGGCGGATTCGGACCAGTCCAGGCTGCTCCCGAATCCGGTGCTGAACGTGGTGTTCCGCTGGGCGCCGGGGGCGGGGGGAGGCGGAAAGCCGCAGATCGAGGCGTCGGTGGCGCAGGACCTTCTGCAGGCGCTGCAGATCCCTCGCCGCGCCAGCGCCGCCGACAACCGGCTCCGGCAGGCCGCCGCCGACGCAGTGTCGGTCGCGATTGATGTCGCGAGCGAGGTGCAGGAGCGGTACGCCGCGGCGCAGGCCTCGGCGGCGCTCGCGCCCGTGCTGCGCGACCGAATGGTGCTGCTGGAGCGGTTGGCGGCCGTCGCCCAGTCCAGGCTCGATGCCGGCGAGGGGACCCGCAGCGATCTCGCCGCCCTTCAGGCGCAGCGCGTCGAGCTTGAGGTCGAGATCGTTCAGGCGGTCCTGGCCGGGCAACAGGAGCGGCTGCGACTGGCGAGGCTCATCGGCCAGCCGTCTTCGGCCGCGGCATGGACGCTCGACCCCCGTACCGCGCCGAGCCCCGAGCGCCAGCCCGAGTCAAGCTGGATCGACACCGCGCTCCGATGCCGCCCCGAGGTTCAGGCGATTGCCTGGAAACTCAAGGCTCTGGGGGACGACGAGGCGGTCGCCCGCCTGCTTCCTTGGGACGGCGCGGGAGTCGGCGTCGATGCCCAGCGCGATGACAAATGGTTCGTTGGGCCATCCGTATCCACGCCCCTGCCGGTGTTTGACACGGGTCAGGCCAAACGGGCCCGAATCACCGCAGAGCAGATGGAAGCCCGGCACGAACTCACGCTCGTTCGTCGCAAGATCGTTGAAGACGTCCGCATCGCCTATCAGACCATGACGGCGTGCAACGCCAACCTCGCGAGGATCCGCGGCGAGCTGATCCCGCTTCAGCAGCAACGCCGGGCGCTCGCTGAGGATGCGTACCGCGCCGGGCAGAGCGATCTGATCGCGCTGCTTCTGGCCGAGCAGGGCCTTCGCCTCACTCAGGCCAAAGCGATCGAAGTCGAGCAGCAGGCCGGAGCAGCCCTTATTGGCCTCCAGCGAGCTGTCGGAGGCCGGGGCGTCGCCTTGCCGCTCATGACCGGCCCGTCACCGCTCGCCCCCTCGGGTTCATCCGCACTCCCGACGGGAGGGGACAGCGTCCCTTCGCTCTCGGCGGCGCCCGCCCTGTCGACTCCGTGATCCGCCGCCAGTGCACCCCTGTTCCTCCTGCATCCCGAACGTGAGTTCACCGATGAACACCATGAAGACCAACCACACGTTGCTGAATCGACTCCGGATCCCGGCGATTGCCGCGGCGCTGGCGATGCTCGCCGCCGTCGGCGGTTGCAAAGAGCACGCCGCGGGAGCCGGCCACGACCACGGCCCCGGTCACGGCCATGACCACGGCTCAAAGCCCTCCGCGAAGGCTGACCCGCATGCGGGCCATGACCATGGCCCCGGAGATGATGGTCACGATCATGGTGGAGAGGAGCACGCCGACGAAGTGAAGCTCACCGCCGATGCGATCAAGCGGTACGGCGTCCAGGAGGACTCCGCACAGCTCTGGGTGCTCAGGCCCACGGTCATGACTCCCGCCCGCGTTGCGTTCAACGCCGAGGCGATGGCCCACGTCGGGTCGCCCCTGCGCGGGCGAGCGGTGGAGATCAAGGTCCGTCTTGGCGACAGAGTCAAGGTCGGGCAGGAGCTGGTCATCCTCGAAAGCCCGGAGCTCGGTGAGGCGCAGGCCGACTATCTCCAGAAGAAGACCGCCGTGCTCACTGCGGGCCCCGCGGCGGACCTCTCCAAGGTTGCCTGGGATCGGGCCAGGGGGCTTTACGAGCAATCTCAGGGCATTTCGCTCTCCGAGGTGCAGCGCCGCGAGGCGGAGCACAAGGCCGCGATCGCCAGCGTCAAGGCCGCCGAGGCCGCGGCCCTGGTGTCGGAGAGCCGGCTCCAACTGCTGGGAATGACCAAGGACAAGATCGCGAGGCTCGCCGGCAGCGGCGAGATCGCACCGCGCCACGCGATCAGGGCCGCCATCGATGGCCAGGTCGTGCAGCGTGAGGTCACGCTGGGGGAGCTGGTCGGGCCAGATCGCGAGGCCATGATGATCCTCGCCGATACGCGGCTGCTCTGGGTGCTCGCCGATGTGCCGGAGGCAAACCTCGCGGGCATCTCGACCGGCGCCAGGGCGTGGATCACCATCGGCTCCTCGACCGACCGGGGCCAGGTGGGCTCGCCCCCCAAGTTCGAGGGCGTTGTCTCCTTCATTGCGCCGCTCGTTGACCCGGCCACCCGCACCGCTCAGGTGCGGATCGACGTTCCGGCGTCGCTCGACGGTGGTTCATCGCTCAAGCCCGGCATGTTCGCCCAGGCCGAGATCGTCGTTTCGCCCCCCGGCGCCGCGGACCCCGCGCCGGTGGTCGCCGTGCCCGGTGAGGCGATTCAGACCGTTGAGGGCCGCCCGGCGGTCTTCGTGCCCGTTCCGAGCGAGCCCAACACCTACGCCAAGCGGGCCGTCACGATCGGCAAGCCCGTCGGGGGGCTCGTCCCCGTCTACACCGGGCTCGTCGAGGGCGAGCGGTTCGTGGTGGCCGGCACGTTCATTCTCAAGGCGGAGCTTGGCAAGGGCTCCGCGGCGCACGAGCACTAGACCCACACGCCGCGACAGGAGCTCCACCCAGTGCTTGAAGCCCTTCTCCACTTCTCGATCAAGAACCGCTGGCTCGTCGTGATCCTCACGGTGCTCGTGGCGGCGGTCGGCTTCTTCCAGTTGAAAAAGCTGCCCATCGACGCCGTGCCCGACATCACCAACAACCAGGTGCAGATCAACGCGGTCGCCGCGAGCCTGTCGCCCTTTGAAGTCGAGCAGCAGGTGACGTTCCCGATGGAGAACGCCCTCGCGGGCATTCCCGGCCTGCAGTACACCCGTTCTCTTTCGCGCAACGGCTTTGCGCAGGTTACCGCCGTCTTCGACGATGGCGTGGACATCTACTTCGCGCGCCAGCAGGTGGGAGAGCGGCTGCGCGAGGCGGGCGGAAGTCTGCCGCCCGGCGTCGAGCCCGTGATGGGGCCGATCGCGACCGGGCTGGGTGAGGTCTACATGTGGACGGTGGAGTACGAGCACCCCCGCGGCGTCGGCGCCACGATCGTTGATGGCGAGATCGGTTGGCAGTCCGATGGGTCGTACCTCACGCCCGAGGGCAAGCGACTGTCAGGGGATGTCGAGCTTGCGGCCTACCTGCGCGAGGTGCAGGACTGGATCATCCGCCCGCAGCTCAAGGGCGTCAAGGACGTGGCCGGGGTCGACGCCATCGGCGGATATGTCAAGCAGTACCAGGTCCAGCCCGATCCGATGAAGCTGGTCTCCTACGGGCTCACGTTCCACGACGTCATCGAGGCGCTGGAGAAGAACAATGTTTCGACGGGCGCGGGGTACGTCGAGCATAAGGGCGAGAGCTATCTGGTGCGTGCGACGGGCCGCATCCGCTCGATTGAGGAGATCGAGAGCATCGTTGTCGGCAGCCGCCCCGCCGCGGGAGGAGGGGCCGTGCCCGTGTACGTGCGCGACATCGTGTGGGGGGGAGTGGGGGGCGGCGGGGTGGGGATCGGACGCGAACTCCGCACCGGCTCGGCGAGCGAGAACGGCGAGGACGTCGTCGTCGGCACAGCCATCATGCTCATCGGGGCCAACAGCCGCACCGTCGCCGCCGCCGTCGACGCCAAGATGGCCGAGGTGCAGCGATCCCTCCCCGAGGGCATCAGGGCCAAGACCGTCCTGAACCGGACCAAACTGGTTGACGCGACCATCCGGACCGTGGAAAAGAACCTGCTCGAGGGCGCCATCCTCGTGATCTTCGTGCTGCTCCTGCTGCTGGGCAACTGGCGGGCCGCGCTCATCTGCGCCCTGGCGATCCCGCTCTCGATGCTCATGACCGCCACAGGCATGGTCCAGAGCAAGGTCAGCGGCAACCTGATGTCGCTGGGCGCCATCGACTTCGGCCTCATCGTCGACGGCGCCGTCATCATCGTCGAGAACTGCCTGCGGCGCCTCGCGGAAGAGCAGCGCGCCAAGGGACGGCTGCTCACCCTTCAGGAACGCCTGCACGTCGTCTTCGAGGCGAGCAAGGAGGTGCGCAAGGCCACGGCCTTCGGCGAGGCGATCATCATCACCGTCTACTTCCCCATTCTGGCCCTTGTGGGTGTTGAAGGAAAGATGTTCCACCCGATGGCCATCACTGTCATCCTGGCCCTCATCGCGGCGTTCATCCTCTCGCTGACCTTCATCCCGGCGATGGTCGCCCTCTGCATCACCGGCAAGGTCACCGAGAAGGACATGCTGCCGATCCGCTGGGCCAAGGCGGCCTACGAGCCGGTCGTCCGGTGGGCGGTGCGGCTCCGCTATGCGGTGGTGGCCGGCGCCGTGGTCGCGTTCCTCGGCTCGCTGGTCCTGTTCACGCGCCTGGGCCAGGAGTTCGTGCCCACGCTCGATGAGAAGGACATCGCGATGCACGCCATGCGCATCGCCTCAACAGGCATCACGCAGTCCCAGAAAATGCAGTACGACGTCGAAAAGACGGTCTCATCGTTCCCGGAGGTCGCCTTCGTCTACTCCAAGACCGGCACCGCGGACCTCGCGTCCGACCCCATGCCGCCCAGCGTCTCCGACACTTTTATCATCCTCAAGCCCACCCAGGAGTGGCGCAGCGAGGCCGAACTGGACAAGCTCATCGCCCTGAAGACCCAGGAGCTCGAACGCATGGGCGCGCACGCCGGTCATGGCGGGCATGACCACGGCGGCGGTGAAGCACATGACGGCCACGGGCACGGTCATGGTGAGGTCAAGCTTCAAGGGCACAAGGGCAAGCTCCAGCGCCTCCTCGAACTCACGCTCCAGACCGTCCCCGGGAACAACTACGAGTTCACCCAGCCGATCCAGATGCGGTTTAATGAGCTCATCTCCGGCGTGCGCGGCGATGTCGCCGTCAAGGTCTACGGCGACGACTTCGCAGCCATGCAGAAGACCGCTGCGGCCGTGCTGGCCGTGCTGCAAGCCGTGCCGGGGGCCGCCGACGCCAAGGTCGAGCAGACCGAGGGCCTCCCCGTGATGACGGTTGAGCCCGACCGCGCCGCCCTGGCCCGCTACGGCCTCAACGTTTCGGACGTGCAGGAGGTGGTCGCGGTGGCGATGGGCGGGCGCGAGGCCGGGCTGGTCTTCGAGGGTGATCGCCGCTTCGACCTGATCGTGCGGCTCCCTGATGAACTGCGAGCCAGGATCGACATGCTCGACCGCCTGCCCATCCCGCTTCCAGGCACTCAGCATGGTGGCGGCAGTGGGGGGGGTCTTGCCCAGGCGAGGCAGCTGGCCAGCTTCGAGCATGGCTCCGGACTGCTCGATGGTCAGGCCGCCAGGGGCTTCGTGCCGCTTGGCGCCGTCGCCAACGTCGAGATCGCCGAGGGCGTCAACCAGATCAGCCGCGAGAACGGCAAGCGCCGCATTGTGGTTCAGTGCAACGTGCGCGGGCGCGACCTCGGCTCCTTCGTGGACGAAGCCCAGCTCAAAATGGCCCAGCTCAGCCTCCCTGCGGGCCAGTGGCTCGTCTGGGGCGGGCAGTACGAGAATCTCGTCGCAGCCAAGGAGCGCCTCACGATCGTGGTGCCCATCTGCTTCCTGCTCATCCTGCTGCTGCTCTTCGCCACGTTCAAGAGCCTGAAGTACTCGCTCCTGGTCTTCGCGGCGGTGCCCCTTGGCCTCACCGGCGGTGTCATCTCGCTGTGGGCCCGCGACATGCCGTTCTCGATCTCCGCGGCGGTGGGCTTCATCGCCCTCTCCGGCGTGGCGGTCCTGAATGGGCTGGTGATGATCATCTTCATCAACCAGCTTCGCGAGAAGGGCGCCGCCCTCGAAGACGCCATTATCTCCGGCTCGATCACACGCCTGCGCCCGGTGCTGATGACCGCCCTGGTGGCCTCCCTCGGCTTCGTTCCCATGGCTCTCGCGGGCGGCACCGGCTCGGAGGTGCAGCGCCCGCTCGCTACGGTCGTCATCGGCGGCCTGATCTCCAGCACCCTTCTCACGCTCGTGGTGCTCCCGGCCCTCTATCGCATCTGCACCGGCAAGAGCAAGGACGGCCTGCCCGGGCCAAGGCCGGAGGTGTGGGAGAAAGAAGGCCCCGCCCCAGCGCTCGCGGGCGCTGCTCCACCATCAACCCCGCGCGTCAGAGACGGCGCTGCCCGCTCGACCACCGAAGCCACGCTGGCTCCGCCCCATGCCCCGCCCGCTCGGCCCGCGCCGCCGCCACCCCCGGAGACCCCGCCGCAGACGGGCGGCAACCCCGATCCCAAGCCGTGATCGACGGCCTCGCGAGCGCGTCGCTCGCACAGGCCCGGCGATTGAGTCTGCTCCGTCCCCTCACGCCAAGAGATCTTCGATGCACCAGTCCCACTCCGACCCGCGTTCAAAGTCCCTGTTCGTCGGCCTCGCCGCCGGCGTCGGCCTCACCGCCTTCGCCGCGATCATGATGGGCCAGGGGGCGAATCAGCCCGTCAAGTCCGAGCCGCAGTACTTCGTCACGCCCGACGGCGAGGGCGCCCACCTGTGGGTTCGCGAGGGCACGACGCTCCGCGTCATCGGCCACGGCGAGTGCAAGGAGTGCAAGGCCAAGGGCCATGACCATCACGACCACAAGGAAGGCGACGGCCACGACCACGACCACGACCACAAGAAGCCCGCCCCCGGCAAGTAACCCGGCCGCTCCGCGTGCGCCCACGCGTCCCCGGAGCATTTCCGTTTCGCACGCTCGCGGCGGCCCGCACGGCTCAGCCAGTCCGCCAGCCCGCCGCTTCGGACACAGCGGCGCCCGTCGCCTAGCAGCCCGCGAAGAACCCCGTGATGTAGTCCGCCAGGTCGTCAGGGTCGACGTTGCCGTCGCCGTTGAAGTCCGCCCCAGGGCTCGGCGGCACGGAGAAGAACCCCGTGATGTAGTCCGCCAGATCGTCCGGATCGACGTTGCCGTCCCCGTTGAAGTCCGCGCGGCATGTCACCAGCGGGCCCGGGGTCCAGAACCCGGCGTTGATCGTGAACGTCGGCGACGTGGCCCGCCCGGCCACACTCTGGCCAAGGGCGCCGGTCAGCTGAAACGCGGGCGATGAGGCTTCACCGCACGCGTCGGCGAAGATGGCGTGGGTGATTGAGATCTGCGCCGAGGCGATCGACGGAAGCGCCATGGCGCCCAGCAGCGCGGCGCTGGTGCAGATAAGCGGTCTGGTGGTCACGGCATCATCTCCGGTGGTGGCTTGACTGGTGGCGGGCGAAGCGGACGGCTAGCACAAGCGACTCGAGAACAACGCGGCGGCATTGCCGTGAAGGGACGATTCCCGGGGCGTCAGCCGCCGCAGGAGCCGGCCTGCAGCTTGATCCCCTTGAAGGCCGGCAACTGGTCGAGGTCCTTGAGGACGCGGCCCTCCCAGAGGTAGGTGGGACTGACCGGCGGCACATTGCGGGCCTGGGCATAGGCGTACTCGGCGGCCATCAGGTCGCGCTTGTCAACCATCGCCCGCTCAACCGCCTCGATAGCGACCTGGTCGAACCCCACCGACGCGGCCACCTCGCGCCACGGCGCCTCGCTGGTGGTCCGCTTCATCAGGTAGTCGAAGAAGCGATCAGGAAACTGATCGCGGATGATCATCTGGATGACGTTCTCGTCGGCCTCGCCGTCGCCGTGCAGGCAGGTGAACGTCCCTGCTCGGGCGCCCGCATCGGGGGCGAAGGGGATGAACAAGTAGCGGAACTCCACCCGCGGGCTCGCGGCCGACGAACCCAGGGACCGCAGGCGGTTGATGATCGCCGCCTCGGCGGCCTTGCCATAGGCGCACTGGCTGATCACGAAGACTTCGAGGGTGTCGTCCTTCTTCTCGAACGCCGTTGTCGCTTCGAACTCGCCGAGGGTCTTGACCACCCCCTCCACCACCATGGTGCGGCCTGCGAACCCGGCGAGCGTGCTCGCCGGGGCCCCGGTGATCTTCAGCGTCGCGGGCTGGCCGGCGACCTCCAGGCGGGCTTCGCCGCTGGCGCTCACCCGCACCACGCCGGTGAGCCGGAGCGAGTCATACACCGGCTTCCCCGCGGCCTCTTTCAGCTTGAGATTCACACTGCGCGACACGCGGTAGGCCAGCTTGGTGGGCTCGTCCAGTTGATCGATATCGGTCACCGCGACCAGTTGCGTGGTCTTCTCGGCCATCCACTGCGTCCAAACCGGCAGCAGCCGAGGATCATTGATCGTCACCTGCCAGACCGGCCCGCGCCCGGACTGGAAGATGCCAACCTTGAAATCAGCGTGGCCGCCATAGGTCCGCACACCGTCGGCCGCGGCGCTGTGCAGCACGCTGAATTCCTCAAGCGTGAGATCCAGAACGTACCGGGCGGTTGCAGGCTCAACGCCGGTCCCGCCGGCTCCGGAGCCTTCATGATGGTGCTGGTGCTGATGCTGGTGGGCCAGCGCAGGGGCCGGCGAACCGCAAAGGGCCAAGGCGCAGGCGGCGGTCAGGATGATCTTGCAGAGGCTCATGGGTCGGTCCTTTGCGGAGCGGCGTCGGCGCCGGCTCAGTTCTTGCGGCAGACGATGCAGCGATGACCGGAGATGGCGCTGCTGCATTGGCCGGTGCCTGAGAGGGTGGTTGTGCACGGGTGATTGAGGCTCTGAACCTGGCTCCAGCCGATACCGCACCCGACGCTGGCGCCGCAGAGCGCCACGTTCGACGGCGGACCGTTCACCGCGCCCCGGACTCCCCGAGGCCCCTCGGCGCCCGCGGGCCCAGGGATTCCGGTAAACCCGACGGGTCCCCGACCGCCGGGGGCTCCTTGGGGGCCTTGCGGACCCACCGGGTCGGCCGTGGTGAGCGTCGTCCCGTCGGGAAACCTCAGGCCGCCGACGGTGGACTCGATCACGCCCACGACTTCCAGCGCTTCGCTCGGCGCCAGCGTGCCGATGCCCACGTTCCCGCCCACCGGTTGCAGGATCAGGTCCCGCGGCCCGAACGGATCCTGGAAGCTGTCTCGCCCGCCAGCCTGCATCTCATTCTGGTCCAGGGCCATGTTGCCGATGAAGAAGCCAGACGTCTGGCCGATGGTCAGGAACCCGCCCGAAGCGTTCACGCCCACATCCGCGCCGCCGGTGACGTGCACCGCGGCCTGCGGCTCCGTGAATCCGGTCCCGATTCCCAGGTCACCAGCCCCGGTGAGCACCATCCGCGTGATGTTCCCGTTCGTGCGGAACTGGAAGCCGTCCGGCGTGGCGGTGTTGTTGTAGATCACACCGCCCGCCGCGCCGCCGAGCGTCGGGGCCCCCATCAGCACCCCGCTCTCGTTCGCGTCAGGTGTCAGCATTCCGAAGAAGTTGTGCGTGTTGTTATCCACCGCCAGCACGGCGTCCGGGCTGGGCGTCACCGCCCCCGGGCTTGCCCGCCGCACGTGCATTCGTGCGTCGGCGGTCGTGATCCCCAGGCTGAGGTCGCCCGAGGGGTCGAGCACAAGCCGGCCCGCCCCGGCGTTGGGCCTGAACTGCAGTTTGCGACTCCCGATGGCGCTCGCCGAGCCCGTCAGGTCAAGGTTCCAGCCGTCGGAACCCACCGACGTGTTGTTGAGCTGCATCGATGTGGCGTCGGTGCTCGCGCTGGCCAGCGAGAGCACGTTCGGGACCGAGCCGCTCAGGGTCAGTTCGGCGCTGGGCAGGCTCGTGCCCACGCCCACGTTCCCCGCCGTGTAGGTCACGTTCCCATTTGGCTGAACCGTGAACGGCGCACTCGAGCCGACCGGACCGGCGCTGCCAACGGGTCCCGTCGGGCCCTGCGAGCCCGCTCCGCCCTGCACGCCCTGCGGGCCCCGCGGTCCCTGCACCCCGCGCGGCCCCTGGGGCCCCGCCGGCCCATTCGCCGAGGATTGCGTTGTGCCATCGGGGTACTTGATCGCCGCCGCCTCGATTCGACCCGCAACCGTCAGCTTCGATGTCGGGTTCGTCGTGCCGATGCCCACGTTTCCGCTGGGCGTCTCGACAAGCTGGCTGTTCACAAGAGCCAGCCCGTTCCACTTGGGCGCCCGTTGCGTGCTCAGCCCCTGGATCTGCTTGGAGGTCAGGGCGATCGCCGACGCCGGCACCGGCTGATCCTCAAGCTGGACCACCCCGCTCCCCGCATCCACCCAGATCCGAAGCACCGGGTTCGCGGCGCCCGCGAGGAGGTTCGGCGTGAGTGCGACCATCGGCGCGCCGCCCAGCCGAACCGAGAAAACCCCTTCCGCAACGTTGAGAGGCACGCTGGATGTCGGCTGTGAGCCGTTGACGCTGGTGCCGTCGTTGGACCAGAGGGTCGTGCCGGCATTCACAATCGCAAAGCGGAACTGCGCCGACCCGGTGAACTTGGCCCCCGCGACCACGAGCTCCCCCTGATAGCCCACCTGGGCCATGATCGGGGCGGCGGTTCCGGCGAGCGCGATGACCGCGGCGAGGACAACGGCGCGGCGGCGAGTGATGGTGTTCATGGTGTCTTCCTGAAGGCGTATCGAAGGGGCGATCGGCCGGGATTAGTCCTGCACGCAGACGATGCACGAGCACCCGTTCTGGGCCTGGCTGCAAGAGCCGGCGGACGATGTCGCCGTGCACGGCTCGCCGATTCCGTTGGTGGTGGCCGCCAACCTGAAGCCCACCGAGCAGGAAACGTTGCACCCGCAGATGGCGATGGTGACGGCCGGCCCGCTTGGCCCCTGCGGTCCCTGCGGGCCGGGGACGCCCTGCGGGCCCGCCGCGCCCTGGAATCCTCGCGGCCCCTGGGCGCCTTGAGCGCCCTGCGGACCGGGTGTCTGGGCGGTCAATTGCACGGTCCCGTCGGGGAACCTGAATCCGCCATTGCGTGACTCGATCGCGCCTTCAACGGTCAGGCGCGAGGTCGGTGTCAGCGTGCCGATGCCGACGTTGCCCCCTTCCACCTGCAACCCCAGCGAGTTGGGGGTCAAGTCAGCGTTGAACGTCTGAATCTCGTTCTGATCCAGCGTCATGAAGAATGACCCCGCGTTCCCGAGGCGGATGAAGCCACCGCCGGTCGCCGAAACGTCGGTTCCTCCGGACACGTGCAGGCGGGCGCTGGGCGCCCCGACACCCACCCCGACGTCGCCGGTATCTGATACGACCATCCGCGTCGTGTTGCCGTTGGTGCGGAACTGCAGGAAATCCGAGCCGTTGTAGATGATGCCGCCCGCCGCGGGCCCGAGCGTCGGGGCCCCGAAGAGCACCCCTCGCTCGCTGGCGTCAGGCGAGAGCAGGTTGAGGTACGCCGCTCCGTTCTTCTCGAGCGTCACCACCGAGTTACTGTTGGCTG
The DNA here is from genome assembly GCA_964611125.1 of uncultured Phycisphaeraceae bacterium. Taxonomy (GTDB): domain Bacteria; phylum Planctomycetota; class Phycisphaerae; order Phycisphaerales; family UBA1924; genus JAEUIX01. The sequence goes on along the minus strand of CAZSZO010000001.1, from coordinate 76,354 downwards.
TCACGGCGCCCGCGCTCCCCTCGGCCACGTGCAAACGCGACTCCGGCGCCGTGGTGCCCACGCCCATGTCGCCCGTCGGCAGCAGCACCACCCGCCCCGTCCCGTTCACCGGCGCGATCAGCAGCCGACTTCCGCCAACGATGTTGGTCGAGCCGGTCGTCGACAGCCGCCAGCCGTCGGTCCCTACCGATGAGTTGGCCAATTGCAGCGCCGTCTCCGTCGTGCTGCTGCTGGTCATCGAGAGCGGGACGGTGCTCGCCCCTGAGTTCACCGCCAGCTTCGAGGTCGGGCTCGCCGTGCCGACGCCGACGTTTCCCGCCCCGGTGAACACCGCGTTCACCCCGTTCAGGGCGAACGCCCCGTTGGCCCCGGCCGGTCCGGTCGCCCCGGCGGCGCCCGTTTGACCCTGCGGCCCCTGCGGTCCCTGCAGGCCCTGAGGTCCGGTGGCGCCCTGCGGCCCCTGGGCGCCTGCTGGTCCCTGAGCGATCGCCGTCAACTGCGTCGTGCCGTCAGGGAAGCGGAAGCCGCCCGTGGTGCTCTCGATGGTTCCGGCGACGGTCAGCTTTGAGGTCGGGTTAGTCGTCCCGATGCCCACGTTGGTCCCGTTGTCGAAGATTGCGCTGTTGGCCAGCGCCAGCCCGTCCCACCTGGGGATCCGGTTGGTCGTCAGCGCCCCGATCTGGCGCGACGCCAGGGCCCCCGCCGCGGCGCTGATCGGCTGGTCGGTCAGTTGCTCGACGCCCGCGCCGGTGTCCACCCACACCCGCAGCACCGGATTCGCCGCGCCAGCCAACATCGCCGGCGTCAGCACCACCATGGGCGCCACACCCAGCGTCAAAGTGAACACGCCGTTCGCAACCGGCACGCCGACCGACGCCGCCGGGATGGACCCGCCAACGCTGGCGCCGTCATTGGACCAGAGGCTCACGCCGCCGTCCACGATCGCAAAGCGCATCTGAGCCGAACCAGTGAAACGTTGCCCCGCCGCCAGCAGCTCGCCCTGGTAGTTCACACCCTGGGCCATGACAGGCGCGGCGCTTCCCGCAAGGGCGAGGAGGGCGATCAGACACGATGAACCGATGCGGCTGGACATGGTTGTTCTCCGTTCAGCCCGGCAAGATGGGCTGTTTGAGCGACGGGCGGAAGCCCTGCGGACACGAGTGGTTAGCGTGTTCCCGGCCGTCCGTGGACGCGCCTCGCAACTTTTACCGATTCGCCGCCGTGCAATGCCCCGTACTCGCTAGTACATTTCATCAGCAGAGGCGTTGGCCGGATTCGCCCGAAATCGGTCATCCGCCCGGAGGCGTCTTGAAATGACTCCCCTCGTGTCCCCAAACGTCCGCCTCGCGTCGACCGGATCGGAGTCCCACGGACGCACCACGCATCTCTCCCTCCTCTCGGGCCTGCGCGACCCCGCCAACGCCGCCGCCTGGCGGGAATTCGAACGGCGCTACCGCGAGCTGCTCGTCCGCTTCTGTCGCCGCCGCGGCCTCCAGCAGGCCGATGCCGAAGACGTCGTTCAGGTTGTGTTCGTAAGCCTCTCCCGCCGGCTCCCCAGCTTTATCTATGACCGCCGCCGTGGCCGATTTCGCGACTATCTTCTCCGCTGCACGCGAAATGCCATCGTTCGGTGGTCTACGCGTCCAAAGACGGCCGACTTCGCGCTAGACCCTGATGGCGACGCCCCCCTCGAGGACCCCTCCGGCGTGGAAGCCCAGATCTGGGAACAGGAGTGGGTAGCCCACCACTACCGGCTGGCTATGGAAAACGTCCGCACGACCTTCGACCCTCGCAGCGCCGAGATTTTCGACCGCAGCGTCGCCGGCGCCACGGTCGCCAGCCTCGCGGCGGAGTTCAACCTCTCCGAGCAGGCCGTGCACAAAGTCCGCCAGCGCATCCGCAATCGCCTGGAGGAGCTCATCGCCGCCCAGTTGCTGGAGGAAGAAGCCGTCGATGGCTAAACGCCTCCCCCCGCCCGCTGTCGGTGACGTGGACCCAGCCGCCCCTCTCCCCGAGGGCTCGGGTGCCCTTACCGATTCGGCGCTCAGGGGCGCCTTCGGCTTCGACAAGCCCGACGCCTGGCTCGACCTCGCCCGCCAGGCCGTGGCCCCGACTGACATGGGCGCCCTCGGGCCCTACCGCCTGATCGCCCAGATCGGGCGCGGCGGCCAGGGGGCCGTGTATCGCGCCCTCCAGCCCGGCACCAACCGCGAGGTCGCCCTCAAACGCCTCGTCGCCGGCGCCCTGGCGGGCCCGGAAGACAGGAGCCGGTTCGAACGCGAGGTCCAAACCGTCGCCGCCCTCTCGCACCCCGGGATCGTCACAGTCTTCGGCGCCGACGAAGTCGACGGCCAGCCTCTGCTGCTCATGGAGCTCGTCGAGGGGGATCCCATCGATCGCTGGGCCGCAGGTCCGCCAGGCGGCCCGCGCCGCGCGCCGGCCGAGATCCTCGCGGTCTTCGAGCAGGTCTGCCGGGCGCTGTCCCACGCGCACCAGCGGGCGGTCATCCATCGCGACCTCAAGCCCTCCAACATTCTTGTTGAGACATCCGGGCGCCCCCGCCTGCTCGATTTCGGGCTCGCGCGCGCCGCCTCTCAAAGCTGGGACCAGCTCTCCCTCGACCGCGGCTCGTCATTCCTCGGCACCCCCGCCTATGCCGCGCCGGAGCAACTCGCCGGCGACCAGACCCTCGTCGACACCCGGACCGACATTTACGCCCTCGGCGCGGTCCTCTTCGCCCTGCTCTGCGGCCGCCCGCCTTTCGGCGCCGACGGCGGCGTCGCGGCCCTCTTCGACCGCATCCGCTCGTCCGCTCCGCCGCGCCCGTCGTCGCTCGTCCCCGATCTCGCCCGCGACCTCGACAGCATCCTGCTGATGGCCCTGGCCAAGGATCCGCAGCACCGCTACCAGACCGTTGACGCCTTCGCGTCTGACATCCGCCTCTTCCTCGAGGGCGCTCCCGTCGCCGCGCACCCCCCGGGCGCGCTCTACTCGGCGAGCAAATTCATCAGGCTCCATCCGCTCGGCGTGGCCCTCGGGCTGGTCGGCGTCATCGGCGTCACCGGTCTCAGCATCGCCTCCAGCGTCCTCGCGTTCAGCCTGCAAGGCCGGCAGGCGGCCCTCTCAACGGCCCTGGAGGGCGAGCATGCTCAGCGGGAGTTGGCCGAAGCCGCCGCGCTCTCCGCCGAGCGGGCCCGCGATGAAGCCCAGAACCAGTCCCGTCGCCACCAGACCGCGACTGATTTTCTGGCCAGCACGCTCTCCTCAATCCCTCAGGCCGCCCGAAACGGGCTTGAGCCCGAAGCCAAGGACCTCATCGACCGCGCCGCCGCCCGCTTGCAGGCCAGCGAGCTGGCCAACCAGCCGGAGGTTGAGGCGTCGATGCTCTACCTGGTCGGCCGGGCGTACCAGGACCTCGGTTACCCGCGCGAGGCGGAGCCTTACGTCGCGCGCTGTCGCGCGGCCTGTGAAAAGCTCTACGGGCGCGAGCACCCCGAAACCGCCCGCGCCATGTACATGGAAGCGCTCCTGATCGAGCACAAGGGCAGGTCCGCCGAGGCCATCGCCCGCTACTCCGAGGCCCGCGACATCCTGCACCGCACCGTCGGCGAGGAGAACCTGCTGGTTGCGATGATCGACAACAACCTCGGGTGCGTGCTCCGCGACACCGGCCAGCTCGAAGAGAGCGAAGCCCGCCACCGCCGCGCACTGGATCTCCGCCAGCGGCTCCTCGGCCCGCGCCACGCCGAGGTGGCCATGAGCCTGCGCAACCTCGCTCTGACGCTCGCGGTCATGAAGCGCTTTGACGAAGCCCGGGAGCTCTCGCTCGAATCCATCGCGATGACCGAAGAACTGTTCGGCCCTCTGAACGCCCACTCGCTCCACTGCCGGAACTACCTCGGCCGGATCCTTCAGCGTGAGGGCCGCGTCGAGGAGGCCCTCGAGATCTTCGTGAAGGTCGTCGACGACGATCGCCGGCTCTCCGGCAAGGTCACCCGCAACACCGCGACCTACCAGCGCCGGGCCGTCGCGGCGCTCCTTCAGCTCGACCGCCCCGCCGAGGCCCTCGAGCGCGTAAACGCCATGATCGAGATCGCCGACGATCGCCTGGCCGACGACCACGCCGGCCGCGCCAACTTCCGCATCACGGCTGCTGAATGCCTGTTCAAGCTGGGCCGCCCGCAGGAAGCCGACGCACGTCTCAAGCAGGCCCTCGCGCTGGCCCCGAACCTGCCCGAGCACGCCGAGTCAATCGCCCGCCGCGCGGCCGAACTGCGCGCCTCATACGCCGCCGCCGATGCCCCCGCCGCCAACGCCCCTCGCCAAGCCCGCGACGCGCGCGACTCGAGCACCCCCGCGCAGACTGGCGCCTCCAGCCCGGCAACCGAGCCCGCACCAGCCTCCAGCAGCAGCCAAATGCCCCCCGAAGGACTCGAACCTTCGACCCGCTGATTAAGAGTCAGCTGCTCTACCAACTGAGCTAGGAGGGCTCCTCGACGGCTTCCCGCCGAATGCCTGAGTTTAGCACCCCGAGGGCAGCCGTCTACCCACCAAAGGCCGTTCCTCGCCCCCGCCCGGCGCCCCGAGCACCGGCTGAGGGCCCGCCGTTGACGCAACCCGGCTTTCTGGGCTTCCGGCGGCCTCGCGGCGAGCGGCCGTCCAGACATCCCCCGGGGCCCACGCGCCTGTCCACCCCCCGCGTCGAGCCGCCGGCCCCTATTTCCCCGCCTTCCGGAACAACGTCAGAGCCTCCTCGCATTCGGCCTCCAAGTTCCCGAAGTCGATCGGGCCCTTGAGCTTCCGCACCCCCGTCACCGCGCTTTGCATCGTCGCGACGGCCTGATCCTTCAGCCCCGCGTGGTGGCACGCCCAGCCCAATCGCCACTTGGTGAACTGCGCCCACCGCGTGTCGGGCTTGGCCAGTTCCGCCGCCCGGCGCGCGGCCTCAAGGGCCAACTGCTTGTCGAATCGAGGCTCCTCGCTCGTCGAGACGATGCATGCCGACACGAATCCCATGATGTCGTCGTTCTCCGGGAACCGCGCGAGCAGGTCGCGGGCGTAGGCTTCGACTTCCCCCGCCTTGTTCCGCTGCATCAGCAGCATCAGCTTCCACTGGTACGCCCCGGCTGTTTCCGATGCCGGATCGGCCTTGAAGGCCGCGTTCAGCGATGCCAGCGCCGCCGACTGGTCACCCCGCGACATCGCTTCCCGATACCCGGGGTACCGCTCGTCGGTGTGACGTTGCCGCTCCTTCGCCGCAGCGATGTCCGCCTCGCTGCGCTGCTTCGCCTCCGCCTCCAGACGAGCCTGCAACTCGGCCTCCCGCTTGGGGTCAAACGTCCCGGCCAGCACCGCACCCGCGATCCGCTCAAGGTCGCTGGGCGTCCCGATGCCGATCCACGCCACCAGGCCCTGCTGATCGATGACCCACGCCGTGGGGATTCCGCCCGTGCCGCAGGCCTTCAGCCACGCCGCGTGCATCTGCTTGTCAGGAGTGTCAACGGCGACCCGGTAGTCCATCCGATCACCCATCTTGGCCACAAACTGCTCAACGCCCTCGATGTACGACACATCCGCGGCGTCCTTCTGCCGCTCCGAGATGCTCACGCCGATGACTTCCAGCTTCCCCCTGTGCTGCCGGGCGAGTTTGGTCAAATCCGGTATCGCCGCCTTGCACGGCCCGCACCACGTCGCCCAAAGGTCCACGACATAGACCGTGCCCTTCTCAAACCGCTCCAGCGGGGCGCCCCGCACCCACTTGGCCACCGTGATCGGCGGCGGCGGCTTGCCGATCAGCGACCCGCCGACAATCGCGGGCGCCAGGGCCGGCGCGGGCGCCGCGGCCGACTCCGCCGGCTGCCCAGGCCCGAGCTTTGCACCCTCCTGGCCTTGTGAGAAGACCGGCCACAGCCAAGCCAATCCGAGAACCGCTGGCGCGAACAGACGCATGTGAGCAACTCCTTGGCATGATGGTGACCTGTCGGCATGGTAGATCAGGCCCGCCGATCCGCCCCGTCGCCAGGGCCGGGCCACTCCTCCACACGATCGCGACACCCCGCCGGACGACCCACCGTGCTCGCACCCGCCCGGGTGGGCCGATAGTCACCATCGGCGGGGTTGAGTCGGGCGTGCGCCTGGGGCCCCGCACCGTGGGAGCTTTGAAAGGAGCACTCCATGTCAGCGTCATCGGTTTCCAGTGTCGGCCGCACCGACCTCAGCGAGATCCTGCAGCGGATCAAGAGCGGGGGGGGTGGAAGGGGCGGCGCCCCCGGCCAGGTCGGCGAGCCCCCGGCGGAGGTCCGGGCCCAGTTCGAGTCCGCGTTCAAGAGCGCCGCCGAGGAGCTCGGGATCGACACCTCGTCGTTCGCCAAGGTCGGCGGCCAGATCAAGGACGCCGTCTCATCGGTGATCCAGGAAAACCAGGGCGCGAGTCCCGAAGATCTTCAGAAGGCCATCGGCGGGCGCGTCGACGGCGTCCTGAAGGACAACGGCATCGACCCTGCCGAGTTCAAGAAGCAGTTTGAGCAGATCGGCGACAAGCTCGGCCTGCCCCGCCCAGGCGAGGGCGGCTTCCCGCCCGGCGGTTTCTCCGCCGGCGGCGCCCAGGGTTCGGGCTACTCCGCCGCGAACTCCGACCAGCAGCTCCTTCAGCAGTTGCTGCAGAGCCTGCAGAGCGACGACACCGACATCTCGAACTTCTTCTCAAACGCCCCTGCGGGCACGTTTGTCGATCAGACGGTCTAAGGACCGCGGCCCATCAGCCCCGGCGGCGGAGCCGCCCGCGGCTTTGATGGCCCTGCCCCATCGCTGGTCATCCCGGCCGCACCCCGTGGGTGTTCCGCAGGCGATACTCACCCGGCGTCATCCCCGACCACTTCTTAAACACCTTGCAGAACGCCGGCTCCGACGCGTACCCCACGCGCGATGAGATCGTCCGCACGTCCACGCTGCTCCGGCGCAGCAGGTCCGCGGCGATATCCATGCGGTGCTCACGCACGTACGTCGCGGGCGGGATCCCCACCATCTCCTGGAAGCGCTGGGCGAAGATCGTCCGCGACAGGCCGCACTCATTGGCCATCTCCTCGAGCGTCCAGTTCCGGGCCGGCGTCGCGTGCAGCAGCGACAGCATCGGCCCCAGGTGCTCATCAAACAGCGCCGCCGTCCAGCCCAGTCGCGACTGATCCACTGTCGAGAGGTGAATCCTCACACCCTCGATGAACAGCATCGTGGCGATCTGGTTCATCATCGCCTGCGACCCGGGCGGCAGGTCCTGGCTCTGCCGTTCCAGCAGCCGCAGCAGGCTGGGGACCAGGCCGTCGGATCCCTGGAGCGACCCCTTCAGCGTGATCCGCTGCGGGAGCGCTGAGCGGAGCGGGCCGCCCACCCCGCTGTCGAACAGCAGCGGCCCCCCGATGAATCGCGTCGTCGGCCCCGGTTCCTCGCCCTCTGCCGCCGGCTCCCCCAGCGAGAAGCCCCGCATCTCTCGATCAAAGCCTGGTTTGGCGACCTCAAAGATCGGCCGGATCCGCGATGTCGGCCCATCGCTGATCCTCACGCTCGTGGGCTGGCAGATGATGGTGCAGTCCCCCGCCGAGAGCCGCTCGCCTTCGCCCTCGTCGGTCGCAAACCACACGCTCCCCGACAGCACCGCAAAGTACGCGCTGGGCAGCGCCGGCAGCTCCACCCCCCAGGCCCCTCTCCCCGTCGAGATGCCGGTCCGGAACGTCGCGATCCGCACCCGGTGCAGCAGCGCCGAGATCCGATCCTCATGCCCGCCAGGCGGCGTCAGATCCGCAATGTCGCCCCACCGCGCCCGCGGCGCCCCGTTCTCCAGCTTGATTCCCGGCGGCAGAGGCATCCCCGGCGGCAGCGGCGGCAACTGCCCAGGCCCCAGCTTCGGAAATGGCCGCATGAACGCGCTCGGCGGAAGCCCGGGCGGCGCCGCCGGGGGGCGCCCGGCCCGGGCGATTTCCAGCTTCGGCTGACCGGTGTCGTGGGGTGTGCTCTTCATTGCTGATGACTACCGGTAGCTCGGCTGTCTGAGCGTTCACAATGGTTGCCCGTTCGTGCGGGTCGCGCCGGCTGACTGATCGCGCTCGCTCGCCCGCCCGCGGACCCCGCCGCGGGTCGGGCGTACCGTGACGGACTATGAAAGGCCCGCGGGTCCTCATGAATGGGTTGGTCCTCGCCCTGACATTCGCGCTCGCCTTGGTATGGGGGGGGTGGGGGGGGTGGGGGTGCGACCGGCGCCCGTCCCCCTCCGGTGCAGGTGGCGCCCCGCCCCCCGCGCCCAAGCCCCGCGTGCAGATCACCGTCTTCGCCGCCGCCAGCACCGCCCAAGTGCTCCAGACGCTGGCCCCGGTTTTCTCCAAGGAAGCCGGTGTGGACGCGGCATTCAGCTTCGAGGCTTCGTCCACCCTGGCCAAGCAGATCAAGGCCGGGGCCCCGGCTGACCTCTTCATCTCCGCTGATGAGCGCTGGATGGACGATGTCAGCGCCGCCGGGCTGCTCAAGCCCGGCTCGCGCCAAGACCTCCTGGGCAGCACGCTCGTCATGGTCGCCCCGGCCGGCAAGGGCTTCACCATCCGGATGGACAAGACGTTCGACTTCACCCGCGAACTCCCCGGCGTGCAGCGGATCGCCCTGGCCGACCCCGCGCACGTACCGGCCGGTCGCTACGCCCGCGCGTCGTTCGAGTGGCTCGGCTGGTGGAAGACCATCGAACCCCGGATGCTGGCAGCGCAGGACGTCCGAGCCGCTCTTCGCCTCGTGGAGGCCGGTGAGGCCGACGCTGGCGTCGTCTACGCCACCGACGCCCGGTCTGACAAGGTCGTCGTCGCCGGCGCGTTTCCGCCCGAGAGTCATCCGCCGATTCGTTACCCCATCGCACTGACAATCGGCGCCAAGCCCGAGGCCTTGGCGTTCCTTCAGTTCCTGCGCTCGCCCGCGGCCGTGCAGGCGTTCCAGCAGGCAAGCTTCACCGTCATTCCCGCTGCGACCGCTCCTCCGCAGGCCACCCCCCCCGACCCCGGCCGGGCCCCCCCGGCCGGAGGCCCCGGCGGCCCGTGATGCTCACCCAGGAGGAACTCTCGGCCCTGCTGCTCTCGCTCCAGGCCGCCGCCTGCAGCGTCGCTATCACGATCGTCCCGGCGATCGCCTGCGCGTGGCTGCTCGCCCGCAGGTCCTTCCCCGGCAAGGCCCTTGTTGACGCGATCATCCACCTGCCGCTTGTGCTCCCGCCCGTCGTGGTCGGCTTCGCGCTGCTCATGCTCCTGGGTCGCCGCGGAGCGGTGGGGGGGGTGCTCCACGACCGGCTGGGCGTGGACATCGCCTTCACCTGGGTTGCTGCGGCCCTCGCCTCCGCCGTCATGGCCTTCCCGTTCATGGTCCGCGCCATCCGCCTGGCGATCGAGTTGGTCGACCCGCGCATCGAAGACGCCGCCCGCACCCTCGGCGCCAGCCCGCTGCGCGTGCTCTTCAGCATTACGCTCCCCCTCGCCGCGCCCGGCGTGCTCGCCGGCGTCGTCCTTGGTCTCGCCCGCAGTCTGGGTGAGTTCGGCGCCACCATCACCTTCGCGGGCAACATCGCTGGCGTCACCCGCACCCTCCCCTCGGCCATCTACACCTTCTCGCAGGTCCCCGGCGGCGATGCCCCGGCCCTTCGCCTCATGCTCATCTCCGCCCTCATCTCCCTCGCCGCCCTCGCCGCCTCGGAGGTGCTGGCCCGGCGCGTCTCGGCCCGCATCGGACGGGGTGGGGGGGCCCCATGATCCGCGTCGATGTCAGCCTTCCCCGCCAAAGCCTCGCCCAGGGCCGCCTCGAACTCGCGTTTGAAACCCGCTCCCGCGTCACCGGCGTCTGGGGTCCCTCCGGCGCCGGCAAGACCACGCTCATGCACATCCTCGCCGGGTTGCAGCCCGGCGCGACTGGCGTTGTCGCCCTCGGCGATCAGGTCCTCAGCGACAGCGCCCGCGGACTCTTCACCCCGCCCCACCGCCGCCGCGTCGCTGTGGTCTTCCAGGAATCCCGCCTCTTCCCGCACCTCACTGTCGCCGGCAATCTCCGCTACGCCTTCACCGGCCCACCCGACGAGTTCGCCGCCGCGGCGGACATGCTCGAACTCGGCGCCCTCCTCGACCGGCGCGCGACCGCTCTCTCCGGAGGCGAGCGTCAGCGGGTCGCCCTCGGCCGCGCCCTGCTCGCCCGCCCGCGGGTCCTGCTGCTCGATGAGCCGCTCTCCTCGCTTGACGATGGGCTCAAGTCGCAGATTCTCCCCTATCTGCTTCGCGTGGTTGAAGCCACCCGCGCTGAAGTGCTCTATGTCAGCCACAACCTCTCCGAACTCGCCCACGCCGCCGACCGCCTGCTGGTGATCGAGCATGGCCGCCTCGTCGCCCATGGGCCCCTGGCCGCAACGGCCCGTGACCGATTCGCCCACGGGCCGGGGCCGAACCTGATCGAGGGCGTCATCGTGGGGCACGCCCCGGGCCAAGGGTGCTCGCTGGTCAGCTTCCCCGCGCAAGCGCCCTCGCGCATGCCCGCAACCGACGCCTCGCCCACGCCCACGACCGCCTCGTTCCCTCCTCCGCCCCCCCCCCCGAACCCGCTCACCCCCTTCACCGTTCAGGTCCCGTTGATCCGTTCCGGCCCGGCCGCCTCCGTCGGGGCTCCGGTGCTGCTGATGGTCAACCCCGCCGACATGGCCCTCGCCCCCCTGGCGATCCCCGGCCTCACCACTCGCAACCAGTTGCCCGCCGTCGTCCGCAGCGTCAGCCCGGCGCCCGGCATGCTGCGCGTGACCCTCGACCTCGCTGGCGGCCTTCGTGCCGAGATCCCCAGCCCCCCGCCCGCCGGCCTCGACCTGGCCCCCGGCCGAAGCGTCGTCTGCCTGATCGACGAGCGCGCCTTCAGCGTGATCCCCGTCGCCGCCGGCGCGTAGGATGCCCCGATGACCGCGCGACGAGTGCTCCACGCCGTTCACGTCTTTGCCATGGGCCTCTGGTTCGGGGCCCTCATCATGACCGCGGCCGCCGCGGCGGTCATCTTCCCCACCCTCAAGGCGCTCAACCCGTCGCTGCCGGCCTACGCAAGCTACGGCGGCGAGCACTGGATGCTCGCCGCGGGCCGCGTGGCGAACACGATCTTCTTCATCAGCGATGTGGTGCAGTTCATCTGCTCCTCGCTGGCGATCGGCACGCTCCTGGTGTCGGTGGTCTTCCTCAAGACGCCCTGGCGCAACCGCCTGACAGCGATGCGAGCGGTGCTGCTCGGGACGGCCCTCTGCCTGCTCTGCTACCACCTGTTCATTCTCGGCCCCCGCATGAGCGTCAACCTGGAGCGCTATTGGACCCTCGCCGCGCAGGGCCAGCAGCAGCAGGCCGACGAATTCCGCGCCGCCTTCTCCGCCGATCACCCCAGCGCCAGCCGGGTGCTCGGGGCGATCGCTGGCGTCGCCGGCCTCGGGCTCTTTCTGGGCGCCCTGGCTCGCGATGATGAGCCCGAGGCCGCCGAGGCCGCGCCGGCGGGAAAGTCATGATGGCCCCCGAACCGGTTGCAGGCGAGGTCGGCGACGATCCGCCCTTCAAGCTGCCGCGCGTGAAGCCCACGGAACGGGCCCGGGCGAGCGCGCTCGATGCGGCGCTCCGCGCCGCGTACCCCGACGCCCGCTGCGAGTTGAACGCCGCCTCCCCGCACGAATTGCTGGTCGCAACGATCCTCTCGGCCCAGTGCACTGATGTCGCCGTCAACAAGGCGACGCCCGCGCTCTTCGCTCGCTTCCCGGCGCCCATCGACTACACCAAAGTCACCCCCCAGGACATCGAGCCGTTCGTGCGCTCGCTGGGTTTCTTCCGCAACAAGGCCAAGGCGATCCACCGCTCCATGTCCGACATCGTCGATCGTTTCGGCGGCCAGGTCCCGCAGACAATGGAAGAACTGCTCAGCCTCCACGGCGTGGCCCGCAAGACCGCCAACGTCGTGCTTGGCAACGCCTTCGCCATCAACGTCGGCGTCGTCGTCGACACCCATGTCGAGCGGCTTTCCGTGCGCCTCGGGCTCGCCCCCCGCGGCGCCACCGTGCAGGCGATCGAACGCCGCCTCATGGCCCTCTTCCCGCGCCAAACCTGGTGCGACCTCAGCCACAGGCTCATCTGGCACGGCCGGCGCGCCTGCAAGGCCCGCCTGCGCGGCGGCTGCAGCGAACACCCCATCTGCCGCGAGTTCGGCCAGGCATGCGAGCTGCGCATCCGCGGAGACCGCCCGCGCCCTGCCGCGGCCCGAAAGCCCAAGCGCGACGCCAAAGCTGCCAACGCCTTCAAGACCGTCAAATCGCCCCAGTCCAACCCGCCCAGCCGCGCGAAATGACCTCCGTCCCGCGCCCCCCGGGGCCCGGAAATCGGCGCGTCCGCTTTCGCTCAGTTTTCGCGTGAGAAACGTGCCCGGCAGGAGTCGAACCTGCAACCTTCGGCTTCGGAGGCCGACGCTCTATCCAGTTGAGCTACGGGCACAGACAACCCCCCATGCTACGATCGGCCCCGCGCGTTGACCAGTCCTTCACGCAAGCGATCTGCGCCGAGCGCACCCACCCAGCCCAAGACCTGCCCCGCCCCCGACAACCCGCCGCCGCCCCTGATGATCGAGCCCATGGCGACCTCCGATTCCGCATCTCGGCCCACCCCCCTGATCCCCGTCCTGGTGCTCAGTTTCCTCGGTTCCTTCGGGTCGGGGGTGATCTACAACGGCATCTTCTCCCTCGCCAAGTGGAACTACGACTTCAGCGAGGTCGCCTGTTTCTGGCTCGGGCTGCTCTACGGGGCCTTGTACATTCCCGCGGCGCTGCTCGTCGGGCCGGTGCTCAAGCGGTTCCCCCCGGGCTCGCGGTTCTTCAACCATCGCGCGCTCATCGGGTTCATCATGCTCAGCGTCGCACTGCTGTGCAGCCTGCCCTGGCTCGCTTCGCTGCTCGATGGCCCGCCCGGCAGCGCCCGCTCCTCATGGCCCATCTGGGTCCTCATCGCCGGGTACAGCCCGCTCTCGGGCATGCTCTGGCCGCTCGTGGAGTCGTACGTCGCAGGGGCCCGTAGCGGCGCCGCTCTCCGCCGCGCTGTCGGCTTCTTCAACATCGCGTGGTCCTCGTCGCTGGCAATCGTGCTCCTGGCCGTTTCGCCGCTGGTCAAGGAGCACGCCGTGCTCCTGTTCAGCCTGCTGGCCGCCATCCACGCCCTGCTGGTCATCCCGCTGTGCTGGTTCACGCCCCGCCCCGGCGCCCACCTTCACGATGACGACCACGCCCACCCGCCCAGCTACGTCCCGCTCCACCGGGCCTATCAGGTGCTGCTGCTGGTCGCCTTCATCGCCCTGACCACCCTGGGCCCCTCGATTCCGACCGTCTGCCGGCAGATCGGTCTCAGCCCCGCCTCCGAAACGTCCATGATCTCGATCTGGATGTTCGCCCGCGTCAGCATGTTCATCCTGATGAGCCTCTGGCACGGCTGGCGAGGGGTCTGGCTCACCCCCATCCTGGGCTCCGCCCTCATGCTCGCCAGCGCCGCCCTGGTCCTGCTCGCCACTTCCATCGCCCCGCCCGACTGGGCCCAGTGGGTGCTCGTGGGCGGCCTGATCGGTTTCGGCGTCGGTCTGGGCTCCATCTACTTCGCGACACTCTACTACACCATGACCGTCGGCTCCGCCCAGGTTGAGGCGGCGGGCAACTTCGAGGCCCTCATCGGCCTCGGTTACGCCATCGGCCCGCTGCTCGGGCTGCTCGCCAGCGGCATCGTGACCACCGGCGCCGCCGGCGCGCGCGCCGAACCGGTCCTCGCCGGGCTGCTCACGCTGGTCTGCGGCTTCGGCTTCGTCGCCGCCCGTTCAAGAGCCCGGTTTGGGGGAAGTACGGCCTGAGGCGCCGTCGGGCCTTGCCCGACCGGCGCCCGTGATCGCGTGGATTCCGATATCCTCGCTCCGCCGCCGGGATGGCCTGCCGGGCTCATCTCTTGAAGGTGGCCGCCCGATCCCGAACGGGTTGAAACGCAATGGGGTGGTTGTTCGTATCACTGTGGCGGCGACGGCGCGCAAGCCGATCCCAGAACCCGATCCGGAACCGTCCGTTTCATTCACGAAGGATCTCCATGCCGCGAATGCTGGCCGCCGCCCGAACACTGTTTCGCCCCATGCTGCTGACGCCCCCGGTGATTGCCCTGACGCTTGGGCTGCTCGGGGGCCCCGCCCTCGCTGGCGCCCCGGCCGACGCGCCCCCGGCTCCCCCGGCCGAGACCATCAGCCAGCTTTCCGAGGCCATCTGGGCCGCGGCGAAGTCGGGCGACGGCGAGCTCGCCGTCGCCGAGCCGATTCGCTCAGCCCGCCTGATCGGCGAGAACGAGTCCTTCAACTCGCTGCGGGCGAGCCTGAAGCAGCTTGAGGCTCACTTCGCCAAGCGCGAGACCGATCGTCAGGAGCGGATGACCAAGGTCGAGGCCGAGTTCAAGGAGGCCCTGGCTGGCGAACCCACCCCCAGCGGCTTCAGCAAGGCCCTCAAGTCGGCAGTTGAGCTCTACCTGCTCGCCCCCGACAAGGTCGCGTTCATCCAGCAGCAGCGCATCAAGGACCTCATCCAGCGGGCCGACCGCGCCGCCCGCGGCTGCGAGCGGGCCGGCCAGTGGCTGCTCGCCAACGAGCTGTTCATCCGCCTGAACCTGCTCCTGGAGGAGGACGGCTCCTACAAGCCCGACGCCCGCCGCGTCATCAACCGCCTCGGCCAGATCCGCCTGTACGCTCCGCAGCGGTTCTGGGAGATGCGGAACCAGCGCCGCATTGACGACGGCCAGAAGGCCCTGCCCCCGTACAACAGCTTGGGCGATGACTTCAACGCCAAGCTGCGCGGGGTCGACGCCCGCACCGTCACGCAGGCCCTCGTCCGCGCCGCCGAGGGGCACGTGGAGCGGAAGACCCTCCGAGATCTGCTTCTGGGCGGCATCGACAGCGTCCGCACCCTGGTGACCACCTCCGACCTGAAGGCCGCGTTCCCCGGGCTCGATAACGCCGAGGCCGTCGCCCGTTTCAACGGGTGGCTCGATGATCGGGCGACCCAGCTCCGGTTGATGCGGGCCGAGCCCGACCTCTTCCAGCTCGACGGCTTCATCACCGAGTTGCTGTCGGCCTCGCGCCAGACGGTCCGGATCCCCGACGAGGCCGTGCTCCACGAGCTGGGCAACGGGGCGTTCGACCACCTCGACGAATTCAGCAGCATCATCTGGCCTGATGAGCTCGCCCGCTTCCGCCGCATCATGGACGGTGAGTTCATCGGCATCGGCGTGCAGATCCAGATCGACGAAGAGAGCCAGATGATCAAGGTCGTCTCGCCGCTCGAAGGCACCCCCGCCTTCCGCGCCGGCATCAAGGCCGGCGATCTCATCAAGAAGATCGACGACGCCAGCGCCGTCGGCATGGGCATTGATCAGGCGGTCGACCGCATCACCGGCGCGCGCGGCTCCAAGGTCAAGCTCACCATGGAGCGGGCCTCTCAGGACGTCGATTTCGTGCTCGCCCGCGACAAGATCCCCCTCAAGACCGTCAAGGGCTGGAAGCGCACCGGCCCCCGCGATGAGGACTGGGACTGGTTCATCGATCCACGCAGCAAGATCGGCTATGTCCGCCTGACCAACTTCCAGGAGGACACCACCAGCGACCTCACCGCCGCCCTCGACCAGATGAAGCGCCGCGGCATGCAGGGCCTGATCCTCGACCTCCGCTTCAACCCGGGCGGGCTCCTCGACCAGGCTGTTTCGGTCGCCAACGCGTTCGTCGAGTCGGGAACCGTGGTCTATACCGAGGCCGCCGGCGGCGTGCGCACCGAGACCCGCAAGGCGGTCTCCTCCGGCCTGCGCGTCCGCGACCTGCCGATCGTCACGCTCATCAACGAGAGTTCCGCCTCCGCGTCGGAAATCGTCGCCGGCGCCATGCGCCACTACTCCGACGAGGGTCGCCTCCGGGCCATCCTCATCGGCCAGCGCTCCTTCGGCAAGGGCTCGGTCCAGAATGTCATCAACCTCTCCACGCGGTCGATGATGAAACTCACCATGCAGTACTACTTCCTCCCCAACGGCACCTGCATCCACCGGCGCGAGCACGCCGCCAAGTGGGGCGTCGAACCCCATCGGCCCGTTGAAATGCTCCCTCAGCAGATCAACGACGCCCTCACCCGCCGCCAGGACGCCGATTCACCCCAGTGGTGGATGGATCAGGGCGCCGGCGGCCAGGCCAAGGCCGCGCCCGACCCCGACTCCCTGCTCACCGACGGGCTCGACCTCCAGCTCGAGTACGCCCTGTTCGTCCTTCAGTCTCAGGCCGCAGCCCGCCAGGCCGCCGCAGCGATCAAGTAAGGTCTGTTGCCGTCCGGTCTACGCTGAGGGGATGCTCCAGCCCGCTCCGCTCAGCCTCGCCATGGCCGGTCTTGACGACGTGCGCGACTCGTCCGCCGGCGCCCCGGCCGACTCGCCCGGCGGAGCGCATGACGTCCGCGCCATCGTCGCCTACGCACGCGTGCTCGGCGTTCAGGCCCTGCAGCTCGATGCCGCCGCGCCCGGCCTCCGGGCCCGCGAGCTTGACCGCTCCGCTCGGCGCGACCTCGCGTCGCTGCTCCGCCGCTCCGAGCTGGCGGTCTCCGGCCTCGATCTTTGGATCCCTCCCGACCATTTCACCGACCCGCGCCATGTCGATCGCGCCCTCGCCGCGGCCTTCGCCGCCATGGAGCTCGCTCGCGATCTCGCCCAGCTCGTCGGTGGCCTGTCGCCGCCCGGCGGCATCGTCGCCGTCACCCTGCCCCGGGCCCCCGCCCCCGCTGTCCAGGCCCTGCTCGTCGAGCTGCGGTCCCGGGCCGATCAGATCGGCTGCGTCCTGGCCGACTGCGCCTGGCCCCCCGTTGAGTTCCCCGACCCCGGCCCCGTCCGCGTGGGCCTCGACCCCGCCGCGGTCTTCGCCGCCGGGGCAGACCCGCACGTCGAAGCGGCCCGCCTCGGCCCCCGCCTGGCCCAGGCGCGTCTGAGCGACCTCGCCTCCGCAGGTCGGGTCGCGCCCGGCAGCGGCCGGCTGAAGCTGATGGACTACGCCGCGGCGTTGCTCGCTGCTGGCGCCGGACTGAGCGGGGGAAGCGGGCGAAGTGGGGGGCCAGTGGTGCTCGACCTGCGCTCCGTCAGCCGCCAGAACCTCGCCGCCCCCGCCGCTGTGCAAGCCTGGCAATCCGCCCTCGCCGGTCCAGCCACTCACAACTCGTAACCCGCAACCCGTTTCCCGTTCTCCTCCCCCGCAACTCGCAACTCGCGACTCGCGACTCGCGACTCGTCCCCTCGTGACTCGTTCCTCGTCCCTCCCCCTCCCCCTCCCCCCTCACCTCGCCTGCCCGCTCCCATGCACCACATACCGCTGGGTCGTCAGTTCCTCGAGCCCCATCGGCCCATAGGCGTGCAGTCGCGAAGTGCTGATCCCGATCTCGGCGCCCAGACCCAGCTCGAAGCCGTCGTTGAATCGGGTCGAAGCGTTCACCAGCACGCAGGAACTCCGCACCCGCGTGGTGAACGCCTCCGCCGCGCCCAGGTCGCCCGTCACGATCGCCTCGGTATGGTCGGAGCCGTACTGGTCAATGTGCCGCACCGCGTCATCGAGTGAGTCCACCACCCGCATCGCCACGATCAGGTCAAGGAACTCGCACCCGAAATCGTTTTCCTGGGCCTGGGCGACCCCAGGCGAAAGCGCCCGCACCCGGCCGTCTCCCCGCACCTCCACGCCAGCGCCGCTCAACGCCCGCACCAGCCGCGGCACAAACGCCGCCGCGACGTCCTGATGCACCAGCACGCACTCGGTCGCGTTGCAGGTGGCCGGTGCGGAGGTCTTGCCCAGCAGGCAGATCCGCTCAGCCATCTCCAGATCGGCCGCGCGGTCGACGTAAACGTGGCACACGCCCTGAAAGTGCAGCAGCGTGGGCACCCGGGCGTTTTCATGCACGAAGCGGATGAGCTCCACCCCCCCGCGCGGGATCGCCAGATCGATGTGCTCCGTCAGCCGCAGGAGGTGGCCGATCAGCCCGCGGTCCGAAGTGTCAAGCAGGCTCACCGCCTCCCGCGGCGCCCCGCTGGCCGCGAGCGCCCCGTGGGCCAGGACCAGCAGGACCCGGTTGGTCTGGGCCGCCTCCCGGCCGCCTTTGAGGATGCACGCGTTCCCGGCCTTGAAGCACAGCGCAAAGGCGTCGAGCGTCACCCCGGGTCGAGCCTCGTAGATCATCGCGATCACACCGAGGGGGGTCCGCACCTTCCGCACCCGCAGCCCGCTGGCGACGGTGCGATCGGCCGTCACCGCGCCCACCGGGTCCGGGAGCGCCGCGACCTGCTCAAGCCCCGCCGCGAGCCGATCGATCCCGGCGCTAGTCAGTCCCAGCCGTTGCAGCTTGGGCCCGGATTGGCCCGCGTCGGCCGCCGCGGCCAGATCTTGGGCGTTCGCCGCCAGCACCTCTTCGCGCCGCCCGCGCAGATCCTGGGCGAGCCCCGCGAGCACCTGGTTCTTCACCGCCGAAGGCAGGCCGCCGACCACCCGCGCCGCGCCGCGGGCCGCCCGGGCGATCCCCTCCACCCCCGCCGCGTCCAGTTCACCGATCATCGGGTCCCTCCGTGGCCGCCCGGGCCGGTCGCGACGATGTGCAAGTCATCGCGATGCACGACCTCGTCGCAGTAGGCGTAGCCAAGCGTTTGGGCGATCGTCCCCGACCGCCGACCCATGATCCGCAGGATCTCGTCGCTCGAGTATGACGTCAGGCCCTTGGCGATCGTCACCCCTGATTCCCGCGCGATCTCCACCGCGGCCCCGCGTTCGAACGACCCGCGCACCTCCACCACGCCCCGCGGGAGCAGGCTGGCCCCCTTGCCGGTGATCGCCGCCTCGGCGCCCGCGTCCACCACCAGCGTCCCCCGGGCCCGGGCTCCGTGGGCGATCCACCGCCGACGGGCCCCCTGCCCCCCGCGAGCCCTGCCCCCCGCCGAGCCCGCGCCCGCCTGCGGAGGAACGAAATACGTCCCCAGCCGCTCACCGGCCAACACCCGGCATACCACCCGCTCCACGCCGCCGCCGGCGATCACCACGTGCGCACCGGCGCCCCCGGCGATCTCCGCCGCGATGAGCTTGGTGGCCATCCCGCCGACGCCCGTGGCGGACTTCTCCGGGCGGATGAGCGCCTCGGCCTCGCGCACATCGCGAACCTCGTCCACCACACCCGCCCCCCCCGCCCCGCCCCCAAGTGCTCCGGCCCGACGCCCAGCCGCCCACAGGCCCTCCACGCTCGACAGGATCACCAGGGCGTCGGCTTCCACCAGTTGCGCCGTCAAAGCCGCCAGGCGGTCGTTGTCCCCGAGCTTGATTTCCGCATACGAAACGCTGTCGTTCTCGTTGATCACGGGCGTGATTCCCCGCTCCAGCAGCTCCAGCAGCGTGCTCCGCGCGTTCAGAAAGCGGGCCCGGTCCGCGATGTCCTCTCCCGTCAGCAGCACTTGGGCCACCGTCCGCCCGCGCCGCGCAAACGCCTCGCTCCACGCTTGCATCAGTCGCGGCTGGCCCACCGCCGCCGCCGCCTGCTTCTGGGTGATCGCCTTGGGCATGCCCTTCAGCCCCAGCGCCGCGAACCCGCTCGCAACCGCCCCGGAGGTCACGACCAGCATCTGGCGTGCTCCGCCGGCCATCGCCTCGTGCAGGTCCTTGGCCAGGCGCTCGATGGCTTCAGGCTGCAGGACGCCCCCCGGCGCCAGCACCGCGCTGCCAATCTTCACCACCACGCGCCGCACGCCAGGGTCCGCCAGGGCCGGTCGAGCAATGGATGAATCGAGTGAGTCGGGCATGCCGGGTCGATGGTAAGCCTCCCCGCGCCGGGCTCCGGGCCATCGGCCCGTCGTATCGTTGCGCGATGCCGCTTCCCCCCATCCCCCCAACCGATCTTCGCTGGTTTGACGCCCACCTCGACCTCGCCATGCTCGCTGAGCTCGGCCGAGACATGACCGCCCCACCCGAGGCCGCCGGCGGGTCCGGGGTCGACCTGCCCGCCGGGGTGACGTTTCCCTCGCTGCACGAGGGTCGGGTCACGCACTGCCTCGCGACGATCTTCACCGAGGCGGATGGCCCTCCCGCCCAGCCCCACACCTACCCCTCGGGCGATGTCGAGTCCGCCAACCGGGCCGGGCTGCGCCAGCTCAAGCGCTATCAGGCGTGGCACCGCCCGCACTTTTACGCCCGGGCCACCGATCACGACATCTTGCGCGAGCCCACCCAGGCGCCGGAGTTCCTGATCCTGATCGAGGGCGCAGACCCGATCACCGAGCCCGCCGATCTGGGCGAATGGCGCGAGGCGGGCGTCGTCGCCGTGGGCATGGCCTGGTGGAAGCCCAGCCGCTACGCGGGCGGCAACGGGACCGATACCGGCCTGACCGATCTCGGCCGGGCCCTGGTCCGCGAGATGGATCGCCTCGGGGTGGTCCACGATGCCTCTCACCTCTCTGACCGGGCGTTCTGGGAGCTGGCCGACGCGACCAGCGAGCCCATCATCGCGAGCCATTCCAATTGCCGGGCCCTGGTGGGCGGGGGCCGGCGAGGCGAGAACCAGCGCCACCTTGACGATGACCAGATCCGCGAGATCACTCGCCCGGGGCGGGGCGGGCTGATCGGGATCAACCTCTACTCAAAGTTCCTCCGACCCCTGGCCGAAGGCGACACCACCACCCGCGCCACCGTCGCCGACTGCGTGGCCCACATCGAGCGGATCTGTGAGCTCGCCGGCGACCGCCGGCACGTGGGGCTGGGTTCGGATATGGACGGCGGCTTCTCCGCGGCCCGCCTGCCGGAGGGGATCAACCGTCCGCGTGACCTGTTCCGGCTCGCCGAGGCCCTTTCCGACCGGGGCTGGAGCGATGAAGAGGTCCGGGGGTTCGCCTTTGACAACTGGGGGCGGTTCTGGCGGGTCGCCCCCTGAGGCTGCGGCACCCGCGGCGCGAGAGATCGCGGGATTTTGGCCTATCCTGCCAGCCGTTTCCCGTCCCTCACCAAGGACCCACGCCATGCACGCCCGCCCCTCCGCCGACACGGTGTTCTCCCTCCCCGCCGACTCGAACCAGGCCCTGGGCATCGGCCAGTTCGCCGTTGATTTCATGTCCGACCAGCGGGGCAAGCGGGGCGAACCCGATCTCGCCGTGATTGAGCGGACGAATCTCTTTCATATCGATTCGGTCATCTGCGGGGCCTCGGCACTGGCGCTTGGGACCAACGCCCCGACGGTCCTCCGCAGCGAGGCGCTTCGCTATCGCGCCGCTCCGGGCGGCTTCGGCACGCTGGCGAGCCTCGCCGGACCGCACGCCATCCGCGCGGGCGCCACGGTTTTCGGGGCGTCGGTCGATGTCGCGCCGGAGAAGGCCATCGTCGCCAACTGCGCCGCCGTCCGCGAGTGGGACAGCAACGGCACCAATTTCGGCTACAACCCGAGCCTGGGCCACACTGCCGGGGAGTTTGGTCATAACGACTTCTACCCCGTCGCCATCGCCGCCGCGCAGCTCCGGGGCGAGGACGGCGCCTTCGCGCTCAAGGGCATGATCCTGCTTGATGAGATCAGGGGCCGCCTCGCCGAGGTCTTCAGCCTCAAGACCTACAAGATCGATCATGTCCTGCACGGGGCCATCGCCTCCGCGGCGACCTACGGCGCCATGCTCGGGGCCACGCCCGAACAGATCGAGCACGCCATCGGCATGGTGGTGGCCCACTATGTCCCGTTCCGGGCCATCCGGGCGGGGAAGCAGCTCTCCGATTCCAAGGGGGCCTCCGCCGCGATCAGCACCGAGGCGGCGATCCTCTCCATGCAGCGGGCCATGGCCGGCTTCATCGGCCCCAAGGACATCTTCCGCAACCCCGAGGCGGTCTTCTGCCTCTTCCAGAAGCCGCCCGGCAAGGGCAGCAGCCCGTTCAACCTGATGCTCAGCCGGGCGGGGACCGACTTCGCCGTGATGGGCATGCACTTCAAGCTGGGGCTCTATGAGCACCAATCGGCCGGGGCCCTGCAGGCCCTGCTCGACCTGCTGCACCGCAACCCCGGCCTTCTCGAAGGGGGCGACGGCGCGCGGATCAAGAGCATCAAGATCGTCGCCTACGAGCCAGCCTTCGGCATCATCGGCGACCCCGCCAAGCGCGACCCGCACACCCGCCAGTCGGCCGACCACTCGATGGTCTACATCGTGGCCACGCTGCTGCACAAGGCCCTGCGCCAGCACACCGCCGATTGGGCCTCGCTGATGCTCGGACCCTACGACTACAACCACGACGCGATTCACAACCCGGTCACCCGCAACCTGATGAGCAAGATCTCCTTCGAGCATGGCGGCCGCGAGTACGACTCGCGCTACCCCGAAGGAATCCCCACCAGCGTCGTCATCACCGACGACATGGGCAACCAGCACGACAGCGGGCTGGTGATGTTCCCCACCGGTCACGCCCGCAACACCGCGGCTGACCTCAAGGGCCTGCTGCACCACAAGTTCACGCTGCTGGGCGGCCTGGCCTCGCGCGACCCCCAGGCCCTCGTCACCCGCCTCAGCGCCCTCGAGCAGCAGTCCGGCGACCAGGTCTCAGCCCTCTACAACTTCGAGATCGTCAATCGCGGCAAGTTCGAGTAATCCCCTGGTCTGAGCGGGCGAACAGGTCGGTCTTGCGGTATTCTCTGAAGCGAAAGAAGCCAAGGGGGCGACATGCCTGATCCGACCCACGTCCGCGACATCATGACCAGCCCGTGCATCAGCGCGCGCCCGGAGACCCTGGTCGTCGAGATCGCCGGGATGATGTCCGGCCTCGATATCGGCTCGGTTGTCATCGCCGACGCGCAGGACAACCTCCTGGGCATCATCTCGGAGAGTGATTTCACCAGCATCGGCCGGTGGATTTCCTATTCCCTTGAGCTCGCCCCCGCGATTTTCGGGGCCCGCGCCGCCACCTGGGAGGAACTCCGCGAGATCTACGCCAAGGCTGGCAAGCTGCGGGCCCGGGATGTCATGAGCCGCGATGTCTTCACGGTCGGCCCTGATGAGCCCATCGGCGAGGTGCTGCGCATCATGCTGGCCAAAAACATGAAGCATGTCCCCGTGGTCAGGGGCGGTAAGCCCGTGGGCATGGTGTCCAGGCACGACATCCTTCGCCTGCTGCTGCCGAACCTCGGCCGCGGCTGACCGGCGCCACTGGCGGCCTTTGCGGGCAAGTTCTACCCGGCTGGACCGTTCCACCGGCAATCTCTGGAGGCTCCAATGAACACGCGCGGCTTCGTCATCGGGCTGGGCAGTGGGTGCGCCATCATGGCCGTGGGCTTCGGACTCGGATTGTCCGGACCCCAAACGAGGGATAAAAACGAACCCAGGGGCGAAGACCCACGACCCAGGTGGGAATATGCCGAGTTGGTCCTGCAGGACGGCGAAGCCGCCCTGGTGACCGACCGGGCGGTGCAGAAGATCGAGATCCCCCTCCAGCCCAGCGTCGACAACACGATCTTCCGCAACGAGCTGGGGCCGATGCAGCGGCGGTTCTGGCCGCTCATGTACTCGGTCAATCGCTTCGGCGAGCTCGGCTGGGAGATCATCAGCGACACCCCGCTCGACAAATGCGACCGGATCCTGGTGCGGCGGCGTCGGTGAACGGCTGACAACGGCCGGACGAGCCCCTAAACTCGCCCCATGCCAGCGGCCAAGCCCAACCTCGACCATCCCGCCTTCGCCATCCTCAAGCAGCAGTTTCCCAGGAAGCGGTTCCGGGCGACCGAGTTCCGCGGGCAATCGACGCTGATCGTTGAGCCCGCCGATGTGCACCCCGTGCTGGCGTTCCTGCGCGACGATCCGCGGACCAGCTACAACTTCCTCACCGACATCTCAGGTATCGATTACCTCGATTACCCGTCCAAGACCCTCGGCCGCTTCGGTGTGGTCTACGCCCTGATGTCGCACGAGCGCGACGAGCGGTTCTTCGTCAAGGCCTTCCTTGATCCCTCACGCCCCACCGCTGGCATCGAGGAAGACCCCGCACTGTTCCTCGACAGCGTCACCGACCTCTGGGCCGGCGCCGAGTGGATGGAGCGCGAGATCTTCGACATGCTCGGGATCCGCTTCCGCAACCACCCGGACCTCCGCCGGATCCTGATGTGGGAGGAGTTCCCGGCCCACCCGCTCCGCAAGGACTACCCGCTTCGCGGTCGCGGCGAGCGCGAGTCTTACCGCGTCGTCGACCGCAGCGACGCTTGAGCCGCTTGATCCTCGCCGGTCGCCGTCACGCTCATCGCGGCGCCACAATCGGCGCCGGCTCCTGAATCGTCCAGCGTGACGCCGCGATCTCCCAGAGCAACCTGCGGGCCTGCACCGGCGTGCCGGAGTTGGGCGGCGCAAAAAGCACCCTGTTCGGGGCGTCTGCTGACGCGTCGATGCTCTGCCTCAGGGCATCAAACATCGCTCTGTCGGCGGTCAACTGGGCCCCGTTTTCGCCCCGCGCTGTGACGTTTCCAATCGCCGCGGCTGAGAGCAGCTCCGCCTGCTTGCCTGGCACATACGCCTCGCTCCGCCCAGGGGTCGCCGCCGAGCGCACCGTCGCCTGCACCAGATCGGCGTTGATGGTGGTCACCGGTTCGCCCGGCGCGGGGCGGTGGAAGATCTTGACCCCGCCGAAGAGCTTCACCAAGCCGTCGCCGCGGGTGAACTCCAGCCCGCCGCCGCCACCAGCCCCATCGCCAACCCCGTTACCAGCTCCATTACCGGCCCCATTGCCACCTGCAGCCACCGCGGCCACGCCCCAGCGGAACAGGGTGGTTCCCCGCGCTCCGGAGAGATCGGCGGGCAGCGCAGCCGCGCCGGGGTCCGCTTGCACAACGCTCGGATCCGCGGCCTTCGCCGGGGGCGCCCGCCGATCATCCACCAGCAGGCGTCCCGGCCCGGGGACTGACAGTTTCAACAGCTCCTCGTCGTCGATGATCCGGTCACCCTCAATATGCAGCAGCCGCTCGATCACCCGCTCGGCTCCCCCCTCACCACCTCCGCCAGCGGGGCTGGCGATCGCCGTGATCGCGGCGCCAGCCGGCGCGAACCGGCGCGATTCGATCGACGCCCGCGCCCCGCCCTCGCGCTCGTTGGACTCGCCGATCACTTCGGCCCGCAAGAGGCGGCGGGGTGGTGGGGCTGCGGGCGCAGGGTCCCCATCGAGCACGGGGGCGTTCACGGTCTTGCCCGGCGAGAATGCCAGCACGATCCGCTCGGCACGCAGCGTGTCTTCTTCGTCCTCGCTTGGCTTGGATCGGGCCACCACGCCGCCCACGCACTCGGCCCGGCCGTCGACGTTGCCGAACTGCATCGAGCGGGTCCAGACGATCTGCACGTTCTGCGGCCGCTCCGCCGCGGGTTCGGGAGCCCGTGATTCCAGCGGGCTCTCCACCGCCCCCGTCCCCCCGCCCAGGCCCCCGCTCGGCCGGGTTGCGGGTGCGAGCTTCACCGGCGTTCGATAGTCGAGTGCGCCGGGCCCGAAGACGAACAACTCCTCGCGATGCCCGTTGAGCTGCATCTGCGGGCCGCTGATGATCCCGCCGTCGCGCTCCAGGGTCACCAGCCCGGCTTGGCCCAGCCCCGGCGCGCCCTCGCCGCGGCCGAGGAAGTCGATCAGCTGGGCGGGCACGTCGACGCGGATCTGATCGGCCTTGGCGACAACGCCCTGCCCCTCGACCTTGGCGCCGCCCTCAACGCGGGCGTCTTTCACCTGCACGTTGTTGCGCTCGTCGCGCTCCAGGTTGGCGGTGAGCTTGCTTCCCGGTTCGCCGCTGATCACCCAGCCGTCACGCTCGCCCCGGACGCCGCCCTCAACCACCAGCGTCGTCGGGTCCGCCCCCCTGCCAGTGGGGGAGGGCTCAAAGGCCAGCTCGAGTCGATTGCCCATCAGCCCGCCGCCACCGTCGTCGTTCGCCTTGACGGCCCCCTCCGCCACCAGGCGCGAGAGTTGCCCGTCAAAGGCCCCACCCGGCTGGGCGGCGCCGATGAACTCGGCCCGCGCTGATCGAGCCGCAAATGTCGAAGCCCCGTCCCGCGCCAGCACCCCTCCCACCCGTCCTGGGACTTCCGGCGCCTGGAAAATCACCTCGCGCAGCTTGTCGCCCAGCCAGCCGTTGCGGGTGGTCAGCACGAAGTCGGTCTGGCCGTCGGCCTCGATCGATCGGGGGTGGGCCTCGGTCGAATCGCCCGCGATCAGCTTCTTATACCCCCGCGCCACGCCGACTCCTGAACCCAGGTTGAGCCGGGCGTCGCTGACGAGGAACTCACCCTTCCCCGTCAGGCCCAGGCGCGCAACGTCGTCGGGCCGGGTCGGGTCGCTCTTCACCCACGCGGTGCGCGAGGTCGCGCCATACCCGAGGCGGGCGGCCGAGGCGTGGGCCCCGAGGTCCGAGTCGGTCACCTCAACGGCGCCCATCTCGCCGCCGGGCTGGCCCCCCGTGAACGCCGCGGCCAGCTCCTCGCCGTCCAAGGGCCCGCTTGGCCGGCTGGCGAGGGGCGCCACCACCAGCGGGCCCGCCCAAGTGACGATGACCAGGTTGGGATCGTCCTGACCGGTGAAGAGGCTTTCAGGCTCGCCGGGGATTGGCGCCGAGCGCTTCGGCGGGGCGGGTGGTGGGGGGAGTGGGGGTGGTGGGGGGGCCGCAGGCTGGAGGAAGGTCTGAACCGGAGGTTTGGGCCCTGCGCCCGGGCCGACGCGCGGATCGGAAGCCGACCGGTCATCGGCCGCCTTCGGCGCCCCGCCGATGGCGGTGGCGGGCAGGGTGTTATCGAGCAGTCGCGCCCAGGCCTCGAGCGACTCCGCTTTCACTGTTAAGTTGCGCCGCCGCACCACAACGCGGTCGCGCAGGGCCGCGCCGTAGAAGCTCTCTTTAGGTGGACCGGCGGGGGGCTTGGGCTTGGCGGCCGCCGCGGGCTGCTCGGGCTTGGCCTTCACCAGCCCGCGCCGGTCGAGGGCGAGCCAGGCGTACTCGGTGTGGTCGATCTCCGCCGAGATGCTGCTGGCCACCTGGTCGCCCACCAGCCGCAGCCCGCGCCCGGCCAGCTCAAACTGCTCGCTCGAAACGCGGAAGGCCTCATCGGCCCGGACCTCACCGAGCACGACGTTGAATGCGAGCGTCGGCGTGAACAGCCGCAGCGCCGGCGCGCCCCCCACGGCTCCGACCGCCCGCGCCGCCTCGTCGCCTCCGCCCATCCCGGCCGGTTGCTCGGTCATCGAGATCGTGACGCCGCCTTGAAACACGCCGGATTCAGTCTGCTCGATGCGCCCGGCCGGATACGACATCACCCCGGTCGACGCCGCGACGTTGAGCGTCCGGCCGTCGCGCAGATAAATGACGGCGCGCGGCTCGGTGACCGTGGCCTTTCCCGCGCCGGTCGGGTTGAGCGCCGCCCATTCGAGATATCCCACAACTCGGGTGGGGTCGTTGCGGTCAACAAACTGGACCCGGGCTCGACCCGCGTTCTGCAACCCAGCGCCCGTGATATCCACGGGCGTCGGCGGCATGATCGGGGCCGCACGCCCCTGCTGGTTGCCAGGGCCGGTTCCTGCGAATCCCCCGCGCACGGCCAAAAGCCCCAGCACGCCTGCGCCGATGAGGAACACCCCCGCGGCGATCACCAGACCAGTGGTGCGAACCGACAGTCCCTTTGTCACGGGCGGGGGGGGGGGCATCTGGCTGCATGGTACGGACCACGTCGCCGACAAATCGCTCCCGCCACCCAGCTGGCCGGGTCGGCTCCCAGTCTGGCGGCGGTTCATCACACCTTGATGCGCCCCGCGCCAGGACCTACGCTGGTTTGTCGAACCGGCCGCCCTTCGGGCCCGTATCGGTTCCCATCTCCATGTTGCATCACGCCCGCCAGTCCGCCTGCATGCCCGCCACGATCGTGGCTGGTATGCAACCGCGCCAGCGCGTGAGCACTCATGCGGGCCCAATGGCCCAAGTCCAGCATTGCTGGCGACAAGCCCGACTTTGTACGTGTAAACGCGCGTAGCAAATCCGGCCCTCGGCAGCGGCCAACGGTGGAATCCACCCTGATCCGCTCCGTTCCACCCCTCCTCCGCTTCACAACTCAATTGCTCGGATCCCCTCTTCCGCGGCCCCTCGCCGCGGTCGTTCCGGCCGCCAGCGGATGCCCTCCGCGGCTGGGCCGCACAAGGCGCCATCATGAACGCGTACATTCTTCACGATTCCCGTCCGACCGTTGAACCCCTCGTCGCGGCCTTCACGCGCGAGGGTTTGCGGCCAGTCCTCGTCAGTCCCTCGGCCCTGCGCGCTTCCGGTCAGCGCCCCGATGGGGTCATCCTGAACTGGCTCGGCGCCCGAACGGGCTTCACCGGCGCTGGACCCGCTCACGGATCCACTCGTGCGAACGAACCAGCACGCCGCGTGCTCGATTGGCTTGAGTCGCCCGGCGGGCTCGATTCGCTCGGCGGGCAGTCGTCGGCGGCGTCGTCTCGTCCCCGCGTGATCAACGGCGGCGCTGCGTTTGCCGCCGACCAGTCGAAACTCCACCAGCGCGAACTGCTCCGCTCGGCGGGGATCCCGATTCCTCGGGCCCTCGCGGTCGCCGGCGATGAGGTCGTTCGCGCCGCCCGCGAACTCTCGGCGACGCCCGTGGTCGTTCGCGCCAATCGCAGCCGCTGGAATCCGGCCGGCGCTGTTGGCGACTCCACCCGCCCGGGGGCGCCGGTGTTCGGTTCGGTCGATGCCCTCGCCGCGTACGCCGACGGGCCGCTCTTCGAACCCTCGACCGACGGTCTCACGCTGTTGCAGGAGCACATCGCGCCCGCTGGGCCCGGAGCGCGATGGACGGGCGGCCGTCCGGGGCTGATCCGCGTTCACATCGTGGGCGGCGAGTATCTGCACGCCGTGCTGGTCCCGCAGCACCGCGGCAGCGAGCGGATCGCCGGTCGCGAGATCGTGCGGCTTTCCGAGGGCGCGCCGGAGGAGCACCAGCCGCTGCCCGAGTTCGACCACCCGGTGATTGACCGATTCATCGTGCTGCTGCGGCGCGAGGGCATCGACGCCGCGAGTCTGGATATCGTGGAGGACGCTTCGGGCCGCCTCGTGGGGCTGGGGTTCACCACCGTGCCTGAGTATTCACCGGCCTTCGGCGCCGGTGACCCGCGCTCAGGCCCTCAGGCCCTCGCGCGGCTGGTCGCCGCGGAGCTGGCCGAGCGCAGTCAGCACGCCGCACCGCTGGTGGCCTAGGCGAACCACCACAGTCTCCAATTGCCCTTCTCCATGACCACCCAGAGCTCGGTGAACTTCAGCCCCCTGGCGGCGGTGCCGCTCAGGACCAGCTTGAACTGCTTGGGCCCGACTTTCGAGAGCACCACCCCGGGCGAGCGCTCCGCGGCGGGCATGCGTGAGAGCAGGGCGATGACGTCATCGTGATTGTCGCGGAAGAACTCGAGGATCGCCTGACGCGGCTCCTGGCCTTCGCGGCTGAAGTGCAGCTTGGTTTCTTCGCTCACGAGCTGGTCATACAGCAGGCGGTCGTCTTCCTCCTGCATCACCCGAGCCAGGTGGCCCACCAGGTGCCGCACGACCCTTGAAACCAGCGTCGTCGTGCCGTCGGCGTTGCGCACGATCAGCTGGTCGGGGGGCAGCTCCATCGGGTCGACGGGCGTCTGGGGACGCTCGCCGACCGGCGGCTTGCCGCCCTCGGCCCCGGGCAGGTGGGCCAGGAAGGGGTCGTAGCGGATGACCTTGACCTCCTCCGCACACCCAGCGGCCACGACGCAGACGGCCAGGCACTTGGCCAGCACGAGGAGGGGCGCGGTGGTAGGCGCGATTGAGGCGCCCTTGCGCCGAGCAGGCGAACTCAATGGCCCGATTGCCATCACTTGACCCCGCTCGCCGGGAGCACGGTCACCGGCGCGTCGAGCGCCCGTAGGATCGGCTCGGAGCGGCCCCGCCGCCAGCAGTCATGCACCCGGAAACGATCGTTCGCGTCCGGGGCGTCGGCCCGCCAGTGGCAGCCGCGCGACTCCTCGCGCCACGCGGCGGAGCGGGCCATCAGGGCCGAGACCAGCAGGATGTTCTGCACCGTCCACCCTTCGGGTGAGTCGAAGATCTTGTCCAGCGTGTAGCGGGCCCAAAAATCGACCATATCGATGGCGTCGCGCAGGCGCGGGCCCGTCCGCTCGATGCCCACGTTGCGCCACATAGCCGAGCGGAGCGAGCTGAGCACGTCGGTCAGGTCGAGCTCGCCCTGGTCGGAGGGCCTGATGTCGGAGACGATCGAGAGCGGCGCCGACCGCGGCGGCGCCCCCCAACCGTTGCTCAGGCTCGCGCCGTTGGCGGCCGGCTGCCGGTCGCGCCCGTACTGGGTGAGTTCGCGGGCGGTGCGGCCTGCGATCTCGCCCATCACCAGCCCCTCGAGCAGGGAGTTGCTCGCCAGCCGGTTGGCCCCGTGCAGGCCGGTGCAGGTGCACTCGCCCACGGCGTAGAGCCCGGGGAGGTCGGTCCGGCCGCACAGGTCGGTCTGGACGCCCCCGATCATGTAGTGAGCCGCGGGGTGAACCGGGATCAGCTCTTTGGCGGGGTCGAGGTCAAACTTGGCCAGGAGCTGCGCGATTCCCGGGAACCGGCGGGCGAAATCGCCAATGTGCCGCACATCGAGATAGACCTTGGTGCCGCCGCGCTGCGACAGCCGGCGGGTGATCGCCAGGGTCACGATGTCGCGCGGGGCCAGCTCCGCCATGGGGTGGGCTTCGAGCATGAACCGCTCGCCCTGCTCGTCGAGCAGGTGAGCGCCCTCGCCGCGGACCGCCTCGGTGATCAGCGAGCGCGACGCCCCGGCGAGGTACAGCGTCGTGGGATGAAACTGCATGAATGACATGTCGGCCAGCGTGGCCCCGGCGCGGTAGGCCATGGCGATCCCGTCGCCGGTGGCGGTCTTGGGATTGGTGGTTTCGCGGTAGATCATCCCGGCGCCGCCCGCGGCGAGGATGGTCGCCTTGGCCCAGATCATCTGGAGGCCGTACTTGGGGTGATGGGTGATCGCGCCCATCACGGGGGCCCCGGGCTCGCTTCCCGCGGTGATCAGGTCGAGCGAATAGCAGTGCTTGAAGACGCGCACGCCCGGGGTGGCCGCGACGCGCTCCCACAGGCAGCGCATCAGCTCGCGACCGGTGGCGTCGCCGTCGGTGTGCACGATGCGGTGGCAGGCGTGGCCGCCCTCGCGCCCGAGTTCCGGCTCGCTGGAGCCCGGCGCGTGGTCGAAGCGGATGCCCCAGTCGATCAGCTCGCGAATCCGGGCCGGGCCGTTCTCGACCACCGTGCGCACCGCCGGGGTGTCGCACAATCCGGCGCCCGCGCCGAGGGTGTCGTCAACGTGCGATTGAAAGGTGTCCGCCTGATCGAGCACCACCGCGATGCCCCCCTGGGCCCAGGCGGTGTTGGAGGTCGCCGGTTCGTCCTTGCTCAGGACGATGACTTCGCCGTGCTCCGCGGCGGCGACGGCCGCCCGCAGCCCGCCCACCCCCGCGCCGACGATCAGCGTGTCGGTGAAGATCTGCGGCAGCAGGCTCGACCGGAACGGAATCAGGTAACGACGCGAGTCGAAGATCGGGTGCATTCACCCTGATGGTAAGCGGACAACCCCCCCCGGCCCCAGCGGCGGCCGGTGACCGGGCCGGCGCCGCCAGGCGGTCGGGAAATCGTCCATGAGCGTGACGCTCCCGGGAGTCAGCCCGCGCGTCGGCTGGCGAGGGTTCCGCGGAACTGCGATTCCAGCCTGATCTCCTCGATCCGGGCCAGGTCGAGCCGGGCGGGCAAAATCACCGAGAACATCGACCCTCGCCCGATCTCGCTCTGCACCGCGATCTCACCCTGCAGCAGGGTCGTCAGCTCCTTGCAGATGGACAGGCCCAGGCCCGTGCCGGAGTGCTTGCGGGTGAGGCCGCGATCGATCTGCGTGAACTTGTCGAAAATCACGCCCAGGTGCTCAGGGGCGATCCCCGGCCCGGTGTCGAGCACGCTGATGCGGATCTTGTCCTGGGTGTCCTGCCCGCCGGCTGAGCGGCTGAGCAGGGGCTCGATCCGCAGGGTCACGATCGCCTGCCGGACCGACGCGGTGCGGGGCGGCGCGTCACCGCCTGCGCCCTGGGCTGCGCCGACGCTCGGGCCGCCCGCCCCCGCGCCCCCCGCTCCGCCTGCGAGCGCGTCAGCGTCATCCAGGCCCTCCTGGCGGTCGATCGCGTCGGCCCGCTCCGCCGCGATCTTCTCGGCGGTGTCTCCGGTGAACTTCACGGCGTTGGAGAGGAGGTTGAACACGATCTGCTGGAGCTTCTTTCCGTCCGACTCGATCTCGACAGGGCCCTCGCCGGTGATCTCCAGGCGAAGCTCGACGCCCCGCTTGTCGGCCAGGGGGCGCACCAGCGCAACCAGACCCTCGCCGGTGGCCCGGAGATCGACCTTCTCGATGGTGATGTCGGCCTTGCCGGCCTCGATCTTGGCCATCTCGAGCAGGCCGTTGATCAGGTCCAGCAGCGACCGCCCCGCGGAAAGGATGTTCTCAAGGTACCGGCGCCGTTTGGTCAGGCGGGTGGAGTCATCGCCCGCCTCCGATTCCTTGTGCGCGGCGTCGGTGAGCAGCTCGGCGAAACCCAGGATCGAGTTGAGCGGCGTGCGGAGCTCGTGGCTGACGTTGGCGAGGAACTCGCCCTTGAGGCGGTTGGCGTCGTTCAGGGCCAGGTTCTGACTCTCCAGGGCGTCAACACGCTTGTCGAGTTCGGTGTTGATCGATCGCAGGCTCTTCTGCGTGTCCTGGAGGGCCGTGAGCATCTCGTTAAACGTCTCGGCCAGCTCCTCGAATTCATCGCCGGTCTGGATCTCGGATCGGATGTTCAGATTGCCCCCGCGCACCTCGTCGGCGGTCTCCCGCAGAGAGCGGACCGGGCTCAGGATCAGCTTGTTGGTGATCAGGTAGAACACGAGCACCGCCAGCCCGAGGGCCACGCAGCCTGCGCTGAGGAGGTAGACGGTGTTGGCGAGCATGTCGCGGGCGGCGTGCGGGGAGACTCGCTGCAGGATCACCAGGCTCGCCAGCTTGCCGCGTTCGTCGCGCAAAGCCCGCGCGTAGCGGTACTCGCGCTGCAGCAGCCGCCAGCTGGCCGAAGCGTGCTCGCTCACGCTGTCGCGCTCGAGCATCCGGTCCCAGGCCTCCCCTACGAAGGGGTCGCGGCGTCGTTCAATGCCGATCTGATCCCCGGGAACCAACTGGATGCGTCCGCCCTCGACATCCGCGATCTCCGGCCGTTTGCTCTCGGCCTCGTCTTCACGGGCGGGCGGCGGGATGTTTTTGCGCATCGCCTCCCACACGCGAACCATCTGGCGCGAGGCCTCCACGCCGTCGTCCTCCACCAGGGCGTTCAGCCGCAGCCAGGGCACAGTCAGTGCCGCCAGAATGATCAGCACCACCGCGGCCCCGAAGAGCAGCAGGCACTTGTTGGCGAGGGAGATCCCGCGGAACATCGTTCAACAGTCTAAGCCGGACGCGCAATCCACTGGTCAGGATTTGGGTTGGGAGCCCCATCATCCGATAAATTGGGCTCCCCCGGCGTCAGGCGCCAACCGATCGCCGCCGGGGGGAACCAGCCTGATCGCCAGGGGACTCTCCATGACCAGCATCGCCCGCGCTCTCGTCGGCGGCTCACTCGCCTTCGGCGCCTCGTTCCCCGCTCGCGCTGAGGTCCTGCCCCCGGCTGTGGCGATCAGAACAACCGCCGCGGCGGTTTATGCCGCGGCAGGCCGCAGCCAACCCGCTGGCGGAGCCTCCCAGGGCGTGATCATGGCGGTCGAGGGCAAGGTGAGATATCGGACCGGCCCGGACGCCGCGTGGCAATCGGCCAAGGTCGGGGCGGTGATTCCTGAAGGCGGCGAGGTCGAGACGGCGATCCGCTCGGCGGTGCAGATCAAGATCGGCGCTGGGCAGATTCTGACGATCGACCGGGCGTCGCGCGTGGGGATCAAGGAAGCGATCAGCCGCTCCGGGGTGGAGAAGACCACCGTCGATCTTCCGTACGGGCGTGTGAAGTTTGAAGTCTCGTCGACCACGGTCGCCAACGACGTGAAGATCCAGGCGCCCGACGCCACGCTGGCGGTCAAGGGCACCACCGGCTATATGGAAGTGACCCCGGGCCAGCCGACGCTCTCGTACGGCGCCGAGAACAACACCGGCGTGATCGCCGTGACCTATCGCGATACCGGGACCACATCGACGATCGTCCAGCAGCAGCAGACTGACGCGCAGGCCCCCGACCCGGCGGCCCGCTCGCTCGACCAGACTCGCGTCGATGTCGGGGCCCCGGCGGCCCGCCAGGGGGATGAGCGGCAGCAGGTCAACAACGCGCCCGGCGGCGGACAGTCGCTGGGCCAGATCACCGGCGGCGGCGGCCCCCGCCAGATCCGCAACGCCCCGGGCGGCGCCGCGGTCGGCCCCAGCGACTTTGCGTACATCGTCTTTGATGGCTCCACCGCCACGCTCCAGCGGGAGGGCGTCGCTGACGGCACGACATCGGAGGTGCGGTCGGGGACCGACTTCACGAACAGCTTCGACCCCGCCGCCTCGGCCGCGGGGCTGGCGATCGGGCAGACTTCCGGCGGAAGGGTCTTCTTCCGGCTGGAGATCGGCCCCAGTGCGTCGGCGTGGAGCCTGCTCGGGCTTGACCTCGGCACGGCGGACTCGGTCTTCACGCCGCGCGGCGCCAGTTCGACGGGGTCCGAGGCTATCGCTGGCCTGGGCGCCATCGGCGGGCGGCTCTTCACCGGCGGCCGTCCCAGTGTCTCGTCGACGGACTTTGAATCAAGCATTTATGAGATCACCCCCGGGTCCCCGACGCTCAACCGTCGGATGGTTCTGCCCTTGCGACTGGGCGGCGAGCTCGCCGGGGTCAACGAGCGCGGCAGCGTCTGGGTCTACGGCACGCCCGTCGGCGTCGCGGCGCCCTTTGTGGCCGGCAGTTTCTTCGAGGTTGATCCGCGCAGCAACGCGGTCCTGCGGACGGCGCCCCCGCTGATCACCGGGCCCACGACGGTTTACGGCTCCGGCGTGAGCCCCGGCGTCACGCTGACCGGGCCGCTCCAGGGACTTGCCTTTGCGGGCGATCGGCTGATTGCGCAGGTCGGGCCGTACTTCGTCGTCATCGATCCGGCCGCGATGGGCACGGCGACCTCGCCGTCGATTGTCGCCATTGCGCTCAGCTCAACGGCGCTTCCCGGCCTCGCCAGCGAATCCGCCAACCCGCCGCCGGGGCCGCTGGTGCTGGCCGCCCAAGCCGGGCTGATCGACCCCGCCTTGAACCCCATTTTCGCCCAGATGGGCTACACCGCCGTGGCGGCGACCTCGCCCGTGTTCCGCGACCTGGTCTTCGGCGAGCTCGCCCGCACGGCGGCCTCACCCTCGGCGTGCGCGACCTCGGGGATTTCGGGTCAGTTGGGGGCGCCGCTGACGGCCCACGTCAATCAGGTCGGCGGCGTGGGTCTGGCGGTGACGGACTTCCGCAACAGCCTCCCCATCAACCATCCGTGCCTCCGCACCGGGCAGGTCGGCCGCCTCCCGCCGCTGCTCCATCTCGCGAGCGATGGCAACGTCTACGGGCGCGACCTCAGCGACAACGAGACGCTGGTTTACAGCGGTCTGAGCTTTGACACCAGCGCCGAGACGGGCTTGGCCATCGCGACTGATCCGGGGACGCAGTCGCGCTTGCTCTATCTGCTCCAGGATGTTCCGTCGGGCTCGCTGCTCTCGGTTCTGGACATCAACAGCACCTCGCCCAGCTTCTCCCCCGTGCGGAGCTACTCCGCCTCTGACCCAATTTTCACCGGGCTCGGCGCCATCGGCACGCGCGTCTTCGCCGGCGGCCTGGATGATCAGTTCACCCCCGAGTCGTACCAGATTTATGACATCACGGACGCCGCGCACCAGGCCCGGATGGCCCTGCCGTTCCGCGATCTCGGTACGGAGATCGCCGGGTCCAACGAGCGGGGCTCGCTGTTCATCATCGGCGATACAACGACGGCGGCCACCCCGGGCCTGTTGCCCAGCCTCTTCGAGGTTGATCCCCGGAACCGGTACGTGCGCGACGTCGACCAGTTTTCGTTCGGCCCGACGACCGTCGCGCCGCAGGGCCTCGATCTCAACATCCTCGCCTCGCACGATTTCGAGCTGACCGGCTCGGGCTTCGTCAGCAACCGGCTGGTCGTCAGCATCCTCGACTTGACCACCGGCCAGCGGTACTTCCTCCAGATCGACCCCGCCGCCGCGGGTACGTCAGCGTCGCCGACGATCGTGCGTGTCAGCGAGTCGATGCGCGACGTGCTGGGGATCGCCTCCGAGACGGTCTTCGCCCCGCCGGCCCCGCTGGTTCTCTCGTCGCCCACCTCGATGATCGACCTCAGCATCGGGTTCTTCGGCTCCACGGCGTACAGCCCCGGCGCCGCCGGCCGTCTGGCCTTCCAGCGCATGGTGGCCGGCGCGATCATCGACAGCTCGGTCAATCCGCCCAGTTGCGAGGTCCTGCTCAACCCCGCTCAGCTCGGGAGCTTCCTCAGCCCCCACGCCAATCAGAACTCCGGCGTCGGCCAGGCCGTCAACGACTACCGCCTGTCGATCGC
Organism: uncultured Phycisphaeraceae bacterium; assembly: GCA_964611125.1. Classification (GTDB taxonomy): domain Bacteria; phylum Planctomycetota; class Phycisphaerae; order Phycisphaerales; family UBA1924; genus JAEUIX01. The sequence goes on along the minus strand of CAZSZO010000001.1, from coordinate 39,654 downwards.
GCCCTCCCACCCGTGCCAGATCCCAGGCGGCGCCGGCGCCGGGGGCTTCGACAATCAGGTCGTCTACATCCAGCCCGACGGCAGCTTGCGTGTGCTTACGTTCAGCGGCCCGTCATTGATGTCAGACGGCCCGGTCTCCGGCTCGACCCTCGCCTCACCCTCCTCAGCGATCGCCAGCGGCCTGGCCATCGACCTCGGGGCGACCACCACCACCCTGTACCAGCTCCGCTCGACCTTCTCCACGCCCAACACCCAGTTTCAGATCGATCAGGTCGCCTATCCGCCCACAGGCGCCCCGCCCACCATCGTGGCGGGCGCAGGCGGTCCGCTGACGCCGCTGATGACTGGTCTTGGCGTTCTCAACTTCGGCTCTGGGCCGCAGATCTACACTGCCACGACGTTCGATCCGGCCTTCGCTCAGTTCACCATCTACAACATCAACACCTCCACCTCCGCCCAGACCCGCATCGCGACCTTCCCGGGCTTTGACTTCGATCCCGCCTTCACCGGCTCGACCCAGCGGGGTTCGCTGCTGGCGGTCGGCTCGCTCGATTCGACGCCATCTCCGACGCTCTCCGACCGGATCCTGATCGAGTTCGATCCGCGCAACAGCTTCATCCGGTCCGTGACGCCCTTTGTGCTCGGCGCGGGTGTGACGCCCCCCAGCGGCTTCAACCCCTCCGAGATCACCCAGATCCTCAGCGTCGCTGCGGTCAACAACATCCTGGTCTACTCCGTCGTCGGCGCCGGCAGCCAACTCGCCTTCATGTACGTCGACCCCGCTGCGGCGGGCGGCCCGGTGATCACCGGCTTCACCACCACCACCAACTTCCCGATCTCGTTGGCTTCGAATCAGCGGCCCCCGAGCCAGGGGGTTGTCCCCGCCGCGGCGCCCGCCGGGCCGATTGACGCGCGCGTCGACTCAGTCTTCAGCGCCATGGGCTACGTCCCCGACGCGAACGTGACCGCCACCGTCACCAACATGATCCGGCGGCATATCGAGGATCGCTCTCTCGACACCGCCAGCTGCGTGTTGACGACCGAGTACGGGAACCTCATCCCCCTCACCACGATCGCTGCGGGACAGCAGTCCGGCGTCGGTCAGACGCTCAACCGCTTCTACAACGGCATCGACTTCGCCCACCCCTGTCAGTTCACGCCGGACTTCCTCCGCTTCGCCGAAGTCGACGAGGCCGCGGGCCAGCTGGTTTTCCGCGATATCGAAGGGGTTGTTCAGGGGATCTTCAACCAGGGCGCGAGCATCGCGGCCATCGACAGCTCGGGCTCGGTCGGAACGCCCACCGGCGGCGGCCTTACGCTCCGCTTCCTGAACAACTCTGACCAGCAGTTCCTCCGCATGGAGACCCGCGACACCGGGACCGGCTTCAGTTCGACTTTCCGCACCGCTCCCCTGGGCGGGGGCATCTTCGCCGCCGCCGGCACGCTCAACACCGGCGCCACCCGTCTGTCGGGCCTGGCCTCGATCGATGGGCGGGTCTTCGCGGGCACGCGCTCCGGCGCCGCGCCATTCAGCATTTCTGAGCTCAACTTCAATGGCGCCAACGTGACCCTCGGGGGCGTTGTCATCGACATGCCCGGCCTGGGCGTGAGCGCCGGCGACTCGTCGCTCGCCCTGGGCGCGGCGCCCGCCCGCGGCACCATCTTCACCCCGAACTTCAGCAACGGCTTCTCGATCATCGAGATCGACCCCCGCAGCAACTTCCTCGTCGACGCCTGGTCGACCGGCTCGGGCCAGCTCCAGGTTGACCCCAACACCCTCAACAACGCGCCGGGCTTCTCGGCCTTCTCCACCGTGACGAGCGTCTCGGGCATCGCCGTGAACAACGGCCTGGTCACCGTCACCGGCGCCTTCGCCTCCACCGGCGCCACACCCTTTTCCTTCACCATCGACCCCGCCGGCGTCAACGGCACCTCCCGCCCCACGGTGCCCAGCACCCGCTCGCAGCCCTCATCGATCAACCGCGGCCCGTTCGGCCTCGCCGCAAACCTCCCCGCCATCGGCCCTCTGCCCGCCAACCTCTCGAACCCAGGCGGGGCCATCGACCTGCGCGGCCTGTCGGCGCAATTCGCCGACCTCGCCTACACCCAGAGGGCCCTCGATTCGGGCGTCGTCGCGGCGATGGCCCGCACCGCGATCATCAACTCCGCCACCGATTCCTCGACCTGCGCCGGCAGCTCCGAGCTGTCTAGCCAGCTCGGCCCGGCGCTCCAGTCGCGGGTCAACCAGCGTTCCGGCGTCGGCCGGGCTATCACCGACTTCCGCAACGCCCTGCCCGGCGGCCACCCCTGCCGGCCGCTTTGATTCACTCCGAGGACCCCTCCCCTCCGTCCCCCCCCGGGCGCCGGGGCCGTCTGGATCCCGCCGGAATCGCTTCCGCATAGCATCTTTACAATCGAGCGGACCGCCTTTCGACGGCCTGGGGGCCTGGCGGCGGTCCGCCGCCGATTCGTCCGGAGTGCTTCATGCGCAACGACTTCCGCTCCGCTTCCGCCATCGCCCTCTCAATCGTCGGATCCTTCGGCGCCCCGCTCGCCGCGATGGCGGGCCAGGAAACGCCGCTCTTCCCGCGCAGCGTCCTCTTCAGCAACCCCGACAAGAGCCAGGCCAGGGTCAGCCCCGACGGAAAGCTGATCGCCTATCTCGCCCCCAGGGACGGCGTACTCAACATCTGGGTCGCCCCCGCGGATAAGCCCGACCAGGCCCGCGCCGTCACCAGCGACACCAAGCGCGGCATCCGCCAGTACTCCTGGGCCTACAACAACCAGCACATCCTCTATGCCCAGGACCTCGGCGGCGACGAGAACTGGAAGGTCTACGCCATCGATCTCACCACCCCCGACGCCGCGGCCCGCGACCTCACGCCGTTTGAGGACATCAAGGGCCCCGATGGCAAGCCCATCATGCAGCCCAACGGCAAGCCCCTCCGCCCCGCCGCCCGCATCGATTCTGTGAGCGACCGGTCTCCCGGGACCATCGTTCTGGGCCTCAACAACCGCAACCCGCAGCTCCACGACCTTCACCTGTGCGACCTCGCGACGGGAAAACTCACCCTGCTGGTCCGCAACGAGGGCTTCGCCGATTTCGTCCTTGATGACGACTATGCCGTGCGGCTGGGCGTGAAGCCCACCGCCGACGGCGGCAACGAGATCCTCATCAATCGGGGGCAGACCAGGCCCAGCGGCGCCGAGCCCGTCGCGCCCACCTGGGCCCCGTTCCAGACGGTGCCCAATGCCGACTCGCTCAGCACGGCGCCGGTCGGTTTCGACAAGAGCGGCAAGACCCTGTACATGACCGAGTCGCGCGGGCGCAACACTTCCGCCCTGATCTCAATCGATCTGGAAACCGGCAAGACCGCGGTCATCGCCGAGAACCCCAAGGCCGACGTCAGCGGTTCGATGATCCACCCCACCCAGCAGACGGTGCAGGCCGTTTCGTTCAACTACCTCCGCAACGAGTGGACCATCCTGGACAAGTCGATCCAGCCCGATCTCGACTACCTCAAGACCGTCTGCCCCGGCGAGCTGGTCATCGCCAGCCGCAGCCACGACGACAGCAAGTGGATCGCCAACTTCATCGTCGACACCGGCTCGAGCCGGACGTATTTCTACGATCGCGCGGCGAAGAAGGCGACGTTCCTCTTCGCCGGGCGCAAGAGCCTCGAAGGCCTCGCTTTCGCCAAGCTCCACCCCACCATCATCCGCAGCCGCGACGGCCTCGACATGGTCTCCTACCTCACGGTCCCCGTCGACGCCGACACCGACGGCGACGCCCGCCCGAGCAAGCCCGTCCCCATGGTGCTTCTGGTGCACGGCGGCCCCTGGGCCCGTGATTCCTGGGGTTTCAACCCCAATCACCAGTGGCTGGCCAACCGCGGCTACGCGGTGCTCTCGGTGAACTTCCGCGGGTCGACCGGCTTCGGGAAGGACTTCACCAACGCCGCGAACAAGGAGTGGGCCGGCAAGATGCACGACGACCTCATTGACGCCGTGAACTGGGCCGTGAAGGAGAAGATCGCCGACCCAGCGAAGGTCGCCATCATGGGCGGCTCGTACGGCGGTTACGCCACGCTGGCGGGCCTGACATTCACCCCCGATGTCTTCGCGTGCGGGGTTGATATCGTCGGCCCTTCGAACCTGGTGACGCTGCTGAACTCGATCCCGCCGTACTGGGCCCCGCTGATCGAGAGCATGACCACCCGTGTCGGCGATCATCGCACCGAGGAAGGCCGCAAGCTGCTCGAGAGCCGCTCGCCGCTCTTCAAGGTCGACCAGATCCGCAAGCCGCTGCTCATCGGCCAGGGCGCCAACGACCCGCGCGTGAAGCAGGCCGAGGCGGACCAGATCGTCAAGGCCATGACCGACCGCAAGATTCCCGTGACCTATGTGCTCTTCCCCGACGAGGGCCACGGCTTCGCCCGCCCCGAGAACAACACCGCCTTCAACGCCGTCGTCGAGGCCTTCCTGGCCGAGCACCTTGGCGGCCGCGCCGAACCGGTGGGGTCCGATTTCAAGGGCTCATCGATCACGGTCCCGACGGGCGTGGAGGGCGTGAAGGGCGTCAAGGAAGCCTTGGCGGCGAAGTAGGTCCTGCCCCGCGCCAGGCTCCGTCCCCGGTGCGGGAGCAGCCCCGGTCACCCCGGCGGCCCCGCCGCGGGCGGGTACTGCGGCTCCAAGGCCATCAGGTCTGAGTAGCTCACCGGCACCGGTTCGCCCAGCACCGCGGCGAAGTCGCGCCGCAGCTGCTCCACGATCCGGTAGCACCGCCCCATGTTCTGAGCCGGCGACACCAGGGCCTCGAACTCCAGGAACGTGCCCAGCCGCTCGACCTGGTCGAGGTGCACCCGCACGCCCCCGAGCATGTAGACATCGCGGGCCTTCTTCACCACCACCCAGGGCTCCATCGTGATGGCGCCGAACTGGGCGAAGGCTTCGTTCTCTGAGTAGATCGTGAACTTGCTCAGCCGCGCCCGGGCCGAGTTGGTCCGCTCGTAGAGGATGTACTCCGCCGGAGCCCCTTCGGTCTCGCGCCGCTTCAGGCGGCCGTCGGCGAGCCGGTAGTAGGTATCCACCTGCCAGAGCTGGCCCACGTGCTTTCCGCCCAGGCGGCGCGCGATGGTCCGCCCCAGCTCCAGGTCGCGCAACTCGGCTTTGAATTCAACGTTTTGCATGAGGTCCGATAGCTGGCGCCTGGCGCAGGGCGGGTCTCCGCTCCCCGAAGCCGGGCCTCATTTCTTCGGCTCGATTCCGCACGCCCTGAGGGCCGCCAGCAGCTCAGGCTCACCCATGGTGGCGATGCCCAGTTCTCGGGCCTTCTCCAGCTTGCTCCCCGCGCTCTCCCCGACGATCACCAGGCTGGTCTTGGACGACACCGAGCCCGACACCTTGGCGCCCAGACCCTCGAGCACCGCCGCGAGATCCGGCCGTTCGTACGACACCAGCGTTCCGGTGATGACCACGGTCTTGCCGGCGAATGGGCCCTCCGCCGGCTTCGCCGGCAAACCGGCGGCGCTGACGTACTCGTGGCTCGACAGGTCAACACCCGCCGCCCGCAGTTCGCCAAAGGTCCGCTTGGCCGCTTCGCTGTGCAGATACGCGTGCACCACCGGCGCCGAGTCCTTGCCCAGGCCTGTCTCTGGGCGGCGGGCGGGTTCTTTCTGGAAGCCCAGGCGCGCGGCTTCCTCCTTGGAGCACGCCTTGGGCCGCAGGCGGGCCTCCTCCGCGCTCACGAGCTCATCAAGGTCCTTGAACTGCCGGGCCAGCAGTTTGGCCGTCGACTCCCCGACGTGCCGGATCCCCAGCCCCGCCAGCAGGCGCGCCAGCCCCCTTGACTTGGCCTGCTCGATTCCCGCCAGCAGGTTGTCGACCTTCTTCTCCCCCATCCGCTCGAGCCTGAGCAGCGCCTCGCGATGGTCCTTGAGCCTGAAGATGTCGGCGAACCCGCCCAGCGGGATGGCTGACTCCCCGCGGATCTGGTCGATGGTCTTCTCTCCCAGCCCATCGATATCCATCTGCCGCCGCCCCGCGAACCAGATGAGCTTCTCGCGAACCTGCGCAGGGCACTCCGGGTTCACGCACCGCCGCGTCGTCTCGAGCGCCGGATCTTGGGCCGCTTCCGGAGGTTCGACCTCCACCGGCCCGCCGCACTCCGGGCACGTCTCGGGCGCGCAGATCGCCCGCGCCCCGGCGGGACGCTGCGCAAGCGACACCCCCGACACGTAAGGAATGATCTCTCCCGCCTTCTCGATATAGATGGTGTCGCCCAGGCGGATGTCGGTCGTCGCCCCGGCGGGTTCGTCGGGGTTCACCGGCGCCTTGCGGATCCGGCCGTAGTTGTGCAGCGTCGCGTGCTGCACCGTCGTCCCAGCCAGCAGCACCGGCGCCATCACCGCCCGCGGCGTGATCTTGCCCGTCTTGCCCACCTGGTGGTGGACGTCCTTGAGCACCGTCGTCTTCCGCTCGGCCGGGTACTTAAACGCCACCACCCAGCGCGGGCTCTTGGAACGCGTCCCCAACTTCTCTTGGATCGCGAAGTTGTCCACCCGCACCACCACCCCGTCGATGGCGTACGGCCGCGCGTGCCTGGCCTGGTCGAACCGTTCGATCGCCCGGGCGATCTCCTCGATCTCGGCCGACACGGCCAGCGGCGCGTTCACCGGCGCTCCCAGGGCCGCGATCGCCTTGAGAAACTCCGTGTGCGAGCGGGCGAAGCCCGGGTCCGAAACCTCCCCGCGCCCGTGGGCGACAAAGCCCAGCCGCCGCTGGGCCGCCAGGGTCGGGTCGAGCTGCTTGAGCGTTCCGGCCGCGGCGTTCCGCGGGTTCATGAACAGCTCTTCGCCCGCCGCCTCGCGCTCGCTGTTGACCCGCGCGAACTCCTCGAGCGGGAAGTACACCTCCCCGCGGATCTCCAGCACCTCCGGCGCTCTCACCCGGTCGCCCGCGGCCGCCAGCACCAGCGGCGCCGCCCGGATCGTCCGCACGTTGTGCGTCACATCGTCGCCCTTGGTCCCGTCGCCGCGCGTAACGGCGTGCTTCAGCCGCCCGTGCTCGTACCGCAGCGACATGGCCACGCCGTCGATCTTCGCATCGGCCACCAGCACCGGCGCCTCGCCCGCGCCCTCGCCGCCGAACAGACCGCCCTCACTCTCCGCCCCCTTGATCACCCGCTCGTGCCACTCACGCAGCGCCGAGACGTCATAGGTGTTGTCGATGCTCAGCATCGGCGCGGCGTGCCTGACGGTCGTAAACCCCTCGATCGGCGCCCCGCCGACGCGGGCCGTCGGCGAGTCGGGGTCGGCCAGCTCGGGGTGGGCCCGCTCCAGTTCGGCCAGCTCCGCCAGGCGCCGGTCGAACTCCGCGTCGGCCATGATCGGCTGCGCATCGACGTAATACGCCCGGTTGGCGCGGTTCAGCAGGTCACGGAGCTCGGAGATGCGCTGGACGGGCGTGCTCACGCAGGCATGATAACCGGCGCGGCGCTCGCCCCGCGTGCGCCCTCCGACTGGCGAGCGGCGGCTCGCGAAATCGTCGTGGATAGAGTTGCCGATGACCGACCGGGCACGCGTTCTTGACGGTAAAGCGCTCGCCGAGCAGCATCGGGCCCGCATCGCGGCCCGGGTGCAGGCGGTCCGGGCCCGGGGTGGGTGCGTCCGGCTCGACGCGGTGATCTGCGGCGACGCTGACGACGCCGCGCACGTCTATGCGACCAATCAGGGTCGCACGTGCGAGGCCGTGGGCATCGAGTACAAGCTCCACCAGCTCCCCGCCGGGGCCCAGTACGACGACATCGCCGGGCGCGTCCTGCTCATGAACACGCAGGACGACGTCACCGCCATCATGCTGCACCTGCCCCTCCCCGCAGGCGTCGAGCCCTATGACGTGCAGCGCCTCATCGCCCCGGAGAAGGATGTCGAAGGCGTCAACCCCGCCAATATCGGCAACATCGTCTACGGCCGCTCCTCCCTCGCCCCCTGCACCGGCCTGGCCGTCGTCAAGATGGTCGCCGCGGCCGGCTTCACGGGCGAGGGTTGCCTGCGCGGGAGGCTCGCGGTGGTCGTCGGCGCCTCCGACGTGGTCGGCAAACCCATCGCCGTGCTCCTGATGCGGACCGACGCCACCGTGGTCTCGTGCAACAAGTGGACGCCCGGCCTGAAGAACCTCGCCCGCGCCGCCGATGTGCTCGTCTCCGCCGCGGGCGTCCCGGGCCTCATCGAAGCCGACATGGTCAAGCCCGGGGCCATCGTGATCGACGTCGGCGTGAACCGCATCGCCGGGGCCGATGGCAAGATGCGCACCGTCGGCGATGTGGCGTTCGATCATGTCGCGCGGGTGCTGGGGCCAGCGGGGTGGATCAGCCCCGTCCCCGGCGGCGTGGGGCCGATGACCGTCACCATGCTGCTGCTGAATGTGGTTCAGGCCGCCGAGCGGGCCGTGGGCATCAAGGAGGACTGACTTGAGTCGCCTCGGGCACGCGTACACAAACCGAACGTGATCCCCCGGCCCGCCGAGCGGTCCGGCCGAACCGCAATGCTTGGGCTATTCCCTCGTTGACTCTGGTAGGCCCACCCCCTTCAATCCCTGGACGGATCGCGTTCGGCCTGCCCAAGGAGTCTCCGATGGCCCTCTCCACGCTCTCCACCCTGCCCAGCACGCTGGCGCTCTTCAACAACATCAACGGCTTTGAGTGGATCGTCATCCTCTTGGTTCTGCTCGTCCTGTTCGGCCGCCGCCTTCCCGAAGTCGGTAAGAGCCTGGGCAAGGGCATTGTCGAGTTCAAGCGCGGCCTCAAGGGCGTTGAGGACGATCTCGAAGCCGAGTCCAACCGCCCCGCGCCCGCGCCCCGCCAGCTGCCCCAGAACATCGAGCAGCCCCCCGCCCCGGGCCAGCCGGGCACCGTCAGCCGCGCCGACACCGCGACCAACTGATGGCGGCAGGCGCGCTTTCCCGCATGCTCAAGCCCCTGTTCGCGTTCGCCGCCGTTCTCGGGGCCAGCCCATGGCTCGCAGCATCGCAGCCCGCTCTCGAGCCGGCGGCCCTCCCGCTGGTTGAAATCACGCGCGACAACACTGTGCTCTCGGGGCCGTGCCGGGTCGCCATCGCCCCCGGCGCGATCATCACCGACGCCGACGGCGACGGCGTCGTTCACATCGAGTTTGACGACGGCGAGGTGGTCTTCGAGCCCGGCGCGATCCTCCGCGGCAGCGCCCCGGCCCCGACCGCCATGCCCGACCAGTACGCCGGGGTCGGCATCCGCGTGCGGGCCCGCTCCCGCGTCACCATCCGCGCGGCCCGCGTGGAGGGCTTCAAGGTGGGCATCCACGCCACCCAGGCGGACCAGCTCACGCTCGTCGGCTGCGCGTTCATCGACAACTGGCGCCAGCGGCTCCGCAGCACGCCCGAGGCCGAGGACCAGGCTGACTGGCTGTGGCCACACGCCAATGACAACGGCGAGTGGATTCGGAATTACGGCGCCGGGGTCTGCATCGAGCGCAGCCGGGGCGTCACGGTTCGAGAGTGCGTCGTTCGAGCCGGCCAGAACGGCCTGCTGCTCGATCGCGTGACCGATTCGAGCGTCTTCGACAACGACTTCTCGTTTCTCTCCGGCTGGGGGCTGGCGCTCTGGCGTTCCACGGGGAACATGGTGACGTCGAACGCTTTCGACTTCTGCATCCGCGGGTACAGCCACGGCGTCTACAACCGGGGTCAGGATTCGGCCGGTATTCTGTGCTTCGAGCAATCGAGCGGCAACGTTTTTGCGCACAACAGCGCCACCCACTCGGGTGATGGGTTCTTCAGTTTCGCCGGGAAAGAAGCCCTGGGCGAATCCCCCGCCTCTCCAGCTCCGGACTTCAACTTCACCCGGCGCGGCTGCAACGACAACCTCCTGATCCAGAACGATTTCTCCTACTCCGCGGCCCACGGCGTGGAGATCACCTTTTCCTTTGGCAACCAACTGATCGGCAACCGCCTCATCGAAAACGCCATCTGCGGCTTCTGGGGCGGCTACTCCCAGCAGACCCTCGTCGCCGGCAACACCTTCAGCGGCAACGGCCTCCCGGGCGCCCGCGAAGGCGGCGGCATCAACGTCGAGCACGGCGCCGCCAACCGCTATATCAAGAACGACTTCTCCACCAACACCGTTGACATCGCCCTGTGGGCCAGGGACAACCCCGCCCTGCACGCGACACCCTGGGCCAAGGCCAATCACCGGGGCTCAAACAGCAACGAAATCGCAGGCAACCTCTTCGCCGGTCCCGGCCCCAACATCACGCTGGTCAACGATCGGGGGCTGAGCATGCGGTCCAACACCACCGCCGGCAGCGGGCCGCCGATCTTGAAGGCACAGGATTCGCCTCTCGCGCCCGCCGCCGCCGATGCTGGGCCAGTGACGTTCGCCATCCCGGCGTACCGGCTGCTGGGGGCCAGCCGGCCTGTCGCGGCCCGGGCGGAGCTGGCCGGCCGCCAGAGCATCATCATGGGTCCGTGGGGCCCGTGGGATCACCGCTCGCCGCTGATTCGCCCGGCGGGCGACGATGGATTCCGGCGACGATACGACCTTTACAGGCTTCCCGACGGCGAGCTGTCGGTGGAGGTCGAGGCGGGGCAGGAGACGGTTGAGGTCCGTGTCGAGCCGCCTCAATCCGAAGAGCCTTCCGGCAAGACGCTGTCCCTGACGGCGGTGTCGACCACGCCCGGGGTGCACGCGTACGCGGTTCGCGTCCGCATCGGTGAGGTGGACGAGCTGCTCTCGGGCCGGCTGGTGAACTGTGCTTGGAATGTCTGGTTCTTCCCGGCGCCGCTCAGCCCCGAGGGGCAACCGATCGATCCCAGGAGGGAGCCCGGCGCGTGGCGCTCGCCGGAGCCCCCTGAGAACGCGACCTTGGTGCAGATGGGCCGGCTCAAGCTCCCCTTCGGCATGCGCGGCGCCTCGCAGCTCGGGCTGTCGGACGAACTCGCCGAACGCCGCCTCCCCGCCGATCACTTCGGCACGATCGCCGAGACGGTGATCCCCCTGGCGCCGGGAAGGTGGCGGATCAGCACGCTCAGCGACGATGGCGTCCGCGTGCGGGTGTCGACCTCTCCGCTGGTCGGGGCCGGGCCGGAAGCGCCGCCCGGGGCCGGGCCCCAGGCGCCGCTGGAACAGACGGTGATCGACAACTGGACCCACCACGGCCCGACCCGCGATCGCGGGGAATTCACGGTGCCGGGAGAGGCCCCGATGCTCGTCCCGGTGGCGATCCGCGTGGAGCATTTCGAGCTCGATGGCTACGCCGTGCTGGAGCTGGCCCTGGAGCCCGCCCACGCCCCGTGAGCAGCGATTTGCAGCGATTTCAGCCTCCTGGCCACGGCCGGCCCCGCCGGGCCGCGACGGGGACGAAATCGCGGAATATGATCCCTCCGCAGGCCGAGGTAGCTCAGCTGGTTAGAGCGGCGGATTCATAACCCGCAGGTCGGCGGTTCGAGTCCGCCCCTCGGCATTTCGTGCGGCTCGGTGCGCCCCGTTGCAAATCGGAGCGCCCAGCAGCAGAAAACGCGAACTTTGACCCCTCCCGATCGTCCGAAAGACGAAGGGTGTTCGCCGCGCCAGGACGCGCTCCGGAGCGCGTTCCGGCGCTCTCCACCCGACATATACCCGACAGTCCATCGGAGGGCTTTCCGTCCGTCCCGGTCGCGCGGGCGGCCTGGGTCGTCGGGTCCGAGTCACGCCCCGGCAAGGCGGGGACGGCGTCACCCAGATCGGCGAGGCTCATCCGGGCGTAGGTGCGGAGGGTGAGCTTGGGGTCGGAGTGGCGGGCAAGCTCCATCGCGGCCTTGAGCGACGCGCCGCCGCGGACGACGGCGGAGATGTACGACACCCGGAGGGCGTGGAAGTCGGCGACGCGCCCGGCGGCGTCCACGGGCCTCAGGAAGTCGCTGGAGGCCCGCGCAGCGCGTTCGGCCTCATCGGCCCCCTCGTCGATCCATCGCTCCCTGGCGGCCTTCATATCGGCCTGGAGCAGGGCCCCGGCCTTTCCCTCGGGCAGGGGGCAGACGGGCACGCCGAGCTGCTTGCCCTTGAGCCAGGGCCGGAGGGCCTCGGCGAGGGTCGGGTGGATCGGCTGCCGGGCCTCCTTGCCGTTCTTGGTGTAGCCGGCGGAGCAGGTGATAGTGGGGGTGTCGGCGTCCAGGTCGAAGCTCGAAGGGGTAAGGCTGGAGACCTCGGCCGCGCGGAAGCCGGTGCAGCGCCTGCCGGGGGTTCGGCCGGAGGGGTTTCGGCCAGACAAACGCTGTCGTCCTCAGTCCCCACCACCGGATTTCGCGGTTCCTGGTGTGCAGGCGTGCCTGCCCGGGGTATATTGGTGCAGGACGGTTTTGCGCCCGCGCCCACACTCGCCTTGCAATCAACCAGGGGATCCGATGTTCAAGCGATTCGCCGTGTCGGGCTTATTGGTCATGGCGCTGCTCGGTGGGGGCGGTGCTCCGCGGGCGGCGTGCGCCAACACCCCGCCGGCGACGCCAGTGGTCACCGAGCCGACGCTCGGACGGCTGGTGAACCCATCGGACCTGCACATGGAGTGCGAGCCGTTTTCCGATGGTGACGCCGCGGACACCCATCGCTGCACCGACTGGGAAGTGTGGACCGTCTCGCCCGCGCAGCGTGTCTGGTCGACGTTATGCATCGGCGGCGTGGAGCGGCTGCACACCCACATCGGCGACGGCGTGTTCGAGGGCTCGCACGCGGGTCGCTCCTCGTTCCTCGACGGCACGCAGTACATCCTGCGCGTCCGCCACCGTGACAGCAGCAACATCCCCGCCACCGAGTGGAGCGCCTACGGATCGCGGGCGTTCACCACCGGCCAGGGCAGCGTGCTCTTCCCGCTCGAAGCCGACGATCTTCTCGACGCCCCGGCGCCGTCCTGGCGGACGAGCGCCGGTCAACCCATCGTGCTTCCCACCGGCGCGACGCCCCCGAGCCTGCGTGTCGAGTCCGCCTCGGGCGGGCTGCTCCTGCAGTTCAGCGCGGCGGCATCGGGCAACGCCGTGATCAACCCCGCCCAGCTCGCCTTGCACGGCCCGGTGCGCGTCAGGGTCAGCGCCGGATCGCTGGCGGCGCCGCTGCCGCTGCCCGAGAGCGCCGTCTCGTTTCGAACCGGCGCGGGCGCCGACGTCGTCGTCTACCTGCCGTCGATGAACGTCCAGCCGGGCGTCGATGCGTACTTCTGGGTTCTGGCGAGCGGCTCGACCTACTTCGGTTCGTCGGGGCAGACCCAGCCTGACTTCAGCTCGCTGGCCCGCGGCACGCCGGTTCCCTGGGCGGTCCGCCAGAGCGGCTACCGCGTCGAGGTGGTGGCGACCGGGTTCCAGCTTCCGGTCAACATCGCCTTCGTTCCCAACCCGGGCAACCAGCCCAATTCGCCGCTTTACTATGTGAGCGAGCTGTACGGCCAGATCAAGGTTGTGACCCGTTCCGGCGTGGTCTCCGACTACGTGACCGGCCTGCTGAACTTCAATCCCACCGGCAACTTCCCCGGCTCCGGCGAGCAGGGGGTCTCGGGCATCTGCGTAGATCCGACCAATGGCGATGTGTTCGCGACGATGCTGTATTCCAGCGTGCCGGGGGTCGAATCGGCGCCGCACTACCCCAAGGTGGTGCGGTTCACGAGCGTCGACGGAGGGCTGACGGCCGCGACGCAGACGACGATCCTCAACATGGTGGGCGAGTCGCAGGGCCAATCGCACCAGATCTCGAACATCACCTTCGGGCCCGACGGCTTCCTGTACGTGCACGTGGGCGACGGCTTCGACGCCGGGACGGCCCAGAATCTCTCATCATTCCGCGGCAAGATCCTGCGCATCAGCCGCGCCGGGGCGCCGCCCGCCGACAATCCGTTCTACAACCTCGCCGACGGCCTGACGGCCCGCGACCATGTCTTCGCGTACGGCTTCCGCAACCCCTTCGGCGGGGCCTGGCGGGCCGCCGACGGACAGCACTACGAGGTCGAGAACGGTCCCTCGATCGATCGCATCTGCCAGGTCGTCCGCGGCCGTAACTACCTCTGGAACGGCAGCGACGCGAGCATGCTGAACTTCGCCATCTACAACTGGAATCCCGCCGTGGGCCCGGTGAACATGGCGTTCATCCAGCCCTCGACCTTTGGCGGGAGCGGGTTCCCCGCAGCCAAGTTCGATCACATGTTCATCTCTGAGTCGGGCCCCACCTGGGCGTCGGGTCCGCAGAACGACGGCAAGCGGATCAGCGAGTTCGTCCTGAACAGCGCGGGCGCTCGGGTCAGCGGCCCCACGCCGCTGATTGAGTACACCGGCTCGGGCAAGGCGTCGGTGGTGGCCCTCGCCGCGGGGCCCGATGGGCTCTACTTCAGTGACTTTTACAAGGACCTCGATTTCGTCTCGCCCATTGATCGCGGGTCCAACATCCTGCGCGTCCGGTTCGTGGGCGACGCTGAGTTCACCGCCAGCGCCACCACCGGATCGGCCCCGCTGTCGGTGCAGTTCACTGACGCCAGCACGGTCCCCGGGCCGACAACCTGGTTGTGGGAATTCGGCGACGGCGGCGTGAGCACGCTTCAGAATCCCGCGCACGTCTACGACGCCGACGGTGTGTACACCGTCCGCCTCACCATCACCGGCAGCGCCGGCGTCTCGATCAAGGAGCGCCCCGCGTACATCCGCGTGGGCGCTGTGCCCAGGATCGCCATCATCGGCGGTTCGATTCCGCCGGGCCCCGCGGACGCGGCCATCGGCGAGCACCTGACCAGCCGGGGCTACGAAGTGACGTTCTACGACGATGAGCCCGCCAACCGGCCGACCAGCGCGGCGCTGGGCTCGGCCAATGACCTGGTGATCGTTTCGTCGACCATCACTTCCGCCAACGTCGCCGGCGAGTTCCGGACCGTCAATGCACCGCTCATCTTCTGGGAGAACGCCCTGCTCCGCACCGGGCGTGAATCGCTCTCCGACAACGGGGCCGTCACCTCCGCCTCAGCGATCGCGATCGTCAACAACACGCACCCCATCACGCAGGGGCTCACCCTCGGGACGCTACCGGTGTTCACGACGCCCTCGAACATGAGCGTCGCCACCGGTCTGTTCGGCATCGGGGCCCAGGTCCTGGCCCGGCGCGACGGCTCGGCCGACGGCGCCATCGTCGTCGCCGGCCCCGGCGCGACGGTCGCGGGCGGTTACGTCACGCCCGCTCGGCGGGCCTTCCTGTTCTTCGAGGATTCGAGCTTCCAGAACGCCACGCCCCAGGCGGAGGCGATCCTCGACCGGACGGTGTGCTGGGCCATCAACCTCGCGGCGCCGACGGTCACCCAGCAGCCCGCGGGCGGCGTAGTGTGCCCGGGCGGGTCGATCACGCTCTCAACGCGGGCGACCAGCCCCGCCCCGCTGGCGTATCAGTGGCGGCGCAACGGCGTTCCCATCCCCGGGGCTACCGGGCGAACGCTGACCCTCGCCGACGTCGGCCCCGGTCAGGCGGGCTCGTATGACGCGCTCGTCAGCAACACATGCTCGAGCGCCGTCACCGCCGCCGCGGTCGTCGGCCTCTGCGCCGCCGACTTCAACTGCGACGGCTCACGCGACCCTGACGACCTCAGCGACTTCATCAGTTGCTACTTCGCCAATCCGCCCTGCGGCGCAGCGGACGTGAGCGGCGACGGCGTCACCGACCCCGACGACCTCAGCGACTTCATCAGCCTGTACTTCGGCGCCGGCTGCTGATCATCCTCGGGCCCGGCCATCCTTCAGCCAATGACGCGCTCGCGAATCCGCCTGATGACCTTGGCGTCCAGGCCCGGACCCGCGCCAGGGGTCAGGCGGGAAATCGCCCGCTCCAGGGCATCGCCGCAGACCAGGAGCACGACGGGCTTGCTTTCCTGAATGGTGTCGGCCAATCGGCGCACCGCCGCCCGCTCGCGCCGGCCCAGACCGAGGCGAAACGCCAGCAGGCGGAAGGCCTTCTCGGCAGGGTCGATGCGCGAGATCCGGAACGCCAGCAACCCGCCCAGCACCACGAGCACGCCAGCGCTGATCAGGGCGATCGCGAGCCAGGGCCAGGGCTGGGCCGACGCGGCGGCGGCCTCTTCGCCCTTCATCAGGCTCACGGGCTTGATCGCGGAAGCCGCCTGGGCGAGGAGGTTCACGCCGCGGCCTCCTCGGGATCGAAGCTCGCCATGTCCTTGGCCCGGCGCATCCAGCCTGAGCGGATCTCGACCACCAGCCGCTGGGCGGCCCTGCGGGCCCGGTCGCGCTCCGCACCGCCCTCGGCCGCCTTGGCGAGGGCGGCGACGGCGTCGACAATCTCGGGCAGCGGGGCCACCCGGCTGGCTGCCCGCTCCGCCAGCCACAGCCCGGCGACGCGGTGCATCGGCCGTGGATCGTCGAGCATGCCCACCAGCGTTCGCTCCCCGGCGTCGCGAACGCTCGCGGACCGGGGCAGATCAAGCGGAGAGGTCGCCAGCAGCAGGCGCGCGGCGCTTGCGCGGGGTCGATGGGCCTCGTCCTGGCAGATCGCCTTGGCGGCGACCTGCACCGCCTCGGTGAGGGCCTCGCCACGGCGGACCCGGCGCGCGATGGCGTCGAGGGCGTTGGCCCGCAGGCGGGGGGCGCCGTGATCGAGGCAACGTTGCAGCAACTCGCCCGAGGCGTGGTCGCTGAGGTCCCCCAGGGCCGACGCCGCGGCCGGCAGCACCCGCTCGCACAGGTCGGCGTCGAGCCCCGTGCGGCCGGTGAGCGTGCCATCGAGCAGGTCCTCGATGCACGACCGGACCTCGCCGACGAGCCCCATCCGGCGGGCCAGCAGCAAGGCGTCGCAGCGGCGGCGGGAGTCGTGGTGTGCGATGGCGGCGGTGAGCATCTTCACCACCCCGTTCATGCTCACCCGCCGGCGCAGCTCAACACGCGCGGCGGCCGAGTCGGGGTTGAGCAGAGCGTCGGGCGGCGCCGCCTCGGAGGCGATCCGGGCCACCGCTTTGTCAGTGGAGCGGCGGAGCGCGATCAAGGTGCGGTCGCGGAGCGGGTCTTGGACCATACCCCGCTCGCTCTGGCACGCCACGGCCAGGGCCGCGGATCGGGCGACACGGGGGTGGGCGTCGAAGCAGTAGTCCAGCAGACACGCGGGGCGGGAGGGCAGCGCCGTCGCCGCGCGCACCGCGGCGTGCCGCACCGCGGGGCTGGGGTCGGCGAGCAAGCCCGCCAGGCCCGCATCGCGCAGGCGGGTGGCCGCGGGGATCGCGGCGATCCAGCCGGTCATGCCGGCCCGGGCGGAGGCGGAGAGGTTCTCCAGGGCCTCGGCGGTAGGCAGGACGCTGGCGCGAACGCCGCCACCATCATCGACAAGACGGTGCAACTGGCAGGCCCGCACGGGGTTTGCCGCGAGATAGGCCCGCCGCCCGAGGGCTTCGAGATCGGCGGCCGCCGCGGCGCTGAGGCGATCAGCGCAGGCGCCCGCCATCGTGGGCGCCTTAAGCAGCAGCCACGCCGCGCCATGGGTTCGCGGGTCGTCCACACCCGCCCGGATGTGCCGCCGCAGGGCTGAGAGGGCTGCGTGGTCGTGATCGAGGAGCCAGGCTGGTGGGCATCCGGGTCGGTCGGCCGAGCCGGGGCTGGCGGTGAGCCGCACGCCGCTGACGATGGCGCGGGTGATGAGTTCGATTACGCCCGCGCGACGATGCACGCGAAAACGCTCACCGGCATCGACGAGGGCCTGCCCCACCGGACCAGCGAGGATCGCCCTGCCGTCAGCCCGGGCCTCGATGAGCCCCTGCGTCAGGCGGGCCAGGGCGGCCTCCGCGGCGCCGCCGACCGAGGTCTGGCTCTGGGCGAGCAGCGAAACCAGCTGGGGGGCGAGCACTCCGGCGGGGAGCAAGGCGACAAGTTCGCTCCCGGCGATCGCTTCGTCGGGCAGATCGCTGCGGAGCAGGTTCTCGATCGCCTGGTGGACGCGTGAGGCGTCGAGCGTCGTCAGGCAGCTCGGGGGCGAGCGGAGGGCGCCGGAGCGGGCTCGGGTCCCGACGGCCAGCAGGGCGTGCCGGATCAGTTCGTCACCGCGCGGGGGCTTGCCGACCAGCCGCAGGACCGACTCAAGGATCTCTGGGAACTCAGCCTCCGAGGCGGCATTGAGCGAGCCCAGCAGGGCGCTGAGCCGGAGCCCTGATGGGGCCCACCGGAGCAACGAAAGGCGCTCGGCCAGAGAAGGCATACTCCGTTATCGGGCAAGACTGGCGCGGAACTGCATTGGGGAGGCCGTGATCATGCACGACAGCCTGATGAGGGGATACGACTGCATCTTGTGGTGGACAACCTGTCATATACTAGGAGTTGGGTAATTTGTTCAGGGGCCCCTTGCGAAATGGCTCATCCGATGGAAAATGGTTGCGGATTCGTAATCAACCGGTAGGATGCCCGCCCAGGCCCTGGCGCGGGTGAGAAGATTGAGAAAAGGACTTCGCGGCGATGAACCCCACACTCCGATCGACGAGCCTGCAGAGCTACCAACTGATCCTGTACAAGCGGGCCCTGCACCCGGAGCTGTTCCAGCTCAAGAATCGCGTGGCCGTGCGGAACGGACAGTGCGACTTCGAGGCGTGGCTGATGCCGGGTGGACACGCCCTCCGCATCCAGCACAAGGGGTTTTGCGCCTCCGAGCTCGTGACCGACCGGGAGGACGGCCTGCCGACGACCGGCGCTGTGGCGACCTTTCCCTGCGCGGGCGAGAAAGATTACGAGCACGAGTTTTCTGATGGCCGGATGACCTATCTGGCGACGGTGCAGACGGAGACGCTGACGGAGAATCTCTACGCGTCCACGTACAAGGACATGGTGAACTACGCCGAAGAGACCGGCGCCATGAGCCATCAGTGGACCCAGGCCGGCGGGGGCGGAAACGGCGCCGCGGCGGGGCGATGTCTGTCGGTGCTCGAGATCCAGCGGTATCCGCGCGAGATCCACGTGCAGTCGTTTCACCTGGTGGCCGAGGGCGGAATCGTGCTGCGGACGCAGACGATCTTCGAACACGAGTAGAGTGGGGCCGGGGGCCCGGGATTGCCGCCGGTCTGGCCGCGCGCCCGGGGACGAGCTAGGCTTGGTTTCGATGCTCACGCGTCCCTCCCAGCTTGACGCTCGAATTACCCAGCCCCGCTCGGGGTCGGTCGCGGCGTCCTGATTACCCGGACATCGCCATCACTCCCGGGGGGGCCCTCGCTCCGGCTCAAGCCCGCTCAGCGGGCGCCACTTCGCGCGTTACCATCAGCACCTTTGTGAACGCCCCAAGCCTATAGGCGCCGCGCCCTGGGCGGGATTGTGATGCCTATGACCACGCCTCCCTCGACTCCTCAGCCTCCCGCGAACCCCCACTCGGCCAAGCCCGCTGAGGCGAAACCCGCCTCGGCCGGCGGGGGGGGCTTTCGCGACACGTTGAACCTGCCGCAGACGGCCTTCCCGATGAAGGCCAACCTGGTGCAGAACGAGCCCGCCAGCGTGAAGCGGTGGCAGGCCATGAAGCTCTACGAGCGTCTGCGTGCGCCGGGCAGGGCCAACCCGCGCGGGCGGTTTGTGTTTCACGACGGCCCGCCCTACGCCAACGGATCGATCCACCTCGGGCACCTGATGAACAAGTGCCTCAAGGACTTTGTCGTGCGCAGCCGCACGATGATGGGGTTCGACTGCCCCTTCGTGCCGGGATGGGACTGCCACGGGCTGCCCATCGAGCACAAGGTGATGACCGAACTGGTCGAAAAGGGCAAGTGGACCAAGATCAAGGACCTGCCTGAAGACCAGCGCCGGATGATCGTGCGGCGCGAGTGCCAGGCGTACGCCGAGAAGTATGTGAAACTGCAGCGCGGCCAGATGGAGCGGCTGCTGACGCTAGCGGACTACGAGCAGCCGTACCTGACGATGCAGCCGGAGTTCGAAGGCGCCACGCTTGAGGTGCTCGCGGCGCTGGTCGAGAAGGGGCTGGTCTACCGGGCCCTCAAGCCGGTGCACTGGTCGATCGCCAATGAGACGGCCCTGGCCGAGGCCGAGCTTGAGTATTACGACCGGCAGGACCCGTCGGTGTACGTGGACTTCGAGGCGCTCGACGCGACTGCGGTGTACGCGGCGTTCGGGCTGCCGCCCGACGGCGACGAGCCCGAGACCGCCACCGGCGACGACGCGCCCGATGTGCCCGACGCGGGGACCCAGGCGAGCGGCGACGATACCGAGGAGGGCGGCGGACAGGGCGCCCCCAAGCCGGGAACGCGCCCGCGCCAGGCGCCGTGCCTGATGATCTGGACGACGACCCCGTGGACGCTTCCGGCGAACCTGGCGATTGCGGTCAATCCGAAGTTCGACTACGCCCTGGTATGGGTCGATGGCAATGTCACGGTGATTGCTGAGGCGCTGGTTGAGAAGGTCACCAAGCTCGGCGGGGCCGAAGAAGTGGTGATCCTGGCCCGGGCCTCGGGGGCAAAGCTGGTGGGGCTGCGGTACCGGCACCCCTTTGTTGATGCCGCGCGGCAGGAGGGCGTGTTCTCGCCGGAGTTCGCCCGCGTCGACGGGTTGGCCGACGACCGGCCGGCGCCCGACGCGTTCCGCGTCGTGCCGGCTGAGTATGTCACCCTCGAGGACGGCACCGGGTTGGTGCACACGGCGCCGGGGCACGGCGCCGAGGACTTCGACACTGGCCGGCGCGAAGGGCTGCCGGTCTACTGCCCGGTGCGGGCCGACGGGCAGTACGACAAGACCGTCCCCGCGTGGCTGCACGGTTTGGACGTGTGGAAGGCCAACGACAAGATCGTGACGAAGCTGCGCGAGTCGGGGCACATGTTCCACGATCTGCGCTTCACGCACAGCTACCCGCACGACTGGCGGAGCAAGACGCCGACGATCTACCGCTGCACCGAGCAGTGGTTCGTCGCGGTCGACAAGCCGGCCAAGAGTGGAGTGGGGGGTGGAGCGGGGGCCGGCGTAGGGGCCGGAGTGGCGGGAGGTGACACCTCACTGCGGGCCCTGGCGCTCGCCGCGACGGGCGAGGGCGGTGAGACCCGGTTCGTTCCCGAGTGGGGCCGGAACCGGATGCGCGGGATGCTCGAGTCGCGGCCCGACTGGTGCATCAGCCGCCAGCGGGCCTGGGGCCTGCCGATCCCTGCGTTCTTCTGGCGGGGTCAGGATGGCCGCGACACGGTGTTCATGTCCGCGGCGACAGTGAAGGCCGTGGCGAAGCTCATCCGCGAGAAGGGCGCCGATGTCTGGTTCTCAAGCAGCGCCGAGGAGCTGCTCAAGCACTACGACCCCGCTGGCGAGGCCGATCCGCACGCCCGCGCGGTGCTGGCCCAGCCGGGGTTCTCGCTGGCCGGGCTGCGCAAGGGGCCTGACATTGTCGATGTCTGGTTCGAGTCGGGCTCGACCTGGAACGCCGTCATGCGCGAGCGCGGCCTGGCCCGTGGCGGCGGCTTCCCCATCGACTTGTATCTGGAGGGGTCCGACCAGCACCGCGGCTGGTTCCAGAGTTCGCTGCTGCCGAGCCTGGGCGTGATGGGCGTGCCGCCCTTCAAGACGCTGCTCACCCACGGGTTCATCGTTGACAAGGACGGCAAGAAGCTCTCCAAGAGCCGCTCCGACGCAGCCCGGTACGAGGTTGAGAATCTGTGCTCGGAGTTCGGCGTCGACGCCATGCGCTGGTGGGTCTCCAGCCTGCCCTACGAGAACGACATCAAGGCCGACCTCGAGTTCTTCGCGTCAAGCGGCGAGAGCTACCGCAAGATCCGCAACACGCTGCGGTTCCTGCTGAGCAATCTCTATGACTTCACGCCCGGCCCGGCGGGTGAGCCGCCTCCGCCCCCCCCCGCCCCGACGTCCCTTGACGCCTGGGCTCTGGCTGAGTTTGCGACGCTCTCAAGGGAGGTCATCGACGCCTATGAGCGGTTCGATTTCCGCACCGCCCACCAGAAGCTCTACGACTTCTGTAACGACACCCTCAGCGCGACCTACTTCGCGGCCGTGAAGGACCGGCTGTACTGCGACCGCCCCGACTCCGCCCGCCGGCGCCAGTGCCAGGGAACGCTCTGGACGCTCTGCGACGGGCTTTGCCGCCTGCTGGCGCCGATTCTGTGCCACACTGCCGACGAGGCGTATCGCTCGCTGCACAAGGTGGCGCCGGGAGACCTGACGCGCTGCGTGCAGCTGGAGGAGTTCGCTCCGCCGCCGGCCGGGCGGGCTGACGCCGGATGGACGGCTGTCATGGCGGCGCGGTCAGCCGCTCTGGCTGCGATCGAGAAGGCCAAGGGCGAGCTTGGCGTCGACAACCCGCTGGAGATGGGCGTCACCCTGCCCGATGCGACTGCGGTGGGCGGCGGGGCGGGGAGCGCAGGAGGCGTGCTGGCCCGGTTTGATCGCATCGATTTGGCCGACCTGCTGGGCGTCAGCCGCGTCACTGTCGAGCCCGGAGCCGGCGCGGTGAGGGCTCTGGACCTGCGCAGCGAGCCGCGCTGCGAGCGGTCATGGCGGCGCGACGGCACCGTGAAGGCCCGGGGGCCGCAAGGGGCGATGCTGTCGGACCGGGACGCGGAGGCCGTGGGGCTGGCGTAGACCCCCCCCCGCCCCGCGTTTCAGCTCAGGCTCAGACCAGGTCGCCCGCTTCTTCGGCGGCGGGGATGCCGCCGAGGTTGGCCTCGGCCGCCTCGAAGGCTTCGACATCCTCTTCGATGGGCTGGGGCTTGGGCCGGGCCCGCTCGGCCCGGTCGCTCACCGTGGGCAGCGGCTCGCTCATGAGCTCGCGGTAGTCCTTGACCACGGCGCCATCGAGGAAGCCCGCGAGCTTGCGGCTGCGGACGGGGTGCTGCAGCTTGCGGATGGCCTTGGCCTCGACCTGGCGGACGCGCTCGCGCGTCACCTTGAAGATGCGGCCGACCTCCTCGAGGGTGTAGGTGTAGCCGTCGCCGATGCCGTAGCGGAGCTTGATGATCTCGCGCTCGCGATAGGTCAGGCTCTTGAGGACCTGCTCGATCCGCTGCTTGAGCGTGTCGCTGGTGGCCGTCTGCACGGGCGAGCCCACGGTCTGATCCTCGATGAAGTCGCCGAAGACCGAGTCCTCGCTCTCGCCCACCGGGCGATCGAGGCTGGCCGGCTGGCGGCTGATCTTGAGCACCCGCCGGACCTCGGCGATGCTGATCCCCGAGCGCTGCGACAGTTCCTCCATCGTCGGCTCGCGACCCATCTCCTGGAACATCTGCTTCTGCGTGTTCCGCAGGCGGCTCATGGTCTCAATCATGTGGACCGGGATGCGGATGGTGCGGGCGTGGTCGGCGATGGCGCGGGTGATGGCCTGCCGGATCCACCAGGTGGCGTAGGTGCTGAATTTGTAGCCGCGCTTGTACTCGTACTTGTCGACCGCCCGCATGAGGCCGGTGTTGCCCTCCTGGATGACATCCAGGAACGAGAGCCCGCGGTTGCGGTACTTCTTGGCGATCGAGACCACCAGGCGCAGGTTGCCGCCGGAGAGGTCGCGCTTGGCCTGTTCATACTCCCAGAAGACGGTGTCGATGGCCCGGATCTTGCGCGCCAGGCATTCCGGCGTGTCGAGCACGAGGGCCTTGAGGCCGTCGAGCTCATCGCGCATGGCGCCGACGTTTTCGGGGTCAGCCTTGCGGCCCTGACGCTCGGCCCGGCGGAGCTCGCCCTCAAGCTCGGTCATCTTGTGCGAGATCGAGCGGAGCTTCTTCATCAGCGGGATGATCCGCCCGGTGCGCAGGCAGAGCTCTTCGGTGAGCGCGGCGAGCTTGCGGCGGCGCGACGTGAGCCGCTCGCACAGCGATTCGCGGACGCCTTCCCCGCCGTCGTCGGCCGACTTCAGCTCGGTCTCGGCCCGCTGCATCGCGTCCCAGTCCTGCCGGTTGCGCTCCAGCAGCCGCTCGATCGTCTGCAGGTTGCACGGGATGCGCTTGGCGATCTTGTCGCGGGCGTGCGCGTCGAGGGTGCTCAGCCGCATGGTGCGATCAAACGGCAGCTCGCCGGCGTGGACCTGCTTGAGGGTGACCACCGCCTGCTGCAGGATGTAGTCGCACTCCAGACATCGACGGCGGAAGATCATCCGCATCGTCTCGATCTTCTTGGCCAGGCGGATCTCTTCGTCGCGGGCCAGCAGCGGGATCGAGCCCATCTGCGAGAGGTACATCCGCACCGGGTCGTCGACGCGCTTGCCCGGCTCGACGGTGAGCTCCTCCGCGGCCAGATCGACGCGCAGCTCGTCAGCCTCGTCCTCATCCAGCAGGGCCGAGTCGTCCTGCTCCGGGCGCGAGATCGCCGCGGGCTTGGGGGCGGGCCCGCCCAGGCGCGGGGCCCAGTTCATGCGGGTCCAGCCGGCCTCGCCGACGCGCTCGCCGCCGACCACGGTCATCGCCCGCGAGGGGCGGGGTCCGGCGTCGGGCTTGGCCTCGACCATCGCCGCGGGGGCGTCGTCGCCCTTGCCCCGCTTCTTGGCGCGCCACGAGCGGGCCTTGAACTCCATCTCGTCGACGATCTCGACGCCGATGCGGTCCAGGTGCACCAGCAGCTCGTGCATCCGATCCGGGTCCACCCACTCATCGGGGAGGGTGTTGTTGAGCTCTTCGTAGCTCAACCAGCCGCGCTCGCGGCTGTTCTCCAGAAGGGTCTGGACGCTCACGGGAAGGTCAACCACGGCGTTCTCCTGGGCTTGCGGAAAAAGCGGCGTGTCAGAATTCGAAGGATCGGGGTCGTAACGGAAGGCGGGCCACGAGCGGGACCTTCCGGGCTGCGGGAACTGATTCTGAGCGTAGGGCGCTGGGGGGCTGCGTTGCGAGGTCTATGTTCTCGTCGGCGGCTGGTTGCTGGGGGCGGAGCAAGCCGGCTTCGGGTTCTCGAAAACTGCGGGCTCAACGATATAGGCGTCGATGGCGCGATTCTCCGCCGAAAAAACCTCACTTTCGTGACTGAAATGTCGAAGTCGACTCGCTGAACCGCCCGCGCGTGCGCACAACATGCTGCAGCCTGGCCAACGGGTCGTCGGGCGCCGCGGCCTCCGCCGTCTCACGCCGGTGGGCCGTGAGGCAGTCGGCCCAGGTCTGCTGAAGCCGCTCGGCCTTGCCGTCGGTGGCCGACTCGATGGCCCGCACCAGGGCGGTCGCGAGGCGGATGGCCTCGGGATCGTCGAGGCGAAGCGTGACCTCGCGGATATCAAACGATGAAGCGGACTCCGACAGCCCGCGGACCACCCGCGCCAACCGCCCCATGGCGGCGTCGGGCCCTGTCTCAGCGGACGCGGCGGGAGCGAAGAGCCACGCGCGCTCGTCCGCCGCGCACTCGGCAAGCAGGCCGCAATCGCACAAAACGCATGCCAGGAGCTGTTCGCGCCTCGACATCGTGCGCAGCGTGAGGGGCTTCGCTGCGGGCTCGCTCGGCGCCGGGTTTGCAGGGGCCGAAAGCGTCGGGCGGCCTTGACGGGCGATTGCCTGCGCGACCACCGCCTCAGGGATGCCCGCCAGTGAAGCGATGCGCCGGATGATGAGGTGGCGGCGCACCGGCGAGATCCGACCCAGACCCAGCTCGGCCAGGCGGGCGATCTCATCCTCGATGGCCCGCGACCGGGCCGCGAGCCCGAGGGCCGAGGTTCGGGCCCGCAGGCGGGTGAAGCGGTGCTCGAGCGCGTCGACACTGGCGCTGATCATCGCGCCGAAGCGGGCCACGCCGCCGGCTTGCTTCAGGAGTTCGTCAGGGTCCTTGGGCGGCTTGCCGCCTTCGCCCGGTGAACCTTCCACAGATGTGGCCCCCGCCGCAGCCATCGAGGCGATGCGCACATCGACCGGCTCGGCGAAGAGCACCTCGATGGCCCGGTCCGCGGCCCGCTGCCCGGCGTCATCGCCATCAAACAGCAGCACGATGCGGTCGCACAGCCGGCGCAGCACCCGGGCCCCGAGCGGCGTCAGGGCGGTTCCCAGCGTCGCCACCACGTTTTTCACGCCCGCCTGATGGCAGGCGATGCAGTCCATGTAGCCCTCGGTGACGATCGCTACGCCCTGCTCGCGAATCGCGGCCGAGGCCATGGGCAGGCCGTAGAGCGTCGCCGACTTGTTGAAGATGAGCGTTTCGGGCGAATTGAGGTACTTGGGTTCGTCGGCGTCATCGATGCGCCGCCCTCCGAACGCGATGACCCGGCCCAAGGCGTCGTGGATCGGGAAGGTCAGGCGATTCCGCATCGCGTCATAGGTCCCACCACCACCCCCACCCGACCCGCCCGACTCGCGCTGCTTGATCAGCCCCGCGGCCAGGAATGGCGCCGGGTCGAGCTTCTTGGCCGCGATGGTGACGCCCAGCCCATCCCAACGGGCGGGCGCGGCGCCGAGCCCGAAGAGCTCGATCATCTCGCGCGAAACCCCGCGGCGTTCCAGGAGCTCGCGGGCCTGCCGCCCGTGTTCGGCATGGGTGAGGATGGCGCGGAAGAAGTCCTGGGCCGCGCGATTGGCCCCGATGATGTCCTCGCGGCTGGCGACGGGGCCCGCATCGAACTCCGCCGAGCCGGCGCGGCGGGGCGGCGGCGCGAGCTGCACGCCGCCCTTGTCGGCCAGCAGTTGCAGGGCTTCGCGGAAGCCCATCTTGTGGAAGTTCATGATGAAGCTGAGGGCGTCGCCCCCGGCCCCGCAGACGAAGCAGTGGTAGATCTGCTTGTGCGGGACGACGTACATCGATGGATTGTGGTCGTCGTGGAAGGGGCAGAGGCAGGCCCACTCGCGGCCTTTGCGTTTGAGGGCGACATGCTCGCCGATCAGGCGGACGAGATCGGTCGCCTCCAGCACGCGGCGCTTGTCATCGGATCCGGTGCGCTCAAACACGACTTGCGACTCCGTCTTCATGACGCCGCGCCTGGTCCGCCTTCGACGCCCCGCCTGCGCCACCCATCATGCCGCGCAGAATGCGGGGCAGCGTGACAACGCAGGGCGTGCGGGCATTCGCGGACCTCACGCCAAGAACACAGTAGCACGCATCCCCCGCGCGGCCAGTGCGGCGCGGAGAAACCCTCGAAATCGTGTGCCGCCGACAGGTTTTCCCCGCGCGCCCGCGCGGCCCGGGCTGCCCGATCGGCGCCGGAGCTCATCCGCCGGCGGCCGCTTTGCCCTCGCCGTCGAGGCCGCCGTACCCTCCGGCCGTGCGCGTGCAGGTGTGCTATTCCGGGCGAGTTCAGGGCGTGGGCTTCCGCCACACCGCCCGCTCGATTGCGCGCGGGCATCCGGTCTCCGGCTGGGTGCGCAATGAGCCCGACGGCTCGGTGGTCATGGAAGTGCAAGGCGAGGAGGCGGATGTCGCCGCCGTGCTCGAGGCCCTGGCGGAGCGGATGGCCGGGTTGATCCGCAACCAGCATGCGGCGCCGCTGCCGGATGCGGAGGGGGAAGTGGGCTTTGAGATCAAGCGATAGCGGCGCCGCGCCGGCCGCGCGAGGAACCCTGGCATGCTGATCCTGTTTGATATCGATGGGACCCTCCTGCGGAGCGAGGGCGCCGGGATGGCGGCGATGGTGGACGCTGGGCGGGCGATTTTCGGGGCCGATGTCTCGATCGAGGGCATTCCGGTCGCTGGGCGGCTGGATCCGCTCATCATGGCGGACATGCTGGCGCGGATCGGGGTCGAACCGGGCGCGGGCGTGATGGCCGCCTTTCGCGCCCGATACGCCCAGGAGCTGTGCGAGCGGTTGGTGCACCCGACCACGACCGTTCGGGCGATGCCCGGGGTGCATGAGTTGGTCGCGGCGCTTGCCGAGCTCCCGGCCCTGGCCACGCTCGGGCTGCTCACAGGCAACTTCGCGGAGACGGGCCGGGCCAAGATCCGTTCGTGCGGGTTCGACCCAGCGTGGTTCCCCATTGGCGTGTGGGGGGACGATTCGCCCTCCACGCCGCCCACTCGGAACGACCTGCCCGGTGTCGCGATGGCCCGGTATCGGCAGCTCGCCGGGCGGGCGATCGAGCCGCGGCGGGTCGTGGTCATCGGCGACACTCCGCACGATGTCGCCTGCGCCCGGACTCACGGCTGCCGGTGCCTGGCGGTGGCCACCGGAAGGTCAAGCGTTGAGGAGCTTCAGCTGGCTGGGGCTGATCTGGCGGTCGAGGATCTCGCCGACACCAAGGCGGTGCTTGAGTGGCTGCTGACCTGACCGGCGCGGTCGCGGGTGGGGGCCGGGGAGTGAGTGGTGGGGGGGTGGGGGCCTGGGGCGTGGGATCAGGTTTCGACGGGCCGCCGCGGGCTGCTTGGCGGAGACGGATTTCTTGCGGGCCCCGTAGTCTTCGTATTCCTGGTGGTCCCGTTGGTCCCGGTGGCGTCAACTCCTCCGCGGAGCGCAGAGACGCCAGTACACTCCCGGCGTGCCTGAACAGCCCATGAACCCGCCGCCAGCCGCGCCGCCCGCCGTCACCCTCCCGAGCCGACGGCAGGCCGCCGTCTCCCTGGGCCTGCTGCTGGCCATCAACCTGATCAACTACATCGATCGCTATCTGCTCGCCGCCATCGAGTCCCAGGTCCGGCAGGACCTGCTGCCCGACGACCCCAACGCCCTGACCAAGATGGGCTCGCTGGCGATGTGGTTCCTGGTCTCCTACATGCTCGCGGCGCCGATCTTTGGCTGGCTCGCCGACCGCATGAGCCGCTGGACCATCATCGGCGTGGGCGTGCTGCTCTGGACCATCGCCACCGGCGCCAGCGGCCTCGCCTCCACCTTTGTCTTTCTGCTGATCTGCCGGGTCTTTGTGGGCGTTGGCGAGGGCGCCTGGGGCCCCGCGGCGCCGTCGGTGATCGCCGACATGTACCCCCCCGAGCGCCGCGGCGCCGTGCTCTCGTGGTTCTACGTGGCGATTCCCGTGGGGTCGGCGCTGGGCTATGTCATCGGCGGGGCCGTCGCGAGCGCCATTTCGTGGCACTGGGCGTTCTTCGTCGTCACCCCCCCGGGGATCATCCTGGGAATCTGGGCCCTCACCAGGCGCGACCCGGTCCGCGGCGGGCAGGATCGCTCCGGTCCGCCGCGCAAGCTCACCATCAACGACCTCCGGTTGCTTCTCCGCAACCGCTCGTACGTGATCAACACCATTGGCCAGACGTTCCAGACCTTCGCCATTGGCGGGATGTCGTTCTGGGCGCCCACGTATGTGCACGAGTTCCGGCTGCACGGCCTGCCGACCGACAAGGAGCAGCTCGGGCAGGTGACGTTCCTGTTCGGGGTCATCACCGCCAGCGCCGGCCTGGCGGGGACGCTCGTGGGCGGCTACGCCAGCGATTGGCTCCGCCCGTACATCCGCGGCTCGTACTTCGCGTTCTCGGGCGCGACCATGATCCTCGCCTTTCCGCTCTTTCTGCTGGTGCTCTTACTGCCGTTCCCCTGGGCCTGGGTGATGATGTTCCTGTGCATCTTCTGCCTGTTCATGAACACCGGCCCCACCAACGCCATAACGGTGAACGTCACGTCGCCCTCAGTGCGGGCCACAGCGTTTTCGCTTGGGATCCTGGTGATGCACGCCCTGGGCGACGCCATCTCGCCACCGCTCATCGGCTTCATCGCCGACCAGACCAACCGCAATATGAACCTCGCCTTCGGCGTCGTGGGCGTGGCGATCTTGCTCGCAGGCGTCGCCTGGATGCTCGGTGCCCGCTACCTCGATGCCGACGTCGCCCGCGCCTCGAGCCCCGATGTCGTCCCGCGGCCCGGCTGAGCAGCGCGGCGGCGCCCCCAACGTGCTGGCCTTCCGCCCTCGGTCGCATCCGCCCGCCAGCCCCGCTCGAAGTCCTACCTGACCGGCCCGAACCCCGGCGGGGTCAACCCCGTAGCCTCAACAGAAGCCGACTCCCGGAGCCCATGCTGACGCACTTCGCCCGATCCGCCGCCCATCAGAACCCGCGCCGCCTCGTCGCGGCGGTTGGCGCTGTTGCGGTGTTGCTCAGCAGCCCCGCGTTCTCCGCCCGCGCGAACGTGGACTTCCCCCCCGCCCAGCCGCCGGCGACGGTTGAATCCGCCGCGCCGAGGGTTCCAGACGATGTCGCGATGCTCGCCGACACCACCGTCCCCGTTGCCGATCGGCGGGCCGCCGCGCGCCGGCTGCTCTTGGCCGATGATCCGCCCAGCCGCCGAGCCGTGCTCGACTACCTCGCCAAAGCCTCCGCCGATCCTGACGGCCCGCATCAGCAGCTGCTCGTGGCCTTGGCGTCGCGGACCACTGCCCCGGCGTGGCTTGCGGGTCCGCTTGTCGACGCCGCGCGGGCCGCGCTCCCTCGCCCGGGCGAGTCGCTGATCGCGGCCCTGGCCACGCTGCGCACCCAGGCCGCGGCCCGCGCCCTGGTGGATGCCCTGGGCGCCGCGACGAGTTCCGAGCAACGCTCCGCCGCGGTCGCCGCGCTGCGGCGCATGACCGGGCGCGAGCTGGGCGATGACCACGCGGCGTGGGCCCAATGGCTGGCTGATGTCGAGTTCCTCCCCGAGCTCGACTGGCGGCAGGTGCTCTGGGAGGGGCTGGCCCGGCGCGCCGATGAACAAGCCCGCCTGGCCGACGCGGCGATCACCCGGATCATCGACGCCAAGCGTCGGGAGTTCGTCGACCTGCCGGAAACCGGCGGCGCCCGCTCTTTGCTGCTCGCGGCGCTGCTGGTGGATGAGCTGCCGCCGATGCGTCGCCTGGCCGTCACGCTGGTGCAGCGCGAGCTCGCCAACGGCCGCCGCCTCGACGACATCGTCGTGGATTCAACCGTCGAGTTGCTGTCCGACCCATCGCCCGAGCTGCGGGCCTCCGCGGCCAACCTGCTCGCCGCCCTCGCGCCCCCTCAGGCCGGCGCGGTCGTCGCCGACGCCCTCGCTCAGGAGGGCGACCCCCGCGCGGCCGGCGCCATGCTCAGGGCCTTGGCCCGCTGGCCCAGCGCGCAATCAGCCCCCATGGTGCTCCACTGGCTCAAACTCGATCGAGGCGCCAGGGCCGGGGCGATCGACGCCGCGGCGGCGTTCCGCCGGGCCGGCCTCCTCACCGACCCGGCCGAGAGGCGCCTCGTCGCCGAGGCGCTGCGGCAACTCCCGCCCGGGGCGATGTCCGACACCTCCGCCTGGCTCCTGGTGCAGGTCGGCGACCAGGCCGACATCGCCTATGTCGCCGGCTGGCTCAAGAACCCCTCGGCCGCCCTCCGCCTCCGCGCGGCGGAGGCGATCGCCTCCACGGTTGACGGCGTTGATCTCCTGCTTGCCGCGTGCGGAGACGACCTGGCGCTCTTCCCCGCCGCGGCCCGCGCCATGGCCGCCCACCGGGCCACGCCGCAGGGCTTCCGTCAGCTCGCCGCGATCCCGGCGCCGGATGAATTCCGCACGCCCGGCCTGCGGAGCGTCGCCGCCGAGCTCGCGGCGGGCGAACTTGTGGACGTAGCCTCCGCCCTTGAGCCGCCAACCCTGCGCGAAGCGATCCTGGCGCCGCTGGCCGGGCAGCTTTCGCCCAGCGAGCGGCGCGGGCTCATCCCCGACAAGATCCGCGGAATCGTGCTGCTCGCCCGCACCCGCCTGGCCCTGGGCCAACCCGGCAGCGCCCTCGATGCGCTCGACGCGCTGGCGCCGCTCTCGGGAGCGGCCTACGCCGACACCCTGGCCAGCCGGGCCACCGCGCTGCTCTGGCTCAACCGCATTCCTGAGGCGGAGAAACTCGACGCCCCGCCCAGCGCATGGCTCGATGCGCTGGAGTTCGCGATCAGCCAGCCCCATGCGCGAGAGATCGCCGCGTCGATCAAGACCAGGTTCGGCGCCAAGCTCTCAACCGAGCAGCGCGAACGCCTGGCGGCCCTCGTGTCCCGCATGCCCGCCGGCTAAGTTTGTGATCGCGGTCGCCTCACGCCCCGGCGAACAACAACCGCCGCAGCACCGACCGCACGCCCACGCGGTTCCCGCTGACGGGCTCGCTCTGCCGCTCCAGCAGGGCGCTCAGGGCGTGCGCGGCGGAGCGGAAGCCGGCGCCGCTGATCAGCCCCGTTTCGAACCAGTCGTCCCAGCCCGCTTCAAGCCCGCGAACCACTCGGCCCGCCGGGATCACCGGCTCCTCCGGCAGCAGCCCGGTGACGAGCTGATAGGCCATGCGCACGATTGAGCGGACCTCTTCGCGGCGCGTGAGCTCCGGGTCGGCCTCGGTCCGCCGGAGAGCGATCGCCAGACCGTAGAACTCAATCAGCAGTCTGCCCCGCCGGTCGACCAGCACTTCGCTCATCGCCAGCGGCCCATGCACAAAGCCGTGCTCGTGAGCGTGGGCGGAGGCCTGCAGCAGATGCACCGCGGCTTCGCGGGCCTCGCCAGGCGCCAGGAACCCGTCCTTGGCGCGGATGTGCGCCTCAAGGGTGATGATCCCGCTCGCGTCGCCGGTGAAGGGCGTGACGATCCACGGGTGGCCGCGCAGGTCGAGGCCGTGCGCTTCGATCTGCAGGATGTGCGGGTGGCTGAGCCGGCGAAGCCGGTCGATGACGCCCAGCACGCGCCGCTGCTCATACCGATCTCGCCCGATCGCGGGCCGAACGACCACATGGCTGGTCGCATCAAGCTCATGCAGCGCCAGATGGCGTTCGCCCAGACCGCCGCACGCCAGCGGCTTGGTCAGAATGTACTGCCCGATCCTTGGGCGTGACTGCAGTTCAACCATGACGCGTGCTTCTCCGCTGAACGGTATCGGTCCTCGGGACGTTATCCGTGCAGGGTTCCGATCATCAAGGAGCCGCCCGGGCCCAGTCGCGGGCCAGTCGCGACGGTGGCGACAGGCGCAGGAGCATACCCACCGGTGAAGGCCGCCGTATGTTCGGAGGATGATAGCGTCAGATCAGGCCCCCGCCCGGCTCGTTCCCAGCAGGCCGGCGCCGGAACGGGCCCGGCCCGCGCCCGGCGCTGCTCGGGGTCGAGGTGATGGCCGATTGCCCCCGGGCGTAGAATGCGACCGTCGTCGCTTCTGTCCACGCCGCCCGTCCGCCGACGCCCTGCGGCGCGGCCGCTCGCGCCGCCCTGCGACCCTCTCCGCCTCGGAGCCGCCCCATGACCACCCTCGCCCCCGCCGCCGCCCCCTCCAAAACCAACGACCCCCTTCAGCTCATCGATGTCGATCATGTGCGGTTCTATGTCGGTAACGCCCGCCAGGCGGCGTTCTTCTACGCCCAGTGCTTCGGCTTCCAGATCGAGCAGGTCTCCGACCTCACCAGCGGCTCGCGCGACTCGGCCCACTACCTGCTCACGCAGGGCAACATCCGCTTCATCCTCACCTCAGCCCTGACCCCCGAACACCCCGCAGCCCTTGAGTGCGCGATGTACGGCGACGGCGTGAAGGACGTCGCCTTCACCGTCTTCGACGCGGAGAAGGCCTTTGAGCGGGCGGTTCGCAACGGCGCGATCCCCGCCTACGCCCCGCGGACCGTGAGCGATGCCCAGGGTTCGGTGACCATGGCCGGCATCCGCACCTACGGCCGGGTGGTGCACTCCTTTGTCTCGCGCACCGGCGCCTATGAGCTGGTGAAGGTGAAGCAGGGGGGCGTATTCCAGCCCGGTTTCCGCACGCTCGACGGCTCGGGCGGCCCCTCCAACACGTCGGTGCTCTCGGTCAACGACTACAACCGCAGGAACCCCTGCGGGCTCAAGTACGTTGACCACCTCGTCGGCAACGTCGAACTGGGCAAGATGAACTACTGGGTGAAGTTCTACGAGGATGTCCTCGAGTTCACCATGTTCAAGCATTTCGACGACAAGGACATCGCCACCGACTTCTCCGCCCTGATGTCAAAAGTGATGGCCAGCGGCAACAACCTCATCAAGATGCCCATCAACGAGCCCGCCCCGGGCAAGAAGAAGTCGCAGGTGCAGGAGTACCTCGACTGGCACTGCAACACCCCCGGCGTGCAGCACCTGGCCCTCCGCACCGATGATGAACTCCACTCCATCGCCGCGCTCCGGGCCCGCGGGGTCGACTTCCTGACCCTCCCCGACGCCTACTACGAGCACGTCTGGGACCGCGTCAACACGATGCTCACGACCCACGGCCACCAGGCCGTCCGCGAGGACCACGAGGCCGTCCGCAAGCTGGGCATCCTGGTCGACGCCGATGATGAGGGCTACTTGCTCCAGCTCTTCACGCGCCCGCTGCAGGACCGGCCGACGCTGTTCTTCGAGATCATCTGCCGGCGCGGCTCGCAGAGCTTCGGCAAGGGCAACTTCAAGGCCCTCTTTGAGGCCCTGGAGCTCGAGCAGCAGCGCCGCGGCAACCTCTAACTCCCAGGCTCGTTCCGCCAGCCGCTGCGAGGCGCGCAGGTTCTCACCCCGCCGCCTTCCCTCCCTTGAGCGACTCCACCATCGCCTTCCGCTCCCCGTCGTCAAGCTTGCCGTCCCCGTTGACGTCAAACTTCGCGATCAGGTCCAGCCGGCTCTGCTGCCACTCCGCCCGCGCGGCGGTCTTCTCGGTGTCATCAAGCTGCCCGTCGCCGTTCTTGTCGAACTTCTTCAGCAGCTCCGCCTTCACCTTGGCGTTCTTCATCTTCTCGGCCAGTTCCGCCTCAAAGCCGCGCAGCTCCGGGTACGCCGCCTTCCATTCCTGGAACGACACCAGCCCGTCCTTGTTGGCGTCGAGCGCGGCCTTCACCTTCGCCGTGCGGGCTTCCGCCGCCGCCTTGAACGCCGCGCGCTCCGCTTCGTCGAGCTTGCCGTCGCCGTTGGTGTCGAACTTGGCCTGAGCCGCGTCGAGCCGCCGCGCCTGGCGGTCTTCACGCCGGTCTTCCCGGCGATCTTCCCGGAGATCCTCACGCCGGTCTTCGCGCCGGTCCTGCTTGCGATCATCGCGCCGGGCTTCCTGGCGGTTCTCCTGCCGGTTCTCCTGCCGCGCGTCGGCGTGCGGCCGCCGCTCCTGCCCTGCGGCCGATCCGCCGACTCCCGGCAGGCCCGCCAGACTGGCGGCGACAAGGGCGAGCGGAAACACGGTCATCGGATTGCGGTTCATGAGTTGCTCCTCACCATGTTCAACGGATCAAGCACGCCGCCGATTGCACCCTCGCCGCCGGCCCCTCCGCCGACCCGGCCGACGGCGCCGCGCAGGTGATCCTGAACGAACAGCCTGCCGCCCATAACCGCCCCTGCCGCTTCCGGCCGCGCCGGCTCTGGCCGCGGCTACGCTCCCGGCTGGTCTTGTTTTCGCGCTCACGCAGCCGCCCCCCGCCAACACCGAGGTTTCCCCGTGTCCGATCGCAAGCCCGCGCTGGGCTTCATCATGCTGACCGTGTTCCTGGAGACCCTCGGCTTCGGGCTGCTCATCCCCATCGGCCCAAAGCTCGTGCAGCAACTGCTCGGCGCCGGGGCCACCGAGGCGGAGGCCCTGCCGATCTTCGGCCGGCTCATGACGACCTTCTTCATCATGACCTTTCTCTTCGGGCCGCTGATGGGGGCCCTCTCTGATCAGTTCGGCCGGCGGTCGATCCTGCTCATCTCGATGTTCGGCTCCGGCATCGACTATTTCGGGCAGGCCTTCGCCCCGACGCTGGGCGTGCTCTACCTCACGCGGGCCATCAACGGCCTCTCCGGCGCCACCATCACCGTCGCCTTCGCGTATGTCGCCGATGTTTCGTCGCCCAAGAACCGCGCCGCGGCGATGGGCATGGTCTTCGCCGCCTTCGGCGTGGGCTTCATCATGGGGCCCGTCGCGGGCGGGCTGCTGGGCGCGACCGACATCCGGCTCCCCTTCATCGTCGCCGGAGTGCTGTCGCTCCTCAACTGGCTCTATGGCGCGTTCGTGCTCCCTGAGTCGCTGGCGCCCGAGCACCGCTCGAAGGTCACCCTCGCAAAGTGCAACCCGTTCGGCGCCCTCGGCCGGCTGACCGCCTATCCGCTGGTCTTCCGCCTCGCCATCGCGTCGTTCATGATGAACCTCGCCGAGTTCGGGCTGCACGGCGTCTGGGCGGGCACAAGCTCCGAGCGATTCGGCTGGGGGCCCTTCGAGGTGGGCATGTCCCTCTTCGCCGTGGGCATCTGCGCCGTCGTCGTCCAGGGTGGGCTCACGCGGACGCTCATCCCCCGTCTCGGCGAGATCCGCTCGCTGATTCTCGGGATCGCGCTGGGTATCGCCGCGTTCGTCGGGTATGGCCTGGCCACCCAGGGGTGGATGATCTACATCGTGATTGTGTTGTGCAGCCCGGGGGGCATCGCGGCCCCCGCGGCCCAGGCGATCATCACCAAGTCAGTCCGGCCCGATGAGCAAGGCGCCGTGCAGGGGGCCCTGCAGAGCGTCAAGAGCCTCTCGGGCATCTTCGGGCCGCTCATCAGCACGAGTCTGGCGGGGTACTTCATTTCAGACTCCGCGCCCGTCCGCATCCCCGGCGCCCCGTTCTTCGCGTGCGCGATCATGATGGCGGCCGGGCTCGGATTGGTGCTGTGGGCGGTGCGGTCGCGCCATCGGGAGCCCCAGAAGGCCGCCGCCTGATTGTCTTTCCCCTCTTGGCGACGTTCGGCCGCTCGGGGTCACACAGCAGCGTCGGATCGATCGCCGCGTCCGCAAACCGATCCCAGAGCACCTCCACCCCTTCGTTCAGCTTCAGCTCCATCTCCTCCAAGTACAGCGGGATGATCTGGAGAAACTCCACGCTGAAACCCCGCGACTTGAGCATGGAGAATCCTGGCTTGAAGCTCAGCGGCGGGACCAGCATCCAGCAGACAAACTTGCAGCCCTTTCCGAGGGGCTCCGGCGGCTCGCCGTTGGGCACGGTGTGCCCGACGCCCAAGTAGGTATCGAAGTCGCTCGGCAGCCGCCCGAGGTTCTTGAGCCACCTGATCGGCCAGTAGTGCAGTTCGCCGGGCGCCTTGAAAGACTCGGCGTCCGTCGGCCACTCCGGCGGCAGCACCACCGCGAGTTCGATGCGATCCGGGCCTTCGTACCCCGGAGGAACGGCCATCGGCACAGCACTCGTCCCCATCGTCACGAACGTCTTGAAAGGCCGGGATTTGATCGGCTCCACCGGGATGACATCCAGATGGATGCCTTCCGAGATGACCTCGTGCAGCACCATCTTGAAATTGCCCACGTGCTTGCTCACGTGGTCCTCCACCGCCTTCATCTGCTTCTCAGTCAGACAGCGCGGCGGGGCGGTCCCCGCATTCTTGCTGGGCTCGGTGTGCCGAATGATCTCCGACTGGGGCTTCTTGGCCATCGCTCGTCTCCGGACCGGTGGGTTGCGATCCAGCCCATTCTCTGTAGACCGAGAAACCGCTTTCCAGTTTCCACATCAGGTCTGAAGCACCCCGGTCTTGAGGTCCCGTGAGTAGTCCCACCCGCGCGTCGCCTCCAGCGCCGCGATCAGCTCCTCGCGGCTGCGGTGCGGCTCGATCAGTCGGTCCACCCAGCCGCGGGCCGCCGCGTGCCGGATGTCCGCCTGCTCGGTGTACCCGGCGTGAATCGCCGAGTAGATCTGCTTGTGCGTCTCGGGGTCGATGGTCTCGCCCTTGCGCTTGCGCGAGGCTTCCTCGATCGTCGTCAGAACCCCCGTCGCCTGGTTGGCGCCCATCACGGCGCACTTGGCCGAAGGCCAGGCGAAACTCAGGAACTGATCAAACGCCCGTCCGCACATCGCATAGTTCCCCGCCCCGTACGAGCCGCCGGTGATCAGCACGATCTTGGGCACCACGCAGTTGGCCATGGCGTTCACCATTTTCGCCCCGGCCCGGATGATCCCGCCCTGCTCGCTGTCGCGACCCACCATGAAGCCTGTGGTGTCGTGCACGAACACGATCGGGACCTTCCGCTGATTGCAATCCATGATGAACCGCGCGGCCTTGTCGGCCGAGTCGTCATAGATGACCCCGGGCATCTGCACCGCCTTGGTCGGCCCCGCCGAGCCTCCCGGCATGGACCGGTGCACCAGCTTCTTCTGGTTCGCCACGATGCCCACGGCGTGCCCGCCCAGGCGGGCGTATCCGCAGACGATCGAAAGCCCGTAGTCAGCCTTGTACTCGTCAAAGTCGGGACCGAGCACCCCGTCCGTCACGCGGCTGTCCACGAGGCAGGTGATCAGATCGCGCACCTCGTACTGCGCCCCGGCCTTGTCGGTGAAGAGCGTGTACAGGTCTTCGCCGCCGCGGTACGGCCCCGCTCCGCGCCGGCCGCCCTCGTCGGCGGGGTCTAGCCGCCGCTGCTTGCCCACCAGCGACCGCAGCCGCTGGATGCAGGAATCGTCATCCTTCTCCTTGAAATCAATCGTCCCGCTCACCGCCGCGTGCATCGCGGCCCCGCCGAGCTCCTCATCAGTCACCACCTGGCCGATCGCGGCCTTGACGAGCGCCGGGCCCGCCAGATACAGCCCTGAGCCCTCGGTCATCAGCAGCGTGTCGCACAGCACCGGCAGATACCCGCCGCCCGCGACGCAGTACCCCATGATCGCCGCGATCTGCGGGATCCCCTCCGCCGAGATCACCGCGTTGTTGCGGAAGATCCGGCCGAAGTCGTCGGTGTCGGGGAAGACGTCCTCCTGCAGCGGCAGAAAGACGCCCGCCGAGTCCACCAGGTACACCAGCGGCAGGCGGGCCATGTGGGCGATGGTCTGGGCCCGGATGATCTTCTTGCAGGTCATCGGGAAGAACGCCCCGGCCTTCACCGTCGCGTCGTTGGCGATGATCATGCACCGCATGCCCGACACCACGCCGACGCCCGTCACCACCCCGGCCCCCGGCGCCCCGCCAAACTCCTCGTACATGCCAAAGCCCGCCCACAGGCCGTATTCCTGAAATCCCGTGCCCGGGTCGATTAGCTTCTCGACCCGCTCCCGCGCTGTCAGGCGCCCCTTCTCGTGCTGCCGATCGATCGCCGCCTTGCCGCCGCCCAGCTTGAGTTTCGCCTCGCTCGCCAGCATCTGCCCGGCCAACTCGCGCAGGCCGAGCGCGGGCGCCGCGCCGGCGCTGCCAGGCGCCGTGCTCGGAGTGGTGGTGGGGGTCGGGGGGGTGTGGGGGGTGGGGGGAGTGCTGGGGGCCATGGGTTCTCAGGGTAGCGACGGGCCGCATCGGGTTGGGGGGGTTGGGGGGTGGGGGGTTGGGGTCCGACCGGTCTACGCTGCACCCTTCCATGCCCCTCCCCCAGTTTCTCGCCCTGATCATCCTGACGGCCCTGGCGCTCTGCGCCGCGGCGTACTGGGCGATCGTCCTCGGGCATGTGCTGGCCACCCGCCGCCTCCCCACCGCCCGCGATGGGCTCGACCTCACCGAGGCTCGCGCCCTGCTCGCCGCTTCGGCCGAGGTCCCGCACGTCCGCCTCGTGATCCCGGCGCACAACGAAGAGGTCGTCATCGCCGACGTCGCCCGCTCGCTCCTGCGCCAGGATTACCCGTCGCTCTCGGTCACCTTCTCCCTCGACCGCTGCACCGATCGCACCGAGACGATCCTGCGCGAGCTCATCGCCGGCGACCCGCGATTCCACATCCATCTCATCGACGCCTGCCCGCCCGACTGGGCCGGCAAGGTGCACGCGGTTCACTCGGCGGTGCAGGCCTCCCCCGGCGGCCCCGCCCGGCCGGGCGAGCTGCTGCTCTTCGCCGACGCCGACACCATTTTCGAGCCCGCCTGCATCCGCGCCTGCGTCGCCCTCATGCAGCATCGCCATCTCGACATGCTCAGCCTGCTCAGCACCCTGGCCACCCGCCACTGGTTCGAGC